>NZ_JBFBKQ010000003.1:0-477432 GCF_040686595.1 Arthrobacter sp. NPDC080082 | reverse complement strand
AATTTCAACCAATCAATAAAACAATCGGTATCAACAAACTTGGCACACTATTGAGTTCTCAAACAACAGACACACCCGGCACCACCACAACCCCATCAAAGGCCGCGACTCGCTCCGGAGCAACTTTTCAAACTTACCCGCGCACTTCGCCCTAGTCAAATCAGCGTCCCGATCCAGTTGGCCGTGGCCTTCGTGGTCTTCTCAGCGGATCAATTCCGGGGAGCAGCGCGGAAATAAACTGTACCACCACTCGGCCGCGGTGACAAAGCGGGGCCCCGGAGCACTCCCCCGGACACCCGAAAGGCCCGGAACCGCGACGGTTCCGGGCCTTTCATAGAAGTGCTACTCGGCGGCCTTGAAGTAGGCCGCACCCAGCGGCGGCAGCGTGACGGTCAGGGAGGCAGGCTGCCCGTCGATGCCGTCCCCGGTCGCGGTCAGCGGCCCGCCGTTGGTGACGCCCGATCCTCCATACGCATCGGCGTCGGTGTTCAGCACTTCACGCCACTGTCCCGCAGCGGGGACACCCAGGCGGAAGTCGTGGTGCGGTGCGCCGGAGAAGTTCAGCGCCACCACCAGCGGGTTGCCGTCAGCGTCGCGCCGGATGAAGCTCAGGACGTTGCGGTCAGCGTCCCCTCCGTTGATCCACTGGAACCCCTCCGGATCGTTGTCCCGCTCGTAGAGGGCCGGCGTCGAACTGTAGAGCTCGTTCAGGTCCTTGGTGAGCAGCTGCACGCCACGGTGGGCGGGGATGTCCGCCAGCCACCAGTCCAGCCCGTACTGCTCCGACCACTCGGCCTCCTGGCCGAACTCGGTGCCCATGAAGATCAGCTGCTTGCCCGGGTGCGCCCACTGGTAGCCCAGGAAGGCGCGAAGGTTGGCCAGCTGCTGCCAGCGGTCGCCGGGCATCTTGCGCAGCATCGAACCCTTGCCGTGGACAACCTCGTCATGGCTGATCGGCAACAGGAAGTTCTCCGTGTAGGCGTAAACCATGGAGAAGGTGATGGTGCCGTGGTGCCACTTGCGGTTGTACGGGTCCTCCGCCATGTACTTCAGGGAGTCGTGCATCCAGCCCATGTTCCACTTGAGCCCGAAGCCCAGGCCGCCCTGGTCCGTGGGGGCAGTGACGCCCGGGAATGCGGTGGACTCCTCGGCGATCATGACCGCGCCGGGGTGGGTCTTGTAGACCGTGGCGTTGGCTTCCTGCAGGAAGGAGATCGCCTCAAGGTTTTCGCGGCCGCCGAAGCGGTTGGGCTGCCACTGGCCTTCCTTGCGGGAGTAGTCCAGGTAGAGCATCGAGGCGACGGCGTCCACCCGGAGTCCGTCAATGTGGAACTCATCCAGCCAGTACAGCGCGTTCGCGACCAGGAAGTTGCGGACCTCACTGCGGCCGAAATCAAAGATCAGGGTGCCCCAGTCCGGGTGCTCGCCGAGGTTCGGGTCCGAGTGCTCGTACAGCGGCTCACCGTCGAACTTCGCCAGCGCCCAGGCGTCCTTGGGGAAGTGGGCCGGGACCCAGTCCAACAGCACGCCGATGCCCGCCTGGTGCAGTTCGTCCACCAGGTGCCGGAACTCGTCCGGGTGCCCGAAGCGGGAGGTCGGCGCGAAGTAGGACGTGACCTGGTAGCCCCAGGAGCCGCCGAACGGGTGCTCGGCGACGGGCATGAACTCCACGTGCGTGAAGCCGAGCCACTTCACGTACTCCACGAGTTCCTTGGCCAGTTGGCGGTAGTCCAGGCCGACGCGCCAGGACCCGAGGTGCACCTCGTATACGCTCATCGGCGCGTTGTGCGGATCGCGGGCGGCGCGGGCCTTCATCCACTCCTCGTCCTTGAAGACGTAGGACGGTTCGACCACACGTGATGCGGTCAGCGGCGGCACCTCGGTGCCGAACGCCAGCGGGTCGGCCTTCTCCACCCAGTGCCCGTGCCGGGTCTTGATCTCAAACTTATAGCACGCCCCTGCCATAACGCCGGGGATGAAAATCTCCCATACCCCGGAGGAGCCGAGCGAGCGCATCGAGTTCTCGCGGCCGTCCCAGCCGTTGAAGTCGCCCTTGACGCGCACGGCCTGGGCGTTGGGGGCCCAGACGGCGAAGGACACACCGTCGACGTCGCCGAGGGAGGACTTGTAGTGCTGGACGTGGGCGCCGAGGGCGTCCCAGAGCCGTTCGTGTCGGCCTTCCCCGATCAGGTGCAGGTCGATTTCACCCACGGTGGGCAGGTAGCGGTACGGCTCGTCGGTGCGGACCGCGTCCTGGTCCTCGTAACGGACCTCCAGCCGGTAGTCCGGGACATGGCCGGCGTCGAGCGGTTCGAGGACTGCCACCCACACACCGCCGGCCTCGTGCGTCATGGGCGTCGTGCCGGCGGACGTCACCACCGAGACGGATTCCGCCATGTGTTTCACGGTGCGGATGGTGACGTGGCCGTAGTCGTCGAGGTGGGCGCCGAGGACGGAGTGGGGGGCGTGATGCTCCCCCGCCGCCACCCGGGCGAGGGTGTCCGCGTCGACGGGGAGCGGCGCTCCGGGCCGTTCGGTACGTGCTGAGCCAGTCATGTTCTTACCTTCCGCTGCGGCTTCGACGGGGGCGCCGGAGCCAGTACTGCCAAGGAGACGACGGGATGCATTCACCGGGATGGCGAGCCAGTCGGGCCTGTTTCGTAGTTCGTAAACAACTTCGTAGAGCGCCTTGTCCAGCCAAAGGGCGGTGAACAAGGGCGAGTCACGGTCGATGGTGCCGGGGGTGACCTCGGCGTAGCCGGCGAGGAACGCCGAGGCGCAGTCGTCCACCCACTCTTCGGGGACGGCGGCGCCGTCGTCCTCGCGGGCGGCCGCGCCGGCGGCGTAGTCGAAGGAGCGCAGCATGCCGACGACGTCGCGCAGCGGCACGTCCGGGAAATTCCGTTCGGAGACGGGCCGCAGGGGCTCGCCCTCGAAGTCGAGGATCGCCCAGCGGGCGGGCTGGCCGGCGGCGACGGGGACCTGGAGGATCTGGCCGAGGTGAAGGTCCCCGTGGATCCGCTGCAGCTGCCCCGCGCTGGTACCGGCGAGCCGGGCCAGCAGCGACTGCAGGGCCTCGTCGAAGGGTCCGACGGCGGTGCCCGCCTCGGCCCAGGACTGGCGGACCCGCTGGGCGACGCCGGGGGCAATGTCGCCGCCCGGGACGGCCTCTGCCGCCGTGCCGAGCGCCTCGGCGAGGCGGCGGTGGACGGTGGCCGTAGCGACGCCGAGGGCGTGCGCCTCGGCGGTGAAATCGGTTCCGGTGCGGGCCGCGTCGACGGCCAGCCGCCACGCATCCAGGCCGCCGGCGAGAAATTCGTGGGCGACGGCCAGTTCGGCGCGGGCAGCCCGGCCGCCGTCCGCATCCGGAACCGTCCCGTCCGTAACCGCCCCGTCCGTAACGGCCCACTCACCGGTCACCCAGCCGAGGGTGGCGGGGACCTCGGCGGTGCGTCCCGCGGTCAGGGCGGCGCCGATTTCGACCTCGGGGTTCTGCCCCTCGGAGAGGACGCGGAAGAACTTCAGGATCGCGGCGGAGGTGCCGTCGTCGACGATTACCGAGCTGTTGGACTGTTCACCGGAGAGCACCCGGACCTTGCCGGTAGCGTGCGGCAGCCGGTGGTCCGAGTCGACCAGCTCGCCGGTGGCCGACCCGTCCGCGGTGGCGCCGCGGGAGCGCATCAGCTCCAGCCACGCGGCGATGAACGCCGCGTCGTGGACGCCGTCGTACACCCAGCCGCCCGGCGTGCCGCCGTCGGCCTGGATCTCGCCGAGCAGCGCCGCCCCTGCACCGGCCAGCGGCAAGGCGCGGAAGCTCAGCGGGACCTGGACGACGTCGGTCCGGTCGCCGTCCGCCGTCGGGTAGGTGACGGCCAGCAGCAGGACCTTGAACCGGGCACCGCCGTCTTCCGCCGGCGTACCCAGGGAGGGTGCGGCCGGGACGGGCGCTTCGAGGGTCACGCTGCCCACCGGGTCGAAGCTGAAGTGCGCGCTCTTGACCGGGAACCAGCGCTGGCGCGGCAGCCAGCTGCGCAGCAGCGCGTCCAGGGCGGGGGAAAGGGTGGGTCGGGTCATGTCAGCCTTCGATGGACAGGATAGGCATCGCCTGGGTGTGGGGCGATGCCGGGTTGGAGGCGGCCGAGCGGACCCGCAGCCAGAAGAAGTCGTGGCTGCCCAGGGTCAGGGTCAGCGTCCCGTCGTCGGCGATGCCGGGGAAGGCCTGGCCGCCGAAGACGTCCCGCAGGCCGCGGCCGGCCAGTTGCGGGACCCGCAGCGACGTGGCCACCGGGTGCTGGGAGAGGTTGAAGACGCAGAGGATGGTCTCCGGGTCCTCGCCGGCGGCGTTCCCGGCCGGGAGCTCCCGCAGGTAGGCCAGGACGACGTCGTGGTCCGCCTCGACATGCTTGAAGGACCCAAGCCCGAACGCCGGGTGGTTCTTGCGGACGCTGAGGATCTGCCGGGTCCAGCGCAGCAGCGACCCGGAGTGCGCGGCCTCGGCCTCGACGTTGGCCATGCTGTAGTTGTAGACCAGCGACTGGATCACCGGAAGGTAGAGCTTGCCCGGGTCCGCGTTGGAGAAGCCCGCGTTACGGTCCGGGTTCCACTGCATCGGGGTGCGGACGGCGTCACGGTCCTCGAGCCAGATGTTGTCGCCCATGCCGATCTCGTCCCCGTAGTACAGGAAGGGGCTGCCCGGCAGGGACAGCAGCAGCGCGTTGATCAGTTCGATCTCGGAGCGGGAGTTGTCCAGCAACGGCGCGAGCCGGCGCCGGATGCCGATGTTGGCCCGCATGCGCGGATCCGGCGCGTACCAGCCAAGCATGGCGGCGCGCTCGTCGGAGGTGACCATTTCCAGGGTCAGCTCGTCGTGGTTGCGCAGGAACGTACCCCACTGGGCACCTTCCGGGATGGCCGGGGTGTCCCGCATGGTCTCGATGATCGGCGCGGCCTTCTGGTCGCGCAGCGCGTAGTAGAGGCGCGGCATGATCGGGAAGTGGAACGCCATGTGGCACTCCGGCTCCTCCTCGGTGCCGAAATACTCCACGACCTCCGCCGGCGGCTGGTTGGCCTCAGCGATGATGACGCGGCCGGGGTAGCTCTCGTCCACCATTTTCCGCAGCTGGCGGAGGAACTCGTGGGTGGCCGGCAGGTTCTCGCAGTTGGTGCCTTCCTCCTCGAATAGGTAGGGGATGGCGTCGGCCCGGAAGCCGTCGATGCCCTGGTCCAGCCAGAAACGGACGACGTCGAACACGGCGTCGATGACCTTGGGGTTCTCGAAGTTCAGGTCCGGCTGGTGGCTGAAGAACCGGTGCCAGAAGAACTGGCGGCGGATCGGGTCGAAGGTCCAGTTGGATTCCTCGGTGTCCACGAAAATGATGCGCGCGTCCTGGTACTTCTCGTCCGTGTCGCTCCAGACGTAGAAGTCGCCGAAGGGCCCGTCCGGGTCCTTGCGGGACTCCTGGAACCAGGGGTGCTGGTCCGAGGTGTGGTTCAGGGGCAGGTCGATGATGACGCGGACGCCTCGGGCGTGGGCCTCGGCGACCAGGCGCTTGAAGTCGCTGATGGTGCCGAATTCGTCCAGCACGGAGTTGTAGTCCGAGATGTCGTAGCCGCCGTCGCGCAGCGGGGACTGGAAGAACGGGGGCAGCCAGAGGCAGTCCACGCCCAGCCACTGCAGGTAGTCGAGCTTCTCGATCAGCCCATGGAAGTCACCGGAGCCGTCCCCGTTCCCGTCGGCGAAACCGCGGACCAGCACCTCGTAGAAGACCGCCTTGCGGTACCAGTGGGGGTCATGCTGCAGGCCGGGGGCGTTCAGTTCAAAGGTCCCCTTGGGCGTGAAGTGCTGGCTGGGGTTGCTCGGACTAAAGCTCACGGGCGGGACCTCCGGACGTTGAGGATGTGGGCGGGTTCGACGTGGGGGTCGAGGCGGACGTAGTTGTACTCGCCCCACTCCCAGCTTTCACCGGAGATCAGGTCCTCGACGACGTAGCCGCCGTTGTGGGTCAGGTCCTCCGGGTCCAGTTCCAGGGCTGCGCGGTCAATGGTGACCGTGCTTTCGCGGGGGCTGTGCGGGTCCACGTTGACCACAATGATCAGGGTGTCCTTGGTGCCGTCGGCCAGCGTCTTGTGCTTGGAGTAGACCACTGTGGAGCTGTCCGTGCTGGCGTGCAGGGTGAGGTTTTGCAGGTCCCCCAGCGCCGGGTGGGCGTGCCGGATGGCGTTCAGGCGGGTCAGGTACGGGGCCAGGGTACGGCCGGATTCCGTGGCCGCGTCCCAGTCACGGGCCTTGTACTCGAACTTCTCATTGTCGATGTACTCCTCGGCGCCGGGCCGGGCCACGTGCTCGTAGAGCTCGTAGCCGGCGTAGACGCCCCAGAGCGGGCTAGCGGTCGAGGCCAGCGCGGCCCGGATCTTGAAGGCCGCCGGTCCGCCGAACTGCAGATATTCGGTCAGGATGTCCGGGGTGTTGACGAAGAAGTTCGGCCGGAAATACGCCGGGGATTCGTGGCTGATTTCCTGGAAGTACTTCTCCAGTTCTTCCTTGGTATTCCGCCAGGTGAAGTAGGAGTAGGACTGCTGGAATCCGGCCCGGCCGAGGGCGTGCATCATGGCCGGGCGGGTGAACGCCTCGGCCAGGAAGACGACGTCGGGGTTCTTTTTGTTGACCTTGGCAATCAGCCATTCCCAGAACCACACCGGCTTGGTGTGCGGGTTATCCACACGGAAAATCTTCACACCGTGGCTGATCCACAGTTGAACCACGCGGAGGATTTCGTTGGACAGCCCGGCGGGATCGTTGTCGAAATTCAGCGGGAAAATATCCTGGTATTTCTTTGGCGGGTTTTCGGCGTAGGCGATGCTGCCGTCCACCCGGGTGGTGAACCATTCGGGATGGCTCTTGACCCAGGGGTGGTCCGGGGCGGCCTGCAGGGCCAGGTCGAGCGCGACCTCCAGGCCCAGTTCGCCGGCGCGGGTCACGAAGGCATCGAAGTCCTCGAAGCTGCCCAGGTCCGGGTGGATGGCGTCGTGGCCGCCCTCCGCCGCGCCGATCGCCCAGGGGGAGCCGGGGTCGTGCGGTCCGGCAATGAGGGTATTGTTCGGTCCCTTGCGGTGCTGGGTGCCGATCGGGTGGATCGGGGGCATGTAAATCACGTCGAAGCCCATGGCGGCGACGGCGTCGAGGCGCTCCGCGGCGGTGCGGAAGGTGCCGGAGGTCCATTCGCCGGTCTCGTGGTTGCGGACGGCGCCCTCGGAGCGGGGGAAGAATTCGTACCAGGCGCCTCGGCCGGCGAGTTCACGCTCCACCAGCAGCGGGTAGGGTTCGGAGACGGTGACGAGTTCACGGATGGGCTGGCGTCCGACGACGGCGGCCACGTCCGCGCCGAAGCCGGCGCCGAGGCGCTCCTCCGGGGTCCGGGAGGCGTCTGCGAGGCCGGCGGCGGCGATCCGGAGGGTGCGGCGGTCCGCGGACGGGCGGCTGGGATCCTCGGACGCCTCGGTCAGGAGCGCCGCGCCCTCGGCAAGCATCAGCTCGACGTCGATCCCGGCGTCGACCTTGACCTCGGCGTTGTGGTGCCACGTGCCGTAGCGGTCGTGCCAGGCCTCGATCACGTAGGACCACTTGCCGGTGGCGCTGGGGGTCAGCAGGCCCTCCCAGAGATCCGTGCCCTT
Source organism: Arthrobacter sp. NPDC080082 (assembly GCF_040686595.1). NCBI lineage: Bacteria > Bacillati > Actinomycetota > Actinomycetes > Micrococcales > Micrococcaceae > Arthrobacter > Arthrobacter sp. NPDC080082. The sequence continues at coordinate 469,761 of NZ_JBFBKQ010000003.1, read as the reverse complement.
GCCGCGGTCGCCCCGCGGGGGCTCGAGGCGGATCCGCTGGCGTTCCTTGCCGCGCGGGTCCAGCAGGACCGCGCTGACGCCGAGCATGTCGTGTCCCTCGCGGAACGCGGTCGCGGCGACGACGATGCTCTCGCCGACGGTGGCCTTGGCGGGGAATTTACCGCCCTCGACCGAGGGCTGGACGTTGGTGATCGGAAACCTGCCGAATTTCAACCCATCGGTGATCAGGGCCTTCGGCTTTTGCTTGGATACGGCGCTGGTTCGGGAGTTAGTCGTCACAGGCTCGACGTTATCTACAAATCGCACAGAATGCTAAGGCTGCTCCGTTTTTTGGGGTCATCCGAAGCGCCGCCCGACATTTACCGGAAAGAAACCCGGAACTGTTCCGGGGTCCGAAGTTCTCGGTTAGTGTTTCGCAGGTGAAGGCTATCCGGAGATTTACCGTCAGAACCGTTCTTCCCGAACCGATCCGGCCCCTGGCGCGGCTGGCCACCAACCTTCGCTGGTCGTGGCACCTGCCCACCCGCGAGTTGTTCGAACAGCTCAACCCGGCCATCTGGGCCGAGAGCGCCCAGGACCCGGTGACGTTCCTGGGCCTGGTCAGCCGGGAGGAGCTGCAGCGCCTCGCCGCGGACCAGGATGTGGTGCGCCGCGTACACGAGGCCGCCGCGGACCTGGACCAGTACCTTGAGCAGCCCCGCTGGTACCAGAGCCTGGGCGAGGACGCGCCCCGCTGCATCGCCTACTTCTCCCCCGAGTTCGGCATCACCGAGGTCCTGCCGCAGTACTCCGGCGGCCTCGGCATCCTCGCCGGCGACCACCTGAAGGCCGCCTCCGACCTGGGCGTGCCGCTGATCGGCGTCGGCCTGCTCTACCAGGCCGGGTACTTCAAACAGTCCCTCTCCCGCGACGCCTGGCAGCAGGAAACCTACCCGGTGCTTGACCCGGACGGGCTGCCCCTGACGCTGCTGCGCGAGGCCTCCCCGGACGGCAACGGCCGGCCGGTGGAAATCTCCCTGCCCCTCCCCCACGGCCGCCGGCTCCTGGCGCACGTCTGGCGCGCCGACGTCGGCCGCGTGCCGCTGCTGCTGCTGGATTCGAACGTGGCCGGCAACGACGACGCCGCCCGCGGCATCACGGACCGGCTCTACGGTGGCGGCGGCGACCACCGCCTGCAGCAGGAGCTCCTGCTGGGCATGGGCGGGGTAAAGGCGCTGCGCGCCTACCAGCGGCTCACCGGGGCACCCGCCCCGGAGGTCTTCCACACCAATGAGGGCCATGCCGGCTTCCTCGGCGTCGAACGGATCCAGGAACTCATGTCCGGGGACACCGCCCTGGGTTGGGACGAGGCGCTCACCGCCGGCCGGGCCTCCACCGTCTTCACCACCCACACCCCGGTCCCCGCGGGAATCGACCGGTTTGAGATCTCCCAAATCGAGCACTTCTTCTCCGCGGGCCTGGCCCCGGACGTCCCGCTGGATAAGATCCTGGACCTGGGCCGGGAGGACTTCACCGACGGCAACCCCTTCGTCTTCAACATGGCCGTCATGGGCCTGCGCCTGGCCCAACGGGCCAACGGCGTCGCCAAGCTGCACGGCGTGGTCTCGCGCGGGATGTTCTCCGCGCTCTGGCCGGGCTTCGACCACTCGGAAGTACCGATCACCTCGGTGACCAACGGCGTCCACGTCCCCACCTGGGTGGATCCGCGTGTCTCCCAGCTCGCCCGTGACCGGTTCGGGGCGGACGCCGAGTCCGAGGGCCGCTGGGACCTCGCCTACAACGTCAGCGACGAAGAGCTCTGGGCGCTACGCCGGGAGATGCGGGTCTCCCTGGTGGAGGACGTCCGGCGCCGTCTCCGCGCGGCGTGGAAGAAGCGCGGCGCGGCCGACGCCGAGCTGTCCTGGACCGATTCCGTCCTCGACCCGGACGTCCTCACGGTCGGCTTCGCCCGCCGCGTTCCGACCTACAAGCGGCTCACCCTGATGCTCCGCGATCCCGCGCGGCTCAAGGCGCTCCTGCTGCACGAGACCCACCCCATCCAGCTGGTCATCGCCGGCAAGTCGCACCCGGCGGACGACGCGGGCAAGAAGATGATCCAGGACCTGGTCCGGTTCACCGACGACCCCGCGGTCCGGCACCGGATCGTCTTCCTGCCCAACTACGACATCGCGATGGCCCGCACGCTCTTCCCCGGCTGCGACGTCTGGCTCAACAACCCGCTGCGCCCGCTCGAGGCCTGCGGCACCTCCGGGATGAAGGCGGCCATCAACGGCTCCCTGAACCTCTCGGTGCTGGACGGCTGGTGGGATGAAATGTACGACGGCGAGAACGGCTGGGCGATCCCCACCGCCAACAACGACGCGTCCCCCGAGGAACGCGACGATATCGAGGCGGCCGCCCTGTACGAGCTGCTCGAGACCCAGGTGGCGCCAAAGTTCTACGGCCTCACGGTCTCCGACGGCGCCGGTGCGGCCGGGCCGTCCCAGTCCGGGCCGCAGGCGGTCCCCACCCACTGGGTGTCCATGATCAAGCACACCATGACCCACCTGGGACCGGCGGTGTCCGCGGAGCGAATGCTCAAGGACTACGTCAACGTCCTGTACCGGCCCGCCGCGCTTGCCGGCCGCCAGGCGTCCGCGCACGGCTACGCCGAGGCGAAGTCGCTGGCCGCCTGGTGTTCCACGGTCCGCGCCGCGTGGCCGCAGATCCAGGTGGAGCACGTGGACTCCGTCGGCGTCTCCGAGGACCCGCAGATCGGCGACGACCTGCAGGTCAACGCCTACATCGCGCTGCACGACCTGCCGCCGGAGGACGTCGCCGTGGAGGTGGCCTACGGCCGCGCCGAGGACAGCGACGAGCTCACGGACGTCACCGTCGTGGAGCTGACCACCGTGGAGGACCTGGGCAAGGGCCGCTACCTGTTCAGCGGCACCCTGGTGATCGACCGCTCCGGGTCCTTCGGCTACACCATCCGGGTGCTGCCCAAGCACGCCGGCCTGGCGTCGAAGGCCGAACTCGGACTCATCGTCAACGCCTGACCTGGTCGACTACAGGCAGACGGTGATGACCCTGAGGTCCTTGCCGGCGTAGCTTTCGGTGTCCTGCAGGATTTCGCAGATGACGCCGAAGGCCCGGTCGGCGCGGAAGGCTGCGGGGACCTGCCAGATGACTGTGACCGGGCCGTGTCCGTCGTCGCCCGCGGCGTCGGCGAAGTCGTGCAGGGAATCGTTGAGGGCGTCGAGGTTCACGCCGTAGTGCTCGGGGAAGTCCAGCACCTCGCCGAAGGCGGCGAGGACCTCTTTCTTAGTGTTGGCGGCGGGGACGATCAGGGTCCGGCGGCCAGCGTCGCGGACCTGCGCCTGCAGCTCCTCGGGCGTCCAGGTGTCTGCGGAGTAGATTTTCATGGGTCCCTACTTGCCTTCGGCGATGAATGAAAACGATGAATAGTGGTCCGCGGTGTAGTACTTCTCCCCCGCGTCTCCGGCGATGATCCGCCGTGCGCCGCGGTCCGACTCGCCGGGCGTGGGAACCGTGAACTCCCGGTAGTAGCCCGAGGGCTTCTGCGGCAGCACCCGCTCGAAGTTGCCAAAGGTGATGTTGTCCCTGCTGTACGGGTAGGGCCCGCCGCGCGCGATCAACACCAGGACCTGCCGCGCCTCGGCCGGCAAATCCGACGCCTTGACCTCGGGCAGCCGGGACGGGTTCGCGACGCCGGTGCCCGTGGGCCGCGCTGCCGCCGGCCCTCCGGAGGGCTTGGGGCTGGCAGAGACGCCGGCGCTGGCGGCGGCACTGGTTTGGGCCGGCGACGTTGCACTGCCCGGGGAGTCGCCCGTCCGCGGGATCCCGGCGACCACCAGCACGAGCACCGCCAGGGTCAGGAGCGCCCCGATCAGGGTGCTGAGGCGTTTGGTGGTCATCTCCGGTTCCCCCTAGATGCGGTAGATGCTGATGCTGTTCGCCTGGACCACGTCGCGTTCACCGGAGGCGATCCGGACGCCCTGCCGGCGGTCGTGCCACTCCGAGGTAGTGAGCCGCAGTTCGTAGATCCGGTGGCCGGTGCCGTCGTCGTGCGGGACCGGCGGCAGGGTGACCTTGACGTCGTCGGCACCGCCGTTGACCACCACCAGGCCCACCACACGGCCGACGTCGGAACCCACCAGCAGCTGAACCACCCGGTGGGCGGGGTCCTGCCAGCGTTCGGCGGACATCTGCCGGCCGTCGACGTCGAACCAGTGGAAGTAGGACTGCCGCTCCCGGGCCGGGTAGTCGTGCGGCTGGCCGGCGAGGAACTCCTTGCGCAGCCGGATGACGCGCTTGGTGCTGCGCAGCATCGAGTGCGATTCGGGGGTGCTGGTCCAGTCGATCCAGGTCAGCGGGTTGTCCTGACAGTAGGCGTTGTTGTTGCCCTGCTGGGTGCGTCCCACCTCGTCGCCGGCGGTGATCATCGGCACGCCCTGCGAGATCATCAGCGAGGCCATCAGGTTGCGGCTGCTCTGCGCGCGCTTGGCCAGGATGGCCTCGTCCTCGGTGGGGCCCTCGAAGCCGTGGTTATAGCTGCGGTTGTCGCCATGGCCGTCCCGGTTCTGCTCGCCGTTGGCCTCGTTGTGCTTGCGGTCGTAGGAGACCAGGTCCGCAAGGGTGAACCCGTCGTGCGCGGTGATGAGGTTGACCGAGGCCAGCCGGTTCCGGCCGGAGCCGGCAAACAGCGCCGCGGAGCCGGAGAGGGCGTCGGCCAGCTTCGCCACGGAGCCGCCGTGGCCGCCGTGGCCGCCGGACTCGATGGCGGCCCGGTCCGCCAGCCAGAAGCTGCGGACGGCGTCGCGGAAGTGGTCGTTCCAGTCGACCCAGCCGGGCGGGAACCGGCCGGTCTGCCAGCCGCCGTAGCCGACGTCCCAGGGTTCGGCGATCAGCTTGGTCTCGGAAAGGACCGGATCGGCGGCGACGGCCACCAGGAACGGGTGCCGGGGGTCGAACTCGTTGGCCGCGTTCCGGCAGAGCGTGACGGCAAGGTCGAAGCGGAAGCCGTCGACGTGGAACTCGTTGACCCAGTACCGCAGGGAGTCGAGGACCAGCTGCACCACGCGCGGTTCGCCGAAGTTCAGGGAGTTGCCGCAGCCGGTGGTGTCCACGTAGCGTCCCTGGCCGTCGTGGCGGTAGTACTGCAGCTCGCCCAGGCCCCGGAAGCTGAGCGTTGGCCCGTCCGGACCGGCCTCGGCGGTGTGGTTGAAGACGACGTCGAGGATCACCTCGAGGCCGGCCGCGTGAAGCAGCTTGACCATGCCCTTGAACTCGTCCTGCACCGCCTGCGGCCCGGCGTCGCGGGCGGCCTGGGTGGCATAGTCCGGGTGCGGGGCGAAGAAGGCGGCCGTGTTGTAGCCCCAGTAGTTGGTCAGGCCCAGGTTCTGCAGGTGGGCCTCGTCCAGGTGGAAGTGGACCGGCAACAGCTGGACCGCCGTGACGCCCAGCGAGACCAGGTGCTCGACCATGGCGGGGTGCGCCATTCCGGCATAGGTGCCCTGCAGGTGCTCCGGAATGTCCGGGTGGAGCATGGTCTGCCCGCGCACGTGCGCCTCGTAGATGATGGTGTCGCGCCACGGCGTGGCCGGGGCACGGTCCACGCCCCAGTCGAAGTCGCCGGACATCCGGACATTGGTGATCAGCTTCTCCCGCTGATCGACGGCGCGGCCGTAGGGGTCGAGCAGCAGCGGCTGCACGCCGTCGTCGTCGAAATCCTGGGTGGGAACCGGGACGGGCAGGGCCTCAGCCTCCGGCGCCGCCCGCAGCCCGTAGCGGGAGCCGACCGGCAGCCCCTCGACGATGCCGTGGTGCACGCCGGCGGTGACGTTCGGCAGTGCCTTGACCTGCCAGCCGCGGCCTGGGGCTTGGTAAACCACCTCGAGGGTGGCGACGGCGGGGGCATAGACGGCCACGTTCACCGATGAACCGCGCGGATCATCGGTCTCCGGGGAGCCGGTGCGCGGCACGCTTAGTCCCAGCGGAAGCGGCCGTGAGGCATCCACGGTCGTTGCGGAATCTACAAAGGACTTGACCATTGGTCATAGCTTAGCCGGGGCCGCCTCCCGCACCCTCTCCGCGCGGTCGGGTTACGACGGAACTCTGGAACGTCCGGGCGCGGCATACTGGAGGCAGGCACCGAACTGGAGGTAACCGTGCGGATAGCACTGGCGCAAATCATCACCGGCCGCGATCTGGACCGGAACATTGACCTTGTCCGGGAGTATGCCGCGCGGGCCAAGGCAGGCGGAGCGGACCTGGTGGTCTTCCCGGAGGCCACCATGCGGGCCTTCGGCAACTCGCTGGTGGACATCGCCGAACCGCTGGATGGCCCGTGGGCCTCGGCCGTCCGGGCCATCGCCGCGGAGCAGGACCTGGTGGTGGTGGCCGGCATGTTCACGCCGGGTGCGGCCAAGGACGGATCGCCCCGGGTCCGGAACACCCTGCTCGCCACCGGGCCGGGCGTTGCCGCCAGCTACGACAAGATCCACCTCTTCGACGCCTTCGGGTTCGCCGAGTCCGACACGGTGGAGGCGGGCACCGAGCCGGTGACGTTCGACGTCGGCGGCGTCACCGTGGGCCTCGCCACCTGCTACGACGTGCGTTTCCCGGACCTGTTCACGGAGCTCGCCGACCGCGGCGCCGTCGTGACCCTGGTCAGCGCTTCCTGGGGCAGCGGGCCGGGCAAGGCTGAGCAGTGGACCTTGTTGGCACGGGCCCGCGCCGCCGACTCGACCAGCTTCGTGGTGGCCTGCGGTCAGGCCGACCCGGCCAGCGCCGGACTCGAGGTCCGGGGCACCGCCCCCACCGGCGTCGGGCATTCCCTGGTCGCCTCCCCCTTCGGCGAGGCGATCGCCGAACTCGGCGCGGAACCGGACCTGCTGTTCGTGGACCTGGACCCCGCCGAGGTCGATGCCGCCCGCAAGAGCCTCCCGGTCCTCGCCAACCGCCACCGCTTCTAGCCGACGCGCCCCCACATCCGGCGACTTAAACCACAACGCTCCCTCACCTGAGGTGAGGGAGCGTCCGCGGTGCGATTTACTTGGTGGCGCGCTGGCGGGAGATCTCGTAGAGCGAGATGCCCACGGCCATCGAGGCGTTGAGCGATTCCATCGCGGAGTCGATCGGGATGGAGACGATCTGGTCGCAGTTCTCGCGGACCAGGCGGCTCAGGCCCTTGCCCTCGGAGCCGACCACGATGCAGACCGGTTCCTTCGCCAGCGCCAGGTCCGGCAGTGAGACGTCGCCGTCACCGTCCAGGCCGAGGACGAAGATGCCCATGTTCTTGAACGCCTTCAGCGTGCTGTTGAGGTTCGCGGCGCGGGCCACCGGGACGCGGACCGCCGCGCCGGCGCTGGTCTTCCAGGCCGAGGCGGTCACGCCGACGGACCGGCGCTCGGGGACGATCACGCCATGGCCGCTGAACGCGGAGACGGAACGGATGATCGCGCCGAGGTTGCGGGGATCGGTGATGCCGTCGAGGGCGACGAAGAGCGGGGCGTTGGCGATGTGGCCCACCTTCCACGCCTCGACGGTTGCCTCGGCCAGCTCGTAAGCGTCCTGGTACTCGTACGGCGGGATCTGCAGGACCAGGCCCTGGTGGATCGCGTCGTCGGTCATCCGGTCCAGCTCGGGCTTGCCGGTTTCCAGCAGGGGAATGCCGCGCTCGGCCGCGATTTTCAGGGATTCCTTGACCCGGTCGTCCATCTCGATGCGGATGGCCACGTGCAGGGCCTTGGCGGGGATCCCGGCGCGGAGCGCCTCGACCACGGAGTTGCGTCCGGTGACGACTTCCTCGGTGGCGCGGCCCTTGGGGCCAGAGCGGGCGCCGGCGCTGCGGGCTCCGGTACCGCGCTTGGCGGCGGAGCGCTCCGCGAGCTGCTTGTTCTTGTGGGCCTTGTGGTAGACCCGGTCCTCCGCCTTGGGAGTGGGGCCCTTGCCTTCGAGAGCCTTACGGCCATGGCCGCCGGTCCCGACGGTGGGACCCTTCTTCTGTTTGACCGAGCGGCGACCGTTATTGGCCATGAGTTTCACCCTTTGAAGTACGCGAATCGTTGATAAGTCTGGACTCCAGTCTACTGACTCGGGTTAAATCCTCGACCGCGCGGGTGCGGCGGCCCGCACGGCCGCCGGGGCTCAGCCGCGCTTGATGCTCCAGCTGGCACCGTCCGCGCCGTCCTCGACGACGACGCCGGCCGCGGCCAAGGTGTCCCGGATGGCGTCGGAGGCGGCCCAGTCCTTGGCCGCCCTCGCCTGCGCCCGGGCTGCCAGCTGCGCCTCCACCAGCACGCCGAGCGCGGTGGTGGCCTGGCCGTCCACGGCGGGGGCAGCGGTGTCGTTCAGGCCGAGGACCCGCAGCATGTCGTGGACGTGGTGCAGGGCCTGGCGGGCGTCCTCGGTCCGGCCGTCGGTCAATGCGGTGTTGCCGGCCCGGACGGTCTCGTGCAGGACGGCGAGGGCCTGCGGGACGTTGAGGTCGTCGTCCATGGCGCGTTCGAACGCCTCGGGGACGGCGCCGTAGGTGGAGAAGCTGTAGTTCCCGCCGTCGGACAGGGCGCGCACGGCGCGGCTGATGAACCCGTCGATGCGCTCGACGGCGGCGGCGGCTTCCTGCAGCGAAGTCGGCTGGTAGTCCAGCACCGAGCGGTACTGGGCCTGGCCGAGGTAATACCGAACCACCCGCGGCGGGGCGAGTTCGAGCATCTCGGCCGGGCTGATTGTGTTGCCGATGGACTTGGACATCTTCTCGCCGGCGTAGGTGACCATGCCGTTGTGCATCCAGAAGTTCGCGAAGCCGTGGCCGGCCGCCTGGGACTGGGCCATCTCGTTCTCATGGTGCGGGAAGCGCAGGTCCAGGCCGCCGCCGTGGATGTCGAACTCGGTGCCGAGGTATTTGGTGACCATCGCGGAGCATTCGAGGTGCCAGCCCGGGCGACCGGCGCCCCACGGGGAGGCCCAGCTCGCCGTCGTCGGTTCGCCGTCCTTGTGGCCCTTCCAGAGCGCGAAGTCGCGGGGGTCCTTCTTGCCGCGCGGGTCGGCGTCGGGGGCGCCCTGCATGTCCTCGATCTTCTGCCGGGTCAGGGACCCGTAGGCGGACCAGGAGCGGACATCGAAGTAGACGTCGCCGGAGTCGTCGAGGGCCGGGTAGGCGTGGCCGCGGTCGATCAGCAGCTGAATCAGGGCGTGCATCTCGGGGATGTGGCCCGTGGCGCGCGGCTCGTAGGTGGGCCTGGAGACACCCAGGGTGTCATACGCCTTACGGAATTCCTGCTCGTAACGGTAGGCCAGCGCCCACCATTCCTCTTCGCGGACGGTGCCGTCGCCCTCGTCGAACGCGGGCGCGAACGACTCGGCGGACTTGGCGAGGATCTTGTCGTCGATGTCCGTGACGTTGCGGACCGTGGTGACCCGGAAGCCGCGGTACTGCAGCCAGCGGGTGAGCTGGTCGAAGGCGATCGCTGAGCGGATGTGACCGACGTGCGGCATGCCCTGCACCGTGGCGCCGCAGTAGTAGAGGCTTACCTTCCCCGGAACCAGGGGGACGAAGTCGCGGACTTCGGCGGATGCAGTGTCATAGAAGCGCAGTGTCACCGGTCCAGACTAGCCGATGCGGTGTTGCCGCCGGCCGGTCCGTTACTTGCAGTGCTGGCCGATCTGGTCCATGTTCTGGCGCAGCTGGTTGAGCTGGTCCGTGGTCTGGACTCCGGTGGAGCTGCCCGCGACCTGCTTCATGACGTCGGCCATCTTCTGGATGGGGTCAGCCACCTCGGGGGCCACCTTGTCCGCGACCTCCTGATAGTGCTTGCTGATCTGCCCGGCTTTGTCCTTGTCGGTACCCGTGGGCACGAAGGTGTCCGTGTTCAGGAACTTGCAGCTCTCGTCCACGCTCATGCGCGACGGCGTGGGGCTGGCGGCAGGCGGGGTGGATCCGGCGCACCCGGCCAGCAGCAGTCCTGTGGCGAGGACGACGGCGGGGGCTAGCTTTTTCACGGGAAACTCCTGACGTTCCGGGCGGGGGTTGTCCGTTAAGCCTAGGCCAGATCGGCGCCGCCGGCGGAGTCGGCCGGGTAGACCAGGGCGGTGGCGGTGGCCGCGATGCCCTCGCCGCGGCCGGTGAAGCCGAGGCCGTCGCTGGTGGTGGCGGTGACGCTGACAGGGGCTCCGGCGGCCTCGCTGAGCACCCGCTGGGACTCCTCCCTGCGCGGCCCGAACTTGGGTCTATTGGCGACGAACTGCACGGCGATGTTGCCGATCTCCCAGCCCGCGGCGCGGACGATCCGGGCGGCCGCGGACAGCAGGGTGACGCCGGAGGCTCCGGCGTATTCGGGCCGGTCCGTGCCGAAGTGGGTGCCGAGGTCGCCGATGCCGCAGGCGGAGAACAGGGCGTCGGCCGCCGCGTGGGCCACCGGGTCGCCGTCGGAGTGGCCGGCCAGCCCGCGCTCACCCTCCCAGTGGAGGCCGCCGAGCCAGAGCGGCTGGGGCGCCTCGTCCGGGGCGTAGGCGTGGACGTCGATGCCGATGCCGGTGCGCGGCAGCAGGGGCCGTTGCTTCGGGTCCATGGTCAGCCCTCCACCCAGCGGACGCCGAGCGGACCCTCAAGCAGGCCCTCGGCGAGGATCAGGTCCAGCGGGGTGGTGATCTTCAGCGACTGGCTGGCACCACGGACCGCGTGGACGGGAACGCCCAGCAGTTCCACCAGCATGGCGTCGTCGGTGACGGCGGCCGCCTGGGCTTCGTCGAGTCCTTCCGCGGATTCGTGGGCCCGGCGGAGGGTGTCCAGGCTAAAGCCCTGCGGGGTCTGGACGGCGCGGAGGGCCTCCCGGGGCGCCGTGCCGGTGACCAGTTCCGGGGCGATGTCCGCGTCGGGGCCGGTGGTCCGGGCGACGGTCTTCACCGTGTCCACCACGGGCAAGACGGGGATGACGGCCAGCGCTCCGGCGGCCAGGGCCTCGGCCACCCGGTGGAAGACGGCCTCCGGTGCCAGGGCGCGGGCGGCGTCGTGCACCAGGACGGACCGGGTGTCCGGGTGCAGGGCGGCCAGGGCGGCGCGCACCGAATCGGCGCGGCTGGCACCGCCGTCGACGGCCGTGATCTCGGGGGCCTCCGCCCCGTTCCCGCCGCCGTTGCGCAGTTCCTCGGCGAACGCCTCGCACTGCGCGGCCAGGTCCCGGTCTCCGGGCGGGAGCGCGACGCAGATCTGCCGGGCGACCCCGGCGGCGGCGACCCCGCGGAGGGCGTGAATGAGGATGCTGTCCCCGCCCAGGGGAACCTTGGCCTTGGGCATCCCGTAACCCAGCCGCTGGCCGGATCCGGCGGCCACGAGGATGACCGCCGTGACGGGGGCGGCCGATGGAGTAGTCATGCGGTCAAGCCTACGTCCCGGTCCACGGCCGGCACCCAACTAGCTGGCAGTTGTTGCCGTTTTGAGGGCCCAAGACGGCACCTACTGCGAGTCAGTTGGGAAGGTTTTGGGCAAAAAGAAGCCCCGGCGGCCTGACGCCACCGGGGTTCGATTCTTAGTTAGGAAGCCAAAACCTCGTCGAGAACGCTTGCAGCCTTCTCTTCGTCGGTCTTCTCAGCCAGAGCCAGTTCTGAGATCAGAATCTGGCGGGCCTTGGCCAGCATGCGCTTCTCCCCTGCGGAGAGACCCCGGTCGTGGTCGCGGCGCCACAGGTCGCGGACGACCTCGGCCACCTTGATCACGTCACCGGAAGCAAGCTTTTCCAGGTTTGCCTTGTAACGACGCGACCAGTTGGTGGGCTCTTCAGTGAACTCGGCACGAAGCACGTCGAACACGTGCTCCAGTCCTTCCTTGCCCACTACGTCGCGGACCCCAACAAGGTCAACGTTTTCTGCTGGAACTTCAATGGTCAGATCACCCTGAGCCACCTTGAGCTTGAGATACATTTTCTCTTCGCCCTTGACAGTGCGCATCTTGATCTCTTCAATTTTTGCTGCACCGTGGTGAGGGTAAACTACTGTCTCGCCGACCTCAAAAACCATGTGGACATTCCCCTTTCCCGCAGACCAGTTTATCACGATTAAGGCATACGACTGGCATGGTTCCGGCGGAGAAACCGCGAGATTCCGCGGAAAATGGCCCCAATCGGCGGCTCAAACCCCTTGACGGATGCGGATAATAGTGCATTGCGCGGGCCGCGCCAAGGTGCCGCGGGAGGTCTTCGACGACGACGCCGGGGAGCCCGGTGCCCGCTTCACGGGTCCCCGCATGGCGTCACCGGGGAGGCTTAGGAATCCTCGTTTGGGCCCGGTTGCCGATAGGCTATGGCTGAATACTGTTTCAAGACTCTCAAGGAGTGCGTGACGTGCGTTTCACTGCGATGACCCCGGGCCGGCGCGGCAAGCTGGCAATGGCAACGGCGGCACTTGGCATTGGCCTGCTGTCCGTCTCCGGTTGCGGCTACATCAACCCCCAGCAGACCTCGGTGCAGTACTCCGCCTCCGACGGAACCCGCACGGACCTCGGCCCGGTGCAGCTGCGCAACATGATGATCGTCTCCGACGGTGAGAACAAGCCCGGCCGCGTGCTCGGTGCCGTGTACAACACCTCGTCCAACGACATCACGCTGACCATCAACGGTGCCAGCGGCTCGCAGACCCAGGTGCCGGTCAAGAAAAACTCCTACGTACTGCTCAACGACAGCACCGACTCGGCAACCCTGAGCACCACCGGCGGGAAGCCCGGTTCGCTGGTGGAGGTCACTCTCTCCGAGAGCGCCACCAACATGAAGGCAAAGTTCAACATGCCGGTACTGGACGGCACGATCGCGGATTACAAGAAGTACATCCCGACCCCGACCCCTACGGCCACCTCCTCGAGCTCGGCGTCGCCGTCGTCGTCGACCTCGGCACGGGCATCCGCGACGCCGACCCCGACGGCCAGCCGCTAACCGGCACCGGGCACCACAAACAAAGGAGCGGCACCCCTCGCGGGGTGCCGCTCCTTTGTTATGCCGCCCCGGTCTCTATCGGGCCGACTGCGCGCACTCGGTAGGTTTAGGGTTCGAACTTGTAGCCCAGGCCGCGGACGGTGATCAGGTGCCGCGGCGCAGAAGGGTCCGGCTCGATCTTGCTGCGCAGCCGCTTGACGTGCACGTCGAGGGTCTTGGTGTCGCCGACGTAGTCCGATCCCCAGACCCGGTCGATCAGCTGCCCGCGGGTCAGGACGCGGCCGGAATTGCGCAGCAGCATCTCCAGAAGTTCGAACTCCTTCAGCGGCAGCGAGACCTGCTCGCCCTGGACGCTGACCACGTGCCGTTCGACGTCCATCCGGACCGGGCCCGCCTGGACGGTGCTGGAAACCAGTTCTTCCGGTTCGCCGTGCCGACGCAGCACGGCCCGGACGCGGGCGACGAGCTCGCGGGAGGAATAGGGCTTGGTGACGTAGTCGTCGGCACCAAGTTCCAGGCCCACCACCTTGTCGATCTCGGCGTCCTTGGCGGTCAGCATGATGACCGGGACGGAGGAGCGCTGCCGCAGCTGCCGGCAGACCTCAGTGCCGGACTGCCCGGGCAGCTGCAGGTCCAGGAGGACCAGGTCGGCGCCGTTGCGGTCGAACTCGGTGATTGCATCGAGGCCGTTGTCCACGACCTCCACCTCGAACCCTTCCTTCCCCAGGAGGAAGGACAGCGGGTCGCTGAAGGACTCCTCGTCCTCGACAATAAGAATCCGGCTCAAGCGCTAGCTCCTTGTTCATGGACGCCGGCGGCGTCGCGTCGATCGGGTCGTTCGCTGTGGGGTGCCCGGCGCGGATCGCCCGCGGGGGCGTCCTGGCCTTCCATCTCCGGCAGCCGGAGGGTGAAGGTGGAACCCTGGCCCGGCCGGGACCAGAGCGTGACCTCGCCGCCGTGGTTGGCCATGACGTGCTTGACGATGCTCAGGCCCAGCCCGGTGCCCCCGGTGTGGCGGGAACGCGCGGAGTCCACCCGGTAGAAGCGCTCAAACACGCGCTCCTGGTCCTCCGGGCTCAGGCCCTCGCCCTGGTCCGTCACGGAGACGGACACCAGGCCGTCGCGGGAGCGGACTCCGACGCCGACGCGGGTGTTCTCCGGCGAGTAGCGGATGGCGTTGTCGATCAGGTTGCGGAGGGCCGTGACGAGGAGGTCCTGGTCGCCGTAGACCATCGCATCTGTCCGACCGCCGACCACGATGTCGATGTTCTTGCTCTCGGCCGGCAGCTGGGAGCGGTCCACGGCCTCGGCGACGACGGTGTTGATGTCCACCGGATGTGCGGCCTGGGCGACGTTGGCGCCCTGCAGGCGGGAGAGTTCGATGATGTCCTGCACCAGGGCGGCAAGACGGGTGGACTCCTTGTGCATCCGCTTGGCGAAGCGGCGGACCGCTTCCTCGTCATCCGGGGAAGCCTCCAGCGCCTCGGCCAGCAGCGAAATGGCCCCGACGGGGGTCTTCAGCTCGTGCGATACGTTGGCGACGAAGTCGTTGCGGATCTCCTCGGTGCGGGTGATCTCGGTGCGGTCATCGGCCAGGAGCAGGATGTATTCCTCACCGAGCATGGCTGCGCGGACCTGGACGATCAGGGTCCCCTGGCCGAGCGGGCCGCGGGGCAGTTCGAGCTGCTTCTCGAGGATAACGCCGTCGCGGCGGACCTTGGCGGTCAGCTCGAGCAGCTGCTGGTGGACCACGGTGTGGCCGCGGACCAGGCCGTAGGCATAGGCGGCGGGACTGGCCCGGACGACGCCGTCGATCGCGTCCACCACCACGAACGCCCGGCCCAGGACGGCCAGGACCTCGGCGGCGCCCTCGGGCAGGGAGGGTTCGTCGGTCTCGACGTCGCTGATCCGGCGCTGCTGTTCGCTGAGGCGGAACGCGAGCACGCCGAAGACGCCGAGCGCCAGGCCGATGAGGCCGGCGATCACACCGATGAGCATTGGATCCACGGCTCCAGCTTATGCGGTGCGCGGGCGGCTCAATCGAAAACGTGTGCGGTTCCGGGGCTGGTTCAGCTAACGTTCATCTAGTGGGGCGCAACAGTTCACCGACGAGTGGCAGGGTGGCAGGTTGAACGCCGCTACGGCGAAACCAGACGTTGCCGGCCCAGCGGCCGTCCGCGACGTCGACGAGGAAAGGACGCCCCGTGCGTAAGGTTTTTCAGGAAGAGCTCGCCCAGGTCGGTGAACAGCTCGTAGAGATTTCCAAGCTGGTCAGCGAGGCCTTCGAGAAGGCCACCACCGCTTTCGAGGGCGCCGACGTCGACCTCGCCGAGGATGTCATCGCCGCCGATGCCCGCATCGACTTCCTGCAGAACAGCCTCGACGAACGCGCCATCGACATCCTGGCCCTCCAGGGCCCGGTAGCCAGCGACCTGCGCATGATCGTCGGCTCGCTGCGGATGAGCGCATCGCTGGAGCGCATGGGAGACCTGGCCCGGCACATCGCCCAGCTGGCCCGGCTCCGCTACCCGGCCAACGTCATTCCCGCCCAGCTGCAGGACACGTTCCGGGAGTTCGCCAAGGCGGACCTGGAGATCGCGGAGAAGCTGACCATCCTGCTGGAGACCCGCGACCTTGAGGTGGCCCGGGACATCCTGAAGGCCAACACCACCGTCAACGACCTGCACCTGTCCGTGTTCAAGGCGATCGCCCGCAGCGACTGGGCCGAGTCCGCCGCCACCACCGTGGACGTGGCCCTGGCCAGCCGCTATTTCGAGCGCTTCGCCGACCACGGCGTGTCCGTGGCACAGAAGGTGACCTACCTGGTCACCGGCGCCTGGCACCCGAACAGCATCGAGCACAGCTAGTACCGGCAGTACCGCCAGTACCGCTGGAGAAACACACGACGGCGGCCGGCCACCTTGGGGGTGGACGGCCGCCGTCGACGTTTCCGGGGAACTTCCGGGGCTACTTCTTGCCCTGGTTCGCCACGGCCTTGATGGACTCGGCCGCGGCCTCCGGGTCGAGGTAGGTTCCGCCCGGGTTCAGTGGCTTGAAGTCCTCGTCGAGGTCGTAGACCAGCGGGATGCCGGTGGGGATGTTCAGGCCGGCGATGTCCTCGTCGCTGATCCCGTCCAGGTGCTTGACCAGGGCGCGCAGGGAGTTGCCGTGGGCGGTGACCAGCACGGTCTTTC
The DNA here is from genome assembly GCF_040686595.1 of Arthrobacter sp. NPDC080082. Lineage (NCBI taxonomy): Bacteria > Bacillati > Actinomycetota > Actinomycetes > Micrococcales > Micrococcaceae > Arthrobacter > Arthrobacter sp. NPDC080082. The sequence goes on along the minus strand of NZ_JBFBKQ010000003.1, from coordinate 453,641 downwards.
CGGCCTTCAGGTCTTCCTTGATGTCCGATTCCCAGTACGGCAGGAGGCGGACCAGGACGTCCTTGAGGCATTCGGTGCGGGGCATCTCGTCGCCGAGGTCCTTGTACCGCGGGTCGCCCACCTGGGAGAACTCGGAGTCATCGGCCAGGGGCGGCGGCGGGGTGTCGTAGGACCGGCGCCAGGTCATGAACTGCTCCTCGCCGTACTCGGCCAGGGTCTGGGCCTTGTCCTTGCCCTGCAGCGCACCGTAGTGGCGCTCGTTCAGGCGCCAGTCGCGCTTGACGTCGATCCAGCCGCGGTCCGCCTTGTCGAGGGCCAGGTTGGCGGTGTTGATGGCCCGCTTCAGGCGCGAGGTGTAGAGGATGTCCGGGAGGACGTTGTTCTCCACGAGCAACTCGCCGCCGCGCACCGCCTCGGCACGTCCCTGGTCATTCAGGTCCACGTCCACCCAGCCGGTGAACAGATTCTTGGCGTTCCATTCGCTGTGCCCGTGGCGCAGCAGGATCAGCTTGTAAGTCATGGTTGTCATCCTAGCCGAGGCCCCGGCGGAGGCGCCGTCCGTTACACCGGGGCTTCTGCACCCGGGCCTACTGCGCCCGACCCCGGGCCGGAGGCTAGGGTTAAGCCGTGGTGCAGAAGGCTGAGCGGGTGGCGTCCCCCGGAACCCGGGGCGGAACACGCGCCGGGCGGCCGGTGGGCAACGTGACCCGCGGCACCACCAACCCGAACCGGATGCGCCGGGTGGACCGGTGGCTGGCCGGGCCGCAGGCGTGGCGGCTGCGCACCGCGGCCGACCCCCTGGTGGTGGACCTCGGCTACGGCGCCTCCCCCGCCACCGCCGTCGAACTTTTCCAGCGGCTCTCCGCCGTCCGCCCGGATGTCCGCCTGGTAGGCATCGAGATCGAACCGGAGCGGGTCCGCCAGGCGAAGGCGCTGGAACGGCCCGGTCTGAGCTTCCAACTGGGCGGCTTCGAGCTGCCGGTGCCCGGCCGGCCCGTGCTGGTGCGGGCCTTCAACGTGCTCCGCCAGTATGAGGAGGCCGACGTCCCGGCGATCTGGCGGTTGGTCCAGGACCGGCTGGCTCCCGGCGGGCTCTTCGTCGACGGCACCTGCGACGAGATCGGGCGGAACGTCACCTGGGTGGCGCTCGACGCCGGGGGTCCGATCAGTCTGGGACTGTCCCTGCGCTTCGGCTCCGTGGAACTGCCCTCCGAGATTGCCGAACGTCTCCCGAAGGCCCTGATCCACCGCAACGTCCCCGGCGAGAAGGTGCACAACTTTCTGCAGGCACTGGACAAGGCCTGGGTGGAGGCGGCGCCGCTGGCTTCCTTCGGGCACCGGCAGCGCTGGATGGCAGCGTGCCGTGCGCTGCGGGAGGCTGGCTGGCCCGTGCTGGACAGGCCGTCCCGCTGGCGGCTGGGGGAACTGTCCGTGGCCTGGGCCGCGGTAGCCCCCGACGGATTACCGGCCGCGGAGGGCGGCCGCCGGGGTCACCAGGGGCCGTAAGGGCCCATGTTGCGGCTGCCGCCGCGGCCGGCGTCGCGGACGGCCGGACGAACGTCCGCGAGGTAAACGGAGGCCGCCGTGACGGCCGCGAGGCCGAACAGACCCAGCGGGCCAAAGAAGCCACCGCCGCCGCCCAGCAGGGACAGCAGGCCGATGGCCAGGGCGCCGCCGGTGAGGGCGAGCCAGAAGGTCTTGGTGCGCTTGGACATGGCCTCGAACGCGTTGGGCTTGTGCCGCAGGCAGTCGAAGAAGGCCCACACCTCGAGCCCCAGGGCCACCAGGGCGAGGAGGAAGTAGATTCCCCTGTCGGCAAAGTCAATCAGCAAGCGTCCGTCCATGTCCCCAGCCTAACCGTCCAACGTGGCGAGGGCCTGCTCCAAATCGGCCCACAGGTCCTCGACATTTTCGATCCCGACGCTGAGGCGCACCAGATTCTCCGGCACGCTGAGCGGCTCGGCGGTGTGCCGGCGCCGTCGTTCGATCAGGGATTCCACTCCGCCAAGGGAGGTGGCGGGCAACCAGAGCCGCAGGCCGGTGATCATCCGGTCCGCCGCGTCCGCGCCGCTCAGCCCGGCCGCGGGAGCCATTTCGATGCAGAGGATCGAGCCGAAGCCCGTCATCTGTTCCTTGGCCCGCCTGTGGCCGGGGTCCGTGGGAAGTCCCGGGTACCGGATGCTGCCCACCCGGGGATGACGGGCCAGACGCCCCGCGAGGATGGCGGCGGACGCCTGCGACCGTTCGATCCGCAGCGCCAGGGTGCGCAGCCCCCGCAGCGCCAGCCAGGCCTCGAACGGCCCGGCGATCCCGCCGTGGATGGTGCGGTGGTGCAGCAGGCGGGCGTGCAACGCCTCATCCGAGGTCACAAGGGCGCCGAGGACGACGTCGGAATGCCCGGCGAGGTACTTGGTCACCGAGTGCAGCACGACGTCGGAGCCCAGCGACAGCGGCTGCTGCACCAGCGGGGTGGAGAAGGTGTTGTCCGTGATGACGATGGCCCCGGCGTCGTGGGCGGCGGCGGTGAGGGCGCGGATGTCCGCGACGCCGAGCATCGGATTGGTGGGGCTCTCCAGCCAGAGCACACTGGCCGGTTTGCCCTGCGCGGGCGCCAGCTGGGCCAGGACGGCGTCGGTGTCCGCGATGTCCACGGTCCGCAGTTCCAGCACCCCGGCCTCGGCCAGTTCGGTGGCCATCACCAGGGATCCGGCGTAGCTGTGCGAGGGCATCACCAGCACACCCTGCGGCGGGACCAGGGAGAGCGCCGAACTGACGGCCGCAAGCCCGGAGGCGTACAGCAACCCGGGCAGCGAGGCTCCCTCCAGCTGCGCCAGGGCCTCCTCGAACGGGTCCCAGGTGGGGTTGGAGTACCGGCCGTAGCCGCGGTCGCCGGGGCCCAGCGGCCCGGTGCCGAAGTAGGTGGAGGACAGCACCAGCGGCGGGTTGACCGGGGCGTCGCGTTCGCGCGGCGGACGGCCCGCCGCGACCACGACGGTTTCGGCGGACAGCGCGGCGGCCTGATCTTCGGAGAGACTCATGCTGACAGGGTACGTGGGGCGGCGCGGGACCCGCAGGGCGTTACGGCGCACCAGCAGAGTGTCCGTGGTTGTCGGTACGCTAGAGCAGTGACTTCCCAGACTCCCGGCCCTGCCCGCGGGCCGTTCCCCGGCCTGTTGATCGCCTTCGAAGGCGGCGACGGCGCCGGCAAGTCCACGCAGGCGGCCGCGCTGGCCGCGGCGCTGGAGTCACGCGGCCTCACCGTCCTGCGCACCCGGGAGCCCGGGGGCACCCCGATCGGCGAGAAGCTGCGCTCCCTTGTGCTTGACCACGGTCACGGCGAGATCGACGGCCGGACCGAGGCGCTGATTTTCGCCGCCTCCCGCGCCGCCCACGCCGAGCAGGTCCTGCGGCCGGCCCTGGAACGCGGCGACGTGGTCCTGACCGACCGTTACATCGACTCCTCCGTCGCCTACCAGGGCGCCGGCCGGCATCTGGGCACGGACCGGGTGCGCGAGATCAACGAGTGGGCCACCGCCGGGCTCTGGCCGGACCTGACCGTCCTGCTCGACGTCGACCCCGCGGACGGGCGCCGCCGCCGCACCGCCGGGGATGAAGCCGAGGACCGGCTCGAATCCGAGGCGGACGACTTCCACGCCCGGATCCGCGGCGCCTTCCTCGAGCTCGCGGCGGCGCGGCCGGGCCAGTATCTAGTCCTGGACGCGCACCTGCCGGTCGAGGAGCTGTCGGCGAAAATCCTGGGCCGGGTGGACGCGCTGCTGTCGCTCCGGCAAGGCAGCTCGGCATGAGTGTCTGGGATGACCTGCAGGGCCAGCCCGCCGTCGTCGACCAGCTCCGGCAGGCCGCGGAGGGCGAGGGCCTGACCCACGCCTGGCTCTTCACGGGGCCGCCGGGATCCGGCCGCTCCAACGCCGCCAAGGCCTTCGCCGCGGCCCTGAACTGCGACCAGGACGACATCACCCGCCGCGGCTGCGGGCAGTGCCACGCCTGCCAGACCATCGTCGGCGAGACGCACTCGGACGTGACGTTCGTGCGCACCGAGAAGGTCACCATCACCATCGACGAGGCCCGCGAACTGGTGTCCACCGCCGGGAACCGGCCGTCCTCGGCACGGTGGCGGATCATCGTGGTGGAAGACGCGGACCGGATGGCGGAGCGGACCACCAACGTGCTGCTCAAGGCCATCGAGGAACCCACCCCGCGGACCATCTGGATGCTCTGCGCCCCCTCCCCCGCGGACGTGCTGGTGACCATCCGGTCCCGCTGCCGCCCCGTGGCCCTGCGGCTGCCGCCCGCGGCCGACGTCGCCGCCCTCCTGGTCAGCCGGGACGGGATCGCCCCCGACGTCGCCGAGCGCGCCGCCCGGGCCGCGCAGAGCCACGTGGGGATCGCCCGCCGCCTGGCCCGGGACCCGGACGCCCGGCAGCGCCGGCTGGACACGGTCCGGTTCCCGCTGCACCTGCGCGGGGTCACCGCCGCCGTCATGATGGCGGACAAGCTGGTGAAGATCGCCACGGAGGAGGCCACCAGCTCCAACGAGGAGCGCGACGCCGCCGAGAAGGCCGCGCTGCTGGCCACCCTGGGCGCCCCCGAGAGCGGGCCGCTGCCGCCGGCAATGCGCGGCCAGGTCAAACAGCTGGAGGATGACCAGAAGCGGCGTGCCAAGCGCTCCATCACGGACTCGCTGGACCGCACGCTGACGGACCTCCTGTCCTTCTACCGCGACGTGCTGATCATCCAGATGGGCAACGCCGTGGACCTGGTCAACCTCGAACTCCGCGACGAACTCCAGGAATTCGCCGGCCGCTCCACCCCGGAGGTGACGCTGGCGCGGATGGATGCCATCAACACCGCCCGGCAACGGATCACCACCTCCAACGTCGCTCCCCTGCTGGCGGTCGAGTCCATGGCCGCCAGCCTGATCTGACCCCCAGCTTCTGTCCCGCTCTTTTACGTTGTCTGTCCCGAGGAGAACCGCATGACGTCAGCACCATCCCGGCCCGCCGGCAGCCGACCCCCGTGGTCCGGCCTGCGCCCGGCCGGCGCCCTGGCACTGGGCCTGGTGCTGGCCCTGGTGCTCTCGTCCTGCACGCTGTTCGGGTCGGGCAACAACCAGTCCTCCGCCGCCCCCGCGTCCGCGGATCCGTCCATCGCGGCCGCGGCTCCGGCGGAACTGCGCAGCTTCTACACCCAGCAGTTGAGCTGGTCCCGCTGCGAGGGCGACTTCCAGTGCGCCAAGGTCAAGGTCCCGGTGGATTACAGCAAGCCCGACGGGGACAGCATTGAGCTGGCCATCCTGAAGCTGGCGGCCAAGGGCGGCACCAAGAAGGGCAGCCTCCTGGTCAACCCGGGCGGCCCCGGCGGGTCCGGCGTCGACTTCGTGCGGGACGCGGGCGCCACGAACATCTCCGACAAGGTCCGGGCGAACTACGACGTCATCGGCTTCGACCCGCGCGGGGTCAAGCGTTCCGCACCCGTTACCTGCCTCACCGACCAGGAGCGGGACGCCAGCCGCGCCAAGGTCTACAAGCTGGACACCGACGCCGGCCTGGCCAACGCCCTCGCGGACAACAAGGTGATCGCCGCCAAGTGCGCGGAGAAGACCGGCCCGGTCCTGGGCCACCTGGACACCGTCAGCGCCGCCAAGGACATGGACGTGCTCCGCGGAGTGCTCAACGACGCGAAACTGAACTACCTGGGCTACTCCTACGGAACATTCCTGGGCTCCACCTACGCCTCCCTGTTCCCGGACAACGTGGGCCGGATGGTCCTGGACGGCGCGCTGGACCCGTCGCTGAACTACGAGGAGCTGACCGCCGGCCAGGCGAAGGCGTTCGAGAAGGCGATCCGCGCTTACGTGACGCACTGCCTGCAGAACAGCGGTTGCCCCTTCAGTGGCAGCGCGGACGACGCCATCCGGGAGATCCAGGACATCATCGCGTCCGTGGAGGCCAGCCCGAAGACCGCCAAGGACGGCCGGGTGGTCAACGCCTCGATGTTCGTCAGCGGCTTCATCCTGCCGTTCTACAACGACGACAACTGGCCGCTGCTGACCCAGGCACTAGACAGCGCCAAGAAGGGCGATGTCTCCCCCATGCTGCGGCTCTCCGACTTCGGCGCGGACCGGGAACCGAACGGGACCTACTCGGCGAACTCCACCTTTGCCTTCACGGCCGTCAACTGCCTGGACTACCCGATGGACGCGGACACCGCCGAGATGCGGGCCGAGGACCAGCGCCTCCGCCAGCTCTCCCCCACCCTGGGCTACTACTTCGCCTACGGCGCCACCAGCTGCAAGGACTGGCCGTACAAGAGCCAGCGCACCCCAGCGCCGGTGCAGTACAAGGGCTCCACGGACATCGTGGTTATCGGCACCACCGGGGACCCGGCGACGCCGGTGGAGTGGGCCGGTTCGCTGCGGAAGCAGCTGGGGAAGGCCTCGCTGCTGACCTGGAAGGGTGAGGGCCATACCGCCTACGGCCGGTCCAACAGCTGCATCGGCAACGCCGTGGACGGGTACCTCGTGGACGGCAAAACCCCGGCGGACAACACCGTCTGCTAGAGCCGTTCCGGGGCCGTGTCCGCGCCCGTTCCGGTCATTTTGACCCGGGCGCGGACCCTCCATTACAGTTGACTCTTGCATGATCCGCCCGGTCCGCCGGAGGCTCACGCGGTGCTTCCTTAGCTCAGTCGGTAGAGCGTTTCACTCGTAATGAAAAGGTCATCAGTTCGATTCTGATAGGAAGCTCGAAAAGAACCCCGCGCATTCCGAGGAATGCGCGGGGTTTTGTCTTTTAAGCCGGGTTCCGCGGAGGCCGTCCCGTTGTCCTTAGACGCAGTTCGGCTGGAACGCCGGATCGGCCGGCTGTCCCGCAGGACGTCCCAGCGCGTTGGAGACCAACCGCTGGACGACGGGGTCATTGGGGGTTTGATCGTGCTCGATCGGGTCTGCCGGGCATTTGTCCTGGATGGTGATGTTGGTGACCTTCTCCGCAGGACCTGCCAGGAACTGGCTCTGGTAGGGCGTGACGACCTCGTCGTGGGTCGTGGAGATCACCGTGTACGCCGGACCGGGGAGGGTGTCACCGAGTGAATTCAGCTTGGTGAGGAACGCCGAACCCGCCTGCTGATCTGAGCAGGCCTGGCAGTTGGATCCGCCGGCCGTCGTCGCCGAGGGCAGGCCGCCCGGAGTGGGGGTGATCAAGCCCTGCGTTCCGTGATTGGACGGTGCGATGCCCACGAGGGCGTTGACCTTCTTGGCCCCGCCGAGGAATCCCATGTAGTAGCGAGGCATCATGCCGCCCTGGCTATGTCCCACGAGGTCAACTTTCTCCGCCCCGGTGGAGGCGAGCACGGCGTCCACAAATGGCGCGAGTTGGGCGGCGGAGTCGGCAATGGGGCCCGTCGCATCGACGCCGTTCGTGGAACCGTAGTTGAGGGAGTACACGCAGTACCCTTCACTCTTGAGCGCTGGTGCCATGCTGGCCCAGTTTTTCGCCATGCTCTCGAAGGTTCCCGGGACGAGAATCACCGGGAAGGGGTGCTCCGCGGTTGGCTTGCAGGACCAGTCGTTGGCGCCCGGCGGGGATACCTCGACGGTGTCCGCGTGTGCCGCGGGTGACGCGATGAGCGATGCGCCGAGGAGCGCCGCCGCGCCCAGCGCCCCCCGGATGGCTTTGGCTCGTTTCGAACCGGAGTGGTTTGTGCCGTCAGACATGTTGTCCTCTTCCGCTGGCCCTCATCCGCGAGGGCTTGCTTTCGTGATGTGGCTTGTCTGGCCTGGACGTGATCCGGATCACGTCTCTTTCTTCAGGCTGGCAGGATGACCGTGACGTTGTGGAGTTCTTGAACGTTCGTGCAGCGGATTCCGGTGATGTGGCGAAAATGAGTTCATGCTGACGGCCTTAGCCGCACGTTTGTGCATCATTCGGACACGGTTTGGTCTCACAGGGCCGTTCCCCGGCGCCATTGAAAGTGGTGGTAGTCCGGCCGGGCCCATGAACCGCCCCATTCAAAGCCCAAGTCTTCAAAAATTTCGGTCAGGGGATGATCTGCGGTGAAGACTCCCGGCCGGGCGCTGCGGTCAACGTTTGAGGCGTCCGGGTACCAGATTCCGTCCTCAGCCAGGTAGGGGTTCAGCGCCGGGTTGATGTCGAGAGCCAGGCCCCATGAGTGCATGGACACCCTGTCCGTGCCGGCAATGGAGCGGTAGTTGAAGCCCGAGGTGTTGTTGGCTGCCATCGAAACGAAGTCGTCGCCCCGAAAGGGCGGCTCGTCAATGGGAATGGCCTGCTGGATGGGAAAGCCCATCTCCAGCGCCGCGGTGAAGGCTTCCAAGATCGGGGCCGAGATCATCCGGTGGACGATGAGGGTGCCCTCGTGGACGGCATCATCGAAGCCGAGGTGATCGAAGCTGACCGCGCAGAGGTCTGCCAGGGCTACCGGACAACCCTCGCGGTACGTGTGCGGGAGCATCTGTGCGGTGACGTTCTGGGCGCGGTTCTCGAGAGGTCCTGGCATGGCACCATTCTGGTGGAGTCCGGTGGGACGGACCGTCTCAGTACCAGTTGTTGGACACTTCGTGGTCCCAGGCGAAGCAGGGGGACCCGTAACGCCCGGCGATGTAGCCGAGCCCCCACGAAATCTGGGTCCGGTAGTTGGTCAGCCAGTCGGATCCGGTGGACGAATACTTCTCCGGCGGCAGGGCCTGGGCGACGCCGTAGGCCCCGCTGGAGGGGTTGGTGGCGTTGGTCATCCAGCTCGATTCCTGGTTCCAGAGCTTGACCAGGCAGCTCATCTGGTCCCCGCCCCAGCCGTGGGAGCCGAGCTGGCTGGCGGCAAACGCCTGGGCACCGGCCGGGTCGTTGACCGCGCCGCCGGGGATCTCCGGGGTCACCACCGTCGGTGCCGGTACAGGCGCCGGTGCAGGTCCCGGTCTCCGCGCGGCCGTTGCAGCGTCGGCCGCTGCGGCAGCCCTGGCCGCCGCTGCCGCCGCCTCCTCAGCTGCTTTCCGGCGCGCTTCCTGCTGGGCCTCGTAGGCGGCCTGGGCTTCCTGCCCGGCGCGGTAGTTCTGCTCAACCGCGGCGCTGGTGTCCTTGAGGGTTGCCAGCTGCGCTGTGAGGGTCCCGCTGTATTTGGTTTCCTCGTCCACTTTCTCCTGGGTGGCCCGCTGGGCGTCCTGCGCGGCGGCCAGCTTGGCCTGGGCATCATCGGCGAGCCGCTGGTTTTCGGCCTGCTCCACCGACTGCTGCGCATCCAGGGACGCCGCAGCTGCCTCAGCGGCGCGCGAGTTGTTGTACAGGTCCGTGGTCCTTTGGGCGACGAACTGCATGACGTCCAGCTTCTGCAGGCCGTCCTTGCTCTGCAGTGTGTCCAGCACTGAGAACGGCCCGAGGTCCGTAGCGCCGCCCATGTAGTCGTGGGCGGCGAGGGCACCCGTTTGCCGGTGAAGCTTGTCGGCGGTGGCATGGGCTGCCGCGGTTTTCTCTTTCAGGGTCGCCAGCTTCGCTGTCGAGGCTTCGAGGTTGTTGTGGGCAAAGGCATAGTCCAGTCCCGCCCGCACCGCCGCGGCGCCCAGGGAGGAAGCCTGTTGCTGCAACCCGTCCAGGAGCCCGTTGATCTTCTGGATCTCGGCGTCCTTCGCATCGACATTGCCCTTGGCGGCCTGGACGTCAGCCCACGAGGGGTAGCCGGATGGGGGCGCGTCGTCGGCCCCGGCAGTCGGCGCGGCGGCCACCGCGGCCAGCAGCGCGACCGTCAGCACCGCGCAGGCCTTGCCCATCGGCACCCTCGACATGAACGTAGAACCCCACATAGGCACCAGAGCCTACTCGACGGCGCTGGGCGTCTTCAGTAAGAGCGCTGCACCGCCTAGATCTCCGGCCGGCAGGGACCCTGGCCGAGCATCGACAGACCCGTGAGGTCACCGGTTTGGTAGGTGGTCACGCCGATCGAGTCGGTAGGGTTCATCAGCTGCGAGGGGTCCTGCACATGGTCCAGCCCCACAACGTGGCCCAGTTCGTGTTCGATCACGCCGCGGGCCTGTGCCGGACCCTCGCGGCCGATCATGGCCTGCATCGCCGGGCCGTTCAGTTCCAGCTGGCCGCTGACATACGTGAAGCCCGAGTTGCCGATGCTGACGGCCTCGCTGCCGCCCAGGCCCATGACGTTCGTGCCGACGACCTTGTTTGTGAACCGCGGTTCCTCCGCCGTCGTCTCCCAGGCGATCAGCACCGGCGCCCAGCGGTTCCCGTACCGCTCCGACTGGTAGGACTTGTGCTCGGCCGCGGGCGCCTCGGAGGTGGCGCCGTCGTCGATGAAGACCAGCCCGGTGGCGCGGGACACGGCGGCCACGGCCTCCCGGATCAGCACCGGCCCGTCCGCGGGAGAGTTTGCGGCGCGGGTGACGTAGTGGATCGGCCGGCACGGGTCGTAGGTGTAGGGCTTGCCGTCGCTCCCGGTGTGCAGGAAAGCATACGACGGCGACGTGCGCGCAAGCGGGGCCGGAGACCCCAGCGGGGACGCGTTTTCCTCCAGGCCTCCCGGGGGGTGGTCCGTCACGGCCCGCGGCGCCGGAGCCGCGCCGTCAGCGGCTCCGGCTCCCGGAACGGCGGGCGGCTGGGCGGCCCCCTGTGTGGCGCCGGCCTTCGGCAGCGGCTGCCCCGCCGGTCGGGGAAGGAACCGCCCCAACAGTCCGGACGGGGACAGGTCCCCGTGCAGGTACAACGCGCCAGCGGCGATCAGGACGGCGGCACTGACCACCGCGACGGTCCGGAACAGCAGCCCCAGCACCCGGCCGACGGCCCGGGAGCTCCGCCGCCCCAGGGACTCCCGCGGTGCGGGCGCCTCCTGCTGCTCCCACCAGGGGGTGGCCCCGCCCGGGCCGCCGGTCATCTCCTCGAGCTGCCAGGCCGCGACGCGCGGCGGCCCGGCATCGTGGCCGGGCTGCGAAAAGTGGTTCTGGGGTTCAGTCATCGTTGCTCATACTCTCACCATCGTCCGCGGCCCGGCACCTGTAAGCCCGGCCGCCCCGCACGGGAGGCCTTGTAGCGGGGCTCCCGGTGGGCGATTCTGATGCCATGGAAGGCCCAGCACCGGAGCGGCCGGCCCCTCAAACGGCCGCCGCGAGCGGGACACATCCCAGGCCAGGGAACCGGGGACCGGGAGGTAGCCGCGCACCCCGGGGGAACCGCGCCTGGGGCACCGTGGCGGGCTTCGGCCTGGTCAGCCTGGTCACCGATCTGGTGTCCGACGGCGCCCGTTCCCTCGCCGGACCCCTGCTCGGCCAGCTCGGCGCGACGGCGCTGGTGGTGGGGCTGGTCACCGGCGGCGCGGAGGCGGCGGCGCAGGGCCTGCGGGTGGTGTTCGGTCCCTGGGCGGACCGCACCCGGCGGTACTGGAGCTTCACCGTGGCCGGGTATGCCATGACCGTGGTGAGCGTGCCGCTGCTGGCGGTGACTCCGGGCCTGGGAGCGGCAGGACTGGCCGCGGCTTCGGCGCTCATCATCGCGGACCGGGTGGGCAAAGCCGTCCGGAGCCCGGCCAAGACGGTGCTGCTGGCCGCCGCGGCGGCGGACGTGGGCCGTGGGCGGGGGTTCGCCGCGCACAAGGCCCTGGATTTGGTCGGGGCCTTGCTGGGTCCGGTGCTGGTCGCCGCGGTCCTGGCCGCGACGGGTCTCCTGCAGGCCGCGTTCGCGGTCCTGGCCGTACCCGCGGGGGCTGTCCTGGCGCTCCTGGTCTGGCTCCGCCGGCGGGTACCCGGCCCGGGTGCCGGCCCCGGCGGTGCGGCGGCGCCGTCGTTGTTCTCGCCGGTCTTCCTGCGCTTCGCCGTGGGCGCCTTCTTCTGGAGCGCCGGGCTGGTGGCGTTCGGCGTGATTTCCTTCCACCTCAGCACGGCGGTCAATGTCCCGGTGGCCGTGGTGCCGTTGCTCTACGCCGCCGCCATGGGCGCCGCGGCGCTCGGCGCGCTGGCCAGCGGATACCTCTACGACCGTGCCGGCGGGGCGGTGCTGCTGGTGCTGCCGGTGCTCGTCGCGTTGGTGCCCGTCCTGGCCCTTTCGCCTGCCGCCGGGCCGGCGCTGGCGGGCGTGGCGGTCTGGGGCGCCGCGACCGGGATCCAGGACTCGACGGTCAAGGCGCTGGTCGCAGACATCGTCCCCGAGGCGCGGCAGGGTTCGGCGTACGGGGTGTTTGCCGCCTTCGAGGGGGCCGGTGCGTTGGCGGGCGGGGCGCTGTACGGAGCGCTCTATCCGTTCCGCCCGGCGCTCATGGCGACCGTCGCCGCGCTTCAGGCCGTGGCGCTGGTGCTGTTGCTGGCGGCGGTCAGCGGGACCAGACGGACACCGCGCCCGAGTGACCGGTGACGATGGTCTGGTAGATGAAGAACACGCCGGCCAAGGCACCCGCGACGAGGAGGATGATCCGGACCGTGCGGTTTTCCCGCAGGCTGCCCAGGAACGCGAAGCGGCGGCCGATCGGTTCGTAGCTGACCACGATCATCGCGGCGACGAACACGAAGAAGATCACCGAGACGTACTTCAACACATCGCCCTGTTCGGCGTGTTCGCGGATCAACTTGGTCGCGGGCCGGGCCTTCTCCAGCTGCTCGCCGGCTTGCGCGGTCACCAGGGACACCGGCACCAGCAAGAGCGAGAGCACGGCCAGCGGCCAGGCCAGGAGCCGCCGCCAGCGCGGGGCGACGGCGTACACGATCGCCGCGACGCCGGCGATGGGGCCGAGGACGACGACGGCGTGGACAAGGAGGATGTGGGCCGGCAGGCCGGCAATCTCAATCACGTGGGGGCTCTCCTACGGTGAACGTGCGCTGCGCGCCCCCGGCGATCGGGCCGGAGCTTCTATGATTCTTGCATGTCAACGGACGAGCTGGCGGGCATCGCGGCGCGGCTCTACGGCACGGCGTTCGACGGGTTTGTCCCGGCGCGGGCCGAGGCCGCGAAGGAGCTGCTGGCTGCGTCGGCGCCCACCCCGGAGACCCGCGCCCTGGCGGCGGAGGTCCGGACGCTGCCCAAGCCCTCGGCCAGCGCCTGGGCGGTGAACATGCTGGCACGCCGGCGGCCCGAGCTGCTCGCCGGCCTAGCGGAGCTGGGGACCGCGATGCGCCGGGCGCAGGACAGCCTCGACGCCGCCGCGCTGCGCAGCCTGGGACGGGAGCGCCGGACCCAGCTGGCGGCCGCCGTCGACGCCGCCCGGGAGGCCGCCGCCCAGCAGGGCCGCGCCATCAGTGCAACCATCGCGACGGAAATCGAGGAGACGCTGCGGGCGGCGACGGCGGACCGGGGCGCGGCCGACGCGGTGTGCAGCGGACGGCTGTTGCGCGCCCTGAGCGCGGACGGCGTCGACGTAGTGGACCTCGACGGCGCCGTGGCCGTCCCCGGAGCGCCCGGTCCCGTGACCGGGCTGAAAGCCGGCCCGGAGGGAGCAGCAAAGGGGCCCCCGCCTGCTGGGAAAAAGGCGGAGGGCGCCGGGGCAAAGGCCGGGGCCGAGGAACGGACTGAACCCCGGTTGCGCGCGGTGGGACAACGGCGGCCACCCGGACCCAGCGCGCTTGAGCGTGCCCGGGCCGCGCTGGAGGAGGCGTCCAGGGCTGCCCGCAGCAGCCGCGGGGAGGAACACCGCACGGTCGCGGCCCAGAAGGAGGCGACCGAGCAGGCAGAGGCCTTGGCCGCTGAGGTGACGCGGCTGGCCAAAGAACTCGCGGCGGCGGAAGAACGCCTGCGGGAGGCCCGAAGGCAACGGGATTCCGCGCTCACGGCGGCCCGCCAGGCCGGCCGTGCCGCGGACCGGGACCGCCGGCGGGAGGACCTGGCCCGTGAGCGCGTCCTGCGGTTGGGCGACACACCGGCCGACTAACCGCTTGAGTGTCAGAGGCCGGCTGCAGACTTAATTCCATGGAACAGCAACAGGCATCAGCAGCCGAATACTGGGAAGTCACCTATCTGGACGGCGACTGCGGACGGATCCGCACCGAGTCCTTTGACGACGCCGCATCCGCCGAGCGTTTCGCCTGCCGCCAGGTCCGGGACGAGGACGGCTGGGCGGTCATCGACGTCGTGCGCCCGACGGCGGCCCGCGCCGCCGCCTAAGCCCGCCGCTCAGGCCCCGGCCGATCAGCGCGCACCGGGCACGGCAAAGGCCCCCGCAGTCGTGACTTGGTCACGCCTGCAGGGGCCTTGCGAGGCGGTGGGCTCCGCCGGCTTCGCGGCTTAGGCGAAGTCGGACACGGCCGGGTCGGGGCCGATCCGGCCGGCACCCTCGGCGGTGCGGTCCAGGCCGTTGATGGCCTGGATGTCCGTCTCGTCCAGGCTGACATCGAGGGCCGCGTAGTTCTCGCGGATCCGGGACTCGGTGACGGACTTGGGGATCACGACGTTGCCGATGGCCAGGTGCCAGGCGATGACCACCTGAGCCGGGGTGGCATCGTGCTTGGCGGCGATCTCCTTGATGACAGCGCTCTCCAGCAGCTCTCCGCCCTGACCCAGCGGCGACCAGGCCTGGGTGAGGATGCCGTTGGCGGCACCGAACTCGCGCAGGTCAGCCTGGTTGAAGAACGGGTGCAGCTCGATCTGGTGGATGGCCGGGACGACGCCGGTGGCGTCGATAAGTTCCTGCAGGCCTTCCTTGGAGAAGTTGGAGACGCCGATCGACTTCACGCGGCCCTGCTTCTGGAGCTCGATGAGCGCCTTCCAGGTGTCCACGTACTTCTGCTGCTTGGGCTGCATCCAGTGGATCAGGTACAGGTCCAGGGTTTCCAGGCCAAGGCGCTCCATGGATTCCTCGAACGCCTTCAGGGTGGATTCGTAGCCCTGGTCCGAGTTCCACAGCTTGGTGGTGATGAAGATTTCCTCCGGCTTCAGGCCGGAGCTGGCGATCGCGCGGCCGACGCCGGCCTCGTTTCCGTAGATCTTGGCGGTGTCGATGTGGCGGAAGCCGGCCTCAAAGGCCTGGCCTACGACCTTTTCCGCGACGTCGTCCTCGACCTGCCACACGCCGTAACCGAGCTGAGGGATGGTGTTGCCGTCATTGAAAGTCAGTTCAGGTGAAGAAGTCATTGTTGTATCCTGCCAAGCCCGCGGCCCGGACACCAGCGTTCCGGGCGCCGCTAAGCTAGCCGCTTAACCCGGAATATCCGCACGCCCTGCGGTGGCGTGGGCGGCGGGCCACGTCAGGAGGCTGCGGCGAGCTGCCGTTCGGCGTCTTCAACGTGTTCAACGACGTTCTCGGCACGCCGGCGCACCGACGCCGCGCCCACCGGGACCGGGCCCACGGCCAGGCGCAGCATCGCGGCCGCCTCCGCCGTCATGGCCAGCGAGTTCCCCGCCGTCGACAGTGCCCGGTGTACCGCGGCGAGGTTTCCCGGAATGTCCAGGCCCTCGCTGGGCGAGCGGCGCTGGGCCTCCGTGCAGACCGCGCGGACCCGGACGGCGAGGTCGGAGAGTTCGTTGGCGATCTCGACGAGTTCCGCGTACAGCGTCTCGTCCTCGACGCCTTCGAGCACCTGGTGGTAGCGGTCCAGGCCGCGGACGAAGCGGTCGTGGGCGCGCCGCCAGAGGCCCTTGCCGAGTTCGGCGTCGTCCTTGCGGCCCTGCCGTGCGGCGCTGAAGAATCCCATGGCTCCCTAGAGGTACTGGCCCGGGCCGTGGTCCGGGTCCGCTGGCTGGGCCGGATCCGCGCCCGGCCGCGGCTCCGCTGCCCGCTGCGGTTCGCCGTTCTCGCCGATGATGACGCCGGGGGCGATCATGGTGCCGGGCGGCAGCTGGCGCAGCTGCATCTGCGCGGCGGCGTGTTCGCGGGCGGCGTGCTGGGCGGCGATGGCCGTCTGGATGCCGTGGAAGAGCCCCTCCAGCCAGCCGACCAGCTGGGCCTGGGCGATGCGCAGCTCCGCGTCGGAGGGTGCCCCGTTCTCGCCGAAGGGCAGGTGGATCCGTTCCAGTTCCTGGACCAGTTCGGGGGCAAGCCCGTCCTCAAGCTCACGGATGGAGCGTTCGTGGATTTCGGCGAGCCTGACCCGGGCGGCGTCGTCCAGCGGGGCGGACTTCACCTCGTCCAGCAGCTGCTTCAGCATGGTCCCGATCCGCATGACCTTCGCCGGTTCGTCCACCAGGTCCTGGACGTGGCTGCCCCGCGGCCGGCCGGGTGCGGCCGCCTCGGGGGTCTGACTGCCGGACGCCCCGTCCGGAAGGGTGGTCTCGGGTGTGCCCGCGGGGGTGGCGATGCCCTCAACGGGGGTGTCCTCGCCGGGCTGCGCGTCGGTCGGCTCGCTCATGGCTTCATACTCTCACGCGGATCCGGACTCGGTAGGGCTTCATGACGCCGGGGCACGTCACGCGTTCGCCCACAGCCGCCCGCCGCCGGAAGATGGCGGAAGATGCGCCGGGACGACGCCCGGACACGCAAAAGCGCCGCCGGGGAACACGGGGTTCCCCGGCGGCGCCGTCGTGGATCAGGCCCGGCCCTAGCAGCACCGGCCCTGCGGGTTGGTGTCCTGGCGGTCCGTGTGGTCCCGCCAGAATTCCCGCTCGGTGAGCGGGGGCCCGGTGTGCCCGGAATCCCGGTGGTGTTCCAGGTACTTCCGGTACGCGTCGGCCCCGAGGACGCCGCTGAAGTAGCCGGCGAAACCGCGCAGGCCCGTGAGGAGCGCATTCATGGCCGGCTCCGTTAGTGCCGCGCCGAGTGTTCGAGCCGGCGGTCGGCGGGCAGCTTGTCCCACTCGGCCTGCAGCTCCCGCTCCGCCGGGGTGGGTAAGACGCCCGCGGGGGCGAAGACGCGCGACGGCTGCGCGGGGTCCTCGTACTCGACGTTGGCGATGCCCTTGGCGGCGTTGCGGTAAGCCTTCACGGCGGCGATCACGGCGGTGATGATGACGATGATGCTCAGCACCACGAAGATCACCGAAAGCCAGCCCTGGATCATGGTGTTGCGGACCACCGCTTCCATGGCCGCCGTCGTCTTCGCCGTCCCGAAGGAGGTCTTGCCGTCGGCCAGGGCCTTGGCGAACGCCGCGTTCTGGGCGAAGTAGCCCACCGCCGGCACCGGGGAGAAGATCTTGTAGAAGCTGGCGGTGATGGTCACGACGGCCGCGAAGGCCAGCGGGAGTGCCACGATCCACAGGTACTTGAACGTCCCGCGCTTGGCGACAATGGCCAGCACGACGGCGAGGGCGATCGCGGCCAGCAGCTGGTTGGCGATGCCGAACAGCGGGAACAGCGTGTTGATGCCGCCCAGCGGATCGGTGACGCCCATCAGCAGCACGGCGCCCCAGGCCAGCACCATGACGGCGGTGGTCAGCCACGCACCGGGCCGCCACGAGTGGTCCTTGAACTTGGGGACGAAGTTGCCGATCGAGTCCTGCAGCATGAAGCGGGCCACGCGGGTACCGGCGTCGACGGCGGTGAGGATGAACAGCGCCTCAAACATGATGGCGAAGTGGTACCAGAACGCCATCATGGCGGTGCCGCCGATGAACTGCTGCATGATGTGGGCCAGGCCGACGGCCAGCGTCGGGGCGCCGCCGGAGCGGGAGATGATGCTTTGCTCCCCCACGTCCTTGGCGGTCTGGGCGAGCACGTCGGGGGTGATGTTGACCCCGGCCAGGCCCAGGCTGTTGACCCACTGCGCGGCCGTTTCCACGGTGCCGCCGGTCAGCGCCGTCGGGGCGTTCATGGCGAAGTAGATGCCGCGGTCGATCGAGATGGCCGCAACCAGCGCCATGATCGCGACGAAGGATTCCATCAGCATGCCGCCGTAGCCGATCAGGCGGGTCTGGCGTTCCTTCTCGATCAGCTTGGGCGTGGTGCCGGAGGAGATCAGGGCGTGGAAGCCGGAGAGGGCACCGCAGGCGATGGTGACGAACAGGAACGGGAACACGGCGCCGGAGAAGACGGGGCCGTTGTCGCGGGAGGCGAATTCGCTGAAGGCCGGGACGGTGATTTCGGGCCGGACCACGATGATGGCCAGGGCCAGCATCACGATCACGCCGATTTTCATGAACGTGGAGAGGTAGTCACGAGGGGCCAGCAGCAGCCACACGGGCAGGATCGCGGCGATGAAGCCGTAGATGATCAGGCCCCAGGCTATGGTGACCTTGTCCAGGTGGAAGAACGCCGCGCCCCATTCGGTGCCGGCGACGGCGCCGCCGCCGATGATGGCGGCCATCAGGAGTACGAAGCCGATGATGGAGACTTCCATGACCTTGCCGGGCCGGAGGTAGCGCAGGTAGACGCCCATGAACAGGGCGATCGGGATGGTCATGCCGACGGAGAAGACACCCCAGGGGCTCTCGCCGAGGGCGTTGACGACGACGAGCGCCAGGATCGCGACGATGATGATCATGATCAGCAGCGTGGCGATCAAGGCGGCGGTGCCGCCGATGACGCCGAGTTCCTCGCGGGCCATCTGGCCGAGGGACCGGCCGCCGCGGCGCATGGAGAAGAAGAGGACCAGATAGTCCTGGACGGCGCCGGCGAGGACGACGCCGATGATGATCCAAATGGTGCCGGGCAGGTAGCCCATCTGCGCGGCGATGACCGGGCCGACGAGCGGGCCGGCGCCGGCGATGGCGGCGAAGTGGTGGCCAAAGAGGACATTGCGGTCCGTGCGGACGTAATCCTTGCCGTCGGCCTTGTATTCGGCCGGGGTGGCGCGGCGGTCATTGGGCCTGGTGATGTACCGCTCGATGACCTTCGAGTAGAAGCGGTACCCGATCAGGTAGGTGCAGACGGAGGCGAACACGAACCAGATCGCGTTGACCGTCTCGCCGCGGATGATCGCCAGCATGAACCAGGCGACACCGCCCAGCAGGGCGATGGCGGCCCAGAGGGCAATCTTCCCCGGGGTCCACTTTCGTTCTTCCGCCTCGCGGACGGTCTCGTCAACGGCCGTCGGTGGCAGTCCCGGCACCGGCGTGATGCCGTCCTCGGGATCAGCGGTCTGTGGCCTGCCAGCTGGCATGGTGCCCATGTCTCCTCCTTGAGAAACCCATCGGACAGGCCAATGGTCAGACCTGCCCCATGGCACCTTACCAACGTGGCGCACCTCACGGGTCCCGGCGGCGACGCCGCGCACCGCACCGATCGCCGGACGGTAAAGACGCCGCGCCCAACGGCGGCTCAGGCGGGGCCGGTGAGCTGCATCAGGCGGGCCTCGCACAGGTCCAGCCAGCGCACCTCGGCCTCCGTCTGGAAGATCAGGGAGTCGAGCACCAGCAGGCGGGCGGTGTCAGCAAGCCGCGGTTGAGCGGCCGCGTCGCGGCGGGCCTTGGTGTAGTCCTGGAGCGCCCGGATGGACACGGCCCGCTGGGTCTGGATGATTCCGCCGACGTCGGCTCCCGGGAGCGTCAGGGCGAGGGCGAGTTTGATGGCCAGCTCGTTCCGCGGCGGGTTGCTGCGCCCCACCGGGGTCCGCAGCCAGGTCCGTACCTCATCGGCGCCCGCCGGAGTGAGGCTGTAGAGAATGTGGCCGGCGCCGTCGTCGCCGTCCCGGGAGATCATGCCGTCGCGCTCGAGGCGGTCGAGGGTGGTGTAGACCTGCCCGATGTTCAGCGGCCAGGCGGAGCCGGTGCGTGCGTGGAATTCCGTCCGCAGCTGGTAGCCGTAGCGGGGGCGGTCCTGCAGCAGCGCGAGCAGGCTGTGGCGGATAGACATGGTGTATCCGACGCTAGCAGGGCGACGGGATACACGCGCCCCAAGACGCGTGTATACCGTGCATGGAATTACAGTATCGTGATTCGCCCGCCGCCGCGTGCCGTGCTATGCCCGGAACGGCATGTTTCCGCTCACATGACCAGCAGGATCTTGCCCATGTGCTCGCCGGAGTCGAAGTAGCGGTGGGCCTCCCGGACCTGGTCCAGCGGGAAGGTCTTTGCCACCAGCGTCCGGACCTGCCCGTCCACCAGGAGCGGCCACACGGCGTCGCGAACCGCGTCCATGATGACGGTCTTTTCCTCCACCGGCCGGGGCCGCAGCGAGGTTGCGATGATCGCGGCGCGCTTGCGCAGCAACTGCCCCAGGTCCAGTTCCGCGGTGGTGCCGCCCTGGAGCCCGATCACCACCAGTCGGCCGTAGTCCGCCAGCGCCTCGATGTTCTTCGCGAGGTACTTGGCCCCGACGACGTCGAGGATCACGTCCGCCCCGTGGCCGCCGTTCTGCGCCTTGAGGCTCGCCGGGAAGTCCTCCTCGGCATAGTTGATCGCGATGTCCGCGCCCAGGAAGGCCTTGGCGGTTCCCAACTTCTCGTCGGTGCCGGCGGTGGTGGCCACGTGCGCCCCGAGCGCCTTGGCCATCTGGATGGCCATGGTTCCGATGCCGCCGGTGGCGCCGTGAATCAGGACGGTCTCGCCGGCGCGCAGCTGGGCGGTCATGACGAGGTTGGAGTACACGGTGGCCGCTACCTCGGGCAGGGACGCGGCGGTGACCAGGTCGACGCCGTCGGGGACGCGCAGCACCTGGCCGGCCGGCACGGCGACCTGCTCGGCGTAGCCGCCGCCTGCCAGCAACGCCACCACCTTGTCGCCCTGGGAGAAGGGCTTGGTGACACCGGGGCCGAAGCCCGCGATCCGGCCCGAGACCTCCAGCCCGGGAATCTCCGAGGCACCCGGGGGCGGCGGGTAGAACCCGCGGCGCTGCTGGACATCCGCCCGGTTTAGCCCGGCGGCCACGACGTCGATAAGGACCTCGCCGGGGCCGGGAACCGGCGCAGGAACGTCCCGCACCTCCAGGACCTCGGGTCCGCCGGGCTCTGAGATGTAGACAGCCTTCATGGAGTTCTCCGCTTCTTCACCGATGTCTTGCCTGCCCGCCGGCCACGGCCAGCCGTACGTGCACTTCCCCCAGCCTAGGACGCGGCGGGGGCTCCGGCGGGGACCATCAAGACTTTTGTGGCCGTCCGCCGACTATGAAAGACTACGCGGGAGGGAAGGTTGTCCGAGCGGCCGAAGGAGCTGGTCTTGAAAACCAGTGTGCGGTAACCCCGTACCAAGAGTTCGAATCTCTTACCTTCCGCGGGATGCGCCCAGTGCGCGCCAAGAGGCCGGTGGCCGCAGCTGAGAGGCTGCGGGCACCGGCCTTTCCCGTACCGGGGCAGTCTTTGGACGGTTTGGACGCCTCCGACACGGAAAAATGCGGACGGCCGGTTTCGGGGCGGGCACGGGCGGTGGACCTACGGTGGACCTAAACCACGAAAGGACGCCCCTATGACCTGCGACGGCTGCAGCACTGCCGCGAAACTCGACTTCGATTTCAGCATGGCTTTTCAGCCCATTTACGACGCCGTCGCCGGCCGGGTATGGGGCTACGAGGCACTGGTGCGCGGGCTCGCCGGCGAGGGCGCCTACTCGGTCCTGTCCCAGGTCTCCCCCGAACAGAAGTACCGCTTCGATCAGGACTGCCGGGTCAAGGCCATCGAACTCGCCTCACGCCTGTTCCCGGCGGACGAGCCCCTGATGCTCTCTATCAACTTCATGCCGAACGCCGTCTACGAGCCGGCCGCCTGCCTGCGCGCCACACTGTCCGCCGCCCGGCGGAACAACTTCCCGACGTCGGCCATCATGTTCGAGTTCACCGAGAACGAAGAGGTGGCGGATACCGCGCACCTGCAGAAGATCATCACCGAATACCGCAAGCACGGCTTCACCACCGCCATCGACGACTTCGGCGCCGGGCATGCAGGCCTGGGCCTGCTGGTGGACTTCCAGCCGGATCTGCTCAAGATCGACATGAAGCTGCTGCGCGACGTGGACACCAGCCCGGCACGGCAGGCCGTGGTGGACGGGATCGTCGCCATCGCCGGGAAACTCGACATCACCGTATTGGCCGAGGGCATCGAAACCGAGGCCGAGTACCTGATGCTGAAGGCCGCCGGCATCCGCCTCTTCCAGGGATACTGGTTCGCCAAGCCCGCCTTCGAGGAACTGCCCGCCGTCCGTGACCTGCACGAGGTTCCCGCCGTCGCGTAACCGCATCGCCGCATCATAGGGCGATAGTGCCCGTGGGCGGACCGGCCGTCGGCGGACCGGCAGGTAAGCGCGAAAGAGGGCCGCGGGTCCGGCCATTCGGCCGGACCCGCGGCCCTCTTTTCTGATGCTCTGTATCTACCGGCGGCGGTCGATCGGCTGCTGATGCCTAGATCATCCCGGGATAGGTGGACATGATGTAATCCGCGGCCGCCGGACCCTTGATGCGGAGCGGCGTTCGGCCGGGACGGATGCGTTTTTGTTTCATCGCGGCCCAGAAGGCGTCTTCGGGCTTCGGAACGGACTGGGTCAGGAAGCACCAGCTGGTGTAGACGCCGTACAGGCAGTCGCGGCCAATGCCGACCGTTGCGGCGTTGTCAGAAGTGGTTGCTTCGAGGAGGAACTGGTCAAACTGCGAATCTGCCATTGTTGGCTCATTTCCGCTGGGGTGCTGTGGTGCCGCCGAGGGCTGCAGCGGCTGAACCGGGCCGCCGTGCACGGGGCGCCCGGGTGAAAGGCGTCAACCTCTCTACACTGTAGACGGTACGCGTAGACTGGGGTCGAAGCAAGCTTGCCGGGTACAGCACCGGGGACCAGCATGGACCCCGGCTTCCCGGCCCACCGAACGGATCGCCATGACTCCCGCGGAAAACCCCGCCCCGCCGTCGTCCGCCGCCGCCAAGCCGCGGCTGAGCCGGGAACTGGTCCTCACCGCAGCCCTCCGGCTGGTCGACGAGGAGGGGCTGGACGCGCTCACCATGCGGCGCCTGGGCCAGGCGCTGGGCCGCGACCCCATGGGCCTCTACCGCTACGCGGAGAACCGCGCGGCCCTGCTGGACGGCGTGACGGAGCTGGTGTTCGACGAACTGGATGTGTTTCCCGAGACGGAGGACTGGCAGCTCCACCTCCGGCGCATCGCCCACAGCCTCCGCGAGGTGGCACTGCGCCACCCCAATGTGGTGCCCCTGCTGGTGACCCGGCCGCTGTCCACCCCGCTGGGTCTTCGCCCGCCGGGCACGCTCCGGCCGCTGGAATTGATCCTGTCCCTGCTGGTGAGGGCCGGTTTTGCCGCGAGCGATGCCCTGCACGTCTACCGCGCATATTACGGCTACCTCTACGGCCACATCCTCAACGAGCTGCAGGAGTTCGTGGTGGATCCGGAGGAAAGTGAGGCGCTGCTACGGCTGGGCCTTCACCAGCTTCCGGCGCGGGAGTTCACCCACCTCCGGGCCCTGGCTGACGTGCTGATCGACTACGACGGCAAGGCGGAACTGGACGAGGGCCTCACGATCCTGCTGTCGGGCCTGGCCGCCCGCCTCTCGCCACAGGAGCCGACGCCCGCCGCCTGAGCTCGTCGATCATCGCCCCGAGCGCCGGCGCCTCGGCCGAATTGTCCGCCAGGGCCACCAGCGCCTGGGCAACCCCGGCAAGTTTGACGTTCCGGTTGTTGCTGAAGGACGTGAGCAGCCTGAACGCCTCGTCGGAACCGACGCCCAGCCGGCCCATCAGGATTCCCTCCGCCTTGGCGATGGTCCCCCTGGTCGCCATGGCGCGGCGCACGGCGTCGCGCGCGGTAAGTTCGGTCTCCCACTGGATGGTGGACGTGAGGTCCAGCATGACGCCCGAGACGCTGGCCAGCCGTCCGGCGTCGTCGAGCACGGCCTCCCCGGCCGTCAGGACCCGGTGTTCGTGGGATCGGGCGTCGATGATGCGGTGGTAGATGGCCACGTGGCCGCCGTGCGCGAAGAGTTCGGCGCTGA
The DNA here is from genome assembly GCF_040686595.1 of Arthrobacter sp. NPDC080082. Classification (NCBI taxonomy): domain Bacteria; kingdom Bacillati; phylum Actinomycetota; class Actinomycetes; order Micrococcales; family Micrococcaceae; genus Arthrobacter; species Arthrobacter sp. NPDC080082. Next base: position 429,899 of record NZ_JBFBKQ010000003.1, on the reverse strand, counting down.
TCGCCTCGATCCGGGGCAGGTCCCCCGGGTGCTTGTGTGCCAAGGTCAGGGCCAAGGTGGGCACAACCTCGCCGCGCTTGTAGCCGTGGATGGCGTACAGCTCATCGGACCAGGCCATGCACCGGGTGGCCCCGTCCATCACAAAGGTTCCGGCCGGCAGAATCGAGGCGTTCACCCCGCTGGCATAGGCGGGGCCGGGAGTTTCGGTCATAGCCTTCCTCCTTCTCGTCGCATGCCGCGAATCCGCAATGCGCAGCCGGCGCGACAGCCTGCCCGGGGAGGGTGTGTGGCCCGCCCCCAATAACTGCGGGCCACACTCCGCTCTCCTCCACCGGACCTCCGCGGGGCATTTGACTTGCAATGCACCCCGGGATATGCTTTCGACCAGCGCCCCGATGCATCCCCCAATAGCATCGGGGCGCACCCATATCCGAAACACGCCCGATTCAGGGCGGGCGGCACGGCAGGTCCGGGGAATTCCAGTGAGGGGTTCAGGGGCCGTGCCGGCACCCGACGCCGGCGATGGCGGGGCCGACGACGGCGCCCCGCGGTAGATAGTGGCACATCAGGCAGGGCCTCCCGTCATTGGGTAGTGGCCGCCTGCCTGACCTCTCACACCATAACAAAATGGACCGCCCAGCCCAAGGGTTTAAAACGGATCTTTGAGCTCCCGACGGCGGTACCGCCCGGAGCTGCGGGAGAGCCGGCCGGGGCCACGCCGGTCGTCCCGCGCCCTCCCTTTGACCGTCGTCGCGGCGGCGTTAGTCTGGTCCCACGCCGCCAGCAACGGAACGAGGAACCGCAATGAAAGCGCTCACCCTGGTGTGGACCGCCGCCGCCACCGCCGCAACTGCCGCCCTGGGCGGGCTGGCCACGGACCCGGAAAGCCGCTGGTACACGACGCTCCGGAAGCCCGAGTGGCAGCCTCCCACCCTGGCGTTCCCGCTCGTCTGGACCGCGCTCTACGCCGACATCGCGGTGACCTCCGCCGTCGCCCTCGACAGCGACGGCCCGGCCGGCGCGCACGGCAACGAGGCCACGGCGGGCGCGGCCCGGACGTCCGGCGCACCCACAGCCGTGGAGCGGCAAAAGGCAATCCGCGCCTACCGCGCCGCCCTGGCCGCCAACCTCGCACTGAACGCCGGGTGGAGCTGGCTCTTCTGGCGCTCCCGGAAGCCTTGGCTGGCCGCGGCCGAGGCCGGGGTACTGGCGCTCAGCAGCGCGGACCTCGCCCGACGCACTTACGCGCTCAACCGCACCGCCGGCGTCGCCCTGGTCCCTTACCCGCTCTGGTGCGGCTTCGCCACGGTCCTGTCCGCCGCGATCGCCCGCCTGAATTCCGGCCGGCACTGACCTCCCCCTCACCAGCACTGACCGCCCGAACCCCCAACCAGCACTGACCGCCCGGGACCCCGGGCCGCAACACGGCGAGCGCCGGCCTTCCGGCGCGCCCCGGCGCCCCAACCCTAAGTAAATCTTTTGGAAAAATTGCGTTAACCAGCACCGGCCACCCGCTGATTCAGCGGAACGTGGTCGGTACTCTTTTGGGGTGTCCGGGCCAGGGGAAAGGCCGGGACGCACCGTAGTACCAACCACCACCCGTCGCCGGAGACACCCTTTGGTGGGGTTTCCGCGCCGGCTGCTGGGCGTTTCGCTGGGGAACGCCCCGCCGAGTGTTCACGTCATTCACTCCGTGTTCATTCACCCCTGTTTTGCTGTGCCGGGACCTGCTTGACCAGGAGCAGCCCGGCCCGTCCGCGGGGCCACAACCCCGGACATCGCACCCAGCCCTTACCCGGGCACCTTCATGAGAGTCAGAGCGAATGAAAATCACACCATGGAAGACAGCGCTGGGCACCGCGCTGTCAGCGGGGCTCATCGCCGCCCCGCTGACAGCCGTTCCGGCCGCAGCACTGGAGGTCTCGCCGGCAGCCGCCGGAACATCGCCGGTGACCATCAACGAGGCGTACCTCAGCGGCGGCAGCGCCGGAGCCGCCTTCAAGAACAAGTTCGTGGAGCTGTACAACTCCTCTGACGCACCCGTATCCCTGGAGGGCTGGTCCATCCAGTACCGCTCCGCGACCGGCACCGGGGCGCCCAGCTCGACGGCGCCGCTCACCGGCACCATCGCGGCCAAGGGGTTTTACCTGCTCAAGGCCGGAAGCAACGGCGCCACCGGCCAGGACCTGCCCGCGGCGGACGCCACGGCCACCGGGTTCAACCCGGCCGTCGGCGGCGGCACCATCATCCTTGCCAAGCAGCCGGCGGCCCTGAATCCGCTGGGCACCGGCTCGGTTATCGAGCCCGCCAGCGTCGCGGACATCCTCGGCTACGGCAGCTCGAACACCTTCGAGACCCAGGCCGCGGCCGCCCCGTCGGGCACCGGCGATGTCCGCAGCCTCAACCGCGCCAACGGTGTGGACAGCAACAACAACGCGATGGACTTCGGCCTCAACGCCGTCATCACCCCCGGCGCGGCCAACGGCACCGCCGCTCCCGTCGACCCGGCCCCCGGCACTCCCCCGGTGAACCGCACCATCGCCGAGATCCAGGGCACCGGCGCCGCCAGCCCGTTTACCGGCACCACCGCCACCACCCGGGGCAAGGTCACCGCCGCCTACCCCACCGGCGGGATCTCCGGCTTCTACCTCCAGACCCCCGGTACCGGCGGTGACCTGACCCCGGCCAACCACACCGCCTCCGACGGCATCTTCGTCTATGCACCCGCCGCCGTCGCCTCCGTGAAGATCGGCGACTACCTCGAGGTGACCGGCGAGGTCGCCGAGTACTACGGCATGACCCAGCTCAACGTCACCGGCACCACCGGGATCGCCGCGCTGGCCGAGGCCGCCCCGGAGGTCAAGGCCACCGGCTTCAGCCTTCCTGCCAGCGAGGCGTTCCGCGAATCCCTCGAGGGCATGCTCCTGACCCCGCAGGGCCCCGTCACGGTGGCGGACAACTTCTCGCTGAACCAGTACGGCGAGATCGGCCTGGCCGGGGGCACCACCCCGCTCGAGCAGCCCACCGCCGTCGCACCCTACGGCTCCGCCGAGTACACCGCTACCGTGGCGGCCAACGCGGAGCGCGGCATCAAGCTCGACGACGGCGCCACCACCAACTTCCTCAAGGACGCCGCCGCCAAGGCGCAGCCGCTGCCCTACCTGACAGGCGCCGACCCGGTCCGCGTCGGCTCCCCCGTGACGTTCACGACCAACGTGGTCCTGGGCTACGCCAACAACGCCTGGAAGTTCCAGCCGCTGACCCAGCTGACCCCGGCGAACGCCGCCACGGTCCAGCCGGCCCGCTTCGGCGCCACCCGCGCCGATGCCCCCGCGGCCGTGGGCGGCAGCCTCAAGCTCGCCTCCTTCAACGTGCTGAACTACTTCCCCACCACCGGGGACCAGGTGGCCGGCTGCACGTTCTACAAGGACCGCGCCGGCAACCCGATCACCGTCCAGGGCGGCTGCAACGTCCGCGGCGCCGCGAACGCGGAGAACTTCAAGCGCCAGCAGGACAAGATCGTTGCCGCGATCACCAAGTCCGGCGCCGACGTCGTCACCCTGATGGAGGTCGAGAACTCGGCCCAGTTCGGCAAGAGCCGCGACGCCGCCCTGTCCACCCTGGTGGACGCCCTGAACGTTGCCACCCCCGGCATCTGGGACTACGTCCGCACCCCCGCCAACGCGCCCCCGCTGTCCGATGAGGACATGATCCGCACCGCGTTCATCTTCAAGAAGGCCGCCGCCGAACCGGTGGGCGAGTCCATCATCCTCAACGACACCGTGGCCTTCGCCAGCGCCCGCAAGCCGCTGGCCCAGGTCTTCAAGCCGGCCGGTGCCTCCGATGACAAGAAGTTCATCGCGATCGCCAACCACTTCAAGTCCAAGGGCTCCGCCGCGACCCCGGACGACACGGACAAGGGCCAGGGCAACTCCAACGTCGCCCGCACCGCCCAGGCGCAGTCCCTGCTGGCTTTCGCCGACGAGCTGCAGAAGTCCAAGGGCACGGACAAGGTCTTCCTGATCGGCGACTTCAACTCCTACGCCAAGGAGGACCCGATCAACGTCCTCACCGGCGCCGGGTACGTCAACCAGGACGAGAAGGCCCGGAACGCCGACGGCTCCGCCAAGCACTCCTACCTCTTCGGCGGCCTGGTGGGCTCCCTGGACCACATCCTCGCCTCCCCGGCGGCCAACGCGGCCGTCACCGGCGCGGACATCTGGAACATCAACTCGGTGGAATCCGTGGCGCTGGAGTACAGCCGCTACAACAACAACGTCACCGACTACTACGCCCCGGACCAGTTCCGCGCCAGCGACCACGACCCCGTGGTGGTGGGCCTGGACCTGAAGGCCGGCCCGGCCCTCCCGGCCAGCGTCGACCTCAACCTGCTGGGAATCAACGACTTCCACGGCCGGATCGACTCCAACACCGTGCAGTTCGCCGGCACCATCGAGAAGCTCCGCGCTGCCGCCGCCCCCGGCGCCACCGCGTTCCTCTCCGCGGGCGACAACATCGGCGCTTCCCTGTTCGCCTCCGCGGTGGCCAAGGACCAGCCGACCATCGACGTTCTCAATACCCTGGAACTGCGCACCTCGGCCGTGGGCAACCACGAGTTCGACGGCGGCTGGGCCGACCTGCGTGACCGCGTGATCGCCGGCGACGCGAACGCCAAGTTCCCGTACCTGGGTGCCAACGTCTACAAGAAGGGCACCACCGAGCCGGTGCTGCCCGAGTACACCGTGCTGGAGCTGAACGGCGTCAAGGTGGCCGTGATCGGCACCGTCACCCAGGAAGTCCCGGCCCTGGTCACCCCGGCCGGCATCGCGGACCTCGAGTTCGGCGATCCGGTCGAGGCGATCAACCGGGCCGCCGCGAAGATCAAGGCGGACAAGCTGGCCGACGTGATCGTGGTCGAAAACCACGACGGCGCCGGGTCCGGAGCGCCCGAAGGCGCCACCCTGGAGCAGGAAGTCGCCGCCGGCGGCCCCTTCGCGGCGATGGTCCAGAAGGTCAGCCCCGACGTGGCCGCGATCTTCAACGGCCACACCCACAAGCAGTACGCCTGGGACGCACCGGTCCTGGACGGAGCGGGACAGCCAACCGGCAAGACCCGCCCGATCGTCCAGACCGGCAACTACGGCGAGTTCATCGGCCAGATCCAGCTCACCATCGACACCAAGACCATGTCCGTCACCGGTTACAAGGCGGCCAACGTCAAGCGCAGCACGGATCCGGCGGCTGACCTGATCGCCGCCTACCCGCGCGTCGCCGCGGTCAAGGCCATCGTGGACAAGGCCGTCGCGGACGCCGCCGTGATCGGCAACCAGCCGGTCGGCAAGGTCACCGCGGATATCACCACGGCATTCGGCGGCTCCCCCGCTGTCCGCGATGACCGCAGCAGCGAGTCCACCCTGGGCAACCTCGTGGCCGACTCGCTGGTGGACGCACTGAAGGCCCCCGAGCTGGGCGGCGCCGAGATCGGCGTCGTGAACCCGGGCGGCCTGCGCAACGAGCTGTACTACGCCCCGGACGGCACCATCACCTACGCAGAGGCCAACGCGGTCCTGCCGTTCGTGAACAACCTCTGGACCACGACCCTGACGGGCGCGCAGTTCAAGACGCTGCTGGAGCAGCAGTGGCAGACCAACCCGGACGGCACGGTCCCCAGCCGCGCCTACCAGCAGCTGGGCCTGTCCAAGAACGTCAACTACACCTACGACGCCGCCCGCGCCGCGGGTGACCGGATCACCGCGATCCGGGTCAACGGTGCGCTGATCGACCCGGCGAAGTCGTACCGGATCGGCACCTTCAGCTTCCTGGCAACCGGCGGCGACAACTTCCGGATCTTCACGTCCGGCGCCGGCACGAAGGACTCCGGGCTGGTTGACCGGGACGCGTGGATCGCCTACCTGAAGGCCCACAACCCCGTCTCGCCGGACTTCGCACGCCGTTCCGTGGCCCTGGTCAACACCACCGCGGCCGAGGTCAAGGGCGGCGGGGCCATCACCCTGGCGGTCTCGAAGCTGGACCTCACCTCGCTCGGCAGCCCGGCCAATACCTCGCTGCGGGCCGAGTTCACCGACGCCGCCGGGAAGGTCACCGCGCTGGGCACCGTCCCGGTTTCGGCCGGCTCAGCCTCGGTCAACCTCGCCGTGCCCGCGGCCGCGGCAGCGGGCACCGGCACCCTGGTGCTCACCGCCGTCGAGTCCGGCACCGTGGTGAAGACCGCGGTGCAGGTGGCGGCCAGCGCCCCGCCGGCACCGGTCTGCACCGCCCCGGTGCCGCCGACCAAGTGGTACGACCTGGCCGGCTGGGTCAAGTACGGCATCGCCTGGGTGAAGTACCAGAAGTGCCTGCGGGGCTGATGCCCTGACTGGCGGGAACGGGCACGCCCCGCCCCGGCCGGAACGGAGGACCACCAGTGCGGTGGGTCCGCCGGCCGGTCCGGGGTCGGGGCGTGCCTGTTCTCGTTGGGGGGCCTGTTCTGGTTGACCCGGGCTCAGCCGCCGAGGATGTCCCTGGCGATCTCGTCCGCGTCGCGCAGGGTCCGCTGCCCGCTGCGGTAGACCGGGCCCTGCGCCTGCCGGGCCTCCGCGGCGATTGCGGTGCCCCACTGCGCGGCGGAGAGCTGCAGCCCGAGGACGTAGATCCCCTCCGTCACGGCACCGTTCGCGGCCACCGGGCGGTACGGGTGCGGGACGACGTCCAGGCCGGTGCTCTGCAGCGGGATGCCCTCGGCGGTCATTGTCAGGCGCGGCCGGACCAGGCCGTCGGCCAGCAGCTGTTCGAGGAGGGGCGAGGCGTTGACGCCCACCCGGTTCGCCGGGGCCAGGGCCTCCACCAGGACGGATGCCTCGACCCGGGCCGGGGTTTCCGCCGGCGCGATGCCCGTGGCTGAGCCCGGAGTCTCTCCCGGGCCGCCCACCCACGGGGAGGCGGCCGTGAACACGCCGGCCTTGCGGTCCACCCCGAACTTCGGGTCGGGGCCGACAAAGCTGACCACACCGGCGCGGACCAGCGCCGCGAGTTGCTCGGCGCGCAGGGCGGGCGGCCCGCTGGCCAGGCCCTCCACGAAGGCCTCGAACCAGCCGCGCAGCCCGGCCACCCAGGACTCGTCGGTGATGCCGCCGTCGGCCACCACGGACTTCAACACGGCGCGTCCGTGGTGCAACGCGCCAATCGTCATCTTCACCGGATCGTCCTCGCCCCGGACGGAGCGCCGGGCGTCGTCGAGCAGGTAGTCCGTCACCGCAGCGTCCAGCTCCGCCCGGGAGGCGAAGCTGCGCCCGGCCAGGGGCGCGGCCAGGCCCAGCAGGTCCAGCCGGCAGGCGGGGTCCACGTGCGCCTCGATGACCTCGGTAGCGGCGTCCTCCCACCTGGCGGTGGAGTGCGCGTGCGGGTGCAGCGCCTCCTCCAGCAGGGCCAGGAAGCGTTCCGGGCCGGGTCCGACGGCGTCCGGCTGCGAGCGCGCCAGGGTGGAGTAGTAGGCCCAGACTGCGTCGCGGTGGAGCAGCGGCCAGAGGTCGTGGTCGAAGGCGGGCACCACGCCGGCGGCGGCGAAGCGGCCCACCGCCTCCTCCGTGAGGTACCGGAGGCTGACCGAGGCCGGGTAGTAGCCGGAGAGGGTGGCCTTGGCCCGGTACGGGGTGCCCCGGCGGGACGCTGCGATGATGAACGGTTCCCGGCCCGAGGGCAGGTAGGTGAGCCCGGCGCCGTCGTCCGCGGGCAGGAACGTCCCGCCCCGGCCCTCGGTCAGCTGGCCCATCACGTCGAAGAAGTTCAGCCCCATGCCGCGCACCAGCACCGGCTGCACGGCCGGGATGGCGGACCAGTCGACGTCGGCCGGGACGGCCGGCGGAAGGTAGGTCAGGCCGAGCTCACCGGCGGCCGCCTGCAGCCCGCGCTGTTCGGGGTTCAGCCGGGATTCCAGGTGGCCCAGGGCCAGCACCACCGACCCGACCCTCAGCGTGGTCCCGTCCGCGAGCTCGACGTCGAACCCGCTGCCGGCGTCGTCCTCACCTGTGACGGGGCGGACCGCCGTCGCGGACGTCCGGTGGAAGGTAACAGTGACGCCTTCGGGCGCCGCAGCGACCAGCTCCTCGAGGGTGTGCCGCAGATAACGCCCATACAGCGCGCGGCTGGGGAATCCGGTGGCCTCAAGGGCGCCGAGTTCCTCGCGTTCGGCGCCGCTGAGCGCCGCGTCGGGGTCCTGGCGCTGGCGTTGCCGCCACTGCTCGAAGGTCCCGCCGGCCAGCGGGGGCGCAAGGCCGGGGTCCTGGGGCACCACGGTGGGGTAGAACGACTGGGTGTTCATCAGGTAGAGCCGCGACTGGTCGGGGCGCCAGACGTGCCCCGGGCCGGCCGGGTAGGGGTCGATGACGTCGATCTGCAGGGTGGCGCCGGGGGCCGCGGGGGCCCAGTTGGCGAGCAGCCGTTCCAGCACGCTGGTGCCCCGGGGACCGGCGCCGATCAGTGCCGTCCGGATGCTTTGCGTTGTTGCCACGGCATCCAGAGTATCGGCATCGGGCCCGGCGGCTTGACTTGCCTGCCCGGCGAGGCAGTTGCTTGGATGGGCCCATGACCACCACTGCTGCTGAGCAATTCCCCGTGTCCGGTGCCGCCCCGGGATCCGCGCCCGAACCCGTTGACGAGAACATCTGGCTGGAGGAGATCTACGGCGAGGAACAGCTGGCCTGGGTCCGCGAGCAGAACGCCCGCACCGAGGAACTGCTGGAGGACGCAGAGTACGCGGAACTGCAGGAGCGCATCCTGGAAGTCCTGGACTCCACCGACCGGATCGCCATGGTCGGCAAGCACGGCCGCTGGTACTACAACTTCTGGAAGGACGGCACCAACCCCAAGGGCCTGTGGCGGCGTACCGACTGGGACAGCTACCGGGCGGGATCGCCCGCGTGGGAGGTCCTGCTGGACGTTGACGCCCTGGCCGCCGAGGAGAGCCAGGAATGGGTCTTCCACGGAGCCAACTTCCTCCGTCCGGCCGACGGCGGCGAGCACCGCCGGGCACTTCTGGCACTCTCCCCCGACGGCGGCGACGCCAACCGCTACCGCGAGTTCGACGTCGAACGCCGCGCCTTCGTGGACCCGGCCGAGGGCGGCTTCGACCTGCCCACCGCCAAGGGCAACGCGTCCTGGCTGGACGAGGACACGCTGCTGGTCTCCAGCACCGCCGAGGGGCTGCCGCGGACCACGTCCTCCTACGCCAGCACCGGCGTCGTGCTGCGCCGCGGCGGGACCCTGGCCGACGCCGAGACGCTGTTCGAAATCCCCGAAGAGCACATGATGGCCCTGGTGGTGCACGATTCGACGCCCGGCTACGAGCGGACCTTCGCCGTGGACTGGGTCAGCTTCTTCGAGACCCGCACCTCGGTGCTGGTGGACGGCCAGTGGGTGGAGATCGATGTGCCCGCGGACGTGAACGTCAGCTCGCACCGGGACTGGCTGCTGTTCCGGCCGCAGAAAGACTGGACACTGGAGGGCACCAGCTACCCCGCGGGCTCCCTGCTGGCCGTGAACTTCGAGTCCTTCCTGGCCGGCGGCCGCGACCTGGCCGTGCTGTTCACCCCGGATGAGCACACCTCGCTGCAGTCCTGGAGCTGGACCCGGGATTTCCTGCTGCTGAACCTGCTGCGCGACGTGTCCTCCGAGATCCGGGTGCTGGACCCGCAGCGGCCCGGCACCGACTCGGCCTGGGCGGTCAAGGTCCTGGACGCCTGCCCGCCGCTGCACGACGTGAACGCCTACGCCGTCGACGACGAGGACTCCGTCGAGGGCGCGGACGGTTCCGTGGACGCCGGTGCCGCCGGGGGCAACGACTTCTGGCTGGTGGCTACCGGCTTCACCACGCCCACCACCCTCACCCGCGGCACGCTCACCCGCGCCGGCGTCGACGGGGTGGTCAGCAACCACGAGGTGGTGCGCACCGCGCCGTCGTTCTTCGAGGAGGACGCGTACGAGGTGCAGCAGCACTTCGCCGTCTCGCAGGACGGGACCCGCGTCCCCTACTTCCAGATCGCGGCGCGCGGCCTGGTTCTCGACGGCCAGAACCCCACCCAGCTTTCCGGCTACGGCGGATTCGAGGTCTCCCGCACCCCCGCCTACAGCGGCGTGGTGGGCCGTGCCTGGCTGGAACGCCGGACCGAGGAGATGGCCGGGGCCGACGGCGGGGCCCCGCACAGCCGCGGCGGCGTCTACGTGGTGGCCAACATCCGGGGCGGCGGCGAATACGGGCCCGCCTGGCACCGCGCCGCCCTGCAGGAAAACCGGCACCGCGCCTACGAGGACTTCGCCGCGGTGGCCAGGGACCTGATCTCCCGCGGCGTGACCTCGCGGGAGCGGCTGGGCTGCGTGGGCGGCTCCAACGGCGGCCTGCTGGTGGGCAACATGCTCACCCAGTACCCGGAGCTTTTCGGCGCCGTCTCCTGCGGTGTGCCGCTGCTGGACATGCGCCGGTACAGCAAACTCTCGGCCGGCTACTCCTGGATCGGCGAGTACGGCGACCCGGACAACGCCGGCCAGTGGGAGTTCATCCGGACGTTCTCGCCCTACCACCTGCTACGGGACGGGGTTGAGTACCCGGAGACGCTGATCTGGACCGCCACCTCGGACGACCGGGTGGGGCCGGTGCAGGCGCGCAAGATGGCGGCGCGCATGCAGGCGATGGGGATCCCGAACGTGTGGTTCCACGAGGCGCTCGAGGGCGGCCACGCCGGCGCCTCGGACAACCGGCAGGCCGCGGCGCTGCAGAGCCGCAGCCAGCACTTCCTCTGGCGGGCGCTGGCGGGCAGCGGCGCCTGACCCGGCGGCCCGCCAACCGTTTTGCGCTGCATGGCCGCTTCTGCGTATCCTTGGTGGGCTAGTGATAGCGGATGGAGACGTGCCAGAGCGGCCGAATGGGCTTCACTGCTAATGAAGTGTGGGGCACAACTCCACCGGGGGTTCAAATCCCCCCGTCTCCGCGTTTGGCCCCGGTCCTGGACCGGGGCCTTTTGCGTACCCGGGGGCTGGCCGGCCCAGGCCGTGCCCCGTGCCTAGCCGGCCTGGCCCAGCACCAAAGGCAACACGGCTCCCGCGCCGGCCTGGCGCAGGGCCCGGCCCGCCACAGTGACGCTCCAGCGGCTGTCCACCAGGTCATCGATCAGCATCACGCTCTGGCCCTGAATCCCGGCGAGGGCAGCCTCCAATTCCGGGCCCACCACCAGGCGCTCCCAGACCCCCGCGAGCCGGTACGCGCTGTTGCCGCCACGGCCGCCCGTGGGTCCGCCGTGGGCCAGCTGCAGCGCGCCGACGTACGGAATGCGGCCGATCTCCGAGATGCCGCGGGCCAGCGAGTCAACCAGTTCCGGCTTGCTCCGGGACGGGACGCTGACGATTCCCGCCGGCCGGCCTGCCCCGCTCCAGCCGGGGGTCCGGGAATCGCCCTGCCCCCACTCGCGCAGCACCTGGACGCAGGCCCGCAGCATCGCCGGGTCCACGGCACGGTCCGGGGCACCGGCGGCGAACGTCTCGCGCAGCGCGCCGCCCCAGCCAAGGTCGGTCAGGCGGGCGAGTGCCCGGCCGTTGGCCACGCTCTCCTCGGGCTTGATCTTGCCCTTGACGGCCACGCCCAGGCGGTCCATCCCGCTGGGCCACTGCAAACGGGGTTCCAGCACGATCCCGGCGCGGCTGAGCGTGGCATCGGCGGTCTGGGTTGCGTCGGCGGCGATGTCGGCCGGGAACCACCGTCCGGCGCAGTTGTCGCACCGCCCGCAGGGGTGGGCGGTCTCGTCGTCGAGGACAGAGGTGATGTACTCCATCCGGCACCCGGCGGTGTCCTGGTAGATCACCATGGAGTCCTGCTCGTCCACGCGGGCCTCGGCGATCCGGCGGTACCGTTCGGCGTCGTAGGCCCAGGGCATGCCGGTGGAGCGCCAGCCGCCGCCGACCCGCTCCACGGCCCCGTCGACGGCCAGGACCTTGAGGAGCAGTTCCAGCGGCGTCCGGCGCAGGTCCACGCGTGCTTCCAGGGCGACGGTGGACACGGCGGTTCCGGCTTCGGCCAGGGCGGTCAGCACCGCCGCGGCCTTCTCCTCCGAAGGCATGGACGCCGTGGCGAAGTACTGCCAGATATCCCGGTCCTCCGATCCGGGAAGCAGCAGGACGTCGGCGTTCGCGGCGCCACGGCCCGCACGGCCCACCTGCTGGTAGTACGCCACGGGCGAGGAGGGGGCGCCCAGGTGCACCACGAAGCCGAGGTCGGGCTTGTCGAAGCCCATCCCGAGGGCCGAGGTGGCCACCAGCGCCTTCACCTCGTTGTCCTTGAGCAACTGCTCCGCCCGTTCCCGGTCCGCCGGGTCGGTCCTGCCGGTGTAGGAGAGCACGTTGTGGCCGGCCTCGGCCAGCAGCCGGGCGGTGTCCTCGGCCGCGGAGACGGTCAGGGTGTAGATGATGCCGCTGCCGGGCAGGTCCCGCAGGTGGGTCAGCAGCCAGCCCAACCGCTCGCGGGAGTCCGGCAGCCGAAGGACGCCCAGCCGGAGGGAGTCGCGGCCCAGGGCGCCGCGGATGGTCAGGACGCCCTCGCCGAGCTGTTCCTCAATGTCGTGGACCACCCGGGAATTGGCGGTGGCCGTGGTGGCCAGGACGGGAACGCTGTCCGGCAGTTGGGTGATCAGGTCGGCGATGCGGCGGTAGTCCGGGCGGAAGTCGTGGCCCCAGTCGGAAATGCAGTGCGCCTCATCGATCACCAGGAGCCCGGTGCGCCGGACCAGTTCGGGGAGCTGGTTCTCGCGGAAGGAGGGGTTGGTGAGCCGCTCCGGAGACACAAGGAGGACGTCCACCTCATCGGCTGCGAGCTGCTCCCGGACGGTGTCCCATTCGAGCTGGTTGGCCGAGTTGATGGCCACGGCCCGGACCCCGGCCCGGGCTGCGGCGGCGACCTGGTCCCGCATGAGGGCCAGCAGCGGCGACACGATCAGGGTGGGGCCGGCACCGCGGCGGCGCAGCAGCAGGGAGGCGACGAAGTACACCGCGGACTTGCCCCAGCCGGTGCGCTGGACCACGAGGGCCCGCCGGCCGCCGTCGACCAACGCCTCTATGGCCTCGAACTGCCCCTCGTGGAAGTCCGCTCCCGGGTTTCCGACGAGCTCGCGCAGCACGTCCTGCGCCTGGGCCCGCGTCGTGGATTCCTGGGCCCGCGTCGTAGATTCATGGGTCGTCGAGTCAGGGGTCATGACTGGTGTGTTCTGGGGAGTAGCCATTGCTTCAGTATCCCAGCCCCCTCCGACAGCGACGAAGCCCGCCCGCACCTATGTGGACAACGTCTCCCGGGAAATCCACATAAGCGGACCCGTTTCGGCTGCGCGGCGGACCCTTCACCGTAAGATGGTGCCCGTGACTAGCGAACAGACCAAGACCTATGACCTCTCGGCCTCCTTCAAGGCCTACGACGTGCGCGGCATCGTCGGCGACTCGATCACGGTCGAGATCGTCGAGGCGGTTGGCGCCGCCTTCGTCGACGTCCTCGAACTGAGCGGACAGACGGTCCTGGTCGGCGGCGACATGCGCCCCTCCTCCCCCGAATTCAGCCGGGCCTTCGCCAACGGCGCCGCCACCCGCGGGGCCAACGTCCAGCTCCTGGATCTGATCTCCACCGACGAGCTCTACTTCGCCTGCGGCAAGCTCAACGCCGCCGGCGCCACCTTCACCGCCAGCCACAACCCCGCCGAGTACAACGGCATCAAGATGGCGAAGGCCGGCGCCGTCCCGATCTCCTCCGAGACCGGACTCAAGGAGATCCAGGCCCGCGCCGAGGAATACCTCAACGCCGGCACCATCCCCGCCCAGGGCACCCGGGGCCTGATCAGCGTCCGCGATGTCCTCAAGGACTACTCCGAGTACCTGCGCAGCCTCGTGGACCTCAGCGGCTCCCGCCCGCTGAAAGTCGTGGTCGACGCCGGCAACGGCATGGCAGGCATGACCACCCCCGCAGTCCTCGGCGACACACTGCTGCCCAAGCTGCCGCTGGAGATCGTGCCGCTGTACTTCGAACTGGACGGCTCGTTCCCGAACCACCCGGCCAACCCGCTGGAACCGGAAAACCTGCGCGACCTGCAGGCCGCCGTCGTGGAGCACGGCGCCGACATCGGCCTGGCGTTCGACGGCGACGCCGACCGCTGCTTCGTGATCGACGAGAAGGGCGAGCCGGTCTCCCCCTCCGCCGTCACGGGCATGGTGGCCCGCCGCGAGATCGCCCGCGCCAAGGCCAACGGCGAGGACAACCCGACGATCATCCACAACCTCCTGACCTCCCGCGCGGTTCCGGAACTCGTCGCCACCGACGGCGGCCGCGCCGTCCGCACCCGGGTGGGCCATTCCTTCATCAAGGCCGTGATGGCCGCGGAGGGCGCCATCTTCGGCGGCGAACACTCCGCGCACTTCTACTTCCGCGACTTCTGGAACGCTGACACCGGCATGCTGGCCGCCATGCACGTCCTGGCCGCGCTGGGCGAACAGGACGGCCCGCTTTCGGACCTGGGCCGCGAGTACGAGCCGTACCGGTCCTCCGGCGAGATCAACTCCGAGATCGAGGACAAGGCCGCCGCCGTGGAGCGGGTCCGGCAGGACTTCCACACCGAGGATGTCGAGATCGACTACCTGGACGGCAGCACCTTCGTCGCCGCCGACGGCAGCTACTGGTTCAACCTGCGCCCGTCCAACACCGAGCCCTTCCTCCGCCTGAACGTCGAGGCCACAGACCAGGAAACCATGGAACGCATCCGCGACCGGGTGCTGTCCGTGGTCCGGGGCTAACCGGGTGAGCAGCCCGACCACCGGTTCCTGGCGCAGCTCCGTGCCCGAGGCCAGCGCCACCGACTTGGAAAACCTGCTGGGCACCGGCGTCGGCGCGGCCCAGGAGCAGCTTGAGCGCAACGGCGGATTCCTGCCCTTCGCCCTGGTGGTCCAGAACGACGACGAGGTGCGGCTGGTGGCGGTCACACCGGCCGACGCCGCCGACGGCACGGACGGTGACTTCGACGCCGACGCCATGATCTCCGACCTGACGGAACTCCTCCGCCAGCACCGGGACGAGTTCCGCGCCGCGGCGATCGTCTGCGACATCACGCTGGTGGAGGAAGACTCCGACGCCATCCACGTCGCGGCCGAACACCGCGACGGCAGCGTCTTCGCCGCCGTCCTGCCCTACTCGGGCGACGACAGCGGAGACCTCCACTTCGGGGATCTCGCGGCGGACTCCAACGAACCCACCGTCTGGGTGGACTAGACCAACAGCAGACCATGAGGATCAACGCCTTCGCCGACGTCAGCCTGCGGGCCATGATGGTCCTGGCGGCAGCCCCCGGCGGCGGCCTGCTCACCACGCAGGCCGTCGCCGATGCCGTCGGCACCCCGTACAACCACGTCAGCAAGGCCATGGCCAACCTGCGGGTGATGGGGCTGATCGACGTCGAACGCGGCCGCCACGGCGGATCCCGGCTCAGCGCCGCCGGCCGCCGCGCCACCGTGGGTGAGCTGCTGCGCGCCCTCGACACCCGTCAGGACCCCGCCGACTGCGAGGTTCCCGGCGGGACCTGTCCACTGATCGCCGAATGCCACCTCCGGGGCGCCCTGCACCGTGCCCGCGAGGCCTTCTACCGCGAACTCGACGACATCGTCATCGCCTCGCTGCCCACCGAACGGCAGATGAACCCCGTCTTCGCTTCGATCGGCCTGCGCCCCGACCTCTAAGCGGCATTCCCCGCGCCCCCGAGCACCGAGGAGCATCGCCCGGCGCCGCGCCCACCGCTCTTTTCACGCGCTCCCGTCGCCCGAACTCGGCGGCCTTCGCCCGCACCCCAAACGCCGAATGACCCGCCGCCCGGTCACGATTTGCACCGAACTTCTACGAGATGTAGAAAAGAACATGTAAATACTTGTATTTGAAATGCAAGTATCGACGCACAGGGTCCGTCTGAAGACGCCGGACCACTACCTCAGGAGTCAGCACATGCTCTCGGACAAGTCCTTCCCCGTCATCGAGGCCACCCTGCCGCTGGTCGGATCCCGCATCGGAGACATCACCCCCAAGTTCTACGCCCGGCTCTTCGGCGCACACCCGGATCTCCTCGACGGCCTCTTCAGCCGGTCCAACCAGCGCAACGGCAACCAGCAGCAGGCCCTCGCCGGGAGCATCGCCGCCTTCGCCAGCCACCTGGTGACCCACCCGGGCACCCTGCCGGAGACCGTCCTCTCCCGCATCGCCCACCGGCATGCTTCCCTCGGCATCACCGAACCGCAGTACCAAGTGGTCTACGAGCACCTCTTCGCCGCCATCGCCGAAGACCTGGCCGAGGTCATCACCCCCGAGATCGCCGAGGCATGGACTGAGGTGTACTGGCTGATGGCCGACGCGCTAATCAAGCTGGAGAAGGGTCTCTACGCCGCGCAGGCCAACGACGAGATGTGGACCCCGTGGCGGGTGGCAGCCAAGCGCCCCGCCGGCACCGGCTCCATGACTTTTGTCCTGGAACCCGCGGACAGCACCCCGGTCACGGCCGCGCTGCCCGGCCAGTACGTGAGCGTCAAGGTCACCCTTCCGGACGGCCTGCGCCAAGTCCGGCAGTACTCCCTCTCCGGCGACGCCGGGACCAGCCGCACCTTCACCACCAAGATCGACGACGGCGGTGAGGTCTCCCCCGTCCTGCACGGGCACGTCCAGGTCGGCGACATCCTCGAGATCTCGAACCCTTACGGCGAGATCACCCTCAAGGAGGGCGACGGCCCGGTGGTGCTGGCCTCGGCCGGCATCGGCTGCACGCCGTCGGCCTCGATCCTGCGCTCGCTCGCCGCCGCCGGCTCGGACCGCCGGGTGCTGGTGCTGCACGCCGAAAGCACCCTGGAGAGCTGGGCGCTGCGCTCCCAGATGACCGACGACGTCGAACGCCTCGACGGCGCCGAACTGCAGCTCTGGCTCGAACGTCCGGCGGCGGGAACCCCTGCCCGCGAAGGATTCATGAGCCTGCGCGAGGTGGACCTGCCCGCGGACGCATCCCTGTACCTGTGCGGTCCGCTTCCCTTCATGAAGAACATCCGCAACGAGGCGATCAACGCCGGGATCCCCGCCGCGAAGATCCACTACGAGGTCTTCGGCCCGGATATCTGGCTCGCCAACTAGGGCCCGGCCGTACCGGCTGCCCACCGTTAAACAGACGGCGGCCCCGCACCTCTCAAGGTGCGGCGCCGCCGTCGTGGTGCGGTAAGGCTAGGAGTGCGAGGCCATCCGGGCCTTGAGCGAGTCGAGTTCGGCGCGCAGGGCGTCGGGCAGCGAGTCGCCGAAGCGGCCGTACCACTCCTCGATCGAGGCCAGCTCGGTGTCCCATTCCTCACGGTCCACGCGGACTGCGTCCTCGACGTGGGCGTGGGTCAGGTCCAGGCCGGTCAGGTCCAGGGCGTCGCCGGAGGGGACGTAGCCGATGGGGGTCTCGACGGCGTCGGCCTTACCCTCGATGCGCTCGATGGCCCACTTGAGGACACGGGCGTTGTCGCCGAAGCCAGGCCAGGCGAAGCCGCCGTCGGCGGTGCGGCGGAACCAGTTCACCAGGAAGATGCGCGGCAGTCGCTCCGGGTTGGCCTTGCCCGAGACGCTGATCCAGTGCTTGAGGTAGTCACCGGCGTCGTAGCCCATGAACGGCAGCATGGCCATCGGGTCGCGGCGCAGCACGCCCACCTGGCCGGAGGCGGCCGCCGTGGTCTCGGAGGAAAGGGTAGACCCCATGAAGATGCCATTGGTCCAGTCGCGGGCCTCGGTCACCAGCGGCACCGTGGTCTTGCGCCGGCCGCCGAAGAGGATCGCGGAGATTTCGACACCCTCGGGGTTGTAGTACTCCTCGGCGAGCATGTCGACCTGGGAGATCGGGGTGCAGAAGCGCGAATTCGGGTGTGCGGCCGGCTTGTCGGAGTCCGGGGTCCAGTCGTTGCCCTGCCAGTCGGTCAGGTGCGCGGGCACCTCGTCGGTCATGCCCTCCCACCACACGCCGCCGTCGTCGGTGAGTGCGACATTGGTGAAGATGCTGTGGCCCTTGGCGATGGCGCGCATGGCGTTCGGATTGGTGCCCCAGCCGGTCCCGGGGGCGACGCCGAAGAGGCCGGCCTCCGGGTTGGTGGCGCGCAGCTCACCCTCCTTGCCGATCCGCATCCAGGTGATGTCGTCGCCGAGGGTCTCGACCTCCCAGCCCTCGATGGTGGGGTCGAGGAGGGCGAGGTTGGTCTTGCCGCAGGCGGACGGGAACGCCGCGGAGACGTAGTACGACTTCTTCTCCGGGGAGGTGAGCTTGAGGATGAGCATGTGCTCGGCCAGCCAGTCCTCGTCCCGGGCCATCACCGAGGCAATGCGCAGGGCGTAGCACTTCTTGCCCAGCAGGGCGTTGCCGCCGTAGCCGGAGCCGTAGGACCAGATGGAGCGCTCCTCGGGGAAGTGCACGATCCACTTTTCCGGGTTGCACGGCCAGGCGACGTCGGCCTGGCCCTCTTCCAGCGGCGCGCCCAGGGAGTGCAGGGCGGGGACGTAGAAGGCGTTGGTGGCGGTGATCTTGTCCAGTACCTTGGTGCCGATGGTCGCCATGATCCGCATGGAGGCGACGACGTAGGCGCTGTCGGTGATCTCGACGCCGAACTTGGGATCCTCGGCGTCGAGGTGTCCCATCACGAAGGGAATGACGTACATGGTGCGGCCGCGCATGGAGCCGCTGAATAGGCCGCGCAGCTTCTCCTTCATCTGCGACGGTTCCATCCAGTTATTGGTGAAGCCGGCGTCGCGCTCGTTCTCCGAGCAGATGAAGGTCTGTTCCTCGACCCGGGCAACGTCGGCGGGATCGGAGAACGCCGCGAAGGAGTTGGGGAACAGCTTTTCGTTCAGCCGGGTCAGGGTGCCGGCGGCAACGAGCTCGTCGGTGAGCCGCGTGTTCTCCTCTTCCGAACCATCAACCCAGTGGATCCGATCCGGCTGGGTCAGTTCGGCTACCTCTTCAACCCACGCCAGTAGACCGGCATGCGTGGTGGGTGCTTTCTCAAGCAGCGGCATGTTCGCCAGATCGCCCATTACGGTTCCCTTCTTCGGGTTCAGTGGTGTGTCCTAAATGCTAGGGGTCGGCGTAGATTCAGATTCGGGACTTATTGCGTCTTGACGGCGCCGGGCAAAAGCAAAAACCGCGACATTCCGCGGAATAGTAAGTCCAAGCGATGGTTTATTTGTGATCAAGGTCACATAGACCGGTCTAGTCGCGGAGATTACAGCGCCTTCGATTTGGTTCTGGCGGCCCACCTCGCGTAAAGTAATTCGAGGTTCGGGGGAGCGAGAAACTCCGAAGAGCCGAAGATGCGCCCATAGCTCAGCTGGATAGAGCGTCTGTCTACGGAACAGAAGGTCAGGGGTTCGAATCCCTTTGGGCGCACAGAGAAAAATCCGCACCGGTCCGCCGGTGCGGATTTTTTTATGCCCTCGGACTGCCGGGCCGCCTGAGCGACGGGCGCAGAGTTCCGGACGGGGGCGGGCGCTGTACGGGGCGCCGGGGTTCCGGAAATCCGCGGCGGAATCGGACCGGCGCCCCGGGTACGCGGCGCGCCCGTCCGGAACCGTAGCGCGGACCGCGCGGGGCTAGGCTGTTGCCATGACGGCGCAGATTGAACGGGAATTCGATGTCATCGTGATCGGCGCTGGCGCCGTGGGCGAGAACGTAGCGGAGCGGGTGGTCAAGGGCGGCCTCACCGCGGTCCTGATCGAGGCGGAACTGGTGGGCGGCGAGTGCTCCTACTGGGCCTGCATGCCGTCGAAGGCCCTGCTGCGGCCGGGCACCGCACTGCACGGAGCCCAGAGCGTCCCCGGCGCCGAAGAGGCGGTCACCCGGGTCCTGGACACCGACGCCGTCCTGAAACGCCGCGACTACTTCACCTCCAACTGGCAGGACGACAGCCAGGTCGAGTGGGTGGAGAACACGGGCATCGAACTGATCCGCGGCCACGGCTGGCTTACCGGCGAGCGCCGGGTGGAGGTGGCCGGCCTCGACGGCAACAGCTACGCCCTCTCCGCCACCCGCGCCGTCGTCATCGCCACAGGGTCCCGTCCCAGCATTCCGCCGATCGAGGGCCTGGACGACGTCGACTTCTGGACCACGCGGGAGGCCACCTCCGCCCACGAGATCCCCGAGCGCCTGGGCGTCCTGGGCGGCGGCGTGGCCGGCACCGAACTGGCGCAGGCCTTCGCCCGACTGGGCTCCTCCGTGACCGTGGTGGCCCGCGGCGCCCTGCTCGGGACCTACCCGCAGGAGGCGGCGGACCTGGTCAAGGCCGGCCTGCGGGCCGACGGCGTCGAGATCCACGTCAACACAGCTACCAAGAGCGTCGCCACCAACGACGACGGCTCCCTCACCCTGGAGACCGGCGGCGGCACCGTCACCGTGGACAAGCTCCTCGTGGCCACCGGCCGCCACCCCGCATTGGAGGGGCTCGGCCTGGAGAGCGTGGGCCTGGCCGCCGAAGACGGCAAGGACCTGACACTGCGCACCGACGCAACCGGCCTGGTGCACGACGCGCAGGGCAACGCCGCCGGACCCTGGCTTTACGCCGTGGGCGACGCCGCCGGCAAGGTGATGCTGACCCACCAGGGCAAGTACGAGGCCCGCGCCACCGGCGACGCGATCGCCGCCCGCGCCGACGGCTCCCTGATCGGTGACCCGGCCCCGTGGAGCCGCTACGCCCAGACCGCCGACGAGCATGCCGTTCCCAATGTGGTCTTCACCGACCCGGAGCTGGCCAGCGTCGGTCGCAGCCTGGAGCAGGCGAAGAAGGACGGCTACACGGCGACCTCGGTGGAGCTGCCGATCGAGGTGGCGGGTTCGTCCCTGCACTCGGAGCATTACAAGGGCTGGGCACAGCTGGTGGTGGACGAGGACCGCCGGATCCTCCTGGGAGCCACCTTCGCCGGGCCGGACGTGGCGGAGCTGCTGCACGCCGCCACGATCGCCGTCGTGGGCGAGGTGCCGCTGGACCGGCTGTGGCACGCCGTCCCCTCCTACCCGACCGTCAGTGAGGTGTGGCTGCGGCTGCTTGAGAGTTACGGGCTGTAGCCGCCTGGGGAACCGGGCCTGTTCCGTTCCCCACATCTATTTGAACTGACCGGTCAGTTTAGTTAGCCTTGAAGCAGACAACTTCTGCGAAAGGCTCCTCTCCGTGCTCAGCGTTCACCAGCTCTCCGTCAAGGGCCGACGCGTCCCGCTGCTCCCGCCCACCTCACTGCAGGCCTCCCGCGGCGAGCTGCTGCTCGTCACGGGCGACCGCCAGGACCAGCGCACCGCCCTGGCCCTGACCCTCTCCGGGCGGATGAAGCCCTCAGCGGGCACCGTCGAGTGGGACCGCCACGGCCGGATCAAGCAGCTGCGGCAGCGTGCCGCCGTCGTCGACGCCCCGGGCGTGAACGAACCCGAGCCGCACCTGAGCGTCCGCGACCTGGTGACCGAGGACCTCGCCCTGGTCCCCCGCCGGTACCGCGGCGCGCTGCTCAGCACGCCATGGCTGAAAGTCAACCGGTTCGAGGACATCGCCGGCGCCTGGGCCGATGACCTGGCCGCCGACCGCCGGCTGGAGCTCCTGACCGCGCTGGCGCTGGCCAACCCGCGGACGGACCTGCTGGTGGTGGACTCCCCCGACCGCCACAGCGGCGATCCCGCGGACTGGCTGCCCCGGCTCGAGGAGCTGGCGTACGACGCCGGCCGGCCGCTCGCCGTCGTCGCCACCGTCGCCGCCGTCCCCGCCGGCTGGACCGGTCCAGTCACCGCGATCGGCAACGCCGCTCCCGCCGTCGAAGCCGCAGAGGGTGCCGAACAACCCGAAGACCCCCAGACACCTTTCCCCGCCGGGGACCCCGCCGCAGCGCCGGCCCCCGCCGAACCCGTCGTTGAAACCGAGGACATCCGATGACCGTCTTGCGGCTGGCCCGCTCCGAACTCAAGCGCATGACCGGTGGCCTGCTCCCGAAGCTGACCATCCTGGCCCTGACCCTGGTGCCGCTGCTCTACGGGGCGGTGTACCTCTACGCCAACTGGGACCCGTACGGGAAGCTGAACCAGATCGACGCCGCCCTGGTGGTCGAGGACAGCGGCGCCACCACCGCCGACGGCTCCCGCCTGGACGCCGGCCACAAGGTCGCGGACAGCCTGCTGGAGGCCCACAATTTCAACTGGCAGCAGGTCTCCAGCTCGGCGGACGCGGACGAGGGTGTCAGCAGCGGCAAGTACGCGTTCGCCCTGAAGATTCCCCGCGACTTCTCGACCAATCTGGCCTCCCCCGGCAGCTTCGACGCGGCGAACCAGGCCATGCTGAACGTCACCACCAACGACGCGAACAACTACCTGCTCAGCACCATCGTCGATAAGCTGACGACGGCGGTCCACAGCACGGTCGCCAAGGAGGTGGGTGAGGAGACCGCCAACAAGCTGCTGACCGGTTTCGGCACCATCCACTCGCAGATGCTCAAGGCCTCCGACGGCGCGCACAGCCTCGCCGACGGTGTCTCCTCGCTGCACACCGGCGCGGCCTCCCTGCACGAGGGCACCGGATCCCTCCGGAGCGGGGCCGCCGAACTGGCGGCCGGGCAGCACAAGCTGCTCGACGGTGCGAACGCCCTCAACAGCGGCGCCGGGCAGCTCTCCTCCGGGCTGGGGCAGCTCAAAGACAAGACCGCCACCCTGCCGCAGGACTCGCGGCAACTGGCCGACGGTGCCGCCCAGGTGGCCGCCGGAAACGCAGCGCTCAACGCCAAGGTCCAGGGCCTGGCCGGGCAGATGGCCGCCGCCGACCAGGCCGCCGCCCAGGCCGAGCGCGCCAAGGTGGCGGAGTCGACGGCCCGCATGGTGGCCTCCGGGTTGATGCTCCAGCCCCAGGCCGACGCGCTGATGGCCGACTACGACGCCCATAACACCCGGGCCCCTTCCGGCGCGGCCGCCGCCCTGAAGGGCGCCGCCGGGCAGATCCAGCAGCTTGCCGATGGTTCAGCCGCCGTCAGTGCGGGCGCCGCAAAGCTGGCCGGGGCGACGCCGGCCCTCACCGGCGCCGTCGGGAAGGCATCCGCCGGCGCCGACCAGCTCGCCAGCGGCTCCGCCGCCCTGGCCAGCGGGGAACAGAACGCCGCGGCCGGAGCGGACAAGCTCTCCGAGGGCGCGGCACAGCTCGACGACGGCGCTGCGCAGCTGGACAGCGGCTCCGCCCAGGCGGCCGACGGCGCCGGCACCCTGGCCGGGGAAATCGCCAAGGGCGCGGGGCAGGTCCCGAACCCGGACGACTCCCAGAAGAACAGCCTGGCCAAGGTCATCGCCGATCCCGTAGCCGTCAGCAACGTCTCCCAGGCCAAGGCCGGCTCCTACGGTGCAGGGCTCGCGCCCTTCTTCCTGACCCTGGCCCTGTGGATCGGCATCTTCATGCTGGTCCAGGCCATGCGCCCGATCACGCAGCGCGCCCTGGCCTCCAACGCGCCGTCGTGGAAGATCGCCGCCGGCGGCTGGCTGCCGTTCCTGACGGTCGCGGCCGTCCAGGCCAGCCTGCTCACGCTGGTGGTGGACGTGGGACTGGGCCTGAACCCGGTCCACCCGGTGCTGATGTGGGTGCTGATGCTGGCCGCGGCGATGGCATTCAGCGCCATCATCCAGGGCATCGTGGCGCTGCTGGGCACCCCCGGCAAGCTGGTGGTCCTGATTTTGCTGGTCCTGCAGCTTGTCTCCTCCGGCGGCACGTTCCCGTGGCAGACCACCCCCGAGCCGCTGCACGTGGTGCACCAGGTCCTGCCGATGGGCTACGTGGTGGGCGGCATGCGCCACTTGATCTACGGCGCCGACCTGGCCGGGATCGTGCCCGTGATGCTGGGGCTGGTTGGCTACACTGTGCTGGGATTGGCGATGTCCGCCGTCGCCGTCCACAAACACAAGTTCTGGACGCTCAAGACCCTGAAACCGGAGATCGCGGTATGACCAGCAACGTCACCGAGGCCGGGGACAAGAAGCTCCGGCCCGGTCGCACCGGGGCCACCAAGCAGAAGCTGTTCGAGGCCTCCATGGAGCTGATCGGCGAACGCGGCGCGGCCGGTGTGACGGTGGATGAGATCGCCGCCGCCGCGGGGGTGTCCAAGGGCACGGTCTACTACAACTTCGGCAGCAAGTCGGACCTGATCGCGCAGCTGCTGCGGTACGGCGTGGACATCCTCATGACGCGGCTGCTCAGCGTCAAGGACGAGGCCGACGACCCGCTGCTGGCGATGGACGCGATGATCGGCCAGGCGATGGACTTTATGGCCGATTACCCCTCCTTCGCCCGCCTCTGGGTCAGTGAGAACTGGCGCACCCCCAGCGAGTGGCAGGACACCTTCGCCGAGCTCCGCGGCCGCCTCCTGGGCGTGATCCGGGCCTCGATCGAGGCCGTGGCCGCCCGCTACCCCGTCGATCCGGACATCTCCCGCGGCAGCCTGGAGACCGCGATCTTCGGCGCCTGCTTCGTCGTGGGCCTGGACCGGCAGACCTACAACCCGGAGCGGACCCGAGAACAGAGCGTCGCCGCGATCATGGCCAGCATGCGTGGCTACGTCCTGAAGTAGCCCCGCTCGGGGATGATGGATTCCATGCGCCACATGGGGAGAAGCGGGAAGACCGCCATCGGAGCCGCCCTCGCGGCGCTGGCCCTGCTGGTGCTGGCCGGATCCACCCTCAACGGGACGGTGGCGCTGTGGTTCCTTGCGGCCGCAGCGCTGGCCTACGTGGCATGCGTGACCGAGGTGCTGGTCCGGCGCCGGCACAAGACTCTGCTGGCCAGCGGCGTGGGCAGTGTCCTCTTCATCGCGTTCGGCATCGCCTTCCTGCGCCAATGGGGGCTCGCGTTCAACCCGGACCCGGAGGCCATCTCCACGAAGGTCGACGCCGACCACCCGGATCTGTATTTCTACCTCTCGGCCCTCTCGGGCGCGGTGACGCTGCTGCTGCTGATCGCCGGCACGGTACTACCCGGGCGGCGCCCGGCTCCGGGAATCCGGGCCGGCGGCCGGCCCGCCGCGCGGAATGCTTCAGGGACCGGCGGCCGTGCGGGAACGGCCCAGCGCCGGCCCGCGGCGCGTCCGTCACGGCCTTCGACGGCGGTTCCGCGGCAGGCACCCGCCCGCCAGGGTGCGGCGCGTCCGGCGGCAGCGGGACAAGGCGCCGCACGGCAACCGGCGTCGTCACGGCAACCGGCCCGGCAGCCGGCCGCACGCCAGGCGACGTCCCCCCGTCAGTCGACCGCCCGGCCCGCTGCCCGTCCTGCCGCCAAACCGTCGGCGCAGAAGTCTGCCGGGTCCAAGTCCTCCGGCTCCACGTCGTCACGTTCCACATCGTCCGGTTCCCCAGCGTCGGCACCCAGGGCTTCGGGAGCCAAGGCCGGGGCCAAGGCGCCCTCCGCGGCGAAAGGCGCCGGCACGGCCGGCACGGCAGCCCCGCGCCCGGGGTCAGCGGCCGCTCCGGGCCGGTCCGCCACCCGGCGCTGAGCCGGACCGTTCCGTCCGCGCAGCACCGCCGTGGCCACCCCGGCCAGCAGCAGCAGCCCGCCGGCGATCTCCGCGGCTGACGGCCGCTCCGACAGCACCAGCCAGGCGGCGGTCATTCCCACCACAGGTACCAGCAGGGTGAAGGGCACCACCGCGGAGGAGGGATAGAGACCCAGCAGCCGGTTCCAGATGCCGTACCCGATCAGCGAGCCGAAGACCGCGGTGTACAGCGCAGTGATCAGGGTGACCGGCTGGACCTGGAGCAGCGCGTCGGACACGGCGGCCGGGCCGTCCAGGAGGAGCGAAAGGCCGGCCAGCGGCAGCGGCACCACCGCCCCGGACCAGACCACCAGGCCCAGGCCGGAGGCGGCCTTTGCCCGCCGCACCACCACGTTGCCGCCGGCCCAGGAGAGCGCGGCCGCGAGCACGATCAGCAGGGGCAGCAGCGGGGCCACCAGGCTGCGGCCCACCGCCACCACCGCCAGGCCCACGATGCCCAGGATCACGCCGGCGAGCTGCCGCCGGGTGGGCCGCTCGGACAGAATGCCGGCGGCCAGCAGGACGGTCATCAGGACCTGTGCCTGGATGACCAGGGAGGCCAGGCCGGCGGGCATGCCGAGGGCCATCCCCAGGTAGAGCAGGCCGAACTGGCCGGCGCTCATCAGCAGCCCGACAACGATGATCACCCGCCAGCTGACGTCCGGTTTCCGAATGAAGAAGATGCAGGGGAACACCACCAGGGCAAAGCGCATCGCGACGAAGAGCAGGGGCGGCATGGTTCCCCCGGGCGGGTGCAGGCCGAGGTCGATGGCGACGAAGTTGACGCCCCAGAGCAGGGCCACCAGCAGGGCAAGGGCCGAGTGCCGGGGGCTCATCGGGCGGCCTTGATGACGGTGGCGCCCGCGGTGGCCTCAGAGATTGCGTGGCCGCTCGCCGTGCGCCGGACCGGCGTCGTGACGGACATCGGGCGCTTGAGCGCGCGCGGCGTCGACCCCGGCGGTGTCGCCGTCGAGGCGCTCCCCGACCGGGCGCTCCCCGACCGGGTGCTCCCCCGTGGTCCGCTCCCCCGCGGCACGCTCGGCAGCCGCGTGCGCGCCGTTCGGATGCGTGCCGGCTTCTTCCCGGTCATCGGCGGTCCCGCGGTGACTCCGGTCCCGGCGGAGTTGGCCGGTGTCCGGGGCAGGCTCCTGCCCGCGCCGGGAGGAGTCGACGTCGGGGTCCACCTCGTCCGCCTTACGCAACTGTTCCTCGGCGCCGGCACGCACGGACGCGGCCTGTTCCTGGGTGCCGCGCGCCTGCTGGCGGAGGCGCTCTGCCTCGACCTCGGCGGCCTTCGCATCCGCCTCCGCGCGGGCGGCCTTGGCCTCATGTTCCTTCGCGGCGAGCTGATCCGCTTCCGCCTTTTCGCGCATCTCTGCCGCACGGTTGCGGTCCGCTTCCGTCCGGCGCTTCCGGCTGATGCTGACCGCCACCGCAATGATCGCCAGCACGACAACAATGCCGACGATAATCCCCACGAGCTGTCCTGAATCCACGTTGATCCACCTTTCCTCGGTTGCCTTGCCTGCCGGCCGCAGTGCGACTGCCCCGACAGGCCCAGTAAACACCACCACCTGATGCCTGACTATGGCACGGCGCACCGACAGTCAGCGGGCGCGCGGCACCGTGAAGTGGGTCAGCCGGGCATCCTGGCCGTCCAGTTCGGCCCAGGGCTTCTCGGTCTCCAGTACCGTCAGGCCGCTGGTGGGGTAGCGGGTGGCCGCGTCCATGTAGGCGTCGTGGTTCGAGTCACGGGAGGCCAGGTGCATGGCCAGGTCCTGCACGCCGGGCATGTGGGAGACGACCATCAGCGTGGAAACGGTGTCCGGGACGTGGTTGATCACTGAGAGCATGGCCAGCGCGGATGCCCCATACAGGCCCGGTTCGAGTTTGGGGGTGGGGGCCTTGTCGCCCAGTTCGCTGCACACCCAGGTGCAGGTCTGCCGGGTACGCAGGGCACTCGAGCAGAGGATGAAGTCGGGGACGACGCCGTGCTTCAGCAACCATGCGCCGGCCACGGGCGCATCCCGGTGGCCGCGCTCTTCCAGCGGCCGGTCGTGGTCCGCCACGCCGCCCGGCCAGTCGGCCTTGGCGTGGCGCATGATCACGAGGCGTCGGAGGTGGTGCTGGCTCATGGGCCAAGCCTAGCCGGAGGCACCGCCGCGGCGGTGCCTCCGGGGCGCTAGATGGAGTATTCCGGAGCGGCCCAGACGACGACCTCGGGGTGCTCGTAGAAGCGGTAGCCCTGGCCGCGGACCGTGCGGACCGTGTTCGCCAGGCGGCCGAGCTTCGAGCGGAGACGGCGGATGTGCACGTCGATGGTGCGCTCGTTGGGGACCTCTTCGGCGTTCCGCCACAGGCCCTCGAGGAGTTCGTCGCGGCCGACGGTGCGGGTGCCGTTCTCCACCAGGTAGTTCAGCAGTTCGAATTCTTTGAACGTCAGGTTCAGCGATTCGCCGTCGAGCGCCACCTCGCGGCGGGCCAGGTCGATCAGGACGCCGGACGGGCGCGGTTCCTGGGCCTGCTGCAGGCGGGCGGTTTCGGCGCGCTGGCGGGCGGCACCGGCGGTGGGGTCACCGAAAGTGGAGCGGACGACGTCGAGCGCGGACCCCGGAGCGGAGGCCGGGGCGACGGCGACGGCGGCGTAGCTCTCCGCGCCGGCCACCAAGGACTGGGCGTAGGCGCGGATTTCCTGGGCCAGCTTGGCGATGGAGGTCCCGGCGGCGGCGGCGGTCTCCTCGTCGATGCCCATGTAGAGGACGAATCCGCGGGCGACGTTGTCGGAGGGCACCGGGCGGACGGGGGCCTCACCGGCGGCGATGACCGGGGTGGGGGCGGTGGCGGGTGCGGAGTCGGCCGCGGGGACGGCGCGCAGCTGTCCGTACGAGGTGGGGTTGTAGCCCTGCGCCGCGTAGCCGGGGGCGGGGTAGCTGGTGCCGGATCCCGCCGGGCCGAAGCTGGGGCGGCCGCCGAAGCCCTGGCGGATACCGGAGGCCTGGCCGGCCTTGGCGGCGTTTCGAACGGAGATGTGGACGTATCCGGATGCAACTGACATGGAATGCTTACCTCAATGTGAATGGCCGTCATCGCGGCTCGAATGCTGGGTCCCCGCAATGAAACTGGGGAGGGCGCCCGACTCTGGGCTGGGGGCGAATGCCTATAAACGTTCTGGGGTGGAGAAGTTAGGCGTGCATTCGACAACAGCGCATCTCAGTACCAGCTGGTGCGCTGATCCCGGAAACTGCGGCTGCAGGTGCTGTTGAGTTCTTGTTCACAGTTGAAGTGTGCAACGTAACAAAGCGAACTAGCAAGTAACAATGGACCTGAAAGTCCGCATAGTGAGACGAATGCGGCGATTGTCGCGCATATCACAATTCTACGGGACGACGAATTGGCGACTCCTGAGCCCTCGATGAACTAAATGAGAGCCCGCATTCGAATATTATTCGAATGCAGGCTCTCATTCAGTGATTGCGTTCGGGTTGATGGCCGCGGATGGAATTCCGCCCACGGCAGGCCCTCCGGTCGAAGTGTCCACAGAGTGGTCACCCTCGAAGGGGCTCTCCTGGGGGCCGGACCTCCTAGTTCGACTGTCCGGGGTCGGCTTGGCCGCCGTCCGGGCCCCCCGGCTGGCCGCCGCCTGCTTGGCCGTCCCCCGGCTGCCCCGTGCCGGTGGCCGTCGCCGCCACCAGCATCACGGACTTCGCCGAGTAGCCGGACCCGTCCTTGGTGGCGGTCAGCCTCACGGTAGCCCCGGAGACGATGTCCGCCACACTGAGCTGGGTCCCGGTTGAACCGGTACCGCCGGACTGCTGGCGGCGCTGCTGCATATTGCTCACCGTCACCCCGTCGCCCAGGACATAGCTGCGGGTGAAGCCGTCGGCGCTCTTGACCGTGACCGACGTCGAGCTGACCTCGGTCACCGTGCCCAGCTGTTCGGCCATGGAGGTGTAGGTGGTGCCGTCGAGGACGACGTACTCGGCGTGCACGGCCGCGGAGAGGCCCCCGGCCATTCCGCCCAACCCGTCCGGGCCGAAGCCGCCGCGGCCCGACGCCGAGCCCCCGGTTTGGCCGCCCTGCTGGCCACCGGGCATCCCCTGGCCGTTGAACTGCGGGCCGCCCGCCGCTGCGCCGTCCCCGCTGGCCGCGGCCGAGCTGGAGGTCAACGCGTAGACACCGGCGCCGGCGCCGACTGCGATCACGGCGGCCACCCCGCCGGCGGCGAGGCCGCGCCGGACGGTCCATGGCTTATCCGCCTGGGTACCCGCGGCCCGGCCGGCAGGCGCGCCCCACCCGGGGGCCGCCTGGGCCGGAGCCGCCTGGGCCGGGTACCCCGCAGGGCCCGGCTGGGCAGGCTGGTCCGGTTGGGCAGGATGCGCTGCTCCGGAATGGGCGGCTGTGTCGGGGTACGACGGCGCGCCCCACCCCGGCACGGATTCCGGCTGCGGCGCGGACTGCCGGGGCGCAGATTCCTGCTGCGGCGCCGTCACCGGCTGCGGGGCCGAGACCGGACGCGGCGTGGTCCCCGGCAGCGGGGAGGTGTCCGGGTTGTGGCCGCCGTCGGCAGGCTGCGGGATCTCTTCGGGCTGCTGGTGGTTCATGCTGTTCTCCTGGCTCGGAAGGTGGGGCTGTTTCCACCAGCGTGGGCAGGCAGGCTGTGCCGGGGCTGTGAGGTCTTCCAGCCCCGCCTGTGATCCGCTCGAAGCCCCGGCCTGCCCCGGCAGCGCCCAGCTGGGTAGGCTGGGATTCACAGGTGCCGCACAGGATCCCCAAAGCCGCACCTAATCGGCAGAACGGAGAGTCGAACCATGGCCTCGTCGCACTCCATGACCAACAACCTTCCGCAGCTGACCCACCCGGACGGCTCCCCCATCCGCGCCCTGGTGGTGGATGACGAACCCAGCCTCTCCGAGCTGATGAGCATGGGCCTGCGAATGGCAGGCTGGTCCGTGGCGGTGGCCGCGGACGGCCCGGAGGCGGTCAAGCTGGCCAAGGACTTCCGGCCCGACGTGCTGGTACTGGACGTCATGCTCCCCGGATTCGACGGCGTCGAACTCCTGAGCCGGATCCGCACCTTCGCGCCCGAGGTCCCGGCGCTGTTCCTCACCGCCAAAGACGCCGTGCAGGACCGCATCACCGGCCTCGCCGCCGGCGGGGACGACTACGTCACCAAGCCCTTCAGCATGGAGGAAGTCCTGCTGCGCCTGCACCGCCTGGTCCAGCGCTCCGGCGTGGCCGCCATGGACACCGCCGAGCTCGTCGTCGGGGACCTGGTCCTGAACGTGGACACCCGGGACGTGACCCGCGCCGGCGAGGAACTGCACCTGACGGCCACCCAGTTCGAGCTGCTGCGGTACCTGATGGAGAACCCCAAGCGGGTCATCAGCAAGGCCCAGATCCTGGACCGCGTCTGGGACTACGACTTCGGCGGCCAGGCCAACATCGTGGAGCTCTACATCTCCTACCTGCGCAAGAAGATCGACGCCAACCACGCCCCGATGATCCACACCGTCCGCGGCGCGGGCTACGTCCTGAAACCGGCGGACTGATCCGTGCCCACTCTCTCCGGTGTCACGCCGGCCCCCGGGCATGACTGGCGCAACCCCTCCACCTGGCACCTTCGCACCCGCCTGGTGCTCGTGGCCATGGCCTTGCTGGTGACCATCTGCGGCGCGGTAGGCGTCTTCAGCTACGTGTCCATGGACTCGTTCCTGACCCATCAGCTGGACGAACAACTCGGCGCTGCCGCTCACCGTTCCAACGAATTCGGCCGCCCGGACTCCGGCAGCCCGGGCGGGCGTCCGGACCCGCTGGAGGCAAAGGGGCAGGGCATCGGCACACTGAACGCCCGGGAGCAGAACGGCAGGATTGCCAGCGCCGGGTTCCTCGCCGGCGATGCCACCCGCAAGAGCCTCTCCGCGGACGACAACGCGGTGCTGCTGGGCCTCACCCCCAACGCCGCGCCCGTGAACCGCACGCTCTCCGCCGGAGCGTACCGGCTGATCGCCACCCAGACGCAGTACGGGGACATCATCGTCACGGGCCTGCCCTTGGAGGAAAAGCAGAACACGCTCGGGTCCCTCGTCGGCACCCTCGCCGCGGTGTCCGCCGGCGGACTGGTGCTGATCGGCCTGATCGGCACCGCGCTGATCCGGCGCACCATGGAGCCGCTGGAGAAGCTCTCCGAAGTGGCCACGAAGGTTTCGCGCCTGCCGCTCGACGCCGGCGAGGTGGCGTTGGGCGTGCGCGTCCCGGCGTCGGCCGCGCACCCCGGTACCGAGGTGGGCAGCGTGGGCCACGCGCTGAATCAGATGCTGGACAACGTCTCGAACGCGCTGCAGGCCCGGCAGGAGAGCGAGATGAAGGTGCGCCAGTTCGTCGCGGATGCCTCGCACGAGCTGCGCACCCCGCTGACCGCCATCCGCGGCTACACGGAGTTGATGCGGATGACCGAGCACTTCACCCCCGACGGCGAGAAGTCGCTGGCCCGGGTGCAGAGCCAGTCGGAGCGGATGACCGCCCTGGTGGAGGACCTGCTGCTGCTGGCCCGGCTGGACGAGGGGCAGCCGCTGAAGATGGCCGACGTCGACCTCACCCAGCTGGCCGTCGAAACGGTCAGCGACGAGAAGGTCATGGCCCCGGACCGGAGCTGGAAGCTGGACCTGCCCGAGGAGCCCGTGGTGGTGCGCGGCGACACCACGGCCCTGCACCAGGTCCTCGCGAACCTGCTCTCCAACGCCCGCAAACACACTGATCCCGGCACCACCGTGGTCACCCGGGTGATGCGGTCCGCCGACGGCAGCGCCGTGGTGTCCGTGACCGACGACGGCGCAGGGATCGCCCCCGAATTCCTGGGCAAGGTCTTCGCCCGGTTCGCCCGCGCCGATGCCTCCCGCGCCAACCCCGCCGAACGTGCGGGGGCCCGGGGCGCGGCGGGTGCAGGTGCGGGGCCGGGGGCAATCGCGACCGCGACGGCGGTGCAGGGCACCAGCGGGCTGGGCCTGTCGATCGTGCAGTCGATCGTGGCGGCGCACGGCGGGACCGTGGAGGTCAGCTCGCGTCCGGGCCGGACGGAATTCGCGGTCCGGCTGCCGGCGGCACCGCCCGCCTGACGCACCCCTCTGACGCACCCGCGCGGACTTCCACAGCAGGCACACAGCATTCCCCCAATCCCCTCATACCGGGGGCCGGGACAGTGGAGGCATGACTTCCACAGACCAGGCACCAGGTACCCTGTCCCGTTCCGGGCCGGCCCCCGCCGGCACCCAGTCTGACGCGCCGGCATCCGTCATCAGCGTCGGCCCGGCAGCTTCGACCCCGGCAGCGCCGCTCCCGGCGGCGCTGACCGGCGTCGGCCGCCGCCGATCGCCGATCGAGACCCTGTCAGCGGTGCCGGTACTGGACGTCACCATCCCCGTCTTCAACGAGGAACGCGACCTCGAAGCCTGCCTGCGCCGGCTCCACGCCTACCTGCTGGGCTCCTTCCCGCACCCGTTCCGGATCACCGTGGCGGACAACGCCAGCACCGATTCGACGCTGCAGACCGCCGAGCGCGTGGCCCGCGAATTGCCGGAGGTCGCCGTCGTGCACATGGCCGAAAAGGGCCGCGGCAATGCGCTGCGCCGGGTCTGGCTCGCGTCGCCGTCGCCCGTCCTGGCGTACATGGATGTGGACCTCTCAACGGACCTGGCCGCGCTGGGACCGCTGTTGGCCCCGCTGATCTCCGGTCACTCGGACCTGGCGATCGGCACGCGCCTGACCCGCAATTCCCGCGTCATCCGGGGCCCGAAGCGGGAATTCATCTCGCGCAGCTACAACTTCCTGCTGCACTCGCTCCTCGGCGCGCACTTCAGCGACGCCCAGTGCGGGTTCAAGGCCATCCGGGCCGACATCGCCCGGGAACTGCTACCGCACACTCTGGACAACGCCTGGTTCTTCGACACCGAACTGCTGGTGCTCGCCGAACGCTGCGGACTCCGGGTGCATGAGGTCCCGGTGGACTGGACCGACGATCCGGACTCCAGCGTCGACATCGTCCAGACGGCGGCCGCGGACCTGCGCGGCATGGCCCGCCTCAGCCGCGACCTGGTGTCCGGCAAGATCCCCGTCCCGGAACTGCGCGCCGCGCTGGCCCGCGGCCCGCTGCCGGCGTCCTCCCGCGGACCGGAACAAAGCCCCGGCGGCAGCCTCTTCGGGCAACTGGTCCGGTTCGGCAGCATCGGCGTCGCCTCCACCCTGGCCTACCTGCTGATCTTCCTGGCCTGCCGCGGAGTCATGGACCCGCAGCTGGCGAACTTCCTGGCGCTGCTGATCACCGCCGTGGCCAACACCGCGGCCAACCGGCGCTTCACCTTCGGCATCCAAGGCAGCAGTTATGCGGCCCGCCACCACTTCGAGGGCCTGCTGGTTTTCGGGCTGGGGCTCGGCCTGACGTCCGGGGCGCTGCTGCTGGTGCACGGGGCCTCCGGCGGTACCCCCGACCGCTGGGTGGAACTGGCCACGGTCACCGCGGCCAACCTCGCGGCCACCGCCGTGAAATTCCTGCTCTTCCGGCTGGTGGTGTTCCGGGCCCGCCCCGGAACCGCAGCCCCGCCCGCGCCCGGCACCCCGGTCCCCGCGCATGGCACCCCGGCGCAGTCCGCCGCCACAGCGTCCCTCCCCACAGAAACGGCCCGATAAATGACCGCCACCCTCAGCCCCGCCGACGGGACCCGGCCCTCCGGCCCGCTCCCCCGCACCGACTCGCCGGTGCCGGCCGCCTCGTCCGATACCCCCGATTCCTCCGCTTCGCGCCGCCGGCGCCTGCTGTTCGGTGACCAGCCGCGCTGGGTCCGGCCCTCGGCCGCCCTGCTGCTCATCGGGACCGCTGTGCTCTACCTGTGGAACCTCGCGGCCACCGGCTACGGCAACACCTTCTACGCCGCGGCCATCCAGGCCGGCACCAAGGACTGGACCGCCCTGCTGTTCGGCTCCCTTGACGCCGGCAACGCCATCACCGTGGACAAGCCCCCGGCCGCCCTCTGGATCCCTGCCCTGGCCGGCCGGATCTTTGGCTTCTCCCCGCTCAGCATGCTGGTGCCGCAGGCCCTCATGGGCGTGGCCGCCGTCGGGCTCCTGTACCTGACCCTGAAGCGGGTCTCCGGTCCGGCCGCGGGCCTGGTGGCCGGCGGGGCCTTGGCGCTCACGCCCGTGGCGGCCCTGATGTTCCGCTTCAACAACCCCGACGCCATGCTGACCCTCTGCCTGGTGCTCGCGGCGTACCTCACCACCCGGGCGATCGAGAAGGCCGGCTGGGGCTGGCTGGCCGCGGCCGGTGCGGTGATCGGCCTGGCGTTCCTGAGCAAGATGCTGCAGGGCTTCCTGATCGTGCCGGGCCTGGGCCTGGCCTACCTTTGGGCCGCCCCGGTCAGCCTCCGGCGCCGGCTGCTGCACCTGCTGGGCGCGGCCGCCGGAATCCTGGTGGTGGCCGGCAGCTACGTGGCGCTGTTCCAGTTGACCCCGGCGTCGGCCCGTCCGTACATGGCCGGCTCCACGACCAACAGCTTCCTCGAACTGACCTTTGGCTACAACGGCCTGGGCCGGATCACCGGGTCCGGCGAGGGCAGGCCGGGCGGCTCTGCGGGCTTTGGCGGGGCAACTGACCTTGGCGGCGCGGCCGGCGCTGCCGGGGCAGCCGGCGGCGCCGGCGCGGGTGGCTTTGGCGGGAACGCCAGCTTCGGCGGGGCCGCCGGGATCGCCCGGATGTTCGGCACCAGTTTCGGCGGCGAGGTGTCCTGGCTGTTGCCCGCGGCGCTGATCCTCCTGCTGGCCGGCCTGTGGTTCACCCGGCGCGAGGCCCGGACCTCCGCGACCCGTGCGGCCCTGCTGCTCTGGGGCGGCTGGCTGGTGGTCACCGCGGGCATCTTCAGCTTCATGAGCGGCATCGTGCACCCGTATTACGCGGTGGCGCTGGCCCCCGCGGTCGCGGCCCTCGTGGGCCTGGGCGGCGTGCAGCTGTGGCGCGGCCGGTCCTTCTGGCCGGCGCGGCTGGTCCTGGCGGTCACGGTGCTGGCGACCTCGATCTGGTCCGCGGTGCTGCTGGGCCGGGATCCGTCGTGGCTGCCCTGGCTGCGGGTGGCCGTGGTGATCCTCGGTGTCCTCGCCGCGGCGGCGCTGATGTTGCAGCTTGACCGGCTGCGGGCCATTCCCGCCGCGCTCCGCAAGGCGGCCACCGCCGGCGTCGTCATCCTCACCCTGCTGGCCGGCGGCCTGGGCACGGCGGCGTGGACGTTCGCGACGGCGGCCCAGCCGCACTCGGGTTCGATCCCGACCGCCGGGCCCACGGGCTCCGCGATGGGCGGTTTCGGGGCGGCCGGCCGGACGCGCGGCACCGGGACGGGAAGCACCGACGGCACCGGCTTCCCCGGCGGCCAGGACACGGCGGCACCGAACGCGGCTGGCCCCACCGCGGGAGGCGCTGGGGGCCCGGGAGGCGCAACCGCCTCAACTGAGCTCGCCGCACTGTTGAAAACCTCGACGGCGAAATGGTCGGGAATCGTCTCCGGCGCCACCTCCGCCGCGGACCTGGAGCTCGCCACCGGCACCAACGTGATTGCCCTCGGCGGCTGGAACGGCGGCGACCCCTATCCCACCCTGGCCCAGTTCCAAGCCATGGTGGACCGCGGCGAGATCGGCTACTTCATCGCCGGCGGCGGCATGGGCGGTATGGGCGGCGGCCGGGGCGGAAACTCCGAGGTCGCGGCCTGGGTTGCCGCCAACTACCAGGCACAGACCGTCGGCTCCACCACCGTCTACAAGCTGGCGGGCTAGGCCATGACCGCTTGCACCGACCTCACAAGCACCGGCTCCGCCGTCACTTCCCCCGCCGGGCCCGGGCCCGGAGCAAGCCCGGCGACTGAGGCTGCCGGCTCCGGGCTGCGCCACCCGCGGTGGCGCGGTCGCCGCCGCCGGAACCTCCGGCCGCAGGCGTCCACTCGGCAGCACCCCTTGCCGCCCCTATCCCGGCGCCAGGTCATGGCACAGCGGGCGGAACTGGCCGCCCTGCTTGCCGGAACCGCGGTGCTCTACCTCTGGAACCTCGGCGCCTCCGGCTGGGCGAACGCCTTCTACTCCGCGGCGGCGCAGGCCGGCTCGCAGGACTGGACGGCCTGGTTCTTTGGCTCCTCGGACGCGGCAAACGCCATCACGGTGGACAAGCCGCCGGCGTCGCTCTGGGTGATGGGCCTGTCCGTGCGGCTTTTCGGGCTGAGCTCCTGGAGCGTCCTGGCGCCCGAGGCTCTGATGGGTGTCGCGACGGTGTGGCTGGTCTACCTGGCCGTCCGCCGGGCCGCCGCACCCGCGACGGCGGACGCCCGGCTGGCCCACCGCGCCGGACTGATCGCCGGGGCCGTGATGGCCCTGACCCCCGTGGCCGTGCTGATGTTCCGCTTCAACAACCCGGATGCCCTGCTGGTCCTGCTGATGACGGCCGCAGCCTACGCGGTGCTGCGCGCCATCCAGGACGCCCGGCTGCGCTGGCTGCTCCTGGCCGGGGTGCTGCTGGGCTTCGGGTTCCTGACCAAGCAGCTGCAGGTGCTGCTGGTGGTCCCGGGCTTCACCGCGGCCTACCTGCTCGCCGCACGCGCCGGCCTGGGCCGGCGGCTGCTGCACCTGCTCGCCACGGGAGCGGCGATGGTGGTGGCGGCCGGCTGGTGGCTGGCCGCCGTCGAGCTCACCCCGGCGGCTGACCGGCCCTACATCGGCGGCTCGCAGGGCAACTCCATCCTGGAACTGACCCTGGGCTACAACGGCCTGGGCCGGCTCAGCGGGGACGAGACGGGGAGCGTCGGCGGCGGCAACGGCTGGGGCACCCCCGGCCTGCTCCGGCTTTTCAACAGCGAGTTCGGCGGGCAGATCGCCTGGCTGCTGCCGTCGGTGCTGCTGCTGGCGGCTGGGCTGCTGTGGCTGGGCCGGCGGGCGCCACGGACCGACGCCGTCCGCGCCTCCGTGGTGGTCTGGGGCGGCTGGGTGCTAGTCACCGGGCTGACGTTCAGCCTGATGGCCGGCATCATCCACCCGTATTACATGGTGGCGCTGGCCCCGGGGGTCGCCGGGTTGGCCGGTCTGGGGTCGGTGCTGCTGTGGCAGCGGCGGGATCAACCCGGTGCCGCCGGGACGCTCGCCGCCGCGGTGGCCGCGGCCGGTTTCATGGCTTTCGAGCTGCTGGGCCGCACGCCCGCGTTCGTTCCGTGGCTGCGCTGGCTGGTGCTGGCCGTGGCGCTGGCAGCGGCCGTCGGGGTGATGGTTCCGGCCGTCCGGGCCCGGGTCGCCGGCGCGTCCGCCGCCGGGACCACTGGCCCGCTGTCCCCTGGCGGCCCGACAGCGGCGCTCTTGGGACGTACGACGGCGGGACTCGCCGTCGTCGCGGCCCTCGCCGGTCCCCTGGCGTACTCGCTGTCCACCGCCGCCACCGCGCACTCCGGCTCGATCGTCAGCGCGGGGCCTGCGGTGGGTGGCCGGGCGGGCCTGCCGGCCATGTTCGGCGGCACGGGCGGAGCCATGGGCAACGCGCAGGGCAATCCCTTCGGCCCGACCAACGGCACCGGGGCCAACAGCAACGGGGCAAACGGCAACGGGGCAAACGGCACCGTCCGCGGCCAGGGCGGGGGCATGGGCGGCGGAATGGGCGGGCTCCTCGGCGCGACCACCCCGTCGTCTGCCTTGGTGGATGCCCTCGAAACGGACGCCGGCCGTTACACCTGGGCGGCCGCCGTCGTCGGGTCCAACAACGCCGCCGGTTACCAGCTCGCCACGCAGCTGCCCGTGATGGCCGTGGGCGGGTTCAACGGCACCGACCCCGCACCCACTCTCGAGCAGTTCCAGCAGTACGTCGCCGAAGGCCGGATCCACTACTTCATCGCCGGCCGCACCATGCAGGGCGAAAGCGGATCCGACGACGCCGCCAGGATCGCCGACTGGGTGACGGCCACCTACCCCGCCCAGAGCGTCGGCGGCACCACGGTGTACCTGCTGGCGAAGTAGCCGCCCCGGACGGTCCGCCGTTTCGACGGTTCCCTGCCGCGTAGACGTCTCCAAGCGTCGGGCATGCAGGGAACCGTCGAAACGGCCCGAAACACAGGACCCGCCCACTGCAAATCGGCAACCAGCCACACCGCGGCGTTACCTAAATGTGACATGAGGGAGAAAGTCCGGTACCGTTTTTATGGTGCGGCCATCGATCTGGCCGCATATCCGGGTCTGACGCCAAACTCTGCCGCTTCCCGGATTCCATGGATTGAGGCAGAGACGGGGAACCCAGAGTTCCCGGGCACCTGCATCCATGCACCCCTTGGGGTTAAGCCGACTCGTTGATCATCCGAGCGGCCGGATTTCTCTTCCGAACCCGACAGCTAACTCCGTAGGCGTTGAGAGGCGAACATGACTGAACACAAGGCACCCGTGCGCCTAAAAGGCGCTAAACGCACCTCCTCGGCCGACGTCGCGCGCCACCGCGCCGACCCGGCCCAGGGCTCGGCCACCCGAGGCCGCGCCAGCTTTGGCTCCAAGGGCAAGCTCACCGCCGTCGCGCTGACCGCGGCCGCCGTGCTGCTGGGCGCCGGCGCCGCAGGCCAGGCCACCGGCACCACCGCCCCGGTCGCGACCGCCACCCAGGCCCCGGCCCTGCAGCTCTCCGACCTGGAACGGCTCGGCAGCTACACCCCGGCCACGGCACCGGCCAGCGTCGAAGCCCAGGCCTCCAAGGTCACCCCCGAGACCCCGGCTCCGTCCACCCCCGCTCCGTCCACGCCGGCCCCCGCACCGGCTGCTCCGGCTCCCGCCGCGGCACCCGCCCCGGCCCCGCAGCCAGTGGCCGTCGACGATCCCGCCGGCGCACAGGCCTACGCCGCCTCGCAGCTGCCGGCCCACGGCTGGGCCCCGAGCGAGATGCAGTGCCTGATGAAGCTCTGGACCCGCGAATCGGACTGGAAGACCACGGCCACCAACCCGTCCAGCGGTGCCTACGGCGTGGTCCAGTCCCTCCCGGCCGAGAAGATGGCCAGCGCCGGCGCGGACTACATGACCAACTACCGCACCCAGATCAACTGGGGCCTGCAGTACGTGCAGGAACGGTACGGCTCCCCCTGCGGCGCCCTGAACTTCCACTACGCGAACAACTGGTACTAAGCCGCCAAGGCTGACGCCACCCCGCGCAGATACAGCAAAGGCACCGGATCTCGTCAGATCCGGTGCCTTTGCTGTATCCCCGGGCGGCCCGTTCAGCGGCCCGAGGGAAAGCGGACGCGCTACCCGGCGATGCCGTAGAGCCGGTCGCCAGCGTCGCCCAGGCCGGGGACGATGTAGGACTTCTCGTTCAGCTTCTCGTCGATGGAGGCCAACACGATCGTGACGTTGGCGTCGGAGAGCTCTTCCTCCAGCTTGGCCAGGCCCTCGGGGGCGGCCAGCAGGCAGATGCAGGTGACGTCGGAGGCGCCGCGCTTGAAGAGGAACTTGATCGCCTCGCGCAGGGTGCCGCCGGTGGCCAGCATGGGGTCCAGGACGAAGATCTGACGGTCGGTCAGGTCCTCGGGGAGCCGCTCGGCGTAGGTGATGATGTCCAGGGTTTCCTCGTCGCGGGCCATGCCCAGGAAGCCGACCTCCGCGGTGGGGACCAGCTTGGTCATGCCCTCGAGCATGCCGAGGCCGGCGCGGAGGATCGGGACCACCAGCGGGGTGGGCTTGGTGAAGGCCGTGCCGATGGTGGTGCTGACCGGGGTCTCGATGGTGACCGGTTCGGTGCGGACGTCGCGGGTTGCCTCGTACGCCAGCAGCGTGACCAGCTCTTCGGTGAGCTGGCGGAAGACGGGTGACGGGGTGTTCTTGTCCCGCAGAACGGTGAGCTTATGGGCCACCAGCGGGTGGTCGACAACGAGAGTGCGCATGGGTCAAAACTATCATCCGGACGCTTCGGACCGCCCCCGCCCGCCGGGTGTCCCGGCCTCGTCCGCCGCCCCGCGACGATGCGCCGTTTCGGCGTCGTGGTGCCCGTCCGGCGCCTTCTCGCGCAGGCGCTGGCCGTTGTCGAAGGTGGGCGCCGGGCCGGTCCGTTCCCGGTGCCTGATCACGTGGAACAGCCGATGCGCCAGGATCACGATGCCCACCCAGCCCAGGCCGAGCGCCCAGCCGAAGATCACGTCGGTCATCCAGTGATGGCCTAGGAACACCCGGCTCATGCCCATCGCGATGATGAAGAGCGCCCCGGCCGTGATCAATCCCACCCGGGCGATGGTGCGCTGGACCTGCAGGCAGGTGAGGTACACCACGAGTGAGATCACCACGGTGGTGTTCAGGGTGTGGCCGCTGGGGAACGACGGCGAGTTTTCGTAGGGCGGGACGGCATCGGCGTGGTCGGGGCGGGTGCGTCCGATGAGCTTCTTGCCCAGGGAGGTAGCGGTGACGGAGACGGCGGCCGCCCCGCCGATGAGGATGAGCGGGCGCCAGGTCCGGGTCCGCCAGATCAACAGCGCGGTGAGGATGCTGGCCAGGATCGGCATGCCGATGCCGCCGCCGATGTTGGTGAACCCGGTGACGAACGCATCCAGGCCGGGGCTGCGGAGCCGTTCCATGGCGGCGAGCATGGGCTTGTCCAGGTTGGCCAGGCCGGCGTCGTCCACCACGTTGTCGTAGACCTCGGCGCTGGTCAGGGCCAGCGCCACCACCGCGATGCCGCCCAGCAGCATGGTGATCCAGAGCGCGGCGTAGGGCACCACCCATTTGCCCCAGCGCCGCATCAACCAGCTCTCAGTCCTGGTGCTCACTGCGTTCTCCCGACGTCCGGTGCACCCACGGTGCACAGCTTGCTTAGGATCGAAACTACCATTGAGCCATGACATCGCCCGAGCCCCGCCATGCCGAGTGGATGGGCCTCGCCCTGAGCGAGGCCCGGCAGGCCCTCGCCACCGCGGACGTGCCGATCGGGGCCGTGGTGATCGGCCCGGACGGGACGGTGCTGGGCGCCGGCCGGAACGAGCGGGAGGCCCTCGGGGACCCGACGGCGCACGCCGAGATGGTCGCCATCCGGGAAGCGGCCGCGCGGCTTCGCGAGCGCCGTGCCGACGAGGGGGCGCGCGACGACGGCTGGCGGCTGGCGGACTGCACCCTGGTGGTGACGCTGGAGCCGTGTGCGATGTGCGCCGGCGCGGTGGTGCTGGCCAGGATTCCCCGCGTGGTGTTCGGCGCCTGGGACGAGAAGGCGGGCGCCGCGGGGTCCGTCTTCGACATTCTCCGCGAGCGCCGGCTAAACCACTGGGTGGAGGTCTACGGCGGCGTGCGGGAGCAGGAGTGCGGGGACTTGCTGCGGGACTTCTTCGCCGAGCACCGCGGCGCCTGATTCCCCGTTCTTCGTCCCGGCGTCCCCTGATCCTGCTTACCGTTCGGCGGTGGCCGTCGTCGACGCTCGCAGCGCGTCGATGCGCTTCCGGCGGGAGGCGGGGGAATCGAGGCTGAAGGCGCGGAAGTCGCCCAGGTCCTCCCGGATCCAGGCCTCCACCTCCGCGATCCGCCGGCTGACCGCGGGCGTCAGGTCGCCGAACACCCAGGCGGCGATCTTCCCGGTCTCCGGGTCGTACTGCCAGAGTCCGATGATCCGGCCACGGTCCAGGATCGGGTGGTCCGGCAGGTCTGCCTGCAGCGCCAGCGAGCTGAGCCCCGCCTTGCGGTGGTCCGCCTCGTCCAGCAGCTCGGCCGCGTTCCGCCGCAGCAGCACCAGCGAATCTGTCCCGGCGAGCAGCTGGATCTGTTCCTCCGCGGGGGCGGTGAAGGCGGCGAGGCGGTCGACGTCGTCGGGCAGCATCCACAGCACGGCACTGTCCTTGCCCGCGTCCCCGGGGAGCGGGACGTCGACGGCACCGGCGGCCGCCAGTGCCGCGCGGGTCTGCGCCACGGTGAAGCCCGTGAACCACTGGGACTGTTTAGCAGTGGCGCCGCCGGTCCAGCCGAGGTAACGGCGCATCAGCAGGGCGCGGACCTCCTCGTCGGTGAGATCGCTGGTGGGCAGGTCCCAGGCCTCGTAGGCGTAGCGCTGCCGGTCCAGGCGGCCGTCGGCAGGCACCCTGCGGATGCGGCCCTCCGCCTGCAGGATGCCCAGCGCCGCGGGCAGCGTGGTGGCGGCGCCCTTCTTCTTCCCCTCCTCCCCCAGGCTCTGGACCGCGTCGCCGAGTTCCTCCTTGAGCTGCCGCGGGTCCAGCGGGGTACCGGCCTCGGCCAGGACGTGCCGGACCTGTTCCTCGAGCAGGGTGATTTCGCCGCGGTCCACGCCGAGCCGAGTCAGCACCGAGACGGCGGCCTCCGCGGCGGGGCGGCCCAGGCGCAGCGCCCAGGCAAAGTCGTCGCTGCCCAGGACGTAGGTGCAGCCGCGCGCCGTCGGCAGTTCCAGGATCCGCTGGGCCTCGACGTCGGCATCCACCTCGCCGCGGCGGAGGCCGGCACGGGCGAACAGGGAGAGGTAGGGGTTGGCGCCGCCGACGGACCTAGCCCAGCCCGCCCGTGCGAGCACCTGCCCGGCGGTGCAGCCGGCCAGCGACCCGTCCAGGCCCTGCCGGTGCCAGGACCAGGCGCGGAGGTTTGCGGCGGTGAGGCTCTGGGGCGGAAGGCTGACCGTGGCTGGCTCGGTGCTCATGCGCCCATTGTCCATCCATGCCGCGGACGGCGATACGGGGCTGCCCCGCGACGACTGCGGCGGCGGCGTGGGACGGCGGTTACCGGCCCAGGATCTCCAACACCGTGCGGGCCGTCGCGTCCCACCCGGGCAGGTGCTGCCGGGCGTCCAGCGCGGTGGCGTGCCACCGTGCCCGGAGCTCCGGCTCCGTGAGCCAGCGGCGCAACAGCTCCGCCAGGGGTGCGGGATCCTCGGCGAGCGCGACGGCGGCGCCCGGCAGCCCGGCGTCGTCCTCTTCGGGTTCTTCGCCCCTAGCCCCGGCCGCGCCGGGTCCTGCAGGCGGAGTTCCGGCCTGCGGAGTTCCGGCCGTGAGGGCCTCCAGCGCCCCGGTCCCGCGCCGGATGATCGCGGGGATGCCGCGGGCGAGGGACTCGGTGACGGCCATGCCGAAGGTTTCCGCGCGCGAGATCAGCAGCGTGAGATCGGTCCGGGCCCATTCGGCGTCCAGGGCGTCCCACCGGAGCTCGCCCGGGATCCGGACGCGGGCACCGAGCCCCAGCCGTTCCGTTTCGGCGCGGAGCAGGGCGGCGTACTCCGGGTCCGCGGTGTCCGCCCCGACGAGGGCGGCGGTCCAGTCCAGGTCGGTCAGGGCTGTGAGCGCCTGGAGGAACAGCAGCTGGCTCTTGTTCGGCAGCAGCGCGGCCACCATCGCCAGGTGCGGCGGGGTGGACCCGGCCGCCGTCCCGGCGCGGTCGGTGCCGGGCAGCGCGACGGCGACGGTGGTATCAGCGCCGGTTGCAGCGCCGTCGAGGCCGTGCCGGGCGCGCAGTTCCGCCGCGGCGGAACTGCTGCTGCAGATCACCCCGGCCGCGGCGGCAACCGCGCGTCCTTCCAGGTCGGCATACCCGTCGAGCGGCATGTGGAGCAGGATCCACACCGGCGTCCCGGCGCGGGCGGCGGCCTCCAGCTGCTCCGGGGCACCGCAGGCCACGAGCCCGTCCACCAGGGTGACTGTCCCGGG
Organism: Arthrobacter sp. NPDC080082; assembly: GCF_040686595.1. NCBI lineage: Bacteria > Bacillati > Actinomycetota > Actinomycetes > Micrococcales > Micrococcaceae > Arthrobacter > Arthrobacter sp. NPDC080082. Next base: position 385,661 of record NZ_JBFBKQ010000003.1, on the reverse strand, counting down.
GCCGGCCGGTTCCGCCAGCAGGTTCCCCAGCGCCGACCGGTCCGCGGGGCCGCCCACCGGCCAGTCGCCGTCGGCGGTCCGGGTCGTGGCGGGCACCCCGAGCGCGTCGAGGGCGCGGACCAGGGCCGCGTTGTAGGCGTTGCCGCCGGAGTTGTGGCGGACGTTGCCGGGCAGGACCAGGCGGACGGCGGAGGGCTGCACGGGGAGGCTAGTCGGCGTCGAACTCGAGGGAGTAGCTGGCCCACGCGTCCGGGGTCTCGCGCAGGGTGACGTCGATGCCCGCGAGCGCGCGCCCGTCGTCGCCCTCGCGGATCTGCGCGGCGACGGCGTCCGCGATGTACTGCGCCAGCGCCTCGGTGGTGCTCAGCTTGCCGGCGAAATCGGGGTGCTCGTCCAGGTTCTTGTAGTTCAGGCCGGACAGGACGGCGCCCAGCACCTCGCCCGCCTCGCCGATGTCCAGGACGATCGCATCCTGGTTCAGGCTCCGGCGGCGGAAGGTCACCTCGGTGACGAAGGTGGCACCGTGCATGCCCTGCGCGGGGCCGAACGCCGGGCGGGGCAGGCTGTGGGCGATCATGAAGTTGCTGCGGACGGTCAGGCTGAACACGGATTACCTCGTGGTTTCTGTGGTGTGCGGGTATTCGATGACGTGGCAGAGGGCGTCGAGGGTGCCGTCGGAGAGTCGCTGGACGACGTCGGGCAGCTCCTCGAAGCGCGAGGTGCCGGTGAGGAAGGCCTCGAAAACGGGGTCGCGAAGCAGGGACACGGCGAGGTTCAGCCGGTCGGCGGTGGTGCGGCGGTGACGGCGGGCGCGCGCGACGACGCCCACCTGGCTGGCCCGGATGGAGAGGCGCCGGGCGTGGAAGTCCTCGCCGAGGGGCAGGCTGACGCTGCGGTCCGCGTACCAGGACATTTCGATGATCTCGCCCTCGTCGCCCACGAGCTGCAGGGCCCGTTCCAGGCCGGCCTGGGAGGCGGAGCAGTGGATGACGATGTCGCAGTCGCCGGCGGCGTCGTCCGGGTGGCTGAACTCGACGCCCAGGGCGTCCGCGAAGGCGCGCTTGGCCGGGTCGATGTCAATCAGCTGCAGCCGTTCCAGCGGGAAGCCGGCGAGGAGTTTGGCCACCATCCCGCCGACCAGTCCTGCGCCGATCACGGCCACCCGGTCCCCCAGCCGCGGGCCCGCTTCCCAGAGGGCGTTGACGGCGGTTTCCACGGTGCCGGTGAGGACGGCGCGGCGGGCCGGGACGCCGTCGGGAACCTCGGTGAGGGAGGTGACGGGGACGACGTAGCGGTCCTGGTGCGGGTGCAGGCAGAAGACGGTTTTGCCCTGCCAGCCGTCCGGCCCGGCCTCGACGACGCCCACGGAGAGGTAGCCGAACTTCACCGGGCCCGGGAAGCTGCCCTCCTGGTGCGGGGCGGCCATGGCGTCGGCCACACAGTCGGGGACACGGGCGTGGTGCACCACCATCTCGGTGCCCTTGCTGATGCCAGAGTAGAGGGACCGGACCAGGGCCTCGCCGGGGCCTGGCGCCGGCAGGTCCTCGGTGCGGAGTTCACCCTGTTCCGGGCCGACGGTCCAGTAAGCGGTGGCGGTGCCGGTATCCCGGGTGGAGGGCGCATTCGAAATAGTCATTGTGCTGTCGAATCTAGTGCCGTGCGGGCGCCGCCGGAAGCTCCCCGGGCCGGCCCGGGCGCGGCGGCTCTGGTTGACCGGGCCCGTTTTGGGGTTCGGCCCCGCGCTCCGGTACCCTAGTCAGGTTGGTGACGTGTCCGAGCGGCCGAAGGTGCAACACTCGAAATGTTGTTTGGTGTAAAAGCCAACGTGGGTTCAAATCCCACCGTCACCGCCACACAGCGAGGCCCCTGCTTCCCTTTGTTTACGAGGGAAGCAGGGGCCTTTGCTTTGCCCGGGACTGTCCCCCGGCAGCGCATTGGCAACTGATCGCCCAAGCCTGACCGCCGCGACTTTTCCACGTCAACGGTCGAGATAGACGACGCGGGGAAGCTCCGGCAGCTGCCGTCGCCCTATTTGGCGGCCACGAGAGCCTGGGGCGCCGCCTGCTTCATCCTGGTCTGCAGCCAGCGCAGCTGCACCGCGGTTTCTCCCTCACAGTGTGAGACCACCTCCAGCATGTCCCGGTCCCGGAGCGCCGACCCGGCCTGCTGGATCATGGTCCAGGTCACATCGACGAAGCTGGCCAGGAGATAGAGATCCTGAAGGTCCCGGAGCAGGCCCACCGGCCCACTGCGGGTGCCAGAGAGCCCCTCGGCGTGCAACCGCTCCGGCTCCGTGTCGGAGAGGTCCTCACCGTAGCGCTCCACCAGCGGATGCAACAGCCGGCTGTGCTCATCGCACTGGTTGGCCAGGGAGTGGCACAGGAAATGGACGTCCGGTTCGGCGCCGTGGCCGTCGGCGACTTGCCGAAAGGACTCCGCCAGGGTGGCCTCGGCCCGGTGCAGCATGCCCAGGTACAGGGACATGTTCATCGCGTGCCGTCCTTTCCGGCTGGCGCCGGGGCTCCCTTGATCGCCTGGGGGAACCGCGGCGGCGCCGCACCCACGGACTCGCTCGCCTCGCCACCCACGCCGGTGGTCGCGGGAACCGCCGGGCTGCCGCTGGCCGGCCGAGACGCGGTGGTTGTCGGGGCGGGGGCCGGCACCGCGCCGTCGGCGATCTTTTGGACGTTGACCGCCGCGTTCTTGAACACTGGCTGCTTGGACACCGGGTCCCACTCGGTGATGGTGAGTTCGTTGGCCGCGCTCGGGTGCTCGCCGGGCGAGCCGCCGTCGTCCCAGTAGCCGTAGTGGAACGGGGCGAAAACCGTTCCCGGGCGGATGTCGCTGATCCGGGCCGGTACCTCGATTCGGCCCCGGCGGGACGTGACGCGGGTGAGGTCTCCCTCACTGATGCCGTACCGTTGGGCGTCTTCCGGGGAAAGCTCGATCCAGGCGGAGGGTGCGGCGCGGTTCAGGGGCCGGGACCTGCCGGTCTTGGTCCTGGTGTGGAAATGGTAGGCAGTGCGTCCGGTCGTGTAGCGCATAGGGAACCGGCCGTCGGGCTCTTCGTGCGGGGGCAGGTAGTCGGCCGTCTTCAGCACCGCCTTGCCGCCGGGTACCGTGGCACGGAACATCCCTGACCCCACGGTGGCGCCGGTTAAGAGGTCATGGCCGTAACTTTCGCAGTAGTCCGCGTCGGTGGGGAAAACCCCGTCCGCGTAGAGCCGGTCGCGGCCATCGGGGTTTTCCTCGTTGCAGGGCCAAGGGATGCCGCTGCCGCCGCGGAGCCGGCCGTAGCTCATCCCGCTGTAGTCGCAGGGACGGCCCCGCGAACACTCCCGCCAGGCGTTGAAGCCGTCCTCGGGACCGTCCCATGGCAGCAACGGCCCGCCCTGAAGCGTGCGGAAATCCATCCGCCGCGCGTAATCCAGGAAGATGTCGAGGTCGCTGCGGGCGGATCCAGGCGGGTCCACAGCCTTATCCGAGAGGTGGACCGTGCGGTTGACGTTGGTGAAGGTCCCGGTCTTCTCGCCCCAGGCGGCCGCCGGCAGGACGACGTCGGCAGCCTGCGCCGTTTCGGTCAGGTACAGGTCCTGCACCACCACAAAGAGGTCAGGTTTGGCCAGGATCTTCCGGATCCGGGCGAGGTCGGGCATGGAGACGGCGGGGTTGGTGGCGGAGATCCACAGGAACTCGATGGACCCCTGCTCGGCGTAGCGGAAGATCTGCATCGCATGCGTCGGCGGCGCCCAGTGCGGGATGGTCAGCGGGTCGACGTCCCAGAGATCGGCGAGCTCGGCGATGTGGGCCGGGTTTTCCCAGTTGCGGAAACCCGGCAGGTCACCGTCGGCACCGCATTCCCGGTTGTTCTGCGCGGTCGGCTGGCCGTTCATCTGCAGGATTCCGCAGCCGGGCTTCCCCAACAGTCCCCGCAGAAGGTGCAGGTTGTTAACCTGGCAGGACGAGGCTGTCGCCTGCGCCGACTGGTAGAAGCCCTGCAACACGGTGGACAGGACCCGCTCCGAGGCACCGAAAATCCGCGCAGCCTCCCGGATGTCCGCCGCCGGGACGTCGCAGACGGCGGCAGCAGCCTCGGGCGTCCAGGGCGCCACAGTGGCCTTCAGCTCATCGAGGTCCACGGTGTGCGCCTTGACGTAGTCCTCGTCCACCCAGCCGTGGGCCAGCACCTCGTGGACCAGGGCGTTCATCAGCGCGAGGTTGGTACCCGGCCGCACAGCGAGGTGCACGTCGGCGTGGCGGGCCACCTCTGTCTCGCGGGGATCAATGCAGACGACTTTGGGCGGGTTCGGGCCGGCGATGCGGTCCAGCACCCGGGACCACAGGACGGTCTGGGTCTCGGCCATGTTGTGGCCGTAGAGGAATATCGCATCACAGCTGTCGATGTCGGTGTAGGACCCGGGCTGACCGTCCGCCCCGAACGTCTCCTTCAGCGACGCCGCCGCGGTGGCCGTGCAGAGCCGGGTGTTGCCGTCCATATGCGGAGTCCCGATCCCCGCCTTCCCGATGATGGCGAGGGCGTAGTACTCCTCAAGAAAAAGCTGTCCGCTGGTGTAGAAGCCGTGACTCAGCGGACCGCGCTCCCGCAAAAGCTGTTGGCTGCGTTCGACGATGCGGTTCATGGCGGTGTCCCAGTCGCATTCGACCAGGCGCCCGTTCTCACGGATCAGCGGGCTGGTGAGCCGGTCCCGGTGGGAAACGCCCTGCCAGCTGGCGAAGAGGCCCTTGGGGCCAAGCCGGCCGTGATTGACCAGGTCCCCGGCCCGGCCACGGATCCCCACCATGGCACCGTCCTTGACCGCAATGTCGCAGGCGCAGCCGTTGCTGCAGAGCACGCAGGCGGACTGGACCCAGCGATCGACGTCGTCTTCAGCAACGCCCTCCGCGAGCGCCTGATCCACCCGTACCGGCCAGAGACCGTCCCGGGGATAGGGGGTGCGGCTTCCCCAAATGTTGCCAATGCGGTCCACCATGGTCTTCCTTCCGTTAGTCCACAGCCGGTTCTCCCACGGATACTAGGCGCTGTGGCTCTTCCCGCGCTACGGAATCGATCTTTCCGGCCGCTTGGGCAGCCAGCCCAACCGGGCGGCTGATCAGCTGCTGAGTTCCACCATCAGCGGCGGCAACTCATCGCAGAGTTCCCGGGCAAGGTAACCCAGCCCGCCCAGTCTGCTGGCCAACCTGTCCCCTGCGGTGGCATGCAGGTGAGAGCCCCAACAGGCGGCCTGGGGTCCCGTCGTACCGCGGGCCCGCAGCCCCGTGATCGCACCGGCCAACACGTCGCCGCTGCCCGAGGTCCCCAGCCCACTGTGCCCGGTGCTGACCTCCCAGGACTCGCCGTCGGGTTCCGCAATCAACCCCTGGCAGCTGACCACGGCCTGGAACCGGCTCGCGATAGTCCGGATATCGCGGCCAAGGTCGCCGATCTCGCGTTGCAAGAGGATGGCCGCCTCGGTGGGGTTAGGGGTCAAGATCAGCCGACCCGCCCACGGGCCCAGGTCGGCACCCAGTTCGGGCAAACAGCCGAGGGCGAACGCATCCAGAACGACGGCGGGGCCGCTACCCTGGGGCGTCCGCGCCGGCACGAGCAGTCCGCGAAGAAGCGCCAGGGCCTCGTCTTTGTCGTCCAGGCCGGGGCCGATCAGAACGGCGTCGGCCGCGGCGAATTCGTCGACGAGCAGCGAAGCGGACGAACCCTTCACTGAGCCCCTGGCGCTTTCCGGCAGGCCCAGGACGCCGCTCTCTGGCAGCGCCACCGCCACGTGGACGGCGGTCGATTCGGCCACCGCCAGCGTCAGCCGACCGGCGCCGGAGCGAAGTGCCGCGACACCGGCCAGGAGCGCGGCCCCCGGGGTCTTGCGCGCGCCCCCGATGACCAGCACCGAGCCGCGGTCCGCCTTCCCGGAGCCCCCGCCGGGCAGCGGCCAGCCGCGCAGCAACGTGGGCGTCAGCGGGATCGGCGGCTTAGCGCGGGTGGACATTGGACTCTCCCGCGTGCTCAGTGACGGGGGCGCCATAGGACCGCAGATGGTCAGCCTCATTGAACCCGGCCAGTTCCCATGGGCCGGTGCCGCCCTCCCGGACGAACCGGCTGACGGATGCGTTGAGAATGGTGGTGCGTGCGGCCAGGTCCAGCAGGTCCGCCTCGGTGAGCCCCAGCAAAACGTACCGGAAGAGCAGGATGAGGGCGTCATGGCAGACCAGCAGCACCTCCTGGCCGGGGTGCTCCCTGTCCAGGTCTGCAAGCAGCGACCGCAGCCGAAGCACCACATCGGCCCAGGACTCGCCGCCTGGTGGCCGGTAGTAAAACTTCCCGAGCCAGCGCCGGCGTTCTCCTTCCTCAGGGAACCTGGCCTCCACGCCGGCAGAGGTCAGCCGATCCAGGATTCCCAACTCGCGGTCCCGGAGCCGTTCGTCCAGGCGGGGCAATCGGTCCCACCCTGCGACGTCCAGCGCCAGTTCGGCAGTCTCCCGGGCCCTGGCGTAGGGGGAGGACCACACCGGGAACTGCTCGGAGACGCCTGCCAGCAGGCGGCCCAGGGCCAGCGCCTGCTCCCTCCCGGTCTCGGAAAGATCGACGTCGGCGTCACGGGCCGGGACTTCTATCACCTGCGCGCCCGCCTCCCTGGCCCGCGTCGCCGCAACATTCCCCTCGCTTTCTCCGTGCCGGATCAGCACCAGCGCGGTGATACCGGCCTCCCCGGCGACGTTGCTTCGATGACTGTTCACGTGCTCCTCCTTGCGTCGGAAGGTGCCCACCATACTGCAGCGGCCCAGCGATGTCCCGTGAAAAACGACCCGGGCTTGGCTCCCGCGCCGCGACCGGGTTAGCCGCAGAGAGTCACCTCTGCCCTGGCCGCAAGGCGGAATCCTCGATAAAGTAAGCATACTGATGATCAGTTGATCACTGGTTTGTTCCTACAGAGTCGAAGGAGACACCGTGAGCACGAAAGTCGAGAAACGCATCCTGGTGAACGTTCCCGTGAGCGTGGCCTACAACCAATGGACTCAGTTCGAGGAATTTCCGCACTTCATGTCCGGGGTGAAGAGCGTGCAGCAGCTCAGCGACGACCGCCTGGAATGGACGGCGGAGATTGCCGGGGTGCGCCGCCAGTGGCAGGCAAGAATCCTAGAGCAGATCCCTGATCAAAAAGTAGCGTGGGCTGCCACGGAGGGAGCGACCAACGCCGGCGCGGTGACCTTTGAAGACCTGGGCGGCGGTCAGACGTCCGTGGAGCTCTCCCTCGAATACGAACCAGAGGGCATGGTTGAAACGGTGGGCGACAAGCTCAACGTCGTCGCCAGGCAGGCCGAAAACGACCTGGACCGGTTCAAGGCCTTCATCGAGGACGAGGGTTACGCCACGGGCGCTTGGCGCGGTACCGTCCAAGGCCACGGCTCCTCCGGCACCCCGGGGATCGAAGACGCCGCCGCCTCCCGGGGCGACAGCGGCACGGCGGGGGTATCCGGAAAGGTAATAGCCGGCGTCGGGCTGGCCGCAGCTGCGGCAGGGGTGGCCGCGGCCGTGGGACGCGGAGACTCCCCACACCACGACAATCCCGGCGCCGGCCCTGCGACTACGGCGGATGCCGGGACGGCACGGGCAACCGACGCCGTTCCACCCACGGGCACCACCGGGAGCGTCTTCCCCGCAGGCACCGACACGAATCCTGCCGGAAGCGGCAGCGCCTCAGCCATGGAGCGGCCTGCGGAACGGTCTGTCGCCAAGCCCTTCGACCAGACCAACGGACTGATCGACGACGACGGCGACTCGGACGGCACGGCCGCCGCCGACACCGCCAGCCAGGCCGAACGTGACGAGCGACGCAATGGCGTCGAGGGGACTCTACCCCCGGCCGCCGGCAGCCTGGGCCAGCACTGAAAGCGACCGCCATTCGCCCGACCCTCCGCCGCGCCGGAAAGGCGCTGAGGCTTGAACCATAAGCCTACTTTCTATTAGGTTGGTGTCAGCTTCTCCGCCCGCCCCCCCATGCGGCGGAGGATGCCTTGGAAATGCCCCGTGGTCCCCCAGTGCCGCGGGGCTTTTCGCTACCCAACGTCAGGCAGCTGAACCGAACGGCAGAAGGAGCGTGTAATGCCTCAGGGAGATATTGAGACGTACTACGAAGACGGACAGTGGAAGAACAAGCGCGATGGTGCCCAGCGGGCTTTCGGCGCCGGCTACAGCTCCAAACAGGACGCGGTCGTTGCAGGACGGGAGGCCGCCCGGGGCGACAAGGTCGAGCACATCATCAAGAACCAGGACGGTGTGATCTCCGAAAAGAACAGCTACGGCAACGATCCACGAAACGTCCCGGGCTAAGGCATGCACGAGGTGAGGGAAGTCTGGTGAGCGAAGTGGCGCTCCGGCCGGAGCCAACCGCGCCGAACGTAGTGCGCTGGCGAGCCTCGGAAAACAGCGCAGCGGGCTAGCCGGCTTCCTGTCGCCACGCAGCCCAGGCCTGGAAACCTCCAATAAGGTCGGTCGCCCGTAAAAGGCCCAGTCGCTGCAGGGTGTCTGCTGCCAGGCTGGAGCTGTAGCCCTCATTGCAAACGACCACAATCCGCCGATCGTAATCGCGTGCCATCGGGAGCCGGTGGGCGCTGGAAGGATCGAGCCGCCACTCAAGGACATTTCGGTCGATGACGACCGCACCCGGAAGGGCGCCGTCCCTCTCCCGCTGGTCCACCGGCCGCGTGTCGACGACGAGGGCACCTGCCGCGACTTCCCCGTCGAGCTCTGACGCAGACACGCGCTTCAGGTTGGCGCGACTCGCGAGCAGCAGCTCGTCTATCGTCAGGGCACACACCCCCACGGTTTCTCCGCCCTGAGATACTAGCCTTCCCCGCGGCCCTCGTCAGGCGCTATGGGCCGGACGTCGTCGTCCCCGCCATCGGGCCCTTCTGATGGCTCTTCGGCGTGGCGCCGGCTTCCCTGGTCCGGCCCACCTGCGGGTGTCCCCGCGCCGTCTCGGTCCACACCCTCGGCCGGGTCTTCGCTGTGGAGGCGGCCGCCGGACTCCGGAGTTTCACTCACGATGCGTCCTTTCCTAAGGCTTCTAAGGCTTCCCGGTTTGGTTGCTGGGACGGCGCGAGACGGTGAGGTGACCGGGCGCCGGCCCGATCGCTCCATCGTGTTCCCCCGTTATGTGGAGGTCAATATGTAGGCGGTTGGTCCCCCGGACTTTTACGGCCGGTCCGGTTACCCCTTCCTGCCTTCTGTGGCGACGCCCTCGATGAAGTGACGCTGCCCGAAAGCGAAGAGGATGAGCATGGGGAGCGTGATCAGGAGTGTTGCGACCATGACGTACTGATAGTCGCCCTGGCCGCCGTTGGTGGGGCTGTATTTGGTCATGGCGTAGGCGATTCCCAGCGGTGCCGTAAATCCCTCGACGGACCCGGCGTTGAGGTATATGAGCGCCGACTGCAGGTTGTTCCAGCTTGCCTGGAACTCGAAGATGAAGATCACCACGAGCGACGGTACGGATAGCGGCAGGGCTATCCTGCGGAACAAGCCGAAGTAGCTGGCTCCGTCGATTCGCGCGGCCTCGAAGAGCTCCCGTGGCAGTCCCAGGAAGAATTGCCTCTGCAGGAAGATATAGAACGCCGAGCCAAAGAGATTCATCCCGAAGAGCGGTATCCAAGTGCCCAGCACGCCCAGGTTTTTCCAGATGAGGTACTGCGGCACCATGGTCACGGCGCCCGGCAACATCATCGTCGCCAGCACAAGACCGAAGAGGATGTTCCGGCCCGGGAAACGGAAGTAGGCAAACCCGAAGGCGACCAGGGAACTGGAGAGCGTCACTAGGGTGGCGGCCAGCACCGCAATGAGGAAGCTGTTGGTCACCCAGTTCACCAGCGGGAGCTGATCCCAGACTTCGACGTAGTTCTGCGGGGAAAACGTCGCGGGGATCAGTGCGTTGTCGAAAACCTCCCCGCGGGGCTTGAGGCTGGCGGCAATGAGCCACACGAGGGGATACAGGAACACGGCACTGATCACCGTCAGGACGACGCCAAGCACCACCTTGCCGGCCGTGGTGCGGGGACGCCGGACACGACGGCGCGGGGCCGGGGCAGGCGTGGCAGTGGCGGAACGGCCAGCTTCCGCCAGCAGCGGGCCGGCCTCCGGCGTCGCGCCGGTTTCGGTATTGGTGGTGGCCATCAGCGTTTCTCCCCCTCGTAGTAGACGAACCGGTTTCCCAACCGGACCTGGATCAGGCTGATCAACAGGATCAGCACGAACAGCACCCAGGCCATGGCAGAGGCGAACCCGAAATTGAATTCCCGGAAGGCCTGCTGGAACAGGTAGATGCCGTAGAACAGCGAGGCCTCCGGCGACGCGCTGGTTTGGTCCCGCCAGAAGAGCAGGTACGCCTGATCGAAAACCTGCAGTGCGGCGATCGTCAGGACGATCACGTTGAAGAAGATGGCCCCCGAGATCATCGGGACGGTGATGGAGAAGAATTTCCGCACCGGCCCGGCACCGTCCAGGGCCGCGACCTCGTAGAGTTCCCGCGGCACGTTCTTGAGTGCGGCCAGGAAGATCACCATGGTGCCGCTGACCCCCCACAGCGTCATCAGCACGATCGAGGGTTTGACCCACGCCGGGTCGATCAACCATTGCGGTCCCGAGATGCCGAAGAACGCCAACGCCTGGTTGATGGCCCCCGTGTTGCCGTTGAGCAGCAGCAGAAAAACCGCCGCGGTCGCCACCGACGGCGTCATCTTGGGCAGGTAGTAGATGGTCCGAAAAATCCCGGCGCCTCGGCCCACGCGGTTCAGGAGCAGGGCCAGCCCCAGGGCGACACAGATCTCCAGGGGAACGGCCATGACCGCGTAGAAGAGCGTGTTGGCCAGTGAGGAGGCGACCTTCGGATCCTGAAACAGGAGCTGGTAGTTGGTCACGCCAGCGGGCTTGGCCACGTTAGTCGCCAGGTTGTAGCGGCTGAAGGAGATGACCAGGCTGTAGACCATCGCACCGAGCATGAAAACGAGGAAGCCCACGATCCACGGGGAGATGAACAGATAGCCAGCCAGGGCCTCCCTGCGGTTGTACTTCACCCGGTGTGCCCGGGCCTTCCGGGGATTGCCCCCGGGGCGCCGGATTCGCGCGGCTGATTCGGCTGTCATGTGGCATCACCCTTTCTCCCGTGGTTCCACGGCGGTCTCTGCCCCGCCGCGCACCGGCATCGGGGCCGGTCCCTTGCGTCACACCGCGGCGTGGGCTAGCTTTCGAAATAGGAAGCTTGCTTACAGTGTTGCACCCGAATCGCTTTTAGCCGAGGGTCTCGCGGCAGCGACCACCACCATCGACGATTGGGGAGGATGCAAAGATGCATTTTCGAAAGATGACGAACACCGCAGTGCTGGCCCTGGCGGTGACCGCTTTGACTGCCTGCGGCGGCGGGGGCACCAGTGCCCCGGCGGCGAGCGCGGACTTTTCCAAGGACGCCTCGGGGACGATCACGGCATGGGCCTTCGATAACGCCGACGACGTCGGCAAGGCACGCATGGGCTACGCATCGTCCCAGCTCTCGAACGTGAAGATCACGATGGATCAGACGCCGTTCGATGCGCAGAAATTCACGACCCGCGCGGCCAGCGGTGAGGTACCCGACGTCGTCCAGATGGACCGCGCGTTCGTCGCGACCTACGCCGCCCAGGGGCTGATCAAGCCACTGGACGGCTGCTTCAAGGCCCACGGCATGGACCCGGCAAAGCAGTTCTACCCTGCCGTCACCCAACAGGTGACCTATCAGGACAAGGTCTGGGCAGTGCCGCAGTTCTATCAGCCGGCAGCCATCATCCTGAACCAGAAGGTTCTCCAGGGCGCCGGCGTGGCGGCCGCGGACATTGACACCTCAGACAAGACGAAGCTGCTGGACGCCGTCGGAAAAGCGTCGAAGGCCGACGGCGGTAACCCCTCAACGCTCGGATTCGACCCGGTGGCCGCCGGGCAGGCCGAACTGTGGATCCTCGGCCAGGGCGGACGGTTGGTGGACGACAAGGGAGCCCCCGTCCTGGACGACCCGGCCAACGCAGCCGCGATCAGTTTCCTGAAGCAGATCTATGACGCGCAGGGCGGCTATGCCAAGGCCAAGAGCTTCTCCGATTCCTTCGACACGTTCGGTAAGCAGAACCAGTTCGTCAAAAACCAGGTGGGGTCCCAGGTTGACGCCCAGTGGTACGTCAACGTCCTGGCCCCCTACTCGCAATCCCTGGACTTGTCCGCCGTTCCTTTCAAGGACAAAGACGGCAAGCCGTTCACCGTGGCAGGGGGGACGTCCTTTGTCATTCCCGCAAACGCCAAGAATCCCAACGCTGCCTGCGCGTGGATGACCTCCCTGGTCACCGACGACGCATGGAAGGCCGCCGGGGAGGCTCGGGCACAGAAGATCGCATCGACGCCGGGCGGCATCAACACCGGGCTGTTCACCGGTTCCCCGTCGGCCGACAAGCTGATCAGGGACACCTTCGTCAAGCCAAGTGGCAACGCCGGCTTCGACGAAACGATCAAGACGTACTACGACGTCCTCCCGGCCGGTAAGACGCTGGGCGCCTCCCCTGCGGGTCAGACCATCAAAACGGAACTGAACAACGCCATCGCCTCGGCCCTGCTGGGGACCAAGGACCCGGGAAAGGCGCTCGCTGACGCCCAGGCCGCTGCCAAGCGCGCCTACGACCAGTCAGGTTCCTAAGCCGCTGTCATTCCGCGCTGCGGGTCACCCGGACTGCGGCGCGGAATGGCTGTGGGGGTCTATCCGCCGGCGTTGGTGCCACACTGAAAGTAACCGGAAAACCGGCCGTCCAACTCCTGCCGGGCCGGCACTCCGCAAGGGAAAGCGTGACGGAATGGTTCAGCAGGCGGGGCGGGAACGCCCGGATATCTTTACCCGGTTTACAACCCGGACGGCGGCGGTCCTCGGCCATGCCTGGGTTTTCGTCGGTGCGGTGGTCGTTCTGATCATCTGGGCCTTCACCGGTCCGCTCCTCGGTTTCTCCGACACCTGGCAGCTGGTGATCAATACAGGCACCACGATTGTCACGTTCCTCATGGTCTTCATCATCCAGAACACCCAGAACCGTGACACGGCCGCCCTGCACGTGAAGCTTGACGCCCTGATGCTCGAGCTCCAGGTCGGCAATGCCAAGCTCTACGACGCCGAGCATGAGGGCGAGAAGGAGATCGAGGCCCAGCGGAAGCGGATCGCTGGCGCCGCCGGACAGGCGGCCCGGGACGAACGGTCGGGTCCCCCTGCGGCCGCGGGCCTGGCCTAGGGTCATTCCGGCCGCTCCTATTGCAGGAGGGACCCTTTCGCGGGGTCTGGGGAGCCGCGGAGGAGCGCGTCCAGAAAGCACTCGAAGGGCATCCTGTCCCCGTCGCGGTCGGCCAGCCCCACCAGCGTCGCTGCGACCTCCGCCAGCTTGACGTTGGCGTGGTTGCTGTAGGCGCGCAGCACGGTGAACGCCTCGGACGATGTCATGGAAGCGCGGCCCATGAGGATGCCCTGGGCCTTGGTGATGACGCACCGGGTCCCGAGCGCCCCCTGGATGGCGTCGCGCGCCGCCGTCGCCGTTTCGTCGTGGACGGTCGTCGTGAGGTCCAGCATGACGCCCGCGATGGTCCGCAGCCCACCTGCCCCGTCGGGGAAGGCCTCTCCCGCGGTGAGAACCTTGTGTTCCCGGCCGCCGGCGTCGATGACCCGGTGATAAATGGCCACATGTCCTCCACGCCGCACGAGGTCCTCGTTGACTTCCAAAATGCGGGGCAGATCCTCGGGATGCTTGTGGGCAAGCGTGAGCGCACGGGTCGGAACAATTTCCCCGCGCGCGTAGCCGTGGATGGCGTACATCTCATCCGACCACTCCATGTCGTGGGTCTTACCGTCGGTGAGGAATGAGCCCGCGATCAGATCGTCGGGACCCGGCCGGCTCGCGAATAGCGGGCGTGTCAACCAATCCATGAGAACCCCCTTCGCGGGTTGACGGTAGCGGCTCCTTCCCGCTCCGGCAAGGATCGAAAGGCTTGATGTAGGCGCAGGGACCTTCTTCCGAAAAAGTGAGCTAAGTTACTTCCGCGTTCATAGCGGAGCACCGTACCCTGCTTGTGGGTCAAGACGCGGCCCTTCGTGTTCCATAGAGAGATCTATTTCTATGACCACCGGAAAAATCGGCGTCACGGTTTCGGTTGACCTTGACGCCTCGTCGGTCATGATTCGCCCCGTAGGCGTACTCACTCGGCATAACGTTCGGGCACTTCAAGCGGTATGCAACAGGGCACAGAGGGCCCTCCCACAATGCGATCTGTTCCTGGACGACAGCTTCCTCGCCTATGCATGGGACGAAGCCCCGGCCGTGCTGAAAGACATCGGGATTAGGACCTCGACGATGAGCGGACCGCGGCACGCCTCTCGGACGGCAGGCCGGCGAACACAGGCGCAGGCGGCGTGAGCGGCCACCCCGGGCCGCCGGCACGGATGTTTTTTCGGCATCCAAGCTGGTCCGATGTGCCTTCCTCCGATCTCAGGGCACTACGCCGCGCGGCACTGAACGGCGGTGGCAGCGAAGCACCCGCCCTGTGGCTGGACCTTCTCGACCATATCGACGAGGAACTGGCCCGGCGCGCTCCCCGACCGAACGGACGGGGCCCCTAGCCGCGATCCTGCGCCATCGGCGCGACCTCCGGATAGGGCCGCTTCATTGGGGGGCGGCCCTATCCCGGAGATGTTCGAGCCCGCTCGATGGAGATCCGCCGGACGGACCGCTTGGAACGCCGGCCTGGAAGCGACTCCCTGCCGGCTGCCCCTAGCGCCGGCGGGGTATCGGCGCAACGATGAGATATGACCTCCGTTCGAGATTCCGAGCCGGGCACCGGCAGCACCGAGCCCAAAGCGCTTGATCTTCAGGACCTGCTGCTGGAAACCCAGGACGTCGCCGATTTCCTGGACGAACTCGCCTGTTATGCCGCGGCCACCCTTTCCTCGCGGAAAAGCGAAGTCTTCTGTGGCATCACTCTGCTCCGCCACGGGGAGGCGGGGACCGTGGCCAGCAGCGGTGAGAAGGCGCTGATGCTGGATGAGCTTCAATATCAGCTGGACGAGGGCCCCTGCCTGATGGCCAGCAGGAGGCAGCTGGTGGTTCACATACCGGACCTCGCCAGTGACACCACGTTCCCCGACTACAACTACATTGCGATGGCCCACGGCGTCCGCTCCGTTCTCGCCGTACCTTTTCATCTCCCCGAGAACTCCGCCCGTGCCGGCCTTAACCTTTACTCCGAAACCGCCCACGCTCTGGACGGCGGAGCCGTGGAGCGGGCCCAGACTTTCGTCGCCCAGGCCGCCAAGGGCCTCAGGCTCGCACTTCTCCTCAGCGAACATAGCCGGACTGCCGAAAATCTAAAGCTGGCCATGACGTCCCGGACGGTCATCGATACGGCGGTGGGCATCGTTATCGCTCAAAACCGCTGCACGCAGGACGAGGCCTTCGCCATGATCAAAGCAGCTTCGAACCACCGAAACATCAAGCTTCGGGACGTCGCCGCCTCCATTGTTGAGTCTGCCGGGGGAGGTAAGGTCACGACCCATTTCGCCTGAGCCCCGCCGCGCCGTCCTCAGCGCAGCTGCAGCTCCAGCAGTTCGATCGACGTGAGCCCGGTCTCCAACATCAGCGCCTTCGCCTCGACGCCGGCCTCTGTGGCGCTCCGGACAGCGGCAGCCAAGGAAGCCTCCGCGGCGTCGATCTCCCACTGCAGGCTCTCCAACCGGGCCCCCGCTGCGCGAACCGCGGCCAAAGGGTCGGATGAGGAATCTGCCGGCCGGCGGAATCCACAGGTGCAAACCCACTCGCCCTCGCCGGTGTGGAACTGCGCCCACGGCAGCGCCGTCGTCGGGCTGGGCGTGGACGTCATCTTGGTACCGCAGTGCACGGGCGTCCCGTCCGCATCGAAGGGAGCCACCGCAGGCTGACTCGAGGGGACGGCCGGACGGACCGGTTCGTCGAAGCTCCGCAACGACTCCGCGTGCGTTCCGCGCGCGGGTCCCGCCATTCTCCGGTTGGCTACTGCCGTCATTCGAATCACCCCTTTAGTAAGCCTGCTTGCAATTTTCACTAGTCTATCTAGCTTTATTTGAATGTCCAGCGGTGATCCGGCGGCTCGGCATACGCGGAGAGCGGGAAGGAACCCATTGCCAGCTCCCGCCCTTGCCACTACGGTGCTGAGCCGTGGACATGACCTTCCGGGCGGAGCTTTTCGAGTGGCGCGGGCCGGCGCCCTTCTACTGGCTCGCCCTGCCGCCGGACGCGTCCGACGAGATCCATGCCGAGGCCGCTGAGGCAAGCTACGGCTGGGGTGCCATCCCCGTGGCTGTCAGCATCGGCGGGACCGAGTGGGAGACCTCGCTCCTGCCCCGCAACGGCGGCTACGTGCTGCCCGTGCGGAAGCACGTCCGGCTCGGCGAACGGCTCGAAGTAGGCGACGACGTCGAGGTGTCCCTGTCCGTGGCTCCGCGCAACGGCCGGGCGGCGAACGGCACCGGCCCCACCATGTGACCGACTTTGCCGCCGCTGCACGGCAGCAAGTTCGACGAACGGTAGAATTGGCCCCGTCCGCAGCCCGCCAGATGCCGCCAGGGAGGTCACCGTGCGCCACACCCGTGCCCGGGCGCCCTTCCACGCGCTCCGCGCGGCCCTGATGTCCATCACCATGGTGGGTCTCGCTGCCGCGGCACACGTGATCGCCGGCGGGGACCTCCCCATCCCGGGGATCTTCGGCGCCGTCCTTGCCCTAACCGGCCTCGCGGCCACCGCCGCCACCCGGCTCAAGCTGAACGCCGCCGCCATGACCGGGCTGCTGGGAACCGGTCAGGTGGTGCTGCACGAGGCGTTTTCCGCGCTCAGCGGCCCCGCCGCAGCGGCCTACGGCGGCGCTCCCGTTCGCTCGCACCACCAGGTCCCGA
This sequence comes from Arthrobacter sp. NPDC080082, assembly GCF_040686595.1. Classification (NCBI taxonomy): domain Bacteria; kingdom Bacillati; phylum Actinomycetota; class Actinomycetes; order Micrococcales; family Micrococcaceae; genus Arthrobacter; species Arthrobacter sp. NPDC080082. Next base: position 368,685 of record NZ_JBFBKQ010000003.1, on the reverse strand, counting down.
CGCTCCTCCCGCACCCCGCGGGCACGCTCGAGCACCACGACCTGGACTCCGGCCTGGCGCTCTGGATGATCGCTGGCCACGCCTTGGCCACCCTCATCTGCGCCCTGCTGCTGGCCCGCGGTGAGGCCGCGCTCTGGGCGCTGGCCGCCTGGTTGCGTCCGCTGATCCGGCTGCCCGAAGCCCTACCCGCACCCCGCGCCGCCGTCCCCGTCCAGCCCTTCCGGGACGAGCCCGCGCTGCCGCTGCCGTGGCGCAACCTCCGGCGGGACTGCCGCCGCGGGCCGCCGCTCGCCGTCGTCGTCTAACCCACCCTTCTTCGGCCGCGGCCAAATTTGCCGGCCTGCCCCGGGCCATCCGGGCCCCAACCCCGCACCCGTGCCGCGCCACCCACGTCCGCGCGCCCTCATGCGCGCACGCCCGAAAGGCACCCACACGATGATGACCCGCACCCTTTCCACCCCCTCCGCCCTGCGCCGCACGTTCACCGCCACCGCCGTGGCCGGCGGCACCGCCGCGCTGCTGCTGACCGGGGTAAGCGCCGCCTCCGCCCACGTCGAGGCCACGCCAAACAACACCGCAGCCAACTCCTACTCGCTGCTCACGTTCGCCATCCCGCACGGCTGCGACCAGGCCGGCACCACCAAAATGACCATCACGCTGCCCCAGGAACTCAACGACGCCCAGCCCACGGTCAACCCCAACTGGACCGCCTCCAAGGTCACGGAGGAACTCCCCCAGCCCAAGAAACTGGCGGACGGCACCTCCATCACCAAGCGGACCAGCCAGATCGTCTACACGGCCAAGGCGCCGCTGAGCCACGAGCTCCGCGACACCCTGGTGCTCTCTGTAAAGCTGCCGGACATGGCCGGGAAGACCCTGTACTTCCCCACCCTGCAGAGCTGCGAGACGGGCCAGACCGATTGGTCGCAGATCCCGCAGGCCGGCCAGGACGAGGACTCCGTCAAGACCCCCGCCCCATCCGTGACCATCACCGCGGCGAAGTCCGGTGACGGGCACGCGGGCCACGGCGCGGCCGCGTCCGGGAACGGCATGGCACAGACGGCGGAAACGACGTCGGCGGATACTCACAGCAACGACGACGGCGGCGCGCAGGCCCGCAGCTGGGCCGGCCTCGCCGCCGGGATCGGCGGCCTGGTGCTGGGCGGGGTGGCGCTACTGCGCGGCCGGCGTCCCGCCGCCAAGTAGCACCCGTCCCGTGATCTGACCCCCGGTTGATGCCCGGAAATCACAATCCGGGCATCAATCGGGTTTCCGCGTCGTGGCACCGTTGACGAGGGGAACCACACCGCATAACAGTGGTCCCATGAGGCCTCAGCAGATGAATCGCAAAGCAGCAATCACTTCCGTAACGGCGGCCGCTGCGGCGGTCCTGCTGCTCAGCGGCTGCGGACAGGCCCAGACCCAGAGCGCCAGCGCACCGCCGTCGTCCGCTCAGTCCACGACGGCGGCACCGGCCACCTCCTCGGCAGCGCCCAGCGCATCGGCGTCGTCCGCGCCTGCCTCCTCGTCCCCGGCCGCCTCGGGTGCCGCCGCGGGCCCCGGCCTCTGCAAGGCCGCCAACCTCAAGGGCACCCTCGACTCCACCGGCGGCGGGGCCGCCGGCAGCGTCTACAGCAAGCTCATCCTCACCAACACCGGCGCCGAACCGTGCGTCCTCAAGGGCTACGCCGGCGTCTCGCTCACCGCCGGCGCCGACGGCGACCCCATCGGCGCCGCGGCCACCCGCGACGACTCCACCCCGGCCGCCGACGTGCTCCTCGCCCCGGGCCAGGCCGGCAGCGCCACCCTCCGGTACACCCAGGCCGGCAACTACCCCGACTGCACCCGCACCCCCGCCGCCGGTTTCCGCGTCTACCCGCCCGAGGACACGGCCTCCCTGTTCCTCGCCGCGCCCAAGGATGCCTGCAGCAACGCCGGCATCAACCTGCTGACCATCGGCGCCTTCACCGCGATGTAACCGCGGCTTAGGGGCCCGCCCAATACTGTCGGTGCCGTAAGGCATGATGGAGGAATGAAGGGGCAGGAGCTCGCGACCACACTCGCGGCCGACGCAATGGACCGGTTCAGCCGGCCGACCCGGGAGTGGTTCCTCGGGGCCTTTTCCGCGCCCACCCCGGCGCAGAACGGCGCCTGGACCGCCATTTCCTCCGGCTCGCACGCCCTGGTGGTGGCCCCCACCGGGTCGGGCAAGACCCTGGCCGCCTTCCTCTGGGCGCTGGACCGGCTGCTCGTTGCCGCACCGGCCGGCGCTACCGATGCAGAGCCTGCCGACGCCGTCGAACCCGCGAAGAAGGGCCGCCGCAAGACGCCCAAACGCAAGACCCGCGTCCTCTACATCTCCCCGCTCAAGGCCCTGGGTGTCGACGTCGAACGGAACCTCCGCGCACCGCTGATCGGCATCACCCAGACGGCCAAGCGGCTCGGCCTGCCCGCGCCGCTGACCACCGTTGGCGTCCGCTCCGGCGACACCCCCGCGGCCGACCGGCGGGCGCTGCTCAGCACCCCGCCGGACATCCTGATCACCACCCCGGAATCGCTCTTCCTCATGCTGACGTCCAAGGCGCGCGAAACCCTGGACGAGGTGGACACCATCATCGTGGATGAGGTGCACGCCGTCGCCGGAACCAAGCGCGGCGCACACCTGGCCGTCTCGCTGGAGCGGCTGGACGCCCTGCTGCCCAAGCCGGCGCAGCGGATCGGCCTCTCCGCCACCGTGGAGCCGAAGGAGCTGGTGGCCCAGTTCCTCGCCGGGTCCGCGCCGGTGGAGATCGTGGCGCCGCCGTCGAAGAAGACCTGGGACCTGACCGTCTCCGTCCCGGTGGAGGACATGTCGGACCTGCAGGGCGCGGCCGGGGCGTTCGACTCCGGTCCGGCGTCCGGGCTGCAGCCGCACGCCTCGATCTGGCCCCACGTGGAGGAAAAGATCGTGGACCTGGTACTGGCCAACCAGTCCACCATCGTCTTCGCCAACTCCCGCCGGCTCGCCGAACGCCTCACCGCCCGGCTGAACGAGATCTACGCGGAGCGGCAACTGATGGCCGAGGGTGGCGGCTGGGACGACGGCGGAGCTGGCTCCGATTCTTCGGGCGCCGCTGGCGGTGGCGCGGGTGGAGGCGCCGCTGCGGGCGGCCGGGGCACCCAGGCGCCGTCCGGACCTGGCGGCACCCCGGCGCAGATGATGGCCCAGGCCGGCAGCACCGCCGGGGCGGATCCGGTTCTGGCCCGGGCGCACCACGGGTCCGTGTCCAAGGACCAGCGGGCCATGATCGAGGACGACCTGAAGTCCGGCCGGCTGCGCTGCGTGGTGGCCACCTCCTCGCTGGAGCTGGGCATCGACATGGGCGCCGTGGACCTGGTGGTCCAGGTGGAATCACCGCCGTCGGTGGCCAGCGGCCTGCAGCGCGTGGGCCGCGCCGGGCACCAGGTGGGCGAGATCTCCCAGGGCGTCCTCTTCCCCAAGCACCGAGCTGACCTGGTGCACACCGCCATCACGGTCGAACGCATGCTGGACGGCAAGATCGAACGACTGTACGTGCCGGCCAACCCGCTGGACATCCTCGCCCAGCAGACCGTCGCGGCGACTGCCCTGGGCGCGATTGACGTGGAGGAATGGTTCGCCACGGTACGCCGGTCCGCGCCGTTCGCGTCCCTCCCCCGCTCCGCGTACGAGGCGACCCTGGACCTGCTCGCCGGGCGCTACCCCTCGGACGAGTTCGCCGAACTCCGGCCCAGGATCGTCTGGGACCGCAACAACGGCACCATCGAGGGCCGGCCCGGGGCTCAGCGGCTGGCCGTCACCTCCGGCGGCACCATCCCGGACCGCGGCATGTTCGGCGTCTACATCATCGGCACCGAGGTCGAAGGCACCGGCTCCTCCGGCGGTTCCGGCGAGGGCGCATCCGGTGCCAAGTCCACGGCCAAGGGCGGCCGCCGGGTGGGTGAGCTGGATGAGGAGATGGTCTACGAATCCCGGGTCGGCGACGTCTTCGCCCTCGGCGCCACCAGCTGGAAGATCGAGGACATCACCCACGACCGGGTCCTGGTCTCCCCCGCGTTCGGCCAGCCCGGAAAACTGCCGTTTTGGCGCGGCGACTCCCTTGGCCGGCCGGTGGACCTGGGCCGCGCCCTGGGCGCGTTCATCCGGGAGCTCTCCGCGTCCGACGTCGGCCCCGCCACTGAACGCTGCAAGGCCAGCGGCCTGGACGACTTCGCCGCGAACAACCTGATCCAGTACCTGGCCGAGCAGAAGGCCGCCACCGAGGTGGTCCCCAGCGACACCACGCTGGTGGTGGAACGCTTCCACGACGAACTCGGCGACTGGCGGGTGGTGCTGCACAGCCCGTTCGGTATGCCGGTACACGCGCCGTGGGCCCTCGCCGTCGGGCAGCGGCTGCACCAGCGCTACGGCATGGACGGCTCCGCGATGGCCGCCGACGACGGCATCGTGCTGCGCGTGCCGATGATGGACGACGAGCCGCCCGGCGCGGACCTGTTCCTCTTCGACCCGGAGGAACTGGAACAGATCGTCACCGCGGAGGTGGGCGGGAGCGCCCTGTTCGCCTCCCGGTTCCGCGAGTGCGCGGCCCGCGCCCTGCTGTTGCCGCGGCAGACGCCCGGAAAGAGGCAGCCGCTCTGGCAGCAGCGGCAGCGCTCGGCCCAGCTCCTGGACGTGGCCCGCAAGTACGCGACCTTCCCGATTGTGCTGGAAACGGTCCGCGAATGCCTGCAGGATGTCTACGACCTGCCCGCCCTCAAGGACATCGCCACCGCGATCGAGCGGCGCGAGCTCCGGATCCTGCAAACCACCACGCAGCAGCCCTCGCCGTTCGCGAAGTCCCTGCTCTTCGGCTACGTCGCCCAGTTCCTCTACGAGGGCGATTCGCCGCTGGCCGAGCGCCGCGCGGCCGCCCTGGCCCTCGATTCGACACTGCTCAACGAGCTGCTGGGCCGGGTGGAGCTGCGCGAACTCCTCGACGCCAAGGTTATCGACGAAACTGAACGCGAACTGCAGCGCCTCGCTCCCGGTCGGCGGATGCGCGGCGTTGAGGGCGTGGCCGACCTGCTCCGGCTGCTGGGCCCGCTCACTCCGCAGGAGGTGGCCGCCCGGCTGGAGACTGCCGAGGCAGGCCAAGCCTCTACCGACGTTTCCGCGGCCGCGGCAGCTCCCGCGGACGGCGGCGGGGCCGGGTCCGGGGTGAGCGGGACTCCGGACGACGGCGGGGCCGAGGCCGGGGAGGCGGCGGCATCCGCGGAGGCCGCCAGTGCCACCACCGCCGAGGCTACGACGCACCTCGCCGCGCTGCAGCGGGCTAACCGCGCCATCAAGGTCAATATCGGCGGCACGGAGAAGTTCGCCGCCGTCGAAGACGCCGCCCGGCTCCGCGACGCCCTCGGGGTGCCGCTGCCCATGGGCGTGCCGCTGGCCTTCATCGAACCCGTCGCGGACCCGCTGGGTGACCTGGTCTCCCGCTACGCCCGCACCCACGGTCCCTTCACCGCAGCGGAGGCCGCCGCCCGGCTGGGGCTCGGCGTCGCCGTCGTCGGCACCGCGCTGAAACGGCTGGGAGCCGACGGCCGCGTGGTCGAGGGCGAATTCCGGCCGCACGTCACCGCCCCCGACGCCCCGCCCGCTGCCTCCTCCGACGACGCCGGCCAGACGGCGGAGACAGTGTCCCTGGCGGGAACCAGTGAATGGTGCGACGCCGAGGTGCTGCGGAAACTCCGCCGGCGGTCGCTCGCCGCGCTGCGCGCCGAGGTGGAACCCGTGGACCCGTCCGCCTACGGCCGGTTCCTCCCCGCCTGGCAGAACGTCCGCGTCCCCGGCAGCCGCGGCCAGTCGGCGCTGCGCGGCCTGGACGGCATCATCACCGCCATCGACCAACTCTCCGGTGTGCCGATTCCCGCCTCAGCCTGGGAGCCTCTGGTCCTGGCCAGCCGGGTCTCGAACTACCAGCCCGCCATGCTGGACGAGCTCATGGCCGCCGGCGAGGTGCTCTGGTCCGGCGCCGGGTCGCTGCCCGGCAACGACGGCTGGGTCAGCCTGCACCTGGCCGACTCCGCCGAGCTGACCCTCAACCCGGCACCCGATTTCGAACCCGGGGACGCCCAGCAGCGGCTGCTGGACCATCTGCGGACCAACGGCGGCGGCTACTTCTTCCGGCAGCTGACCGAGATCGCCGGCGGGATGGACAGCGTCCTCAGCGACAAGGACGTGGTCTCCGCCCTCTGGGACCTGGCCTGGGCGGGCAGGATCACCGGCGACACCTTCGCCCCGGTCCGGGCCCTGATCGCCGGCGGCCATACCGCGCACCGGCAGGTCAGCCGTGCGCCCCGGGCCCGCGCCCCGCGGCTCAACCGGCTGGGCCGCTCGCACGGCTCCGGTCTGCTCGGCTCCCCGGGCCTGACGGGCGGCAGGTACGGGTCCGCCTCGGCGGCGACCCCGACGCCGCCGCTGGCCGCCGGCCGCTGGTCGGCGCTGCCGGAACCCGAACTGGACGCCACGATCCATGCCCGGGCCACCGCAGAGCTCCTGCTGGACCGCTACGGCGTGGTCACCCGCGGCTCGGTCATGGCCGAGAACATCCTGGGCGGCTTCGGCCTGATGTACAAGGTGCTGGCCCGGCTCGAGGAAGCGGGCCGCTGCCGCCGCGGCTACTTCATCGAACAGCTCGGCGCCGCCCAGTTCGCCGTCCCGGCCACCGTAGACCGGCTGCGTTCCTACGTCGAGGACGCCGAGGTGCACAAGGCCGAGCCGGTGGCCCTGGCCCTCGCCGCGACGGACCCGGCCAACCCCTACGGCGCCGCCCTGGCGTGGCCGGCGCAGGACCTCGAAGCCGGCACCGGGCACCGGCCCGGACGGAAGGCCGGCGCGCTGGTAGTCCTGGTCGACGGCGCCCTGGTGCTCTACGTCGAACGCGGCGGCAAGACGCTGCTGGCCTTCAGCGCCGACCCCGCGGTGCTGGCCGCCGCCGGCGCTGCCCTGGTGGGAGTGGTGAAGCGCGGCGCCGTCGACAAACTCATCATGGAAAAGGTCAACGGCCACGGCATCCTGGACACCCCGGTGGCGGCCGCCCTGGCGCAGGCCGGCGCCTATTCCACCCCGAAGGGACTGAGAATCCGTGCCTGAGGGAGACTCCGTTTTCCGTGCCGCCGCGCAGCTGCACGCCGCCCTGGCCGGCAAGGAACTGCTGGCCACCGACTTCCGTGTGCCCCGCTTCGCCACCCTCAAGCTCGGCGGCTGGACCGTGGAGGAGGTGGTCCCGCGCGGCAAGCACCTGTTGATGCGGGTGGCCGGGCCGCGCCCCCAGGACCGGCTGACCATCCATTCGCATCTGAAGATGGAGGGCACCTGGCAGGTCTACCCGCCGGGCGGACGCTGGCGGAAACCCGGATTCACCGCCCGCTGCGTGCTCCGCACCGCCACCGCCGATGCGGTCGGATTCTCCCTCGGCGTTCTGGAGGTGGTGCCCACCGCGGAGGAAGCCAGCGTCGTCGGGCACCTCGGCCCGGACCTGCTCGGCCCCGACTGGGACCTGGCGGAGGCCGAGAAACGGCTTCTCGCGGCCCCCGACGTGCCGATCGGCGTCGCCCTCCTGGACCAGCGCAACCTGGCGGGGATCGGCAACATCTACCGGTGCGAGGCGTGCTTCCTGTCCAAGGTGCACCCCGCCGCCCCGGTCTCCGCAGTCCCGGACCTGGCGGCCATGATCATGGACGCGAAGCTCATGCTGGGCGCCAACCTCGGCCCCGGCCGGCGGGTCACCATCCTGAACGCCCGCGGCGTGCCCGTGGGCCGCAGCGAAGGCCGGCCACCCTACTGGGTCTACGGCCGCGAACGGCAGCCCTGCCTGAAATGCCGGACCCCGATCCGCCGGGGCGTACTGGCCAAGGCCACCGGGACCGAGGAGCGGGACATCTACTTCTGCCCGACCTGCCAGCCGCCACCCGAGGGCACCTGAACCGGGCGGACAGAGCTTAGGCCGGTTAGGACGCCGGCGCGGTGGTGCCGGCGACGGCTTCCTCCGGGTCGGTCCGGGCGAGGTCCGCTGCGCCCTCGGCCGTGCCCTTCTGAGGGTCGGCGATGGTGAAGCGGGGCAGCATCAGCTGCACCAGCGGGCCGATGGCCAGCGCGTAGAGCACCGTTCCCAGACCCACCGAACCGCCCAGCAGCCAGCCCGCGCCGAGGACCACCACCTCGATGCCGGTACGGGTCCTGCGGACGGGCCAGCCGGTGCGCCTTGCGAGCCCGGTCATCAGGCCGTCCCGCGCGCCCGGGCCCAGCCCGGCCCCAATGTACAAGGCCGAGGCCAGCCCGTTCAGCAGCACGGCCGCGACCAGGAGAGCCGCCTGGCCACCCAGGTGCGAGAACTTCGGGATGACGGCCAGGCCGATGTCGGCGAAGACACCCACCAGCACGGCGTTTCCCAGCGTGCCGATCCCGGGCCACTGCCGCAAGGGAATCCAGATCAGGAGCACCAGGAAACTGACGATAATGACCGTCGTTCCCAGGCCCAGCCCCGTCTTCCCGGCCAGGCCCTGATGGAGCACGTCCCACGGCGCAGTACCCAGGCTGGCGCGGATCACCATGGCGAGGGAGATGCCATAGAGAACGAGGCCAATCAGGAGCTGGGCGAGTCTGCGCGTCATCATGCACCCATCCTGTCTCAGAACTGGCATTGAATTCCATATCCAGTTTGAAATACTGGCCCTATGACAGGATCGCTGACGCCCGCATCCCTCGGCCGGCTTCTCGGAAGCTGGAACCCCGGGGCCTCCCCCGCCTACCGCGAGCTGGCCGACGTCGTCCGTTTGCTCATCCTCGACGGGCGCATCGGCCTGGACGTCGCACTGCCCAGCGAGCGGTCCCTGGCCGGGAACCTCGGCATCAGCCGCACCACCGTGACCGCCGCGTATGCGCTGCTCCGCGAGCAGGGCTACCTCAGCGGGGGCCAGGGCAGCCGCAGCCGGAGCCGGATTCCCGCCCGGGGCGCGCACCCGGTGGAGACCGGCCGGAGGCTCAGCGGCGCGCCCGGACTCGCCGCGCCGGAGGGTGTCCTGGACCTCGCATACGCCTCGCTTCCGGCCAGCGGCGAGGTGGTGCACCGCGCCTTCGCCGCCGCGCTCACCGAACTGCCGGCCCTGCTGCCCGGCTTCGGCTACGACGCGCTAGGCGTGACGCCGCTGCGCGAGGCTATCGCGGACCGCTACACAGCGGCCGGGGTGCCGACGACGGCGGACCAGGTACTGGTGACGTCGGGCGCGCAGCATGCGCTGACCATTGTGCTGCGCACCCTCGCCGGCCGGTCCGGGAAGGTGCTGGTGGAGCACCCCAGTTACCCGAATGCCCTCGATGCCATCCGCGCCGCCGGGTGCCGGGCGGTTCCGGTGGCGATGCCCCTCGCCGTCGGTGACGCGGCCGGGTCTGGAAAATCGGGCGGCCAGGGCAATTCCCGGGGTGCCAGCGGACCTGATGCCACACCGGGCAACGCAGGCTGGGACCTGGAGGCGATGGAGGCGGCGTTACTCCAGCAGCGCCCCGCGATGGCGTACGTCGTTCCCGATTTCCACAACCCGACCGGCCGCCTGATGCCGGATGCGCAACGGCGCCGGCTCGCCGCGGCCGCCGCAGCCGCCGGGACGGTGCTGGTGGCCGACGAGACGCTCCGGGAACTGAACCTCGACGGCCTGCCCTCAACCCCAATGGCGGCGTTCGGCCCCTCCGTGGTGACTATCGGCTCGCTCAGCAAGTCGCACTGGGCGGGCCTCCGGGTGGGCTGGATCCGCGCCTCGGAGCCGCTGATCCAGCGGTTCGCCGCGGCCCGGACCACGCTGGACCTGGGCGGCCCGGTGGTGGAGCAGCTCGCCGCCGCGCACCTGGTCCGCAACCTGAACGAGCCGCTCCCCGCGCGCCTGGCCTCGTTGCGCACCAACCGGGACATCCTGCTGGACCTCATCGCCCGGCACCTCCCCGGCTGGCGGGCGGAACGGCCCGACGGTGGACTGTCCGTCTGGTGCCGGTTGCCGGCCCCGGTCAGCACGGGCCTCGCCGTCGTGGCGCCCGACGTCGGCCTCCGCCTGGCCGCCGGGCCGCGCTTCGGCGTCGGCGGGGCCTTCGACCAGTTCCTCCGCCTGCCCTTCACCCTGCCGCCGGAGCAGCTGGAGACCGCGGTCCTCTCCCTGCGCGAAGCCCAGGACCGGCTGGACCGGTCCCCGCAGCTGCGCCGGCCGCTGGCCCCCGGGCCCTCCGCCGCCATCGCCTGACGCGCGCGTTCCGACGTCCGCGCCCGTTTCGAGGTCCGCCCCGCCCGTTTCGACGGTTCCCTGCGGATTCGACGCTCAGCAACGTCTATCCGGCGGGGAACCTTCGATGTGGCGGCCCGTGGTGATTCCTAGGCGTAGACCTTCGCGAAGAAGCTGCCCCAGACCCGGGCCGTTTCCTCGGAATTGCCGTGGCCGCTGAAGTCGTGCACGGTCATGCCGACCGGTGCGCCGAAGGCGTTGCGGCCGAAGAACCGGTACATCGCGTCCGCGGTGCGCAGCCCGAGGAAGTTCTCGTTCACAAAGTCCACCTCGCCCGCGAGGCGCCCCACGCCGTCAAGCTCACGCTCCACCGGTTCGCCCGCGGTTGAGCCGGCGACACCGAGCGCTTCCTTGAGCCGGTCGAAGCCGTCCGGGGCCTGCGAGGTTGCCGGCGCCTGGATGTCCGTGAAGACGACGGGCCTGCCGTCGAAGTGCTTCAGGTACTGGCCGAGGGTGTGGAGGTAGAACGCCGTGTGCTTGCTCGCTCCGTCGTACTGCTGGTCCCAGTTGTCCGCGAAGATCCCGCTGTGGACGTAGTGCAGCCGGGCGCGGCCGCCCTCGAGCGGCTCCAGCACGTGCTCCAGCTGGTTGAACCAGCCGTCCGGGCCCTCCATGCGGGACACCAAATGCGAGGGATACTCCTCCACCGTCTTCACGGCCGGCCACTGGTCCGTGGGGAACATCCAGGCGGGCGTGCCGGCGGTGACGGCCTCCCAGACGCGTTCGGGCGTGCCCGGCAGGTCGGTGTCGTAGACGATCTCGAATTCGCGGTTGTCGGTCATGGTCCTAGTCCTTGGCTGTGGGGGTTGGGGATGGGTTCTTCAGTGCAGGGTGGAGCGCGACGACGAGCCGGTGCTTCCGCCCCGCGGGCCGGGAGCCCGCCGGGTGCCCGGTGCCGCCGTCGTGGTACTTGTCGACCAGCCGGGTCACCGCCTCGCCGAGTTCCCCGGCGAAGGCTGCCCGGTCCGCCGCGGAACGAAAGGTGATCTCGCCGTCGATCGCGAAGGTGGCCAGTTCCTGCCGGGCGGCGGCTGCCCCGGCGATCAGCCGGCCCACTTCCTGGACCATACGGCCGGCCAGTGCCAGCAGCCAGAAGGCCGAAAACCGGTCCGAGAACAGGCGCGGGTCCGGGGCCACGGAGGCCAGGGCGGCCGGTGAGATCAGGTACGACGACGCCGTCGCCCGCAGGATGCGCTCGGTGACGTTACCGCGCCGCCGCTCCTCCACCAGTTCCACCAGGCCGTGCTGCTCCAAGGTCCGCAGGTGGTAGTTCACCTTCTGGCGGGGCAGCCCCAACCGGGCGGCGAGCTGGGTCGCGGAGCCCGGGTCCGTCAGCTCGCGCAGGATCCGGGTACGGATCGGATCCAGGGTGGCTTCCGCGGCCGCCGGATCCTCGATCACCTCAATGGCTTGCATGCTCCAAGTCTCATCACCGACAGATTTATTTGTCAAGGAATATTTTTCCGTCGGTCCGCCTCGACAGTTCCCTGTCAAAAAGACGCTCAAGAACGTCTAACCGGCAGGGAACCGTCGAAGTGGCCGAGACGCCGGGGAGGGGCGGGCGACGCCGGAGGCCCGCGAAACCCCGCCGCGTAGAATGGACCGGTGATGCAATCCCCCCTCCCCGTGCGCGACGGCGTGAATGCGACCCGCCTGCGACTGCCGGAGGAAGGTCCGTGGGAAACCGCGATGGACTACATGATGCACCGCTGGGGCCACATCGACCCGCAGGGCATCGCGGACCGGTTCGACGCCGGCGAGATCGTCGGCGAGGGCGGGATCCCGCTGGACCGCACCACCCCGCTGCGGCACCACACGTTCATCTGGTACTACCGCACCCTGCCGCCGGAGACCCGGATGCCGGTGGAGCTGAACATCCTGCACCAGGACGAGCACCTGCTGGTGGTGGATAAGCCGCACTTCCTGCCCACCACCCCCGGCGGGACCTACATCCAGGAGTCTGCCCTGGTCCGGCTGCGGAACCAGCTGCGGCTGCCGGACCTGATCCCGATGCACCGGCTGGACCGGATGACCGCCGGAATCCTGCTGCTCTCGACCAACCCGGAAACCCGAGGGAAGTACCAGGTCCTGTTCGAGAAGCGCCAGGTCCAGAAGGAATACGAGTGCGTCTCCGCCGCGGAGCCCGCCCCCGGCCACCCCGCCGTCGACTTCCCCGTGGTGGTGCGCAACCGGATGACCAAGTCGCGCAGCTACCTGCTGGCCGAGGTGATCGAGGGTGAGCCGAACACGGAGACCCGCATCGAGCGGATCCGCACCTTCGCGGCGGCGCACGACGTCGGCGACTCCAACGGGGGCACCGACGACGTTGGTGCAGGGAGGGACGCGAGCCCCCGCCGTGCCCTCTACCGGCTCGAGCCACACTCCGGCAAGACCCATCAGTTGCGCGTGCACATGGCCTCCCTGGGACTCGGGATCGTCAACGACGCCTTCTACCCCGACCTGCTGGACAAGGCCCCGGACGACTACTCCAAGCCGCTGCAGCTGCTGGCCCGCGGCATCCGCTTCGTGGACCCCGTCTCCGGAAAACCCGTCGAATACCGCAGCCGGCTGACTCTCTCCGAGGCCCGCACCAACTAACCGCCACGGATGCGGTACGTTGTGGCCATGGACCTGGCCAATGCTGATACCTGGGGTTCGGCGATCTACTTCTGGATCGTCCCCATGGTGGTCGGCGACGCCATCTTCCCGCCGGTCCCCTCCGAGATGCTGATCATCACCGGCGGCGCCCTCTGCGCCGACGGCCGGGCCAACATTTTCTTGATCATCCTGCTGGCCGCGGCCGCCTCCTGGCTGGGCGACCTGCTGGTGTTCCAGCTCTTCAAGCGCCGGCTCAGCCACGTCCTGGACCGCTGGAGCTGGGGCCGGACGTTCCACAGCGGCATCCACCAGGCAATCGCCAAGGCTGGCCGCTCATCCACCTACGGCGGGATCATCGGCCTCCGTTTCATCCCCGGTGGCCGGCTCGCCACCACAGCCGCGGCGGGAATCGCGAACGTCTCTACCCGCGGGTTCAGCCTCTGCGCGGCCCTGGGCGGGACGCTGTGGGCGGTCTGGTCGGTGGGCCTGGGTTACGCCACCGGCTCGGCCACCAGGCTGCCGTTCTGGGCGAGTTCACTGATCGGCGTGGCGCTGGGGATCGTGATCGGCGCCGTCGTCGGGCTGGTGGTGACGCGCCGCCGCGGCAGCCGCTCCCCCGTGGTGGAACGCGGCGCCGGCTCGGGCAACAACGGGGACGCGCAGACGGACCCCGACGCCGAACTGGACTTCTAGGCCTACACCGGCGCCCAGCGGCCGCGGTTGCGCCGCAAAACCGTGAGGTTTCCGGTGAGCGCCACGCGTTCGACGGCGTCGCGCATCATGGCGGCAGCCTCCAGCGCCTGGCTGTTCTCCGCCGCGTAGGCGGTGGCCTCCACCAGGAAACGCAGGTTCAGCTGCGGGACGCCGCCGGCCAGCTCCAACTGGTGGGCCTCCACGTGGTGGCGCGTGCCCAACGCCTCCACCGCCGCGTCCATGACGGCCTCCGGCGGATTCCCCGGCCGAAGTCCGGTGATCTTCAGTCTGGTCTGGAAGGAGGGCATGGATCCAGCCTAACCACCCCACCGGCCCCCGACGCTCCCTCACATCCAGCGGCCGCCGCGGCGACGCTCCCTCACATCCAGCCGCCCTCAGGACGACGCTCCATCACATCCAGCACTTCCGACGGTGAATTTCCGCCACACCTGAGGGAGCGTCACCAAAAAACCCGCCACACCTGAGGGAGCGTCACCAAAAAACCCGCCACACCTGAGGGAGCGTCACCAAAAACCCGCCACCCCTGAGGGAGCATCACCCAAAAAACCCGCCACCCCTGAGGGAGCGTCACCGCAGAGGCCCTTGACTATCCCGTGTTGCGCAGGCCCGCCGCGACGCCGTTGACGGTGATCAGCATGGCCCGCTGCAGCCGCTCGTCGATCTCCCCGCCGGTCATCTCGGCGTCGGAGGACCCGGTGCCCGCCGCCCGGATGCGGCGCAGCAGCTCCACCTGCAGGTAGCTGATCGGGTCCAGGTACTGGTCCCGGATTTCCAGGGAGCGCTTGAGCCCTGGCTGGGCGTCCAGCAGCAGGTTCTCCCCGGTGAGGGCCCGGACCTCGGCCACGGTGAGGTCGAACTCGGCGCGGATGGCGTGGAAGATCCGGTGCAGTTTCTCCGGGACCAGGGTGGAGACGTAGTAGCCGGCGATGTCCATGTCCGTCTTGGCCAGCGTCATCTCCACGTTGGAGAGCACGGAGCGGAAGAAATGCCAGTGTTCCATCATCACGGCCAGCTGCTCGGTGTGGCCGGCCTCGCGGGCGGCCTTCAGACCGGAGCCGACGCCGAACCAGCCGGGCACGATCTGCCGCGACTGGGTCCAGCCGAAGACCCACGGGATGGCCCGAAGCCCCTCCAGCCCGGCGCCGGAATCGGGGCGCTTGGACGGCCGCGAGCCGATGTTCAGCGAGCCGAGCTGCTCCACCGGGGTGGAGGCCACGAAGTAGGCCGGCAGGTCCGGGTCGTCGATCAGGCTGCGGTAGCGGGCGAACGCGGCGTCGGAGACGGTGTCCATGACGTGGCCGTAGCGCTCGCGCTGGTCCTTGGTGGTGCGCGGCGCCCGGTGCAGCGCGGACCCCTGCAGGACGGCGGCGAGGGAGAGTTCGAGGTTCTCCCGGGCCAGCTCGGGCAGCGAGTACTTGTCCGCGATGACTTCACCCTGCTCGGTGAACTTGATCTCGCCGTCGAGCACGCCGTTCGGCTGCGCCAGGATCGCGTCGTAGGTGGGACCGCCGCCGCGGCCCACGGACCCGCCGCGGCCGTGGAAGAGCCGCACCCGGACACCGTGCTTGGCGGCGACGTCGCGCAGTTTGCTCTGGGTCTTGTGGATTTCCCACTGGCTGGTGATGACGCCGGATTCCTTGTTGGAGTCCGAGTAGCCGAGCATGATTTCCTGCACGTCGCCGCGGAGCCGGACCAGCTCGCGGTAGGAGGAGTTGGAGAGCAGCGCGTCCACGATCTCGGCGGAGGCGCGGAGTTCCTCGACGGTTTCCAACAGCGGCGCGAAGCCCAGCTTGGCGTACGGCGCCTCGCCGAAGAGGCTCACCAGGCCGGCCTCGCGGGCCAGGACGGCCGCGGCGAGGACGTCGTCGGCGCCGCGGGTCATGGAGATGATGTAGGTTTCGACGACGTCGGGGCCGAAGGTGCGCAGCCCGCGGCGGATTTCGCGGAAGACGTCATAGGTGCCGTCCGCGGCGCCGTCGAGCTTGATCGGGTGGCCGGAGAGCGGCCGGCGGGAGGCCAGCTCGGCGCCGAGCACCTCCAGCCGCTGGGCCCGGCTCAGCTCGGCGTAGCGCACGCCCGGTCCACCCAGCCGGTCCATCAGCTGGCCGACGGCGTCGTGGTGGTGGTCGGCGTGTTCGCGGATGTCGAGGGTGGCCAGGTGCAGGCCGAAGGAGGCCGCGGCGCGCCGGACCCGGGCCAGGGCGCCGTCGGCGGCCAGCGCGCCCTGGTGGTTGCGCAGCGAGGTGTCCAGCAGCTCGAGCTCGGCCAGCAGTTCGGCGGTGGCGGCGTAGTCGCGGCCGGGTTCGTGCGTGGACCCGGCGGCCACGCGGCGGCGGGTGTTCAGCAGCTTGGCCTTGATGCAGGTGAGCTTGAGCCGGTAGGGCTCCTGGGCGTTCAGCTCCAGCACGCGGCGGTCCAGGCCGGGCAGGTTCTTGAGGTCGACGTCGATCGAGTCCAGCAGCGCCTGGTCGGCGCCGGCCAGGGCGGTGGAGTTCGAGAGCATCGAGATCAGCCCGTCGATCAGCTCGATGCAGATCCGGACGGCGTGCTGGTTCTGGATCTGCAGGATCTCGCGGGTGACGGCGGCGGTGACATTGGGGTTGCCGTCCCGGTCCCCGCCGATCCAGGAGCCGAAGCGGACCGGCGCCGTGCCCACCGGCAGGGTCACGCCGTGCTCGGCCAGCAGGTCCGCGAAGTCGGACATCAGTTCCGGCATCGCATCCGTCAGGATCCCGGTCAGGTAGTAGATCGCGTTCCGTGCCTCGTCCACCGGGGTGGGCCGGACCTGGCGGAGCTCGTCGGTCTGCCACATCTGGTCGATCACCTCGGCCAGCTGCCGGTCCTGGCGGCGGCGGGCGGGGGTTCCCTCGGCGGTGGGCTGGGCCAGGATGTCCGAGAGCCGCCGGACCTTGTCCAGCACCGAGCGGCGGGAGGCCTCGGTGGGGTGGGCGGTGAAGATCGGCCGGAGGTCGAGGGCGTTGACCACGTCCTGCAGCACGCCGGTGCCGGCCTTCTCGGCGATCTCGGCGATCGTCTTGGCCAGCCAGCCGTCCTTTTCCTGGCGGTTGCGCAGCCCGCGGACCCGGTGGACCTGCTCGGCGGCGTTGACCAGGTGGAAATAGAAGGCGAAGGCGCGCACCAGGTCGGTGGCCTGGTCCAGCGGCAGGGAGCCGAGGAGTTCGCGGACCTGGGCGACGACGTCGTACGAGCTCCAGGGGCCGGTGGCGTCCGCGCCGCCCCGGGCGGCTTCCTTCGATTCCTTGGTCAGCAGCCGCACCTGCTCCACGAGGTCGAGGAGCTCGGGGCCGTGCTGGCGGACCAGGGATTCGCCCAGGAGCGTGGACACCCGGCGGACGTCGGCGCGCAGTTCGGCGGCGAGGTCGTCGGCCAGCTCGAGGCCGGAGGTCAGTGCAGTGTCAGCCATGGAAGCATCTTTCGAGGTTCGAGGTGGCTCGTACACTGCGCTGGATACTGTGAGCCGGGTTACCTCTGGGATGTTACCCGCCTCACGCGCCGCGTGGGGAATCGGTTCCGTCTATTGGGCCGGGGGTATCAGGCCGTCCGGCGCCTGATTTCGATCCGCCCCTCGGTGATCCTGGTGTCATAGGCCGGCTGGGGCCGGGTGGCCGGGCCCCGGACCACTTCTCCATCGGCCAGCCGGAATGTGCTGCCGTGCCAGGGGCAGACCACGCAACCGTTGTCGACCGTGCCCTTCTCCAGCGGCCCGCCGGCGTGGCTGCACACACTGTCGACGGCGAGTATCGCCATGCCGGTCCGGTACAGGAGGACGGTGACCTTGCCCGCCTCGACCTTGCGCGACCCGCCCTCGGGGAGTTCGGCGTCGTCGAGCACCGGCGTCCACTTCGAGGGGCCGTTCCGGTCCGCGGTCCTGTTGACGTTGACCGCGTTGGCGAAGCTCAGGTGGCCGCCGAGGAACCCGCCAAAGGTCAGGACGCCCAGTCCCGCCAGGCCCAGGGCCGTCCCCGCGCCGCGGTTGCCCCGGAAGCGGGCGGCGCTGGAGCAGGCGTAGAGACCCAGGGCCACGGTGTTCACCGCGGCATGGACCAGCCCAACCCGTCGCGGTTTTCCGGCCGTGTCCGACCAGTCGTTGAGGCCGGCCGCCGCCGTCGGAACGGCTGCGGCGATCCCCACGGTCACCAGCAGGTCCGCAGCCGGTTCCATCTCCCTGCCACCCACGGCGTCCAGGAGGGAGGCCATGGTCCACGCGCCGATCGGGATATCCGTGAGCAGGGGGTGCAGCGGGTGGCCCAGGACGGTGCCGCTGAGCAGGTTGCGGACGGCGCGGGGCTGCACAGCCTTGCCGACCAGGCCGGCGAGGGCGGACGCCGGACCGTCCAGCCCGTCGAGGCGTTCGATGGCGGCGACGACGGAATCCATCGGGTTCATAACGGCTCCTCGGGTGGCGGGCGGAACGACCGCACAGCACGGGAGGCTGCCGGTCGCCTGAGGCGGCCCGGCGCTGCCGGGCCGCCGGATGGACCCAGTGTTCCACCCGGGCCGCTTCAAGGCCCGGGACCTTTGGCCCCGGGCCTCGCTGCGGGGACCTCCCTGGTCCCCGGCCGAACCCTAGCGCGCGATCTTGAAGTTGAAGTCCGCGTTGCCCAGCGCTCCCCAGAGCCGCAGCCAGACCGGCAGCAGCATCTCGGTGCCGCGGGCGGTGGTGATGTCGCCGAGGTCGATGATGTCGCGGTGGCCCAGCTCGGCGAGCAGGCCGGACACCTGGGCCTTGGCCTCGGCGTCGTTGCCTGAGACGAACACGGAGTGGTCGCCGCCTGCCACGCTGGCGGGGTTCACCATCACGGAGGCGTTCATGGTGTTCAGCGTCTTGACCACCCGGGCCGCCGGGAAGGCGCGCTGCAGCTGCTCGCCGAGGCTGTCCGTGTTCACCGGGTTCAGCGACGGCGGGAACCCCTGGGAGAAGTCCAGCGGGTTGGCGATGTCCATGATGACCTTGCCGGCCAGATTCTCCTCGCCGGCCGCGGTGAGGGCGGGAAGGGAACCGGAGCCGTTGGTGGCGTTGACGATCAGGTCCGCCCCGGCGGCGGCGTCGGCGAAGGTGGTCAGCCGGATGCCGGGGTGCTCGGCGTGCCACTGGGCGAAGGGGACGCCGCCCATGGGGCCGGCCTCGGTACGGGCCAGGGTGGCTTCCGGGTCGCGGGTGCCGATGACGACGTCGTGGCCGAGCGCGACGAGGGCGGCGGCGACGGCGGGGCCGACGGTTCCGGTGCCGAAGACTGCGATATTCATGGTGACCTCACTGGAGACGGGAATTCTTGGCAGACAGGTTTGTCTACCTCTTTCCGGGACGCTATCAGACAGATCTGTCTATGCACAAGGGCGCGCAGACAGACCGGTCTGTAGCATGGAGGTATGAGTCCAGCAGCAGCACCCGCACCGGCCGCCCCGCAGGCGGTCCGCACGCCCGCCGGCCAGGCGCGGGAGAAGATCCTGGCCACGGCCTTCCGGTTGTTCTACGCCCACGGCCTGCGGGCCGCGGGGATCGATACGATCATCGCCGAATCCGGCGTCGCCAAGGCCACGTTCTACAAGTACTTTCCTGCCAAGGACGACCTGATCCTGGCCTACCTGGAGCACGTGGACGGGGTCTGGTCCGGGCAGCTGCACGCCGCCGCCGAGGCCGCCGGACCGGAGCCGGCCCGCGAGCTGGTGGGACTGTTCGACGCGCTCACCACGGCCTGCCGCCGCGATGGCTACCGCGGCTGCGCCTTCATCAACGCCGCCGCCGAGTCCCCCTCCGGCACCCGCGTGCACGAGCGGACAGTCGCACACAAGCAGTCCATCCTTGCCTGGATCACCCAGCTGGCCGAACGGGCCGGCGCCGGGAATCCGGAGGCCCTCGCCCGCAGCCTGACCCTGATCCTCGACGGCGGCCTGGCCAGCGGGGTGCTCGACGCCGACCCCGCCGCCGCGGCCGCCGCCAAGGCCACCGCGGAGCAGTTGGTGGCAGCCGCCGTCGCCGTCCCCCGCTGACCCGCCTCGCACAACGCAACCGCCCCTCCCCCTGCCCGCCCCACCCAACTAGCTCGCAGCAGAAGCCGTTTTGGGCCCTCATAACGGCCTCTACTGCCAGTCAGTTGGGCTGAAACCCCCGGAGATGACCATGACCCCCGCTGACGCACAGGACGCCGGATCCCAGCACGTCGACGCACAACCAGCCGACCCGCAGCTGGCCCGCTGGCGGCGGTTCCGCACCAACCGCGACGCCGCCCTGGCCACCGAATTCGGCTGGCTGACCCTGACGTCGTTCCAGTGGCTCGCGGATGAGGCGTCCACCCTTGAGCTGGTTCCGGGCCTCTGGTGGACGGACGGCACGACGGCGTTCCTCACCGCCGCGGCCGTGGACGGCCTGACCCTGGTGGAGACCGGAGAGCCGGTGGACGGGACCATCAGCGCGGGTTTGGCCGACGAGGAATCCCTGATCTGGGTGCAGTTCGGCGGCACGGACGGGACCCAGGTGCGGGTGGAGCTGGCCATGCGTGGCGGGAAGTACGCCATTCGGACACGTGACTCCCGGTCTCCGGTGTTCACGGACTTCGGCGGCGTCCCCACCTTCGGCTATCGGCCGGACCTGGTGGTTGAGGCGCGGTTTGAGCCGTACCCGGAGCCGGTGGACGTCCCGATCGGCACCGCGAACCCGCTGGTGGACGGGGTGCACCGCAGCGTCGGCGAACTCGTCTTCCGACTGCCCGGCAGCAACCATGAGTACCGGCTGCAGGCCGAGGAGGATAAGCTCGGGGCCCTGACGGTGACGTTCCACGACGAGACAAACGGCGACTCGACCGATGAGTGGCGCAAGGTCTCCACCGCCCGCCCGCGGCCGGACGGAACCGTGGTCCTGGACTTCAACCGGGCCATCAACTACCCCAGCGCTTTCACCCCGTACGGCACCTGCCCCATGCCGGTGAAGAACAATAGCCTGGACTACCGGATCGAGGCCGGGGAACGGGTGCCTGACGGCGCCCCGGAGGACGCCGTCGGCAACTGACAGCCGCAGCGCGATGCGGCCCGCCCAAGGTCGAGTGCCTTAGACGATCGCCGAGACCCCGGTGACGGCCCGGCCGGCGATCAGGGTGTTGATCTCGAAGGAGCCCTCGTAGGTGTAGATCGCCTCGGCGTCGGCGAAGATCTTGGCCATCCGGTAGTCGGTGACTATTCCGTTGCCGCCCAGCAGTGACCGCCCCATCGCCACGGTCTCCCGCATCCGGGCGCTGGCGTAGGACTTCGCAAGGGCCACCTGCGGCATGTCCGCGGCGCCGGCGTCCTCCAGCTGGGCGATCCGCACCATCATCCCGGTGCTCGCCACCGCATTGCCCAGCATGGTCACCAGCTGCTGCTGCACCAGTTGGAATTTCGCCAGCGGCCGGCCGAACTGGCGGCGTTCGACGGCGTACTGCCGGGCGACGTCGAACGCGGCCAGCTGCTGGCCCACCGCCTGCCACGCCACCATGATCCGGGAGCCGCGCAGCAGCTCGTTGGTGTCCTCGAAGCTGCTGATGCCGGCGAAGCGGTCCGCTTCGGCCACCCGCACGTCGGTGAAGACGATGTCCGCGTTCTGCACGGTCCGCAGCGCGATCTTGTTCTCGATCCGGCTGCGGCTCACCCCGGGGAGGGTGGCGTCGACGATGAAGCCGCGGATGGCGCCGTCGGCCTCGTCGCGGGCCCAGACCAGCATGTAGTCGCAGAAGGTGCCGTTGCCGATCCAGCGCTTGGCGCCGTTGAGCACCCAGTAATCGCCCTTGTCCCCGCCGGAGACGCGCCGGGCGCTGGTTTCCATGCCGCCGGCGACGTCGGAGCCGTGGTTCGGCTCGGTCAGGGCGAAGGCGCCGGTGGTGCGCAGGCTGGCCGCGTCCGCCAGCAGCCGGGAACGCTGGTCCTCGGAACCGAACTCGTAGAGCGACTCGACGAACAGGTCGTGGTGCACCAGGAAGAAGGTGGCCAGGGAGGTGTCCACCCGGGTGATCTCGGCGATGACGATCCCGGCGAAGAGGTTGCTGTAGCCGCGCTGGACCGGCGTGCTGAGCTCCAGGGCGGCGAGCTTGGGCAGGATGTGCGCGGGGAATTCGGCGCGGTTCCACCAGTCCTCCGCGTAGGGCGCCACCTCGCGGGCCAGGAAGCCGCGCAGTTCGGCCAGCTTGGCGCGTTCGACGTCGCTGAGCAGCGCCTCGTAGCCGAAGAAATCCGCGCCGGGCAGGTCCGGAAGCCCGCCGGCGGCCTCGGAAACAGCAGCCTCCTGCGCCCGGCCCGCCTGCGCCTGCTCTCCTTGCACCCGGTCCATCGCGAGCGTCACTTCGGGCCCATCCGGATGGCGCCGTCCAGCCGGATGGTCTCGCCGTTGAGCATGGCGTTGTCCACGATGTGCGCGGCGAGGTTGGCGTACTCCGCGGGCCGACCCAGCCGGGACGGGTGCGGCACCTGGTGGCCCAGGGAATCCTGCGCCTCCTGCGGCAGCCCGGCCATCATGGGAGTCTCAAAGATGCCCGGCGCGATGGTCACCACGCGGATCAGCGAGCGCGCCAGTTCGCGGGCGATCGGCAGCGTCATGGCGGCGACGGCGCCCTTGGAGGCCGCATAGGCGGGCTGGCCGATCTGGCCGTCGAAGGCCGCGACGGAGGCGGTGTTGATGATGACGCCGCGTTCGGGGCCGCCGAGCACCGTGGCCACCGGCTCGGTGGCGGCCATCGCGGCGGCGGCCAGCCGGATGACGTTGAAGGTGCCCACCAGATTGACCTGGATGACGCGGTTGAAGGCCTCCAGCGGCAGGACGCCGTCGCGGCCCAGGACCTTGCCCGGGGTGCCGATCCCGGCGCAGTTCACCACGATGCGCAGCGGGCCCAGCTCCGCGGCGGCGTCGACGGCGGCCTGCACCTGCTCCTCGTTGGTGACGTCCGCGGGCACGAACACGGCCCGGTTCCCGGCGGCACCCTCCATCCCGTTCAGTTCGGCGGCGAGGCTCTCCCCCGCGGCGCCGGGCAGGTCCACCAGGACCACCGAGGCCCCGGCGTCGAAGAGCCTGCGTGCGGTGGCGGCGCCCAGCCCGGACGCGCCGCCCGTGATCAGTGCGACGGTACCCAAGACGTCCATACATCCTCCTTGATGTGGAAACCCCTGCCCGGCCGCACAAGGCCGGCCGGGCCGCGGCGTCCGGAAACGTTAGTTAGTACACGTTAACTGGAATTGACACAGAGCGCACCCATTCGTGGAGATTCCGCGCCGCGGGCACCCCCGCCACTACTCTGGGACCATGACCGCAGCCGCCGCCCATACCCCTGCCCCGAACTGGTCCTTCCGCGCCGACGAAGCCGCGCGTTCGGTGACCCGGCTGTTCGGCCAGCGCCTCTTCTTCCTCCCCGGCACCCACATCGGCGCCATCGTCCGCCCCTCAAGCCGGCTGAAGAACCTCTCCCGGCCTTGGCACTACTGGCGGCAGGCGCATTACGTGGACTGCCTGGTCGACGCCGGGCGGCGGGAACTCGGCGTCGCGGGCCACACCCCGGCGCACTTCGACGGCAAGAACCTGCCCAGCGCCGGCAAGCTGGCCTCCCGCCTGCTCAACGGCATACGGGTGCGGAACCTCTTCACCGTGGTCAACAGCTACTACGACGACATGGCCTGGCTGGCCCTGGCCACCCGGCGGCTGGAACTCCTGGCCCAGGACGGCCGCAAGAGCGCCGGCCGCCGCCGCAACGCCCGGGTCCTCACCCGGCTGGGGGCACAGTTCGACGCCGCCTCCACCGACGACCTGGGCGGGGGCACCTTCTGGAGCAAGAAGCGGGACTTCAAGAACACCCCGGCGACCGGGCCGGTGGCGCTGCACTACGCCCGGACCGGCCAGGCGGCGCGGGCCCAGTCGCTGCTGGACTGGCTGGACGCCAAGCTGCTGGATCCGGAGCAGGGCCTCTACCGGGACGGCCTGCGAATTGTGCCGGAGGGGGAACCCCGGCTCGAAGAGGCCGTCTACACCTACAACCAGGGCCCGGTGCTGGGGGCCCTGCTGGAGCTCGGCGGCGAGGGGAACCTGGCACGGGCGCAGGAACTGATCACCGCGGTCCGCGAGCACCTGACCGTGGACGCACCCCTGCTGGGCCGCCGCGGCGAAGTGGTCCGCGGCGAGGGAACGGGCGACGGCGGCCTCTTCAGCGGGATTCTGGTGCGCTACCTGGCACTCGCCGCGGTGGACGAGCGGCTCCCGGAGGAGACCCGGGCGACGGCGGCGCGGCTGGTCACGGACACGGCGGAGGCCTTCTGGGAGGGCCGGCGCGTGGTCGGCGCGAACGAGCCGCTGGCCCGCAACGGCGCCCGGCTGGTCTTCTCCGCCCGGCCCGAGCTCCCCGCGCGCCGCACCTACCCGGCAGGCGCCGACGTCGAACTCTCCACCCAGCTGCAGGCCTGGATGGTCCTTGAAGCCGCGGCCTCGATCGCGCCCCGCCTGCCCGCGATCGTCGACGCCGCCGACGCGGAGCAGCCGGCGGAAGGACAGCCGGACGAGGGACAAACGGGCGCAGCGGCGCAGCCGGAAACGCCCGCCGATCCCGCGTCGGCCGCCGTCGACGCCACGGCCCCGCGGGAACACGAAACCAATTAAGTCACGCAATAGTTTCGTAATTCGTGTGATCTCCCTCACTTAAGGCGCTCTCGGCTTGGTTGCTTAGGTTTGGCTAACCTACAGTTTTTTGTAGTGAGCATGCCCTAACCTCCCGCTCACGGAGGCGGGTTCCTACGACCTTTTCCTTGCAGAAAGCAGCCCCATGAAGATCCGCAAGAACGCGCTGGCAGGCGTCGCCCTCGCCGCCACCGCCGCGCTCGGCCTCGCAGCCTGTGGCTCCGGTTCGTCCTCCTCCGGCAGCAGCGCCGGCGCCGACGGCAAGCCCTCCGGTGAGATCACGGTCTACAACGCCCAGCACGAATCCCTCACCAAGGAGTGGGTGGACGAGTTCACCGCCGAGACCGGCGTGAAGGTGACGCTCCGCCAGGGTTCGGACACCGAGATGTCCAACCAGATCATCCAGGAGGGCCAGGCCACCCGCGCCGACGTCTTCCTGACCGAGAACTCCCCGGCCATGGCCCAGGTGGAGAACGCCGGCCTCTTCGCCGATGTGGACCCGGCCACCGTCGGCCAGGTCCCCGCCGAGTTCCGCCCGTCCACCAACAAGTGGACCGGCATCGCCGCCCGCTCCACCGTCCTGGTCTACGACAAGACCAAGATCAGCGAAGACAAGCTGCCCAAGTCCATGCTGGACCTGGCCAACCCGGAGTGGAAGGGCAAGTGGGCCGCGTCGCCGTCGGGCGCCGACTTCCAGGCGATCGTCTCCGCGCTGCTCGAACTCAAGGGTGAGGCCGCCACGGAGGCCTGGCTCAAGGGCATGAAGGACAATTTCAAGTCCTACAAGGGCAACAGCACGGCCATGAAGGCCGTCAACGCCGGCGAGGTGGACGCCGCCCTGATCTACCACTACTACTACTACGGCGACCAGGCGAAGACCGGCGAGAACTCGAACAAGGTCACGCCGTACTTCTTCAAGAACCAGGACCCGGGCGCGTTCCTCTCCGTCTCCGGCGGCGGCGTGCTGAAGTCCTCGAAGAATGCCGGCGCGGCCCAGGCCTTCCTGAAGTTCATCACCGGGAAGAAGGGCCAGGAGATCCTGCAGAAGGGCACCTCCTTCGAGTATGCAATCGCCTCCGATGTGCCGTCGAATGACAAGCTGGTCCCGATCAAGGACCTGCAGGCACCCAAGGTCGATCCGGCCAAGCTCAACTCCGCCAAGGTCACCGATCTGATGACCAAGGCAGGACTGCTCTAAACCAGTGACCAAGACGCTGGCGGCTCCCGGGACCACCGGAAGCACGACGACGGCGGGCCGGGGCAAGAGCCCCCGCCCGCCGTTCGGCGTGTCCGTGGTGGCCATCCTGGCGGTCCTGATCGCCCTGTTCTCCCTCCTCCCCCTGGGCTACGTGGCGGTGATGACCGTCGCCACCGGCTGGGACACCGCCGTCAGCCTGATCTTCCGGGCGCGGGTGGGTGAGCTGCTGCTGAACACCGTGCTGCTGATGGTCTTCACCGTCCCGCTCTGCCTGGTGATCGGCGTCGGCGGGGCGTGGCTGGTGGAACGGACCACGCTCAAGGGCCGCCGGGGGTGGGCCGTGCTGCTGGCCGCTCCCCTGGCCATCCCGGCGTTCGTCAACAGCTACGCGTGGGTCTCCGCCGTCCCGTCACTGGGCGGCCTGTGGTCCGGGGTCCTGATCGCCACGCTGTCCTACTTCCCGCTGGTCTACATTCCGGCCGCGGCCACCCTCAGCCGGCTGGACCCGGCGATCGAACAGTCCGCCGCGTCCCTGGGGCTGGGCGCGTGGCGGGCGTTCTTCCGGGTGGTGCTGCCGCAACTGCGGATCGCGATGACCGGCGGGGCGCTGCTGGTGGCGCTGCACCTGCTGGCTGAATACGGGGCCTTCGCGATGATCCGCTTCGACACCTTCACCACCGCGATCATGGTCCAGTACCAGTCCACCTTCAACGGGGCCGCCGGCAACATGCTGGCCAGCGTGTTGGTGTTCTTCTGCCTGATCCTGCTGCTGGTGGAGGTCCGCGGCCGCGGCACCGCCCGCTACGCCCGGGTGGGCTCCGGGGCCCAGGCGAGGGCCCTGCGGCTGCCGCTGCGCTTCTACCAGGCACCCGCCCAGCTGTTCCTGCTGGCCGTCACCGCGCTGGCGTTCGGCCTGCCGCTGACCTTCGTGGTGCGCTGGATCGTCGCCGGCGGCGCGGACATCTGGTCCGCCGATGAGTTCCTGCCCGCGCTGCTACAGACCCTGGGCTACGGGCTGGCCGGGGCCGCCGCCACCACCGTCGTCGCGTTCCCGATGGCCTACCTCGCGGTGCGCCGGCCCAGCTGGTTCAGCAAGGCCCTGGAGCTCTCGAACTACGTCACCAGCTCGATGCCCGGGATCGTCGTCGGCCTGGCCTTCGTAACCGTCAGCATCCGGGTGGCGCCGGACCTGTACCAGACCACCACGCTGCTGATCGCCGCCTACGTGCTGTTGTTCCTGCCCCGGGCGCTGGTGAACCTCCGCTCCGGGCTGGCCCAGGCACCCAAGGAACTGGACGAGGCCGCCCAGGCCCTGGGCAAGCCGCCGCTGCTGGCGTTCCTGCGCGTCACCCTGCGGCTGACCGCCCCGGCGGCGGCCGGCGGTGCCGCGCTGGTGTTCCTGGCGATCGTGAACGAATTGACGGCCACGCTGCTGCTCTCCCCGAATGGCACGCGCACCCTGGCCACCGAATTCTGGAGCAAGAGCAGCGAGATCGACTACGCCGGCGCCGCACCGTATGCGCTGCTGATGATCCTGCTCTCCGCCCCGATGACCTACCTCCTCTTCCAGCAGTCCAAGAAAGCAGCGGGACAGTGACCGAACAACACCCCTCCCGGCTTCCGGAGCCCCGGATCGCCGCCTCCGTGGCCCCCAGCACCAACAGCCACCTGGAGGTCGCGGCCGTGACCAAGAACTTCGGTTCGCAGGCCGTGCTGAAGGGCGTCAACCTCTCCGTGGCCCGCGGCGGCACGACGGCGATCGTGGGCCCGTCGGGGTCGGGCAAGACCACGCTGCTGCGGCTGATCGCCGGGTTCGAGCACCCGGACACCGGCAGCATCTCCCTGGGCGGGCAGAAAGTGGCCGGCGACGGCGTCTGGGTACCCGCGCACAAGCGGCAGGTGGGCTACGTGGCGCAGGACGGCGCGCTCTTCCCGCACCTGACCGTGGGCCAGAACGTCGCGTTCGGGCTCGACGCCGGCAAGCTCCCGGGCGGGCACCGCGGCGTCAAGGCGCGGGTGGCCGAGCTGCTGGAGATGGTGGCGCTGGACCCGGCCATGGCCAGGCGCCGGCCGCACCAGCTCTCCGGCGGCCAGCAGCAGCGCGTGGCGCTGGCCCGCGCCCTGGCCCGCGAACCGGAGCTGATGCTCCTGGACGAGCCGTTCTCCGCCCTCGACGCCGGCCTGCGGGTGGCCACCCGCCGCACCGTGGGCAAGGTCCTCCAGGACGCCGGGGTCACCACCATCCTGGTCACCCACGACCAGGCCGAGGCGCTCTCCTTCGCAGACCAGGTGGCCGTGATGCGCGGCGGCAAGCTCGCCCAGATCGGCAACCCGTTCGTGGTCTACACCCGCCCCGCGGACCGGGCGACGGCGGAGTTCCTGGGCGACGCCGTGATCCTGGACGCCTGGATGGAAGGGTCCCTGGCCACCTGCTCGCTCGGCGGCATCCCGGTCCGCCGCCCGCCGGCGCAGGGACGGGTCCAGCTGATGCTGCGGCCCGAACAGATCCGGATCGCCGAGGACGGACCCATCCGCGGCACCGTCGTGGACACCGACTACTTCGGCCCCGAAACCACGGTCCGGCTCCAGCTCCCCGTCCCGGCGAAGCTGGCCGAGGGCGACGTGGCGGACCACCGCTACCCCGGCGGCGGCGAAATCATCACCATCCGGCACTGGAACGCCTCGATCGCCCGCCCCGGTACCGAGCTGTGCCTGCGCGTGGTGGGCGAGGCCGTGGCCTTCCCGGTCGAGGACACCCCGCAGGCCTAGGACCCTCCCGGGACCTCCGGGTCCTAGGCTGGTCGGATGAGCGTACAACCAGCCCTGCACCGCCAGCACTGTTCCGTGGCCGCCCCCACCCAGCTCTGGCTGGACGCCGAGGGCCGGCTGGCCGACGGTGGCGGCTGGTTCACCGGCCTGCTCCACGGGGACACCCGGATGCTGAGCCGGGCCGAGACCACGGTCAACGGCTTCGCCCCCGAACCGGCCACGGTGGAGCCGGCGCCCGGCGGGGTGCTCACCGTGCGCGGCCTGGTCCGCGGCATCGAGGGCCCCACCGAGGATCCCGCCGTCGAACTCGTCCAGACCTGGACCGTGACCCCCGGCGCCGTCCGCGTCTCGCTCCGGCTGGCCACCTCGCTGCCGCAGCTGGACGCCGAGGTCCGGGTCCGGCTGGCGGCCGACTTCACGGACATGGCCGCCATCCGGCTGGGCCGCTTCCGCGAGCCGCTGGAGCCCGTGTCCGCGGATGGGTCCTCGCTGCGGTGGGCCGAGGAGGGCAAAACCCTGACCGTCGCCGCGCCGGACCGGGTGGAGGACGGTTGCCTGGTCTGGCGCGGCACAGCGTCCGCCGGGCGCCCGATGGAGGCCGAGTGGCAGGCCACCCTGACCGACACCGGCGACGCCGTCGTCCCCGCACACGTCCCGGCGGCCCGGTCCGTCCGCGACCGCCCGGCCGGGCCGCTGGGCGCCCTGCTGGATAACTCCCTCGACGAGCTGGACGGGCTGCGGCTGGCCACCCGCACGGCCCCTGACGCCCCGTTCCTCGCCGCCGGCGCCCCCTGGTACTTCACCCTGTTCGGCCGGGACTCGCTCTGGGCCGCGCGGCTGCTGCTGCCCTTGGACGCGGCCCTCGCCGCGGGGACCCTGCGTGCCCTCGCCGCCTACCAGGGCACGAAGACGGACCCCGCCGCGGCGGAGGAGCCCGGCAAGATCCTGCACGAGTTGCGGGCCAAGGAACTGATTCTCGAGAGCCAGGCGCTGCGGCTGCCGCCGGTGTACTTCGGCGCCGTGGACTCCACGCCGCTGTGGCTGTGCCTGCTGGGCGAGCTCGGCCGCGCCGGCACCGACGACGCAGCGGTCCGCTCCCTCCTGCCCAACGCCGCGCGCGCCGCGGACTGGCTGCTGGCGGCGGGGGCGGCGGGGCGCAACGCCGGCAACGGCGGGTTCCTCAGCTACCAGGACACCTCCGGCCACGGGCTGAGCAACCAGGGCTGGAAGGACTCCCGCGACGCCATGCAGTTCCGCGACGGGCTTCAGGCGGACGGGCCGATCGCCCTCGCCGAGGTCCAGGGGTACGCCTACCAGGCCGCCCTGGAGGCCGCGGACCTCTTCGACGCCTACGGCGAACCGGGCGCCGCGGAGCTGCGGGACTTCGCCGCGGGGCTCAGGGATGCCTTCCGCGAGCGCTTCTGGGTGGAGGACGACGGCGGCCGGTTCCCCGCCATGGCACTGGACGGCCACGGCACCCCGCTGGATGTTCCCGGCTCGAACATGGGCCACCTGCTCGGCACCGGGATCCTCGACCCCGCCGAGTCCCGGCTGGTGGCGGACCGGCTGCTGAGCCCGGAGCTGTTCTCCGGTTACGGCCTGCACACCCTCTCCCGCCGGGCCACCGGGTTCTGGCCGTTCAGCTACCACTGCGGATCGGTCTGGAGCCACGACACGGCCATTGCGGTGCGCGGACTCCTGGCCGAGGGATTCACCGAGGAGGCGCGGGTGCTGGCCGAGGGGCTGCTGGCGGCGTCCGCGGCCTTCGGCCACCGCCTCCCGGAGCTCTTCGCCGGCGTGAGTGCGGCGGAGTCGCGCACGGCGGTGCCGTATCCGGCCTCGTGCCACCCGCAGGCGTGGTCCTCGGCCTCGGCAGTGGTCCTGGCGCAGGCCCTCGGGGTGGCCTTCTAGGCGTCCGGCGACGTGCGCCGGGCGCTGCGGAGCCCGTCGACCAGGACCGCGACGCCGGCGAGCGCCACCGCCAGGCCCAGCGAGGCCACCACGTCGGTCAGCCAGTGGTAGCCCAGGTAGAGCCGGCTGAAGCCGACCACCAGCGTTCCCAGCACGGCACCGGCCAAGGCCAGGGCCGCCGTCGAACGCCGTGCCGGGCGGGCGGCCGCGCTGCCGAGCAGCAGGTACCCGAGGACCAGCAGGAACACCCCAGCGCCGAGCGTGTGGCCGGAGGGGAAGGACAGCGCGTCGTCCGGGCCCATCAGGAAGTCAGAGGCGGACGGCCGGGCGCGGGAGACCATCTGCTTGACCAGGGTGGTGGCACCGGCCGCGGCCAGCACCGCCGCCAGGAGCAGTCCGGGGCGCCAGAGTTCGCGCCGGAGCAGCGCCCAGCCGAGGGCCAGCAGGCCGCCGACTACCGTGAGCACGGCCGGCGCGGTGACGGTGCTCACCGCACTGAGGACGGCGGTGGCAAGCGGGGACCGGTGGTCCACCAGGGCGTCGTGGATCCCGCCGTCGAATACGGCCAGCCCGGAGTTGGTCTGAATGCTGGCTACCATCAGCCAGAAGACGGCCTCCCCGGCCACCAGCAGGGCCGCGGCGGAGAAGAACACCATTCGCTGCGAGGGCGGGGTCCGGAGGGCTCCGCGCTGCCGCTGGCGTTCGGTAATAGGCACTGGTCCACCTTGCCACATCCGGCTGTCCGCCCTCCGTGCGGTTACCGGGAACTCCCCGGGCCCGAATCCTCCGGGTCTTGGCTCGCAGGGCGCTGATTCTCCGGGCCGCGGGGTTTGCGCGCCTGCGGGTGCGGGGTCTCGTGACGGGCCAGCATCTCGACGAACCCGGCGATCTTCCGCTCCCGCGTGGCGGCCTGCTTCACGGCGTTGGTCCGGTAGATCAGCGCGTACCGGTTGACGGAGGTGAGGACCTCGAACATGGCCTGCGCCCGCGGGTCCGCCGCGATCGCCGCGGCAAGGTCCGCCGGCATCTCGGCGGTTGCCTGACTCTCGTAGGCGGCCTCCCAGCGGCCGTCCGCCTTGGCGCTCTCGACGGCGGCGCGTCCCGCGGGGGCCATCCGCCCCTCCGCCTCGAGCCGCGCGATCCGGTCCACGTTCCGGGCCGACCACACACTCTTCGGACCCCGGCGGGTCATCCGCTGGAACGAGCTCTCCTCGTCCCGGCGCCGGCCCTGCCCGTCGATCCAGCCGAAGCAGAGTGCCTCCTGCAGGGCGGCCTCGTAGTCCAGCTCGGTGACCGAGCCGCCCTTCTTGTGCAGCACCAGCCACACGCCGGGGCTGGTCCCGTGGTGGTCCTGCAGCCATGCCCGCCATGCGGCGGCGTCCTTCACCAGCAGTTCCATCAGCTCAACAGCCATGGCACTATTGTGCTCCCGGCCCACACCCACGAGGGAGACCCCCATGCTGCGCGTCCGTCCCATCCACTACACCTCCCGCATGGACGAGTGGGAGCGGCTGCTGACCGCGCTTGGCCTGGTCAAGACGGTGGACGACGCCACCTGGCGCGAGTTCGACGCCGGGTCCGGCCGCCTGGCGCTGCATTTCGCCGAGGCCGGCTCCGCGGAGGACGGCAGCACCGATTTCGGCGTCGAGGTCGGGGACCTGGCCGAATTCGCCCGCCGCACCGCGGAATCCGCCGGCACCGCCGGGGCTTCCGACCGTTCCGGCCAGGGCACCCGGGCGGAGGTCCTCGACGCCGAGCACGGCTCCACCTGCAAGATCACCGCCGCCGACGGGTTCAGCTTCCTGGCCGATCCCGCGGTCCGCGCGGCCGACGGCGGCTGGGGCGGCGCGCCGGACGCGGACCCGGACCTCGCCGTCGTCGGCCTCTGGTTCGCCGCGGATCCCGCCATCGCCGCCCGCACGCTGCGGGACATCGGCGCCCGCCCGCGCCCTGTCCCCGGCACCGGGGCCGCCACCGGCAGCGCGGAGGAAGCCGAGTCCTTTACCGCCAAGAACGGCGGGATCTTGATGATCGGGACGGGCGCACCGGGTGCGGGACAGGCTGCGGCGAGGCTCGCGTTCGAGTACGCCGGCGACCTCGGCGAACTGCGCCGCCGGCTCGAGGATGCCGGGGAGGATGTGGCCCTGGTGGAGGAGTCCCCTGTGCCGCTGCTGCACCTGGCCAACCCCGACGCGGAGGCCGCCGCCGCGCACGCCCACCCGCTCTGGATCTCCCGGGCCCCGGCGGCGGACTGACCCCGTCCACCACGTCCGTCCAGCCCGGATGGGGTAGAACTTAAGCATGAACGTGCGCACCCCCGACCCGAATCCCGGCTGGCTCTCCGACGACGACCTCTTCGAGGCCAGGGGCCGGTTGCCGATGGTCTACGTCGAGGCCGTCCCGGTCCGGCTGGACCCGCTCGGGTTCGTGAACGAGGTGGGCACGCTGTTGCAGGCCGACGAGGACGGCACCATGGTCCGCTCCCTGGTCTCCGGCCGCGTCCTGTACCGCGAAACCATCCGCGCCGCACTGCTGCGGCACATGGAAAAGGACCTCGGCCCGCTGGCGTTCCCGCAGCTGCCGGTCAGCCCCGTGCCGTTCACCGTGGCCGAATACTTCCCCTCCCCCTCCCACACCGGCTACACGGACGACCGGCAGCACGCCGTCGCCCTGGCTTACGTCATCCCGGTCACCGGCGAGTGCTCCCCGCGCCAGGACGCGCTCGAACTGACCTGGATGACCCCGGATGAGGTGCTCCGCTCCGACGTCCAGCTAGAGTTCAGCGGCGGCCGCGGCGCCCTGATCCGCCAGGCCCTGGCGTTCGCCGGCGTCGGCCACTAGCTTCCGCGGCGCCGGGGCCCAGTCGTCCCGCGTCCCCGATCCGGCGCGCCGGTCTTTGTAGACTGGTGGGCGGACCGAAAAGAATTTGAGGACTCCAGATGACCCACCCCACAGCTTCCGTGAACTATGGAGAACGGCAGGCGGGATCTCTGCGGACCGGGGATCTGCTGCTCCTGCCCGACGCGACGCGCACCGCCGAAATCGCCAGCGTCGCCGTCGATAACGACGACTTCGGCACCCCCGCCCTGGTGCGGGCCACCCTGACCGGCGGCGGCGTGCTCAGCATCGCGGCCGGGTCCACGGTGCTGATCCAGGAACCGGAATCCTCGGGAGGATCAACCGCGTCGGCCGGCGATTCCCCCGCCGACATTCCTTCAGCTCCCGGTGCGGCGGAGTCCGTCTCCGCGGCCGACGACGGCACCCCCGCGCAGGCCGACGCCGACGCGTCCCTGCCCGCCGTCGTCGTACCCCCGCCGCCTGCCTCGCCGCCGGCCGTCGTCGGCCCCAGCGAAGCGGACCTGGCCCTCATCCCCACCGCCGAGGGCACGCCCGAATCCGTCGTGGAGGCCGCCGCCGACGCGCACCCCAAGGATGCCGGGGTGCTTCTGCTCAGCGACCGGCTGGCCAAGGGCATCAACACCAAGTCCGGCAGCTGCCTCAAGGACCTCAGCGACCTGGCCCACGAGCTCTTCGTGGTCCTCGGCGACGCGGAGCACGCCCTGGCCGTCGCGGACCTGCTCACCGTGCTGCCGTTCGACGGCAACCCGGGCCGCTGGGCCTCCGTGGAGGCCGCCCTGGCGCTGGCCAGCTACATCTGCCGGCAGCGCGGCGACGACGAACGCGCCGCCGTGTACGAGAAGTTCCTCCGTGCCCCCGACGCCATGGAAACGGACCCGTTCAAGGCCCGGATCAACGCCAAGGTCCGGCAGCGGTCGCTGAACGAGCCGAACCTGTACGACAAGGAAATCTTCCGCGCGATCGACAACTCCAACCGGGACGCCGAGCGGGAATGGCGGCTGCTGCGGCTTGAGGCCCTGCTGTTCCTGCGCGCCCACGGCGGATCCCAGACCATCGGGGGCGCCGAACTGGAACGCCGGATCACCAACGAACTGGATTTCGTCCGCGGCTGATCACCGGCACTCCGTCCGGCCCGGCCCTACCCGTGGGGATGGGGTCGGAGTACATTCGGGCCCATGACGAACAATCTGTCCGTGGTGATCAACGCCGACGCGCAGCAGGTCTGGACCATGCTGCGGGAACCCGCGAAGGTGGCCCAGTGGCACGGCTGGGAGGCCGAGGACCAGGCGGCGGAGATCAACGCCATCTACTTCGGTCCCAAGGTCATCGAAAGCGCGGACCACACCTCCCTGGTGGTCGACGGCGCTGACATCTTCACTCTCAAGCCCGTCCCCGGCGGCACCGAGGTCAGCATCACCCGCGCCGCCGTGGACCACAACTCCGAGTGGGCCGCCTGGGACGAGGACATCACCCAGGGCTGGTTGACCTTCCTGCACCAGCTCCGTTTCGCCCTCGAACGCCATCCAAACGGCCTCCGGAGGACGCTCTTCTTCGCCGTCCCGGGCACCGCGGGCTCGGTGATCGACAAGCTCGGCGTGGGCGATGTCCCGGCCGCCGGCGGCCCCTACTCCCTGACCCTGGCTACCGGGGAAGCGGTTTCCGGCAAGGTCTGGTTCCGCAGCAACCACCAGGTTGGGCTGACGGTCCAGAGCTACGCCGAGCACGGCGAGGGCCTCGTGATCATCGCAGACCAGCCCGCCATCCCCGAGCTCCGCCCTGACGGCGGATCCCTGGTGATCGTGTCCACCTACGGGCTCGGCGCGCACCGGCTTGAGGAGATCCGCGCAGGATGGGATTCCTGGCGCGCGGCGAACTACCCCTCCACCGACCCCGTCGCCTGAGGCGGAGCACCTGCGGCGGAGCACATGCGGCGGAGCACCCGGGGCGGCGCACCCAGCGCATCCGGGGCCACCCTCCCTGAGGTGGGGCTTCGGCGCGGCAACTGGCACACTTGAACGGTGCCTGCGAATCCTGAAACCACCCGCTCCTCCGCCCTGCCCGCCAAGCAGTCCGACTTCTCCTTCCGGGTGGGCAAGCGCCTGAGCGAGACCTGCTCGCCGACGCCGGAGCAGGTGGCGGAGAACGGCGGGGCCTTCCTGGGCCGGACCGGCACCATCAGCACCCCGCACGGCGAGATCCAGACCCCGGCGTTCATCGCCGTCGGCACCAAGGCCACGGTCAAATCGGTGCTGCCGGAGTCCATCGCCGAGCTCGGCGCCCAGGCCGTGCTGGCCAACGCCTACCACCTGTACCTGCAGCCGGGCGCGGACATCCTGGACGAGGCCGGCGGCCTCGGGGCGTTCATGAACTGGCGCGGGCCCACTTTCACCGACTCCGGCGGATTCCAGGTGATGAGCCTGGGCTCGGGGTTCAAGAAGGTCATCGACATGAAGTCGGTGGACCATTCGGGGCCCGACGACGCCGTCGCCCCCGGCAAGGAACGCCTGGCCCACGTGGACGAGGAAGGCGTGTGGTTCAAGAGCCACCTCAACGGCGACCGGCACCGCTTCAGCCCAGAGATTTCGATGAACGTCCAGCACCAGATCGGCGCGGACATCATGTTCGCCTTCGACGAGCTCACCACGCTGCAGAACTCCCGCGGCTACCAGGAGGAGTCCCTGGAACGCACCCGCCGCTGGGCCGAACGCTGCATCACCGAGCACTTCCGGCTCACGGAACAGCGCGCCGGCAAGCCCTACCAGGCGCTGTTCGGCGTGATCCAGGGCGCCCAGTACGAGGACCTGCGCCGCAAGGCCTGCCGCGACCTCGGCGCGATGAACTTTGACGGCTTCGGCATCGGCGGCGCGCTGGAGAAGGAGAACCTGGGCACGATCGTGCGCTGGTGCAACGAGGAGCTGCCGGAGAACAAGCCGCGGCACCTGCTGGGCATCTCCGAACCGGACGACATCTTCACCGCCATCGAGAACGGCGCGGACACCTTCGACTGCGTCTCCCCCACCCGGGTGGCCCGCAACTCGGCGTTCTACCACCCCACCGGCCGCTACAACCTCTCCGGCGCCAAGTACAAGCGCGACTTTGGCCCGCTGCAGGAAGGCTGCGACTGCTACGCCTGCCTGAACTACTCCCGCGCCTACATCCACCACCTGTTCAAGGCCAAGGAGATGGTCTCCGCCACGCTGATCTCCATCCACAACGAGCGCTTCGTGGTGAAGATGGTGGACGACGCCCGGCTCGC
The DNA here is from genome assembly GCF_040686595.1 of Arthrobacter sp. NPDC080082. Classification (NCBI taxonomy): domain Bacteria; kingdom Bacillati; phylum Actinomycetota; class Actinomycetes; order Micrococcales; family Micrococcaceae; genus Arthrobacter; species Arthrobacter sp. NPDC080082. Next base: position 332,418 of record NZ_JBFBKQ010000003.1, on the reverse strand, counting down.
CATCGAGGCCGGCAGCTTCTTCGAGTTCAAGGCCGAGACCCTGCGCCGGTATTACTCCTAGGCCCGTCGGGTAGGCTGGCCCGATGTTTATCGAGATTCCTGCCGCAGACGGCACCGCCGAGGCCATCGTCGCCCGCCCCACCACCGGTGAGGGCCCGTTCCCCGGCGTCATCTTCTACATGGACGCCTTCGGCCTCCGCCCGCGCATCCAGGAGATGGCGCAGCGGATCGCGGACTGGGGCTACGTGGTGCTGGCCCCGAACGTCTTCTACCGCGAGGGCACGGCCACCGAGCTGGCACCGGCCGGCGACATGAGCACCCCGGAGGGCCGGGAAGCCGCCGGCGCCGCCGCGTTCCCGCGCGTCGGCCGCCTCACCAGCGACAAGGCCGTCCCGGACATCGACGCGTGGGTCCGGGATCTGCGCGAGCTCGACGGCGTCTCCGAGGGACCGATTGGCGTCACCGGCTACTGCATGGGTGCACGCCTCGCGGTCCGCACCGCCACCGCCCACCCGGACCAGGTCGCGGCCTGCGGCGGTTTCCACGGCGGCGGCCTCGCCACGGACGAGCCGGACAGCCCGCACCTGGGCCTGGAGCACGCGCGGGCCACCTTCGTCTTCGGCCACGCGGACAAGGACCGGAGCATGGACACCGACGCCGTCGCCCGGCTGGGTGAGGCGCTGAACGCCGCCGGCCTGACCGCCAGCAACAAAATCTACGAGGGCGCCCCGCACGGCTACTCGATGGCGGACACCTCCGCCTTCCACCCCGAGGCCACCGAGCGGCACTTCCGCGAACTCCGCGAGTTGCTGGACTCCACGCTCAAGGGTTAGCCCGCAGGACCGGGTCCACGGCTAGGAACCCGGGTCCCTCCGGCGTCGTTCCCTGCCCTTCCCTTCCCCGGCCTCCCCTGCCCGCCCATTTCGATGGTTCCCTGCCACCTAGACGCTCCTGAACGTCTACCCGGCGGGGAACCGTCGAAGCGGCGGGTATCCACATAGCCACGGTGAGCCCTAGCTGACACGGGATGCCTTCCCGAAGCTGGGGGCATGGCCCCAACACTTCCGCCGACACCGGACCTGTGGCGCACGGACCAACTCCTTGCCGCCGGATTCACGTCCCGCACCATCGCCCGGCTGGTGCAGGATGGCAGGCTCGTCCGGGTGCGCCGCGGCTGCTATGCCCGTGGCGAGTGGTGGCGGGGCCTCACCGGCACCGACCGGCGTCGTCAACTGGTCTTCGCCCACGCGTTGGGGACACTGACGACGTCGGCGGGCGCCTTCGCCTACAGCCACCTGTCCGCTGCCGCCCTTCACGGCCTGAACCTGTGGAAGGCCGAGCAGCGCGTCCATCTCACCCAGGCGGGCACACCGTCCCCGGTCTCCCATGGACGGGACGTGGCCGCCCATACCGGCGCCCTGTCGAGCGGTGATCTGTGTTTCGTGGCGGGGTTGCCCTGCACGTCGCTGGAACGCACGGTGGTGGACTGTTGCCGGATGTTCTCCGTGCAGCAGTCCGTCATCCTGGTCGACCACGCCGCCCGGCTTGGCGCCGACATGGACCTTCTGCGATCCATATGTGCAGGGCTCGCCGGGCGAAACGGCGTGCTGGCACTGCGCCGCGCCCTGCAATTGGCTGACCCGAGGGCCGAGTCGGCCGGCGAAAGCCTGACCCGGGAGTTGCTGGACCGGTTAGGGATCGAGCCGCCCGAGCTGCAATATGTAGTGCGCACGCCGCTGGGCGAGCACCGGATGGACTTTGCCTGGCCGGAGCTCCGGGTGGCTCTGGAGTTCGACGGGCGGGCAAAGTACTTCGACTACGGTCCGGTGGCGGACGCCGTCTTTGCCGAGCGGCGGCGCGAGAAGGCCCTGATGGAGCAGGGCTGGACCTTCCGAAGGATCGAGTGGAAAGACCTGTTTAACGAGGTGGAATTCAAGTACCGGGTCCTGCGCGCTCTCGGCAAGGCCAGGGAGGGTGACGCGAACCCGCTTCGACGGTTCCGCGCCGGATAGACGCTTCCGCCCATCGGTCCGGCGGCTAACCGTCGAAACGGGGACCAGCCGGCGCTTATTGAACATGTTCAAATAACCTGCGATACTTTTTGAACACGTTCAGAAATGGGGAATCATGGCGGCGAAGAGCGAACAGACCCGGCAGCGTGTGGCCGAGACCGCGTTGCGGATGTTCCGTGAGATCGGTTTCGAGCAGACCACCATGCGCGCCATCGCGGCTGAAGCCGGAGTGTCGGTCGGAAACGCCTACTACTACTTCGCTTCGAAGGATGAACTCGTCCAGGAGCTTTACCAGCGGATCCAGGCCGACCACGCCGCCCGGGCGGCGGAGGCCCTCGACGGGATCCACGACCTTCGCGACCGGCTCAAGGCCACCTTGCATGCCGGACTGGACACCATGGCGCCCTACCATCGCTTCGGCGCCGAATTCATCGCCACCGCAATCCGCCCCACGTCCCCGACCAACCCCTTCAACCCGGCCTCGTCCGATGCCCGAAAGGCAGCGCAGCAGATCTTCGTCGAGGTCGTCGAGGGAGCCACACCCGCACCGCCGCGCCGCCTGCGATCCGAACTGCCCGGCCTGCTCTGGATGGCCTACATGGGAGTCACCCTGTTCTGGGTCTACGACACCTCGGAGGGCCAACGCCGGACCCGGATTATGGTGGACGGCATCGCCCCGCTGGTGGCGCGGGGGGTCTCACTGGCCCGCATCCCCGGAGTGGGAAAGATCCTGGACGACGCGATGGGCCTCGCCCGCGCGCTCCGCACCGACTGACGCATCATCACCGAATTGGGGGATTCATGGAGAGCACGACAGTAGTCATCGCCGGGGCATCCGGTTTCATCGGGACCTACGTCTCCCGTCGCTTCGCCGAGGACGGGTGGAACGTCAGGACCATTGGCCGGTCCCAGCGAGCGTCGGCGGCGTGGGGCGACAACACCGCAATCACGACGGTGCTGGAAGGAGCTGACCTGCTGGTCAACCTCGCCGGACGCACGGTGGACTGCCGGTACAACCGCCGCAACCGGGCCGAGATCCTTGAGTCCCGGGTCTCCACGACGGGCGCCCTGGGAACAGCTCTCTCCCGGTGTTCCGCTCCGCCGCGGACCTGGCTCAACGCCAGTACCGGCACCATCTACCGAGACGCCCGCGATCGGCCACAAACCGAAGACGACGGGGAGCTCGGCGAGGGATTCTCCGTGGACGTGGCCCGCGCCTGGGAAACGGCCCTGGCGGAAGCCCCCGCGCCCGCGACCCGGAAGGTGGCCCTCCGGATCGCCATTGTCCTAGGCCCGGGCGGCGGCGTGATGCGGCCGTTCGCGACTCTGGCCCGGCTGGGTCTCGGCGGCCGCATGGGCGTCGGCGCCCAGAAGTTCAGCTGGATCCACGTCGAGGACCTGTACCGGACCATCCGCTTCCTCCACCTCCGGAAAGAGCTGGAAGGGCCGGTCAATGTTGCCGCGCCGGCCGCCGTCAGCAACCGCGAGCTGATGCGGTCGGTGCGCCGCGCCTACAGGATGCCCCTGGGGCTGCCCACGCCCGCCTGGCTGCTGAAGGTTGGCGCGATCGTCATCCGCACCGAAACCGAGCTGGTCCTGAAAAGCCGGTGGGTCGAGCCCCGCAAGCTCCTCGACGCGGGCTTCACCTACCGCTACCCGACACTCGATAGGGCCCTGAACGCCAGCCGCGGGCGTCAGGGATGAACCGCCCGATCCGAGTGGAATTGGTCCCGAGTGCCGTCTGGGTCGGGATTCTGGTCACCCATGTCGCCTTTTGCCTAGTCTTCAGCCTGGAGACTCTGTTCCTGCCGCCTTCAGCACTCGACGCAGGGTCCCTTTTCCTTGCCGCAATGATGTTTGGGGCCATACCCGCCGTCGTCGTTGGGTGGGCTCTCGGGCTGCCGTTGGGCGTCCTGCTGCAACCGGTTCGCAACCAGTGGTGGCATGTGGGCGCATTCGCCGTGCTCGGCGCAATCATCACGCTGCCGTTTGGGGTCTTCGAGGACCCGCCCATGCCTCTGGCCACGATCGCGATGGTCCCCGCCGCGGCCTTGGGCCGGTTCAGCGTTTGGCGCCTGGCCCGCATCAGGAACGACGACGGCGCGGCGCCGGCTCCTGGGGTCTGATCCCGGAGCCGGCTCCGCACCGTCGCCGTACTTATCCAACTCTTAGCCGGGGCGAACCCTCGGCCGCACCTTGCCCGTTTCGACGGTTCCCTGCCAATTAGACGTCTAGAGGCGTCGATCCGGCAGGGAACCGTCGAAGTGGCGGACTATCGCCGCGGGGTGTCCAGGACGCCGTCGTCGTCCCGCTCCGGTGAGGCGGCAACGCCCGCGCCCACGGCCGCCGGCTGGTCCCAGGCGTGGCCCTGTTCGTGGTCCAGGTGCGTGGACTTCTTGTTCTTCAGCGCGAAGATGTAGACCAGCAGCGAGATCGCGATGGCCACCGTGACGTAGGTGAAGAACAGGTCTTCCCGGCCCTCCTTCTGCAGCGCCGCGCCGATCAGCGGGACGGTGCCGCCGAAGAGCGAGTTGGCGATCGCGTAGCCCAGGCCGACGCCGAGGGCGCGGATGGAGGCCGGGAACAGCTCGGCCTTCACCAGGGCGTTGATCGAGGTGTAACCGCCGACGATCAGCAGTCCGCCCATCATCAGCAGGAAGGCCGTGAACGGGTTCTTGGTGCCCGCGAGGGTGGAGAGCAGTGGCCAGGTGAAGAGCACGCCGGTGATGCCGAACCAGAGCAGGAGCGGCTTGCGGCCCACCTTGTCCGAGATGATGCCGTAGACCGGCTGGAGCAGCATGAAGATGAACAGCGCCCAGAAGTTGATCACCGAGGTGTCGGTCTTGGCGATGCCGGAGGTGTCATTCATGAACTTCAGGATGAAGTTTGTGTAGGTGTAGAACGCCACGGTGCCGCCGAGGGTGATGCCGATGCAGACCAACAGCGGCTTCCAGTAGCTGGTGAACAGCAGCTTCATGGTGCCCGGCTGGGCCTGGCCCGGAACGGCGGGGACCTTGGCGGCCTTGATCTGCTCCTCGGAGACGGTTTCCTCCATGGAACGGCGCAGCCACAGCACCACCAGGGCCGCGACGCCGCCGATAGCGAACGGGATCCGCCAGCCCCACTCGCCGAGGTCGGCCTTGGGCATGACGTTCTGCAGCACCACCAGGACCAGCAGGGCCAGCATCTGGCCGCCGATCAGCGTGACGTACTGGAAGCTGGAGAAGAAGCCGCGGCGCTTGGTGGTGGCGGCCTCGGACATGTAGGTGGCGCTGGTGCCGTATTCGCCGCCGACGGAGAACCCCTGGAGGACGCGGATCAGGACCAGCAGGATCATGGCCCACAGCCCGATTACCTGCTGGGTGGGCAGGATGGCGATGGCGAAGGACCCGGCGGACATCATCGTCACGCTCAGGGTCAGCGCCGCCTTGCGGCCCTTGCGGTCGGCGTAGCGGCCGAAGAACCAGGCGCCGATGGGGCGCATCAGGAACGACGTCGAGAAGACGGCCATGGCCTCGAGCCCGGCCTGCAGGTCGTCCTTGGAGTTGAAGAAGTGGGACTGGAAATAGGCCGCGAAGGCCGTGTAGACGTAGACGTCATACCATTCCACGAGGTTGCCCGCGGAGCCTTTGAGGATGTTGCCGACGGCCTTCCGGGTCTGGGCCGCTTCGGTCGGTTGGGTGCTCATCGATGAACCTTCCTGGATTCGGCGCCGCCAGCGAGCAACGCCGCCCGCCACCTTACGTCCCGTGATCCAGAACACTCCCGTTTAGTTCATATTGGTCATGCGCACAATGCGGAGCACTTTTCGGCAGTGGCAGGATGGAGCCATGACTTCCAACGCCGTGGACACCCAGACCACCCCCGCCGTCGCCCTGACCATCGCCGGTTCCGAGGCCACCGGCGGCGCCGGCGCGCAGGCGGACCTGAAGACCTTCCAGGAACTCGGTGTCTTCGGGATCGTGAACCTCACCTGCATCGTCTCCTTCGACCCGAAGGACAACTGGAACCACCGCTTCGTGCCGGTGGACCAGCAGGTCATCGCCGACCAGCTGGAGGCGACGACGGCGGCCTACGGCGCCGGGTCCGGCGCGCCGTCGGTGCTGGACACCGTCAAGATCGGCATGCTGGGCAGCCCCGACACCATCTCCACCGTCGCCACCGCCCTGTCCGAGGGCGCCTTCCGCAACGTGGTGCTGGACCCCGTGCTCATCTGCAAGGGCCAGGAGCCGGGCCACGCCCTGGACACCGACCAGGCGCTCAAGGCCCAGATCCTGCCGCTGGCCACCTTCGTCACGCCGAACCACTTCGAGGCCGAGTCGCTCTCCGGGCTGGAGATCACCGACGTCGAATCCCTGAAGGCCGCGGCCGTGCGCATCCACGAACTCAGCGGCGCCGCCGTGCTGGCCAAGGGCGGCGTGCGCCTGGCCGGACCCGACGCCGTCGACGTCTTCTACGACGGCGAGACCCTCGAGGTGCTCTCCGCGCCGAAGGTCGGCGACGTCGCCGTGTCCGGTGCCGGCTGCTCGCTGGCCGCAGCGGTCACCGCCGAACTGGCCAAGGGCGCCGCCCCGCTGGAGGCAGCCCGCGCCGCGAAGGACTTCGTCACCGCCGGCATCCGCAACCGGGTGGCCTCCGGCGCCCCGTTCGACGCCCTCTGGCAGGGCGGCCCGCGCTAACCGGGCGAAGATGCCGCCCGCGGCCCCGCCGCAGCAGCCGCAGCAGCCGCCTTACCGTCGCGGGATGTTCCGAAGGTTGCTGCGGGCCATGCTGACGGCCTCGCCCGCGCCGCGGTTGAGCACCACCTTGGACATGGCGGTGGCGAAGCCCAGCACCTGCGCGCCCTTGATCTTCGGCGGGATCGAGAGTGCCTTCGGGTCCGTGATCAGCTCCACCAGCGACGGGCCGGGGTGGGCGAACGCTTCCCGGTAGGCGTCGGCGATCTTCGCCGGATCGGTGACCCGGACGGCGTGGAAGCCCAGCGCCCGGGCCACCTGCGCGTAGTTGGCGTCCGGGACGTCCACGCCGAAGTCGGGCAGGCCGTCCACCAGCATCTCCAGCTTCACCATGCCCAGGGTGGAGTTGTTGAAGACCACCACATTGACCGGCAGCCGGTGTGCGGCCACCGTGATCAGCTCGCCCAGCAGCATGGACAGGCCGCCGTCGCCGGAGACCGAGACCACCTGGCGGCCGGGGTAGGCCAGCTGCGCGCCGATGGCGTGCGGCAGCGCGTTGGCCATGGAGCCGTGCAGGTAGGAGCCGATCAGCCGCCGGGTGCCCAGCGGGTTGATGTAGCGGGCGGTCCAGACGTTGCACATCCCGGTGTCGGCGGTGAAGACGGCGTCCTCGGCCGCGATCTGGTCCAGCAGCGACGCCGCGTACTCGGGGTGGATGGGCTGGGTCTTCTCCACCTTGCGCGTGTACGCCCCGACGGCCTTGTTCATCAGCCGGTCGTGCTTCTTCAGCATCGCATCCAGGAAGCGGCGGCTCTTCTTCGGCGTGACCAGCGGCATCAGCGCGGCAAGGGTGGGGAGCACGTCGCCGTGGACCGCGACGTCGACGTCGGTGCGCCGGCCCAGGTTTTCGGCGGCCCGGTCCACCTGCGCCGTCCTGGTCCCGGGCAGGAACTGGTCGTACGGGAAATCGGTGCCCAGCAGGATCAACAGGTCCGCGTCTTCGATTCCCTCCGCTGCCGCCCCGTAGCCCAGCAACCCGGTCATGCCGATGTCGTAGGGGTTGTCGTACTGCATGAAATCCTTGCCGCGCAGCGAGTGGCCGATCGGCGCCTTCACCAGTTCCGCGAGGGCGATCACCTCGTCGTGCGCGCCCTCGACGCCGGCGCCGGCGAAGATCGCGACCTTGCCGGCGTCGTTGATGGCGTCAGCGAGCTCCCGCACGCTGGCGGGGTCCGGGACCATCACCGCCGGCCGGAACGCCGCGGGGGCCGGGGTCTCGGCCGCCACCTCCAGCCCGGCGATGTCACCGGGCAGGGTCACGACGGCGACGCCGCGGAGGGCCGTGGCGTGCTGGATGGCGCTGTGCATCACCCGCGGGGCCTGTTCGGCGGTGCTGATGAGTTCGGAGTAGACCGAGCATTCGTTGAAGAGCCGGTCCGGGTGGGTCTCCTGGAAGAAGCTGCTGCCGATCTGCTTGCTCGGGATGTGCGAGGCGATGGCCAGGACGGGAGCGCCGGAGCGATTGGCGTCGTACAGTCCGTTGATCAGGTGCAGGTTGCCCGGGCCGCAGGAGCCCGCGCAGACGGCAAGCTTGCCGGTCAGCTGGGCCTCGGCCGCGGCGGCAAACGCGGCGGCCTCCTCATGCCGGACGTGGATCCAGTCGATGCCGCCCTTCGCGGCCCCGCCGGTCTTCCGGACGGCGTCCACAATCGGGTTGAGGCTGTCGCCCACGATCCCGTAAATCCGCTGCACGCCGGCAGCCTGGAGTTGTTCGACAAGCTGGGTGGCAAGTTCCTTGGCCATAGTGCACGCTCCCGGGGTGTAAGTCGATGAGCTGACACTGGCCACAATAGTCGCCCCGCCGACAAACCTTCCCCGAACGTGAGGGAGCGTCGGGAGGAGGGCTGGGAGCGTCAGGAACCGGAGTGGGCCTGCAGGAAGGAGTAGACCTCGGTCTCGTCCACGCCGGGGAAGGCGCCGGGCGGCATGGCGGCGAGCAGGTGCGAGTGGGCGCGGGCCGAGGGCCAGGCGTTGCCGGCCCACTCCGAGGCCAGGGCGGCGGGCGGGCGCTTGCAGCAGCTCTCGTCCGGGCAAGTGGACTTGGACCGCTCGGTGGTGTCCCGGCCGCGGAACCACTTCACCTGCGCGTAGGGCACCCCCACGGAGAGCGAGAATTCGCCGTTTGCGGAGCGCTCGGTCCGGGCCGTGCACCAGTAGGTCCCGGCGGGGGTGTCCGTGTACTGGTTGTAGGCGCTGAACTTGTCCGGGACATCGAACACCACGCGCGAGGTCCAGTTCCGGCAGGACGGCTGGCCCTCGATGGCGCCGGTGTGGTCCTGCGGGAACGTCACGCCGTCGTTCTCGTAGGCCTTGTAGATGATGCCGCTCTTGTGGGTCTTCTGGAAGTGGGTGCGCAGGTCCAGGTGCTCGGTGGCGAGGTTGGTGAAGCGGTGCGCGGCCGTCTCGTAGGACACGGCGAAGGCATCCCGGATGTCCTCGACGGCGATTTCCTTGGCCTGCTTGGCCCGCTGCAGGAACTCCACCGTGGCCTTCTCCGGCAGCAGCAGCGCCGCGGCGAAGTAGTTCGTGGCCACCCGCTGCATCAGGAAGTCCCCGTAGTTGGTGGGCGTCTGGTGGCCCAGGACGTAGTGGCCCAGGGCCTGCAGCAGCACCGACCGGGGGTCGTGATCGCTGCGGGCGTTCTGCGTGAGGTAAATTCTGCGGTTCTTCAGGTCCGTCACGGACCGGGTGGAATGCGGCAGGTCACCGACGTGGTGCAGGCTGAAACCCAGGTGCGCGGCGATGTCAGCGATGACGTGGTGGGACAGCGGACCGGAGGTGTGGCCCACGGCCGCGAGGACCTTCTGCGCCTCCGCCTCGTACTCGGGGAAGTAGTTGTTCCGCTCCCGCATCATGGCCCTCAGTTCGCCGTTGGCCCGGCGGGCCTCCTCGGGGGTGGCCACCTGCTCGTTGAGCCGTCGCTCCAGCTCGTGCTGCAGGCCCACCATCGACTCCAGCACATCCATCGGCAGCCGCGAGCTGATGCGGATTTTGGGCAGGTTCAGGGATTCATAGAGCGGGCTGCGCTGGTAGCGTTCCAGCTCGATTTCGAGGGCCGCGCGCCGGTTGGGCGGCTCCGCGCCGAGCAGTTCGTCGATGCTGACGCCCAGCGCCGAGGCCAGGTGCTGCAGCAGCCCCAGCTTGGGTTCGCGCTTGCCGTTTTCGATCAGGCTCAGCTGGCTGGGGGCGGTGCCGACGGCGGCGCTCAGGTCGTCCAGGGTCAGGCCGGCCGCCTTGCGCAGGTGCCGGACGCGGCGGCCCATGCTGATCACGTCCACCTCGGGTTCGGCGGGGAGGGCGGGGGCTGCGGTCTGCCGGTTCCAGCTGCTCGGATGCATTTTTTGAGAATACGGGAAGAACTGCATTTCTTTCCAGAGGTTTCGTCTAGAAAGCCTCTTGGAACTGCAGAAAAGTAGATCCCACAGAAAGTTTCACCGCTCCGGAATATCCGGCGGGTCCCCGCGAAGAGGCGGCCCCACCGGCCCGGGCCATCAAAGGAGATCAGTAATGACCGCAGCATTTGAGCCCAACCAGCAGCCGTCCGCCCAGGACTCCGCCACCGAGCAGGCTGCCGCCCTGGAGCTCGAGTGGGCTGCCAACCCGCGCTGGGAAGGTGTCACTCGGGACTACTCGGCCGCCGACGTCGTCCGCCTCCGCGGCCGGGTCTCCGAAGAACACACCCTGGCCCGCCGCGGCTCCGAGAAGCTGTGGAAGCAGCTCACCGGGGAGCACAAGGAAGGCAAGTACACCAACGCCCTCGGCGCCCTGACCGGCAACCAGGCCGTGCAGCAGGTCAAGGCCGGCCTCCGCGCCATCTACCTATCAGGCTGGCAGGTCGCCGCGGATGCCAACAACTCCGGCCACACCTACCCGGACCAGTCGCTGTACCCGGCTAACTCGGTTCCCACCGTGGTCCGTCGCATCAACAACGCCCTGCTCCGCGCCGACCAGATCGAGTTCTCCGAGGGCATCCAGACCGTCGAGGACTGGATGGTCCCGATCGTCGCCGACGCCGAGGCCGGCTTCGGCGGCCCGCTGAACGCCTACGAGCTGATGAAGTCCATGATCCAGGCCGGTGCCTCGGGCGTGCACTGGGAAGACCAGCTCGCCTCGGAGAAGAAGTGCGGCCACCTCGGCGGCAAGGTCCTCATCCCCACCCAGCAGCACGTCCGCACCCTGAACGCGGCCCGCCTGGCCGCCGACGTCGCCGGCACCCCCACCGTCGTCATCGCCCGCACCGACGCCGAGGCAGCCACCCTGATCACCTCCGACGTCGACGAGCGGGACCAGGAATTCATCACCGGCGAGCGCACCGCCGAGGGCTTCTACAAGGTCCGCAACGGCATCGAACCCTGCATCGCCCGCGCCAAGGCCTACGCCCCGTACTCCGACCTGATCTGGATGGAGACCGGCACCCCGGACCTCGCCCTGGCCCGCAAGTTCGCCGAGGCCGTCAAGGCCGAGTTCCCGGACCAGATGCTCTCCTACAACTGCTCGCCGTCGTTCAACTGGCGCAAGCACCTCGACGACGACACCATCGCCAAGTTCCAGCGCGAACTCGGCGCCATGGGCTTCACCTTCCAGTTCATCACCCTGGCCGGCTTCCACGCCCTGAACTACTCGATGTTCGACCTCGCCCACGGCTACGCCCGGGAAGGCATGAGCGCCTACGTCGAGCTGCAGGAGAAGGAATTCGCCTCCGAAGCACGCGGCTACACCGCCACCAAGCACCAGCGCGAAGTCGGCACCGGATACTTCGACGACATCGCCACCGCGCTCAACCCGAACGCATCCACCCTGGCCCTGGTGGGATCCACCGAAGAAGGCCAGTTCCACTAACGCTTACGACGGCGGCGCTTGCGTCCGGCCTTCGGTCCGGCGTTGCTCTGCCTGCTATTCCCCACGGCCGGCCTCGACCTCGCTGAGCGAGGACGACGCCGGCCGCAGGGCCCCTTTTACGCAGGCTGCCGCAACACCGGCACCTTCGACCTCGTGCGTACGTCACCAACCGCCGTCGAACTTCCTTCTTGCATTGAGGAGCAAATGAAATGAACAGCTTCACTGACAACTTCACCATCAACGGCATCACGTTGACCGCCCAGCCGATTTGCCGGCAGAGCGAGGTCCTGACGCCGGACGCGCTGGCCTTCATCACCAAGCTGCACCGGGCGACGGCGGAGCGGCGGCAGGAGCTGTTGCAGGCCCGGCGAGACCGGCGCCAGCAGATCACCCGCGGCCAGGATCCCCGGTTCCTCCCGGAAACCGCCGCCATCCGCAACGACCCCGAGTGGCGGGTCGCTCCCCCGGCACCCGGGCTGGAGGACCGCCGCGTCGAAATCACCGGCCCGGTGGACAAGAAGATGGCCATCAACGCGCTGAACTCCGGCGCGAAGGTCTGGCTAGCGGACATGGAGGACGCCTCCACGCCGTCGTGGCGCAACGTCATCCAGGGCCAGCTGAACCTCACCGACGTCCTGGAGCGCCGGATCGACTTCACCTCCCCCGAGGGCAAGGAGTACAAGCTGCGCCCCGCCGAGGAACTGCCCACCATCGTGGTCCGTCCCCGCGGCTGGCACCTGCCGGAGAAGCACATGCTGATCGACGGCGTGCCGGTGGCCGGCGGGATCGTCGACTTCGGCCTGCATTTCTACCACAACGCCCGGCGGCTAATGGCCCAGGGCAAGGGCCCCTACTTCTACCTGCCGAAGATCGAAAACCACCTCGAGGCCCGGCTCTGGAACGACATCTTCATCCTGGCCCAGGACCTGCTGGGCATCCCGCAGGGCACCATCCGCGCCACCGTGCTGATCGAGACCATCACCGCCGCCTTCGAGATGGAGGAGATCCTTTACGAACTGCGCGAGCACGCCGCCGGGCTGAACGCCGGCCGCTGGGACTACATCTTCTCGCTGATCAAGAACTTCCGGACCCGGGGCCCGCGGTTCGTCCTGCCGGACCGTGACCAGGTCACCATGACCCAGCCGTTCATGCGGGCCTACACCGAACAGCTGGTGCGCGCCTGCCACAAGCGCGGCGCCGTGGCGATCGGCGGGATGGCCGCGGCCGTCCCCAACCGCAAGGACGAGGCGGCCAACGCCATCGCCCTGGAGAAGGTCCGTGCCGACAAGACCCGCGACGCTGCCGACGGCTTCGACGGCTCCTGGGTGGCGCACCCGGACCTGGTGCCGGTGTGCCGCGAGGTGTTCGACGGCGTCCTCGGCGAACGCCCGCACCAGCTGGACCGGCTCCGCGAGGACGTCACCCCCGACGACCGCGCCCTGATCGACATCGCCTCCACCACCGGCACCATCACCGAACGCGGCGTGCGGATCAACATCGAGGTGGGCATCCGCTACATCGAATCCTGGCTCCGCGGTAACGGCGCAGTGGCCATCCACAACCTGATGGAGGACGCCGCCACCGCCGAGATCTCCCGCTCGCAGCTGTGGCAGTGGATCTTCTCCCGGGCCATCACGGACCAGGGCGACGTCATCACCCGCGACTGGATCGAGGACATGCTGGACGAGGAATTCGCGAAGCTGGAACGCTTCGAAGGGGACCGGTTCGCCGACGCCCGCGACATCTTCGAGGAGGTCACCCTCAGCAACGAGTTCCCGGCCTTCCTGACCCTGCCCGCCTACGACCGGTATCTGCACGAGGCCCGCGACGGTGCCGACTCGGCCATCAAGGCAGCGGACCTGGTGGCCGCCTAACCTGCGGGCCCGCACAGGATCGCCCGCACAGAATTCCGTCCGCCGGGCCGCCACGCCCTTCGCAACAGGCCCCCCGAAATCCGGGGCGGCAGCCCGGCAACGGAACCCCTTCCCGCCCGACAACGGCGTCGAACGGATACGTCAGGCCCATGACCCGAACCCGGGTCGTGGGCCTGACGTGTTGGTTCCTAGTGCGCGGCCTTCGGGATGTGCCGCAGGGAGAGGGCGCAGCCGATGTTGAACATGGCCACGGAGCCGAGGATCATCAGCAGCGGTCCGGTCCAGGAGGCCGAGACGCCGTGGACGAAGCCCATCAGGGTGGGGGCCACGGCGCCGAAGGAGTAGCCGGCGCCTTGGACGATAGCGGAGAGCCGGCCCGCGGAGGCCTGGTCGCGCGCCAGCTGAATGATGGCGATGAAGATCAGGGTGATGCCGCCGCCCTGGGCCACGCCGCCGAGGGCGGACCACAGCCACCACAGCTGCGGGGCCAGCAGCAGACCCACGGGAACGGTCAGCCACAGGGCGCCCAGGGTGAGCCCCACCGTCGTCGTCGACGCGAATCGCGCCGCCAGCGGCACGCCCAGGCCACCGGCAATCGCCAGGATCTGGAACAGCGAGGAGCCGGCGCCGGCCGCGGAGGGGGCCAGGCCGATTTCGTCGGCCAGCAGGCTGGGAAGCCAGGCGGTAACGCCGTAGTAGGAGAAGGCCTGGCCGGCGAAGCCCGCCGTCAGGGCCACGGTGATCCAGGGTGAGGCCGGTGCGCCGGTTGCCTTGGCGGGGTCCGAGCCGGGGATCGCTTCCGGGCGGATCGAGCGGCGCCCGACGGCGAGCGCCCAGACCGCGGCGGCGGCGAGGGCGAACAGCGCGCAGGCCGCGATTGCCGGGCGCCAGCCGAGCCATTCGGCCAGCGGGGCGGTCACCATCGAGGTCACGAAAGAGCCGATGTTCAGGGCCGCGGTGTAGGTACCCATGGCGGCACCCTGCCGTGCGGGGCTGAAGTCGCGGCGGATGATCAGCGGCACCACGATGTTGCCGATCGTGATGGCGATGCCCAGGATCACGGTGCCGAGCATCACCAGCGCGCCGCCGCCGGAGGAGCGGACGACGACGCCGAGCAGCACACCCAGCAGGGTCAGTGTCACGGCAAACTCGGGCCCCAGCTTCCGCCCGGTCAGCGAGGCCAGCGGGGCCGCGAGGGCGAAACACAGCACGGGGATGCCGGTCAGGAAGCCGATTTCCACCGGCGAGAAGCCCAGGTCGGTACGCATGTTCTGCACCACGGGGGCGACCGCGACGAACGGGCCGCGCATGTTCAGGGCGATCAGTCCGATCGCCAGCATGATCAGCCAGGCCTTGGGCTGTCTGGCGGCGGCCATCACGACAGCACCCGCCCGGGGCGGGCACCTTCGGTCGGAGCCGTGACGGGCCGGCTGAAATATGTTTTCATCAATCCCATTGCTATCACGGCGTCCCGGTGCCGGGCCCCCGCCGCGGCCAGATGACGCACCCGGCACCGGCCGTACCCGTTCGACTGACTCATCGCCCGACACCGGGACTAGGGTTTTGCTATGACCCACCTGATCCGGAAAGCCATCCCCGCGGACGCCGGCGCCCTGGCCGGGCTGGCCGCCGTCACCTTCCCGCTCGCCTGCCCGCCCGAGTCGCGGCCGGAGGACATTGCGGCGCACATTGCCAACACCCTGAGCGAGCGGAATTTCCGGGACTACCTCGCCGACCCGGACGTGACGGTGCTGGTCCTCGACGTCGACGGCGCCCTGCGCGGCTACAGCCTGCTGGTGGACCGGCCGACGCAGGATCCGGACGTGGCCTCCGCCCTGGGCCTCACCCCGGCCGCCGAACTCAGCAAGTGCTACGTGCACCCGGACCACCACGGCGTCGGCGCGGCCGCCGAGCTGATGCGGGCCAGCGTCGCCGCCGCGGCCGCCACCGGTGCCCGCGGGCTCTGGCTGGGGGTCAACAGCCAGAACGCACGGGCCATCCGGTTCTACGAAAAGTCCGGTTTCCGGCAGGTAGGCACCAAGTCCTTCCGCCTGGGCGACACTGTGGAACACGACTTCGTGCTGGAGCGTCCGCTCGCGGACTGAGCCGCTCCGCCGTCGTCGTCCGGGAATGCCCCGAGGGGCATCGCGGTTGTCGAGAGCATGAAGATTGAGATTTGGTCCGACGTCGCGTGCCCTTGGTGCTACATCGGCAAGCGTCGTTTCGAAACCGCCCTGGCCGCCTTCCCGCACCGCGATTCCGTGGAGGTGCAGTGGCGCAGCTTCCAGCTGGACCCGAGTCTGCCGGAGCACTATGACGGCACCGAGCTGGACTACTTGAGCACCCGGAAGGGCCTGGACCCGCAGCAGGTCGCCGGCATGTTCGACCACGTGGCCGCGCAGGCCGCCGGGGAAGGGCTGAACTACAAGTTTGGCGACGTGGTGGTGGCCAACAGCTTTGCGGCCCACCGCCTGATCCACCTCGCGGCGGCCCACGGCAAGCAGGATGTCGCCAAGGAACGGCTGCTCAGCGACCACTTCGAGCACGGCCAGGACATCGGCAACCGGTCCTACCTCACCTCGCTGGGCCTCGAGCTCGGGATTGACGCCGCCGAGGTCGACGAACTCTTCACCACCGATAAGTACTCCGACGCCGTCCGCAACGACATCGCTGAGGGCCGGGCTCTGGGCGTGAGCGGCGTGCCGTTCTTCGTGATCGACCGGAAGTACGGAATTTCGGGCGCCCAGCCGGCCGAGACGTTCAGCGCGGCCCTTGACCAGGCCTGGCAGGAGAGCCAGCCGCTAGTGATGGTTGACGCCGCCGGCGCCGACGGTGCGGTCTGCGGCCCGGACGGCTGCGCAATCTAAGCAACCGTCAGGCTAAGCGACCCTCAGGCGGGCTGTGCCAGATCCACGGCGCGGCCCGCCGCATCCGGTACGCACCGGATGATGTCCAGTGCCTCGACGTCCAGCAGCTTCCGCGCCCCGGTCCGGGAATCGAGGATCCAGAAGAGCTCCATCAGGGGCACCGTCTGGGTCACCCGACCGCGGTGGAAAAGCCTGCCGTTGTGCCAGGCCTCGACGTCGTCCCCCACCGACAGCTCCGCGCACGTCGTCACGGCCGTCCCGTTGTCCTCCATAAAAATGCTCCTCCCCAGCGTCCGCCCCGCCGTCGGGGCTCCCATGGTCCCCAGCTTGCCCCGCCCACGTTTCGGCGGCGTTTCCGGCAAGTGATATTTCCGCGTCACGAGCAGAGGGCCGACGGCGGGGTGGGAGGGCTGACGAGCAGCCCGCCGGAACTTTACTGACAGATCGCGCTAAAGTGTCCGTATGCCCAGGATTACGGCCGCGAGCAACGCCGCCCAACGCGCCGAGACCCAGCGGCGGATCCTCACCGCCTTCGGCGAGCTCCTCTTCACGCACGGGCTCCCCGGGCTGACCATGACCGACGTCGCCCGGCACGCCCAGATCGGCCGCACCGCCGTCTACAATTACTACGCGGACATCGAAGAGCTCCTCATCGCCTACGCCTTGGACGAGACCGAGCGTTTCCTGGTGGAGCTCCGCGAGGCACTGGCCGGCCTGGACAACCCGGTGGACCGCCTGGCGCTATACGTCCGCGCGCAGGTGGCGGACCTCAGCCGCCGGCACCTGCCGCCGGGCCCGGCGATGGCCGCCGTCCTCTCCCCCGCATCCTTCGCGAAGCTGGCGGACCACGTGGGCGAACTCAGCGTCCTGCTGCAGGACATCCTCCGCGACGGCGTCGCCCAGCACTACCTTCCGGACGCGGACATCGGGCAGCTCGCCCAGCTGATCCACGGAACGCTCTCCTCCAGCGCCGCCCGCGGCGACGGGGCCGGGGCGGATCCCGAGGCGGAAGCACGGATCGCGCGGACGGTTCGGTTCGTCCAGCTCGGCGCGGGCGCGCGGTTCGACGACGCCGGGCAGCCCGTGCGCGTCTCGGCCTGACAGTTCAGCGGGTTCGACGGTCCAGTGAAATTGGCGATATCCCGCTAGGGGTTGGGGCTGGCCGGCACGACGGACGGGACCACCGGCGTCGCCGGGGCATCCGCCTCGCGACGGGTCTCCCGCGGGCAGCTGAGCTTGCCCGGGGTCTGGTCGACCAGCTCCGGCTTGGCCAGGTCCTTGAAGTCACCGGTCAGGATCACGTCCACGGTCGCGTCGGTGCGGCCGTCCTGGACGTAGTCGGAGCCGGGCAGGTTCCGCTGGACACTGAAGGCCGAGGACTGGCCCGCCGCGCCCGACACCACCAGCGCCACCCCGTGGAAGCCGGACTCGGTGTTGCCCACCGTACCGACGGCGAACTTCCTTGCCACCAGCTCATCCGCCACGGTCTTCGCCAGCCCCGGCCGGTTGGTGGAGTTATAGACGTTAAGCCGGATCTTCTCGTGCGGAACGTAGTCGTAGGTGGCCTCGGGGCAGGCCGAGACCGCGGCGTGGCTCCGCTCCGCCGTCGGAATCTTGATCTGGCCGTTCTGGATGGCCATCGCCACCACCACGGCGGCAACCAGCAGCCCCACCAGCAGCACCAGGACCACCCCGTGGAGGATCCGGCGCCGCATCCGGTCCGGGTTCTCGAGTTCGTCCTCTTCGACAAACGTGGCCCGCAGGTCCGAGCCCGTCACCACATGATGCCCATGCAGAACCGTCGGGTCCTGCGGCTTCCTAGCCATTGACCACCAGGACACGGGCGTGGATGGCGGTGCGCTGGTGCAGCGCGGTGCGGACGGCCCGGTGCAGCCCGTCCTCGAGGTACAGCACCCCGCGGAACTCCACGACGTGCGGGAAAAGGTCGCCAAAGAAGGTGGAATCCTCGGCCAAGAGGGCCTCGAGGTCCAGGGTGCGCTTGGTGGTCACAAGTTCGTCCAGCCGGACGGGGCGCGGCGGCAGTGCCGCCCAGTCCTTGGGCGTATGGAAACCATGGTCGGGGTAAGGGCGTCCCTCGCCCACAGCTTTGAAGATCACCATGCAAGCCTATGGAACAACCCGGGTCAGGGGAATCCAAGGAGCCCCGGCGCCGGAGGTTGTGGCCAAACAGTGACCATCCGCGGCCCCCTGCACGGCTGAGAGAATGAAGGCATGAGAGATTCCGAGGCTTCCACCCCGCCGCTGGCCCTGCTGCTCGACGTCGACGGCCCCATCGCAAGCCCCGTCACCCGCACCGTCACCCCCGGCATCATCGCCGACCTGCTGGCCCTCGCCGCCGCCGGCATCCCCGTCATCTTCAACACCGGCCGCTCGGACGCCTTCATCCGCGAGCAGGTCATGGACCCGATGCTCGCCGCAGGCATGCCCGCCGGCCTGACCGTCCACGCGATCTGCGAGAAGGGCGCCGTCTGGTTCAGCTACACGGCGGCTGGCCCCGGCACCGTCCACGTCGATGACGCCCTCGCCGTCCCGGCCGCGTTCGGCGACGACGTCCGTCGGCTCGTGGCCGAGGATTACGCGGCGCACATGTTCTTCGACGAAACCAAGCGCGCCATGGTCTCGGTGGAGCAGCACGTCGACGTCGCCAACGCCGACTACCGCGCCGAACAGGCGCTGTTCGACGCCGACGCCATGGACCTGATGCAGCGGCACGGCCTCGGCGTCGTCCGGCTGGACCGCCACGTCCCGGACAGCGACGACGCGATCGACTACCGCGTCGACCCCACCATCATCTCCACCGACATCGAGTCCGTCCGGCTCGGCAAAGACCTCGGCGCCAGCCGCGCCGTCGAACTGCTGGCCGCCCAGGGCATCACCCCGCAGGCGTGGCGGACCGTGGGCGATTCCCGGACCGACTACGCCATGGCCGACTGGCTCTTCCACAACGACCACCCGGTCAAGCACGTGGATGTCCGGCCGGCGGACGGCATCCCGGTCAAGCCCTACGAGGTGCTCACCGCGGCGGACCTCGGGCTGGGCGCGGACGTCATCCACGACGACGCCGGCGCGGCCTTCCTGCGGCACTGGCGGGCCGCCCTGGCCGGCTGATACGGAGCCGGTGTGACGGCCCGTTTTGGCGGCCCGCGATATCATGCGAGTAGCAAAGCGGCCAGCACGAAGACCAGTCAGGAAAACGGAGAATCGACATCACCGACGCATTGATCCAGGACGAGATTTACTACGGCAGCCAGGCCACCGAGGACGACCACGCCCACGCCGAGGTCACATCAGCGGCAGCCGTCGCCAGGTTCCGAACGCGCAGCGACATTGTCCGCAGGCACGGCCGCTACGCGCTGATCAATGAAAACCGCACCCCGTACCAGTCGATGGTCGAGGACCTGTTGTTCGTCCGTGAGGTGCTGGTCCGTGCCGACATCGATTACCTGCTGGTCCGGGGCAACAACCACCGCCCGGTGATCGCCGTGGACTGGAAGAACCGCCGGGAACTGCGCGCCGCCCTGGTGGAGGCCTGCCGGGACGAGCCGTTCTACTCCATGACCGTGGACGCCAAGAAGAAGTCCTCTGTCCTGGTGGCCGACGGCGAGCTCTCGCCGAACCGCCAGGCCCGGATCTTCCGGCTCTACCGGCCCTGCGTGGAACCCAACGGCGGCCTCGAATTCGGCGCCTCCGCGGGCGTGCAGCTGGAACTCTGGAGCTTCGAGGGCGACCAGCTGATCCTGCCGATCGAGAACTCCCTGACCCGCCGGACCCTGCTGGCCCAGGACGCGGTGCGCGGCACGGTCGAACGCTACGGCCACACCTGGCCCACGATCGAGAACATGTTCGCCGACCACGCCAGCGACATCAACTTCGACATCGACATCGTCTTCTCCTGGGTGGACGGCTCCTCCCCGGAGTACATCGCCGCGCGCAAGGCCCGGATGGCCGGCGTCGTCGTCGGTGAGGGCGACGACCACGAGGCACGCTTCCGGCAGATCAACGAGCTGAAGTACGCGCTCCGGTCCGTGTACATGTTCGCCCCGTGGATCCGGCGGATCTTCGTCGCCACGGACTCCCCCGCCCCGGAATGGCTGGCCGACCACCCCGCCGTGACGATCGTGCGCAGCGAGGAGTTCTTCGCCGACACGTCGGTGCTCCCCACGCACAACTCGCAGGCGGTCGAGAGCCAGCTCCACCACATCGAGGGCCTCTCCGAGCACTACCTGTACTCCAATGACGACATGTTCTTCGGCCGGACCGTGGGCCCGGACATGTTCTTCACCCCGGGCGGCATCACCAAGTTCATCGAGGCGGAGACCCGGATCGGCCTGGGCGACAACGACGCCGAGCGGAGCGGGTTCGAGAACGCGGCCCGGGTGAACCGGAAGCTGCTGTGGAACCGCTTCGGCCGGATCACCACGCGCCACCTGGAGCACACGGCCGCGCCGCTGCGCCGCAGCGTGACCGCCCAAATGGAGCAGGAGTTCCCGGAGGAGTTCGCCCGTACGGCGGCCAGCCGGTTCCGTGCCGCGGACAACATCTCGGTGACGAACTCGTTCTACCACTACTACGCGCTGCTGACCGGCCGGGCCGTGACCCAGACGTCGGCCAAGGTGCGGTACGTGGACACCACCGCCCGGGCGGGACTGAACTACCTGCCCAAGCTCCTCTCCAAGCGGAATATGAACTTCTTCTGCCTCAACGACGGCAGCTTCCCGGAGGTCCCCGCCGAGGAGCGCGCCGAGATCGTGACGGACTTCCTGGAGAAGTACTTCCCGATCAAGGCCCCCTGGGAGAAGTAACCGGGACGTTCCCGGACCGGCTGACCTTGGGGCGGAGGCCTAGTTCAGGAACGTCATGCTCCGGTCCCCGGAGGACGACGGGTTCTCCGGCCGGCCCTGGTCCGGGATGCGGATGCCGGCCGCGGCGATCCGCCGGGTGGCTTCCTCCGCCGTGACGAACTCTCCCACCGGCGGCAGCACCTCGCCCAGCTGGACCACCGAGTGCACGATGGTGTGCTCATAGACGTGGACCAGGTTGAACGCCTGGCCGCTGTCCCGGCCGCGGCTGCCGCCCACTGGGACGTTCAGGTCCTGGGTGTAGCAGGTCGCGGAGGCCACCGAGACGGGGATGCCGGCGAACGTGGCCGACGTCGAATAGTGCAGGTGCCCGGCAAGGATGGTGCGCACGTCCGTGCCCCGGAGCACCGCGGCGAGGGCCGCCTGGCCGCGCAGTTCCACCAGCACCGCCAGGTCCAGCACGGACGGGACGGGCGGGTGGTGCAAAGCCAGGATGGTGCCGTCCGGAGCCGGTGTGGCCAGCTCCGCGGCGAGCCAGTCGAGCTGTTCGGGGCTGAGGGCGCCGTGGTGGAAGCCGGGCACCGAGGTGTCCATGGTGATGATCCGCAACCCGTCCAGGAAGTAGCTGCGGTCCACCGGGGCGTCGTGGGCGGGTTCGTCGAGCAGGCCGGTACGGAAGTTGGCCCGGTCGTCGTGGTTGCCCATGGCCCAGATGATCTTCGCGCCCATGGCCTCACAGGCGGGTTCGACGATCCGGCGCAGCTTGGCGTAGGCGTCGGCCTCCCCGCGGTCGGCCAGGTCACCGGTGAAAATCACCGCCTCCGGGCGCGCGCCGGAGGCTCGGACTTCCTCGAAAAGCTGGCGCAGGTGGGCCTCGCTGTCGACGACGCCGTGCAGCGGGTCGGAACCGCCCAGCAGGTGCGCGTCACTGACGTGGAGTAGGAAATGGCGTGGCCGTGGGTGCTCGGCCTCGATGAGCTCCATTGCAACCTTCCTGGTTGGGTGGAGGCGGTCCCCCCAGCGATCCCTCTCAGTACCTTCTATCCAACCAGATTTCCGGCTGGACGTGGGCAAACTCAGGTAGGCAGCTTTGAAAACGGGCACGGCTACGCGTGCGGATTAAGTAATCCGGCGGCCTCCTACCTGCGCACCCTGGTGCAGGAAGGAGGCCGCCGGACCGTAGATCACCCGGTGGGACGGGCCCTAGCTGAGGTAGCCGTTCGGGTTCAGCACGTACTTGGTGGCGGCGCCGGCGTCGAACTCGGCGTAGCCCTTCGGTGCGTCCTCCAGGGCGATCGCCTTGGCGTTGACGTTCTTGGCGATGTGGACCCTGTCATGCAGGATCGCCATCATCAGGCCGCGGTTGTACTTCATCACCGGGCACTGGCCGGTGGTGAAGCTCAGCGACTTGGCCCAGCCAGTACCGAGGCTGAGCGAGAGCGCACCCTTCTTGGCCGCCTCGTCGATGCCGCCCGGGTCGCCGGTGACGTAGAGCCCGGGGATGCCGAGCGCGCCGCCGGCGGCCGTGATGTCCATCAGGGAGTTCAGCACCGTGGCCGGCGCTTCCTTGGCGTCGTGTCCGTGGCCCTTGGCCTCGAAGCCGACCGCGTCCACGCCGCAGTCCACCTCGGGGACACCCAGGATCTGCTCGATCTGCGCGGCCGGTCCGCCCTTGGACAGGTCGACCGTCTCGCAGCCGAAGCTCCGGGCCTGCTTGAGCCGGTCCTCGTTCATGTCGCCGACGATGACGACGGCGGCGCCGAGCAGCTGCGCGCTGGTGGCGGCTGCGAGGCCCACCGGCCCGGCGCCTGCGACGTACACGGTGGATCCGACGCCGACGCCCGCGGTCACGGCGCCGTGGAAGCCGGTGGGGAAGATGTCCGAGAGCATGGTCAGGTCCATGATCTTCTCGAGGGCCTGGTCCCGGTCCGGGAACTTCAGCAGGTTCCAGTCCGCGTACGGGACGAGGACGTAGTTTGCCTGGCCGCCCACCCAGCCGCCCATGTCCACGTAGCCGTAGGCGCTTCCGGGCCGGTCGGGGTTGACGTTCAGGCAGATGCCGGTCTTGCGTTCCTTGCAGTTGCGGCAGCGTCCACAGGCGATGTTGAAGGGCACCGAACAGATGTCGCCGACCTTGATGAACTCGACGTCGGGCCCGACCTCGACGACCTCGCCGGTGATCTCGTGGCCCAGCACCAGGTCGGCGGGGGCGGTAGTGCGGCCGCGGACCATGTGCTGGTCCGATCCGCAGATGTTCGTCGCGACGGTCTTGAGGATGACGCCGTGGCGCACCTGCCGGCCGACGTTGGCCGGATTGACGCCTGGTCCGTCTTTGAGTTCGAAAGTGGGGTAGTCAATGTCGATGAGTTCGACTTTTCCTGGCCCCTTGTAGGCAACGGCTTTGTTTCCTGTCATCACTTTCCTCCTGGTTTCACGGACCCCAATGCTGAGTGCCCAGTTGTGATTCACGAAGCGTTCTGATGCACCCTCCTGGCCAGCGTCGATAACGCTGCCGGCGGGCGCCGCAAGAAAGCCGCGAACCGGCCCGAACGTCGGAGGGTCCGGCCAGTCTAGGACGGGATGACGCGTAAGGATAGGCCCCTCGGGCCCTTGCGGGCCGAGGGTCCCGACCGGTGCCTTAGGCGAGCGCGGCCTGCACCGCCTCGATCACCTCCGGGGCATCCGGTTCCACGGTGGGGGCGAACCGGGCGACGATCTCGCCGTCGCGGTTGATCAGGAATTTCTCGAAGTTCCACTTCACCAAGCCCGGCAGCAGGCCCTTCTTGAACTTGGTGAGGCGGGCGTAAAGCGGGTGCTGGTTCTTGCCCCGCACGTCGGCCTTGGCGGTCAGCGGGAAGGTGACGCCGAAGTTCCGATCGCAGAACTCGGCGATGTCCGCGTCACTGCCCGGTTCCTGGCCGGCGAACTGGTTGCAGGGCACGCCCAGCACGGTAAACCCCTCGTCCTCGAACTTGTTGTGCAGGGCCTGCAGGCCGGCGTACTGGGGCGTGAAGCCGCACTGCGAGGCAACGTTCACCACCAGCACCACCTGCCCACGGTAGCGGCCGAAGTCCGTTTCGGTGCCGTCGTTGAGGGTGAGCGGAACGGAGAAAAGGTCGGTCATGGCGGGGTCCTCCCGGGCGTCGAGTCGGCGTGCCGGAAGCATAGCCCGGCGTGGTCACAACCGTAATTCGACGCCGACGGGCGGCGGTATGGGTGGCCGTCCGCCGGAGGGCCAAGGGGCCGGGAGTCAGGCGGTCAGGGGGTGACCGTGCCGGTGGGGGCCGGAGTGCCGCTCGGCGCGGGATCCGCGGTGACGGGCGGGGCGGTGAGTTCCGGGGCCGGCGAGGTCACCGGCGGCGGTGTGACCACCGGCGGCGGCGCAGGGGCCGGCGGGGGCACCTCGACGACGGGCGGTGGCGGCGGAGGCGGCTCGACCACCGGCGGCGGCGGAGGGGGGACCTCCACGACCGGCGGCGGGGTCACCACAGGCGGCGGGGCCTCCGTCACCGGCGGCGGGGCCGGGGTAGTCGCCGGGGGCGCAGGCGGCGTGGTCACCGGCGGCGGTGTGGACGGCGGCTCCGAGCCGAGCGGAGGGGTGGTGGGCGGGGGCGTTGTCCCCGGCGGCGTGGTGCTTGCAGGCGGCGTACTCGTAGTCGGGGACCCGGTCGTGGTGCCGGTCGCCGGCGGAGCCCCGGTGACCGGCTCGGAGGTCACCGGCGCCGAGGTGCCGGGCGCCTGCCCGGCAGCGGACGGTGGCGGTCGCGTGGGTGAGAGGGCATCCGCCGTCGGTGAGGGCGAGGGCGAGTAGGAGGCGGTGTAGCCGGGCAGCTGCGGCAGCAGGGCGGCGGGGATCTCCTGGGCGCCGTTTGCGACCTCGTGCCGGCCATCGTCGGAGACCGGGATAGCCCAACCCAGCGAGGCATTGGAGGGCAGCCCGGCGTCGGGCGCGTAACTGGTCATCTCCAGGGGGCCCAGCGGATCGGTCTGCGTGATGGGCAGGAACGTCCAGTCCCGGGGGTCCTTGTGCACTCCGTTGAGGATGGTCTCGAAATGCAGGTGGCAGCCGGTCGAGGACCCGGTGGTGCCCACCTTGGCGATCACCTCACCCACCCGGACCGAGTCGCCCTTCTTCACGGCGATCCCCTCCAGGTGGTTGTAGGTGGTGATCAGGCCGTTGCCGTGGTCGATCTCCACCCGGTTTCCGCCGCCCCAGGGGTGCCAGCCCACGGCGCGCACCACCCCGGCGTCTGCGGCGTACACCCGCGTCCCGCAGGCCGCCGCGAAATCCTGGCCCCAGTGGAACTCCCCCGCCACCCCGGATAGCGGGCTGGTCCGCAGGCCGAACGGCGACGACGGGTTCAGGACCTCGAGGGGTGCCATGAGGAAGCCCTCCGCGGGCCGCTTCAACCCGGAAGACGCGACGTTGAGCTCCCCCGGCGTGCCGTCCTTGGTACCGGTGAGCACGGCGGAGCGCGAGTACGCCACCAGCGCCCGGGGATCCGTGGTGAAGCCCGCGGCTGGGTCGCCAGCGGCCGTGACCGCCCCGGCGGCCGCTGCCTGCGCCGCGCCCGTCGTGGCCGCCGTCGTTCCCGCCGCGGCGGTGAACACTGCCCCGGGCCGCAACGTGGGGCTGACCGCCACATCCCTGTCCGGCACGCCGACCGAGACCACGGCGGTTCCCGCGCCGGTGACTCCATGGACCCCGAACGTCAGCACGGCCAGCGAGAGGCAAAACCCTCCCGACAGGCAGCGCACCGCCACGACGCGTTTTCTTGTTTTTGGTTCGCTGGTCGTGTTTCCCCAGTGCTTTCCCACGATGTAAACCCCACATCCTCAGCCGCCGATAACGCGGGCTGACCTTTTTCATGGGACCACAATCGGCAGGGGGTGTGAACCGTCCGAACTACCCTTCTTGAAACTCGGGTAGCACCTCAGTAGTCGCGGGCCGAACACCAAGTACCGCAGGGCGGGATCCGGGCGCAGAATGGACCATGCGCACTATGCTGCAGAATTTCCAGGCCGAACTCCGGCATACCTTCACCGGGTCACGGGACGTGGCGCCGCCCTGGGTGGCCCGTCTCGAGGAGGGCGACGACGCCGGCTACCACCTGCCAGGCTCGGCGGTCTGGACGGTGCACGGCGGCATGCCAGCAATCGTGGCCGGGATCCGGGCACTGCTGATGCAGTCACTCCACCCCGGCGCCCTGACCGGCGTGCACGAGCATTCACACTTCCGCGAGGACCCGTTGGGGCGCCTGGCCCGCACCATCCGCTGGATCTTCACCGTCACCTACGGGTCGACGACGGCGGCGAAAGAGGCCACGGCCTGGGTCCAGCGCCTGCACGAACCGGTCCGAGGCGACTACCGGGACGCCGCCGGAGAGATGAAGTCCTACGCGGCCAGCGACCCGGAACTGCTGCGCTGGATCCACATCGCCTTCACCGATGCTTTCCTCTCGGCGCACACCATGTTCGGGTCCGCGATTCCCGGCGGCCCGGACGCCTACGTCCGCGAATGGGCTCAGGCCGGGGAACTGATGGGGGTTGAGTCGCCCCCGGTCAGTGCCGGGCAGATGCGCCGTGAGCTCCGCGACTGGTACGACGGCGGGACGCTCACCTCCGGGCCGATGGTTGCCGAAACCGTGCATTTCATCCGCCACCCTCCCCTGCACCCGGTCCTCCGGCCGGGCTACCGCGTGCTGTTCGCCGCCGCGGTGGCCAGCCTGGAACCTGAGTACCGCGAGCTGCTCGGGCTGCGGACCGCCCGGCTGGGGCCCCTGCCGCTGCCGGTGAAGCTGATCACCCGCGCCACCCTCGGCGTCGTCCATCTGGCCCTCGGCCGGACGGGTCCGAGCGAACTGGCCGCCCGCTCCCGGCTCCGCCGTCTCGGATTCCGGGCCTGACAGGTCCGGAGCCAGGACGCAAAAAGGCCCCGGTCCATAGGACCGGGGCCAACCGCGGAGAATGGGGGATTTGAACCCCCGAGGGCGTTAACCCAACACGCGTTCCAGGCGTGCGCCATAGGCCGCTAGGCGAATTCTCCAGTTGCTTCTGAATCAAAAGCAGATACTAGACTACCCGAACTTCCGCCCGTCGACCAATCGGGGTGCCGATGGGCGTGAATGGCCCCTGCCTGGGAGCGAATTCGGGGCAGGCCGGGATCTCGGGTAAAGTAGTCGACGGCCCCTCATGTGGCGTCATCCTGTTGAACTCCCCCAGGACCGGAAGGTAGCAAGGGTAAACGGGCTCTGGCGGGTGCATGAGGGGTCTTTTATGTCTGTGCCGATTGGTAGGGTTTAAGCGTGACCGTAACTACCGCCCTGTACCGCCGCTACCGGCCTGATTCGTTCGCGGATGTCATCGGGCAGGAGCACGTCACCGACCCCCTGATGACGGCGTTGCGCAAGAACCGCGTCAACCACGCATACCTCTTCTCGGGCCCGCGCGGCTGCGGCAAAACCACCTCCGCCCGCATCCTGGCCCGCTGCCTGAACTGCGCCGAAGGCCCCACCGACACCCCCTGCGGCGTGTGCCCCAGCTGCGTGGAACTGGCCCGCGGCGGCGCGGGTTCCCTGGACGTCATCGAGATCGACGCGGCGAGCCACGGCGGCGTGGACGACGCCCGCGACCTGCGTGAACGGGCCACCTACGCGCCGGTCCGGGACCGCTACAAAATCTTCATCATCGACGAGGCCCACATGGTCACCTCGGCAGGGTTTAACGCGCTGCTGAAGATCGTCGAGGAGCCGCCGGAACACATCAAGTTCATCTTCGCCACCACCGAGCCGGACAAGGTGATCGGCACCATCCGGTCCCGCACCCACCACTACCCGTTCCGCTTGGTTCCACCGGAGCCCCTGATGGCGTACCTGGAGCAGCTCTGCCAGCAGGAGAACGTCCCGGTGGCGCCGGGCGTCCTCTCGCTCGTGATCCGCGCCGGCGGCGGCTCGGTGCGTGACTCGCTCTCGGTCCTCGACCAGCTGATGGCCGGTGCCGGCCCCAACGGTCTGGACTACGAGCTGGCCGTGGCCCTGCTGGGGTACACGCACGCCTCGCTGCTGGACGACGTCGTCGAGGCCGTGGCCGCCGCCGACGCAGCCACGGTGTTCCGCGCCGTGGACCGCGTGATCCAGACCGGCCACGACCCGCGCCGCTTCGTCGAGGATCTGCTGGAGCGCTTCCGCGACCTCATCATCGTCCAGGCGATGCCGGAGAGCGCCCAGTCCATCCTTCGGGGCATGCCGGCGGACCAGATCGCCCGGATGCAGAGCCAGGCGCACAACCTGGGCGCGGCCGAGCTCTCCCGCGCGGCGGACGTGACCAATACGGCGCTCACGGAGATGACCGGGGCAACCTCCCCGCGGCTGCACCTTGAACTGCTGTGCGCCCGCATCCTGCTGCCCAGCGCGGAGCAGACCGAACGTGGCATCGCCGCCCGGATCGACCGCGTGGAGCGGCGCCTCAACTACGCCGGATCCGACGGCGGCGTCCCAGCAGCCGTGCCCGCTGCCGCGGCACACCCGCCTGCTGCCGCTCCCGCAGTGGCGCCCGCGGCCCAGGCACCCGCTGAGAGCCAGGCCCCCGTAGTTCGGGCACCGGAACCGGCCGCCCCCGCCCCGACCCAGGCGGTGCCTCCCGCCGCCGCCCGGTCGACCGCTCCCGTGCCTGCTTCGGCAGTATCGGCCGAGCCGCCGCGCCAGTCCCCGGCCCCGAGCCAGGCAGCCGCTGCGGATTCCGCCCACGACGGCGCCGACAACGCCGCGGCTCCGGCGCAGGCTCCGGCACCGGCGTCGGCTCCCGCGCCAACACCTGCAGCTACCCCGGCTCCCGTGCGCGCCGGGACGGCCGCGCCGGGGGCCACCCGGCCCGCCGAGGCCGCCCCGGCTGCCGCTCCCGCCGCTTCCGGACCCGGCTCCGGTTCGGGCCCCGATGTGGAGGTGCTGCGCCGCGCCTGGCCGGAAATCCTGCAGACCCTGACCAAGATCAAGCGGAGCACCTGGGCCCTGGTGGAACCGAACGCCCAGGTGGGCCATGTCGAGGGCCACGTCCTGACGCTGCTCTTCAGCACCGCCGGGCTGGCTGGGGCCTTCGGCCGCGGAGACCACGCCGAAAACCTCCGCCAGGCGATCCACAAGACGATCGGCATCGACTGCCAGATCACCGCGGTCGCCGGCGGGTCCAAGAGCCCAGCGAGCTCTGAGCCAAACCCAAAAGCGCCTACTGAGCCCGAGGCTGCTGGCCCCAGCTCGGCCGATGTAGCGTGGGGCCTCGCCCCCGCGGCCGCCCCGGCCACCGCGCCCGCGACGGCCTCCGCAACCCCACGCGATGCTGCCCCGGTGCCCGCCGCCGCAGCGCCTGTGACGGCCGAAGCCGCCGTTGCTGCGCCGGCTCATTCCGCTTTGGCGCAGGCTGCGCACTCGCAGTCCGCACCGATCCAGTCCGCTCCCGCTCAGCCGGCTCCGGCTGCACCCGCCGCAAACCGCGGCGCCGCTTCGACGGAGGCATCCGCACCTTCAGCCGCATCGACCCCCGCGGCACCCGCCGCCCCCGAGCCGCCGCCCGCTTCCGCCCCGGCGCCCACGGACCAGGGCTGGAGCGGCTCGTACGCGGACCCGGATGACGACTGGGGACCGCCCCGCGACGAGGACGCTCCCCCGCTGGACGAAGAGCCGCCGATAGACTGGACTCCGTCGCCGTCAGGCTCTGTCCAGACCACCGCGACGCCCGTGAGCGGCGGCAACCCGGCACCCGGCCGGGCGCCGGCCGCCGAGCGCCCCCCCGTTGCCGCCCCCACTCCGACGACCGCGGACGCGGGTACAGGTGCCGGAACGGCCAAGCCCGATCCCGCCCAGGATCCATGGGCCCGCGCCGTCGAACAGTCCCCGGGCGTGTGGACCGTCGGCACCGAGCTGAACGTGGGTCGGCACAACGTGGCCGGTCCCGCAGCGACGCCCGAACCCGAACTCCACGTCACCGAACCCGAACCGCGCCGCTACGAACCCGCGACGGCACAGCCCCCTGCACGGCAGAGCACGCCCGCGCCGGTGGCCCCAGCCTCCGGGAGCCTCCCGCACGCCGCGCCGCAGGGAGCCGCGGCAACCGGCGGCTCGGCCGTCCTCACGGCGGCCCCGCCGGTGACGGCCCCCGCGCCCGTCGGCGCCCCGGCCGGTGGCCGGCAGAGCCTCTACCAGCGCCTGTCGAACAGCCCGGAGGCGGAGGCCGGACGCGCCAAGGCGCCCGCCCGGGCCGTCGCGGCCGCCGCCACCTATGAGCAGGACATCCCCAGCGCCGACGATGAAACCATCGAGGAGTCGGGGGTCTTCGGCCGCGCCGCCGTCGAACGCATCCTGGGCGGCAAGCTGCTCGAGGAGCGCTCCCTCGACGGCAGCCCACTGGCCCCGCGCTTCTAACCCTCCCGGCGCCCTGAGCGGCGCCACCCCCAACGAACGAGGAAATTGTGTACGAAGGTGCAGTCCAGGAGCTGATCGATGAGCTCGGCAGGCTACCCGGCGTCGGGCCGAAATCCGCCCAGCGCCTGGCCTTCCACATCCTCGAGGCCGACCCGCAGGACATGAAACGGCTGGTCGAGGCGATCACCACGGTGAAGGAACGCGTGAAGTTCTGCACGGTCTGCGGCAACGTCACGGAACAGGAGATGTGCAACATCTGCCGTGACCCGAGGCGTGATCCGTCGGTCATCTGCGTCGTGGAAGAGTCCAAGGATGTCCTCGCCGTCGAACGCACCCGTTCCTTCCGGGGCCGATACCACGTGCTGGGCGGCGCCATCAATCCGATCGCCGGGGTAGGCCCGGAACAGTTGCGGATCCGAGAGCTGCTGACGCGGCTCAACGACGGCGCGATCCAGGAGATCATCATCGCCACGGACCCCAACCTGGAGGGCGAGGCGACGGCCACCTATCTGGCGCGGATGCTGAAATCCATCGGCATCACTGTCACCCGTCTGGCCTCCGGCCTGCCCGTGGGCGGCGACCTCGAATACGCCGACGAGGTCACCCTGGGCCGCGCCTTCGAGGGCCGCCGCAACGCCCTCAGCTAGCCCGAAGCAGGACCGGAAAGGGGCTCACCCGGGTCAGTGTCCGCGCGGCCCGGGATTGTCCTGTCCGATGGGTGGGCGGATCACTGCCAACAGGTCCAGCGACTCCGGACTCGCCGCGAGCTCCACCCTCCCCTTTTCGGTGGCCAGGGTGACCGCTTCGTAGCCGGCCGACGCCGGCAGGTACTTCCGGTCCTTGCCGGTGATCGTCCAGCGCTCCGAGACGTCCGCGACCGTGAAGTTCGTCGAGCGCCCGGACGATTCACGGGTCTCGTAGGCGGCGGGTTGGAACCGCAGCGCTCCCTCGGTGGGGGTGACGATGCCGGGATTCCAGATCCCGCTCAGGGAACCCGGCAGAGAATCCGGGTAGCGAAGAAAGGCGCGCAGTTGTCCCTTCCCGGCGAGTTCCTTTCGCTCCTTCCGCGTCGCGCGCAGATAGACCACGGTGATCAGCCAATAGACGACAACATTTGAAAGGCCGCTAAAGATGACGGGTCCTGGTTCCCGCCCGGAAAGGGCCAGCCAGGCGGAGGTGCTCACGATGGCTATCACCACCAGGCCGATCAACGCACCGAGGTACGGGTGTTTCCTACCCCACGTCCTCAGCGCCTTCCGTGAGGCCCGCACCGTCGGTGTCCGCCGCGGCTCAGGCGTCGAGGAACAGGCAGAACGGATGTCCGGCCGGGTCAAGATGCACCCGCACGTCGTCCTAGGGCTGGAAGTCGGCCAGTGTCGCGCCGGCCTGTTGCGCGTGGGTGGAGGCTTCGGCCAGATCCGCGACGGCAATGTCCAGGTGCATCATCATCTGTTGCGCCCCGGGCCCGGCGGGCCAGACCGGCGGCACGTACCCGGCGTCGCTCTGGAATGAGAGCCCCGCGCCGCCGTCCGGGGAGACCAGCGTGACCCATTCGGACTCATCCTGACCGAGCTCCCAGCCCAGGAGGCCGCGGTAGAAGTCCGCCAACTCGCGGGCATCGGGGGCGTCAAGGACGACGCCGGACAATCTCAACGCTGGCCTCTGGCTCATAGCAACCCCCACAGTGCGGTTCGGACTTTCGGGCCAGTATTGCACCCCTGCCGCCGGCCGGAACAGACCGGCGGCAGGCAGGGCGGTAGAGTTCCGGACAATGATCCCGGACCCCATCCCCACCGAACGGCTGACTCTCCGGCCCCTGACGGCCGGGGACGAGGCCGCCCTGCTGCGGTTCCGCGGCAACGCGGAGGTCACCCGGTATCTCTCGCACGCCCCGCTGGGTCCCGCCGAGAACTCCACCCGGTTGCGCACCATGCTGTCCCGGGCCGAGGCCTCCACCCCGGAGCAGTTCGATCTCTGCTGGGCCGTGGTCCTGCGCGCCACCGGCGAGGTGATCGGCGATGCCCGGACCTGGACCGCCGAGGCGCCGCCCGCCCCCGGACCCATCCCGGCCGGCGCCGCCGCCCTCGGCTACCTGATCCACCCTGACCATCACGGCCACGGCTACGGGCGGGAGGCGGCGGGTGCCCTGGTGCGCTGGCTGTTCGAAGACCGGGGCATCGGCACGGTCCTGGCCGGCGTCTACGAACCCAACCTCCCCTCCCGCAGGCTGCTTGAGACGCTGGGATTCTTCCCGGACCACTACTTCACGGCGGCCCAGGACCGCGCCGGGAAGGGCCTCCCCTCCTGGCGCTACCGGCTGGACCGGCCACCGGCGGCGGGTCCGCCCGCCGGTCACAATTGAACGCCGGACCGGCCGCGGCGATAAACTTGGGCTGAAGCCGCCGTCGCACCACTCGGTCGCGCCGTTTGGCTGCTTCACCCAGAACCCCGATGATCCAGTGAGGGTGCGCGCATGAGTCTGCCCACTACCGAAGTCCACCCCGGACCGCAGCCGCAGGGGCTGCCGGTGATCCCGGGCGCCACCAAACACCTCGTCGTGAAGAAGTTCGGCGGCTCCTCGGTGGCCGATGCCGAGGGCATCAAGCGGGTCGCCCGCCGCGTCGTGGACGCGCACAACGCCGGCGACGAGGTCGTCGTCGTCGTCTCCGCCATGGGTGACACCACCGACGAACTCCTCGACCTGGCCGCCCAGGTGACCGACTCCGCCCCGGCCCGCGAAATGGACATGCTGCTCTCCGCCGGCGAACGCATCTCGATGGCGCTGCTGGCCATGGCGATCAACAAATACGGCGCATCGGCCCAGTCCTTCACCGGCTCCCAGGCCGGCATGATCACGGACGGCATTCACGGCAAGGCCCGGATCATCGACGTCGACCCGCACCGGATCCGCACCGCGCTGGACAAGGGCCACATCGCGATCGTCGCCGGCTTCCAGGGCATGAGCCGCACCACGAACGAGATCACCACCCTGGGCCGCGGCGGCTCGGACACGACGGCGGTGGCCCTGGCGGCCGCCCTCGACGCCGACGTCTGCGAGATCTTCACCGACGTTGACGGCATCTACACCGCCGACCCGCGCGTGGTCCCTTCCGCCCGCAAGATCGACAGCATCTCCAGCGAGGAAATGCTGGAGCTCGCCGCTTCCGGGGCCAAGATCCTGCACCTGCGGTGCGTGGAGTACGCCCGCCGTTTCGGCGTCCCGCTGCACGTCCGCTCCTCATTCAGCCAGCACGAAGGCACCTGGGTGCTGCCCAGCGCCGACGACAAGATCACGATTCAAGAGGGAGTTGCCTTGGAGCAGCCAATCATCTCCGGCGTTGCACACGACCGTTCCGAGGCCAAGGTCACCGTAGTCGGCGTCCCTGACATCCCCGGCAAGGCGGCGGCGATCTTCCAGGTCATCGCGGATGCGCACTCGAACATCGACATGATCGTCCAGAACGTCTCCACCCACGGGACCGGCCGGACGGACATCTCCTTCACCCTGCCGATCGTCGAAGGCGCCGACGCCCTGGCCGCCCTGCGCGCCGCCCAGGCCGAGATCGGCTTCGAGAACATCGAATACAACGAAAAGATCGGCAAGCTCTCGCTGATCGGTGCGGGCATGCGCTCCCACCCGGGCGTCTCGGCGCGGTTCTTCGCCGCCCTGTCCGAGGCCGGAATCAA
Organism: Arthrobacter sp. NPDC080082; assembly: GCF_040686595.1. Taxonomy (NCBI): domain Bacteria; kingdom Bacillati; phylum Actinomycetota; class Actinomycetes; order Micrococcales; family Micrococcaceae; genus Arthrobacter; species Arthrobacter sp. NPDC080082. The sequence goes on along the minus strand of NZ_JBFBKQ010000003.1, from coordinate 298,170 downwards.
CATCAACATGATCTCGACCTCCGAGATCCGCATCTCCGTGGTCACCCACGCGGACCTGCTCGATGACGCCGTGCGGGCCATCCACAAGGCCTTCGACCTCGACAGCGAGGACGAGGCGACGGTCTACGGCGGCACCGGACGCTAAGGCACTTCACGCGGGACATACGAAAGGGAGCGGCAGCCTGCCGCTCCCTTTCGCGTTTAAACAGCGGGTCAGACCTGTTCCTTGGGAAGGTCTTCGCGGCGGACGGCGTAGTGATGCCCCGCCGCATCCGTCTCGATCTCGAAGCCCGCGAGATCCTGCTCGGAGGCGAGTTCGAAGGCGTCGTGCCGGTGCACCACCGGGGCGGCGTAGTCTCCGCGTGAGGCCGGGCCGAAGACGAACCGCACCCAGGTGGACGGGTGCAGCCGGCCGCTGTGGGCGGCCCTGCGCAGTGCATGTGCCATGGTTTCCACCTCCTCCCCTGCTGACAGGATGAGCGGAAGGGCGACGCGTCGGCCGGGACGTCGTTCCCAGCGAGCGGACCGGGGCCGCCGGTGCCTCAATTTTACGCCCGACGGCGGGAAATGAGCCGGGGCTTCCCGCCTAGCGGAGCGATTTGTCCCCGGGGTCCCGCGGCACCACGTAGGTGCTGCCGTCGAAGCGGCGGACGGTCTCCCACTGCCGGGTCTCTGCCTCCCGCTGGGCCAGCAGCCGGCGGTTCTGCTCGGTCATGTCGTGACCCAGAGAGCCGCGGCTGGCGGGACCGAACACGGCCCGCAACTTCCCGGTTGCCCGCATGAACCGCTCGGCGGCGGATTCCTTCGCCATCACCACTCCTTCGCAACGGATATGCCACCAGTGTACGCTAATGATTAGTGCACTAATCGTCTTGTGCCCCGAGGAGTTCCATGACCGACAGCGCCACCGCCAGCCCCGACTTCATCGACGAAGACCTGCTGCTGGAACACCAACTCTGCTTCGCCCTCACCGTCGCCTCGCGCAATGTGGTGGCCGCCTACAAACCCGTCCTGGACAAGCTGCACCTCACCCACCCGCAGTACCTGGTGATGTTGACCCTCTGGGAATCCAGCCCGCGCACCGTCCGCGAGATCAGCGATGCCCTGGACCTGGACCCGGCCACGGTCTCCCCGCTGCTTCGCCGGCTCGAGGCCGTGGGCTACGTGACCAGGGAACGGGCCGAAGGCAACGAACGCAGCCTCGCCGTCGGGCTCACCCCGTCCGGCGCGGCGCTTCGCCGGGACGCGACGGCGATTCCCGGCACCATGATGGCCCGGCTGGGACTGAGCCGGGACCAGGTGGCCGAACTCCATGCCGCTATGACCCGGCTGATCGCGGCCACCCGGCGATAGACTGGACACCAACCCGAGGAGGTCCGCCATGCGCAAACCCCTGATGCACGTGCTGCTGATCGCGGCCACGGCCACCGCCCTGGCCGCCTGTTCGCCGGGCGGCTCCGGCGGCCCCGGCCCGACAGGCTCGTCCCCCGCCGGCTCCAGCTCCAACTCCACCGGCAGTTCCGGCACCCCCTCAAGCGGTACCAGCGGCACCCCGTCCGCGGACGCCGAGACCACCGCGGCGGCACCGTCCCCCTCGGCCCCGGCACCCACGCCCGGCCCGGGCGCCGGCAACGCCGAGCTCTCCATCATGGTCAAGCCCGGCGGCATCGGCCAGCCGGCCAACTACACCCTGGTCTGCCGCGACGGCGTCCCCGCGGCGGAAAGCCAGCACCCCTCCGCCGCTGCCGCCTGCGCCGCCCTGAAGGCCAACGCCGCCCTGCTCAGCCCGGCGCCGCGGCCCACGGACAAGGCCTGCACCCAGCAGTACGGCGGCCCGCAGGAGGCCACTGTCACCGGCTCGGTGGACGACCGGCCGGTCGAAGCCACCTTCAGCCTGCGCGACGGTTGCGAAATCGCCCAATGGAACGCCGCCAAGGACGTCCTGGGCTCGAGCGGCGGGGCTGGCTAAACTGCAACACCTGACAGACGAACAGTGGACCCGGCGGGAGGCCGCCCACCAGGAACGCGTCCGGACCTACGCCGACCCCTACCTGGCACGGCGGTCGGCCGGACGCAAGCACCCGGTGGAGGATTTCCTCTTCACCTACTACACCCAGAAACCCGGGCAGCTGCTGCGCTGGCACCCGGGCGCCGGCGTCGTGCTCTCCGGCCCGGCCGCCACCGCGCGCACTGACTGGAAGTACTACCGCGCCGCCGACGACGCCGAACGCGCCGCCGCGGGCGTGCCCGACGGCGTCCCGGCGGTGACCGTCGACGTCGAGCGCTTCCTGGCCGAACGGCGCGAGGCGGTGCAGTTCGCCGGGATCATCCTGGCCGGCACGGCGGCCCGGCCGGCACAGTTCGGCTGCTTCGGCCTGCACGAATGGGCCATGGTCTACCGCCAGGACAAGTTTGCGCTCCGCCACGAATACCTCACCCTGCGGCTGGGCTCCGCGGGCACGGACCAGGTGGTGGAGGAGAACAGGATCCGCTGCTCGCATTTTGACGCCTTCCGGTTCTACACCCCGGATGCCGTGCCGCTGAACAGCCTCTCGCCGAGCCGGGAAAACCAGCGGGACCTCGAACAGCCCGGCTGCCTGCACGCCAACATGGACCTCTACAAGTGGGCCTACAAGCTGGCGCCCGCGCTGCCGAGCGAACTGGTGATGGACTGCTTCGAACTCTCCTGGCAGATCCGGGCCATGGACATGCAGGCCTCCCCCTACGACCTCAGCGAGTGGGGCTACCCGCCCATCAGGATCGAAACCGCCGGGGGCAAGGCCGACTATGTGGACCGGCAGCGCGGCTTCGCGGACGCCGCCAAGGAGTTGCGGGGCCGCCTGCTGCGGGAACTCGACCCGCTGCTCACGGCCGCCGCCCGCCAGGAGTCCCGCACCGCAGCCCAGGAAGGAACGCCATGACCGCCACCAATGGCGCCGGCGAGCCGGCAGCTTCACCCCACGACCGGACCACGAATCCCGAGGTGGACCTCACCATCACGCTGACCGAGGCGCCGGGCGGCCCGGAGTACGTGTTCCGGCTGGTCGCGGACGGCCAGGAGCCCGGCCCTGAATCCACGCTCCCCGACGCCGCCGCCGCGCTGGCAGCCGTCCGGCAGCACGGCGAGGCCATCTTTTTCCCCGTGCCCGGGCCGCCGAAGCTCTGCACCCAGCAGTACGGCGGCCCGCAGGTCGCGGTGGTCACCGGCACGTACCGGGGCCGCGGCGTCGAGGCCCGCTTCAGCCGGACCGACGGCTGCGAGATCTCCCGGTGGAAGTCCATGGCCCCGCTCCTGGGCGGGACGGCCGGTTCCACCGGCGCGGTCTAAGCGCCGCAGGGGCGGACCGGTGCACGGGCGCCCGGCGCCGAGCCCTGGGCCCCAACGCGCCAAGGCGCCAAGGCGCCAAGGCACACTGAACAAACAGCAGAAGAACACAGCAGTGGCCGGCGGTAAGACCGCCGGCCACTGCTGTGTTCAGGTGTTACGCGCTACCGCTAGATAGCGTTGTTCGGGCTGTCCGGATCCTGCGGGACCACCTTGGCCTGTTCCTTCTTGACCTGGGCGCCCTTCTCCAGCTGGGCCGCGTCACCGGTGCCCGCCTCGTCGCCCGGGCCGGTGTTGCTGGCCTGGTCCTCGGCGGTGGGGGCCACGGCGGTGGTGCCGTCGGGGCTCACCATGACGGTGACGAAGGTCGGGTCGCTGGAACCTTCGAAGGTGATCCGGCCGATGTACGAACCGGCTGCGAGGTCCTTCCAATTCAGCGTGACCTTGCCGGCCTTGCCGTTGGTCAGCTTCAGCGGGTTCGGCGAGACGGAGGCGTTGCCGACGTTGGCGCCGAGCACCGCCGCCTCAACCGAGGCCTTGGTGGCCTTGCCTCCCGGGCTGGCGTACAGGTTCGCGTAGATCGTGTACTTACCGGCGGCGGGGTTGGGGATGGAGAGGGTCTCGCTCGAGGACGAAGTGGCGACCTGCTCCACGCCGCGCGGGGTAACCACGTACATGTCGAAGTCGGCGGCGGGATCGGAGGAGATCACGGAGAACTTCGCCAGCGGCACGCCGGCCGGAACCTGGACGGTCTTGATATAGGTCGAGGCGTCGGCCGTGGCGGTGAACGGACCCGGGACCAGTTCGACGGCGGTGGCGTCGGCCTTGGAGAGGCCGTCCAGCGTCATGTTGGTCGGGTTGTTCGTGCCGGAGACCACCTTGATGTCACCGGAGCCGGTGCCCTGGTTGGTGGTCAGGGTGACGTCCTTCGGAGCCACCACGGACTGCGGGCGGACCGAGATCGGCGAGGTGACGGTCTTGCCCGCACCCTGCCAGGACAGCGAGCCCATGGCGAACTGGCCCAGCGGGGCACCCTGGTTCTCGAAGGTGACCTTGAAGGTGCGCTGTTCGCCGGCGGCCTTGAAGTTCAGCGCCGCCGGGGCCACGCTGACCTTGATGCCGGGGACGTTGACGCTGGCCTTGTAGACACCCGGAGTCAAGGCGGTCACCGTTCGGGTGACCTCGATCTTCCCGGTGAGGTTACCCAGGGCGAAGGACGGGACGTTCATGTCACGCGCCTTGGTGCTGGACTTCAGGCCCAGGTCCACGCCGGTGCCCTGGATGAACTTCAGGTAGTCCTGGGTGTTCGCGTCGTACACCAGGCCCGGGTCGACCATGCGGGCCGGGTCCACCTCGCCCGCGCCGGTGGCGAAGACGTCGGTGTTCTTGGTGCCGTCGGCGAGCTTGACGTCGGAGGTGGTGGTCATCATGGCGGACTTCACCGCGGCCGGGGACCAGGTGGGGTTCTTGCCCAGCAGCAACGCGCCGAAGCCGGCCACGTGCGGGGAAGCCATCGAGGTACCGGACATGAAGCCGAACTTGGCACCGTTTTCACCGATCGGCGAGACGCCTGCCAGGACTGCAACGCCGGGGGCGGTGACGTCCGGCTTCAGCAGGTCCGAATCGGTGGCCAGCAGCGGTCCGCGGGAGGAGAACCCGGCGATCTGCGGCTGCGCCTCCAGGGGCAGGCCGGTGGTGTCCTTGTTGACCAGGGACACCTTGATGCCCGGGTTGGCCGCGACCTTGTCCTTGATGGTCTGGGTGGCGGGCGGGTTCACGTGCACCGTGGGCACCGCGTGCTGGTCCGCGTCCAGGGAGGAGTTGGTGAGGTTGACCAGGATCATGCCGACGCCGCCGGCTCGGGCAACCTCGGCGCTCTTGGCGACGCGGTCCACGACGCCGCGGTCACAGACGACGACCTTGCCGGCGACCTTGGTCCCGTCCAGCGTGTTGGGGCCGCAGAGGGCGGGCGAGGAGGGTGCGTTGGCCGCTGCGGCGTTGGCTGCCAGCACGACGCCGGCATCCTTGACCTCGCGGTTCATGATGCTGGCTCCGCGGAACTTGCTGCCGTCACCGAATTCAACCGTGCCCTGCAGTTCCTGGGAGAAGCTGCTGGCCGCCACGGTGGTCACCCAGGGGGCGCCGTGGTTGACGGTGCTGGCGGTGGGGCCGGAGTTGCCGGCGGAGGCGGCGACGAAGATGCCGCTGGCCGACGCGTTCAGGAACGCGATGGAGACCGGGTCGATGACGGACGTCGCGGAACCGGAGATGGAGTAGTTCAGGACGTCGACGCCGTCCTCGATGGCCTGCTCGACGGCGGCGACGGAGGAGGAGCTGTAGCAGCCGCCGGTGTTGGGATCGGTGTCTTCCCAGCAGACCTTGTAGATGGAGAGCTTGGCCGCCGGGGCGATGCCGCTGGTCAGGCCGAAGCTGCGGCCGTCCACGAAGGATTCGACGTTTGCGTTGCCGGCCGCGGTGCTGGCGGTGTGGGTACCGTGGCTGGCCACGTCAACCGGGGAGAGCTGCTCCAGCGGCGACCGGTCACCCGGGGCCACGTAGCTAAGGAAGTCGTCCGCGAAGTAGTGCGCGCCAAGGACCTTGGAGTTGCAGGCGGTGCCGTCGAAGGATGCACCGGAGTCGACGCCCTTCTGGCAGTCGCTGGTGAACGTCTCGCCGTCGGCCTTGAGCATGGCAATCTTGCCATCCGCCGCGCGGTACGGGACGCCGACCACGGGGGCGCCGGAGAGCGGCTTGACCGGGTCGCCGGCGAAGAAGGCGCTGTCCGGGGTGTACCCGGTGTCGATGACGCCGACGACGACGCCCTTGCCGGCGCCGTCCTGGCCACCGAAGGTGGTGTTCCAGGTGCCGTTGGGACCACTGAGCTTGAGGAAGTCGGTGGTGGAGTAGTCCGGGGCGTTCTCCGTGTCCGGAGCCACCGCCAGGACGCTGGGGTCCTTGGCGAGCTTGATCGCCTGGTCCGTGGTCAGCTTGGCGCTGAAGCCGTTGACCGCAGCAGAGAACTGACGGCCCATCTTGACGTTCTGCTTGCCGGCGACCTCGGCCTGCTTCTGCTCCAGGTGCGCGCGGTAGTTCTTGACTTCGCCCTTGCTGGGGTCAAGCTTCTTGCCCGGCGCGGGCTTGGTGGCTGGCAGGCCGGGAGTGGAACCCTCGTAGCTGGCCGCCGGCTGCTCGGCCAGCATGACGATGTAGCGGCCGTCCGGGTAGTTGGCCGGGTCCAGATTCTTCTGGGCGACGCCGGCGACGGTGGCGCCTTGTGCCGTGGCCGCGGTGGCGGGCGCGATGGCAACGGTTGAAAGGAGAACCGGCAAGCCCAGGGTCAGTGCCGCGGCCCTCCGGAGTCCCCCGCTTCGAAGGAAGCTCTTTCCTGGTGATTTCACGAGTGTTTTGAACCTTTCAGAAGGAACGGTCCCGGCGCGGAGGCCGGGGACTGTGGTCTGGAACGGGCGCTGGAGCAACTCTTGTCACATGCGGCCCGGCGGATACCAGCCGTTTCACACAGTACAGACTGAGAGCCGGATATGACATAGACCACAGGTAACGAATTAACTTTCGTCAAACGATTCGACAACTCTTGTCGCGGTTGGGGCGCGCGGAATCCGGGCGGTCTGCGACCGTCCGGATTTCGGTATTGGCAGTCTCTTTGTGCCCTCCGCGGAGGGTCTTGGGGTGGTCCGATCCGCTACTGGCGGGGCGTCCGCACAACCTCGCTGATCCAGGCCCTGGTCTTCTCATCCAGCGGCCCGGCAACATTCGTCTCGCGGGCGGCTCGGTCGGCCAGGACCTTCTGCAGGACCATCCGGCCGAGGCCCGCAAAGACGGCGGCGGCGACCACGGGAAGGACCACGGACCTGGGATTCTGAGCCATGCGCTCATCCTACTGATCGGCCCCGTCAAGGTCACGGCAAATTTTCTCCAGAAAAGTCAGGACCGGACCGTGACGATCCGCCGCCGGGGCGCGTCTTTACCTATGTAGAGCGATTCACTCCGGCGCTCTCCCGACCACGGAAGAGAGAACCATGCGCAACAAGATCATTGCAGCAGTTGTCACGGCGCTGGCCGGCTGGCTCAGGGGACGGCTGGGCCGCCGCGGGGGCACACAGCCCCCTGCGCGCCGCTAGGCCGCACGTCGGGCCGCACAGGCCGCTAAGTAGGTCTGCACACAGAAATCCCCCGCCGGGGTGAATGCACAGAAGTACGTAACCGCAGCAACGAACAAGGAAGGTGTACATCATGGGTATCGGAGACAAGATCCAGAACCCAGCTGAATCCGCAGGCGGAAAGCTGAAGGAAACGGTGGGCAAGGCCACCCACAACGAAGAGCTCGAGGCCGAGGGCCAGGCCGACCAGGCGAAGGCCTCGGTGAAGAAGGCCGGCGAAAACGTCAAGGACGCGTTCAAGGGCTAACCAGCGCACCACTGCAGTAAACCGGGAGGCGTCCTTGGGGGACGCCTCCCGGTTTTGTTCATGCCTGGTCCGCGACGGCTTCCCGGGGTGCCTCGGCCAGCATTCGGCGCGAGCGTCATTTCACCGCCCCGCCCTGACTGGACGAAGGTGCCTCGCCGGGCGGAAGAGGAGTGCTCACTGCCTTTAATCCATTTGCCAGACTTTCTACAGAAATCTCTGGAAATTACTCCTTCATCATCCGTATGCTGGGTTCACTTGCATATCGCTGCTCCGTGGGGGAGGTGTATTGAGATGGAAAGTTCACGGCCCTTGTGGCGCGTGGTCCGGCCCGTGCTCCTCGCGGCTGCCGCCGCGACCTCGTGGCTTGCCATCTCGGCCACGGCAGCCTCTGCCGACTCCCCCACCGACCGAGGGCCGCTCGCCGGGCAGGTCCTGTCCACCGTAACGGCGATCGCCGCTCCCGATGTGGCCGTCGAACTCCCGCTGGCTTCCCGGCCCAACGGTGACGCTCCCGCACCGGGGCTCCTCTCTGTGGTGCCGAAGCTGCAGCCCCTGGCCGGTGGGGTGACGTCCCGGGCGGATGCCCTGGTGGCAACAGTCCCGGTGGCCGACGTTCCGGTGGTCGGTTCGGCCCTCATGCTCCCGCCGCTGACTCCGGTCACAGACCCTGTCCTGGGCCTTACGGACAGTGCCGTGTCCGCCGTCGTGGTCTCCGCCGACTCTGCCGTCGCGTCCGTCGTCGACGGCGTGGGGCCGGTCCTCGGCGCCGTGACCGGGCCGGTTGCCGCCGTCGTCACGCCTCCGGCGCTGCCCGCCGTCCCGTCGGAACTGCCGGCCCTCCCATCGGAACTGCCCGGCGGGGCTGCCGTGGCGGCAACCCTCGACCCTCCGGCCGAAGCCGTTTCGGGCAGCACCCAGAGCCCCTCTGCGGACATAGAGCCTGCCCCTGCCGCTTCGGCCGCAGCCGGGGACGCCGTCGCGGCGACGGTCTCCGCGATACCCTGCACGCAGCCTGCGGCGCCGAACCACGCTGAAACCCCAATGATGTCCCTCGCCGATGATCCGGCCGATGAGTGGGCGCCGGGCGCCCCGGACCCCGCACCGGGGGTTCCCGGCAGCGGCTCAGGATCCGGCGCACCCTCCGGCGGTAACGCCAACCCTGCCTGGCTCTCCAGCTTCCGCCTGCACCTCGCGGGCGCCCTCAACATTCCGGCGCAGGGGGACCTGCTCGCGCCGCCCTCCCCGGTGTCCTTTGACCCGGGGTCGTCTCCTGACTAGTTGAGCCCTGCCGCGCCCAGGCGCGGCCACGGCATCCACGGCCCCAGCGGCCGCTCAACCACTCTTTTCAGGAGACTTTGTCATGCATCAAAACCTTCGCCGAGGCCTGCTCGGCACACTCTTCGCCGGCGGCATGCTGGCCCTCGGAAGCACGGCGGCCTCAGCGGCCGACACGACCACCACCGGCTCGGACGGACTCCTTTCCGGCACCCAGGTCACCGCGCCGATTTCGATTCCGGTCAATCTCGGGGCGACGTCCCTGGGACTGCTGGGCGACTCCACCGCCACTACCGGCGGGACCAGCACCGGTACCGCGCCTGCGGCGCCGGCCGGATCCACCTCCACCACGGGCGCAGGCGGGATCCTCTCCGGCACCCAGGTCACCGCACCGGTCACGGTCCCGATCAACCTCGGAGCCACCTCCGTGGGCGCACTGGGCAACTCCACCGCCACCACCGGCGGACCCACCACCGGGACCGCACCCGCCGGATCCGCCTCCGCGGGTCCGACAACCACCGGGGCGGACGGAATCCTCTCCGGCACCCAGGTCACCGCGCCCATCAGCGCACCAATCAACCTCGGCGCCACCTCGGTGGGAGCACTGGGCGACTCCACCGCCACCACCGGCGGAACCACCACCGGGACCGCACCGGCCGCACCCACCGGATCCACGCCGTCCGGGTCCGCGTCCACCACCGGGGCGGACGGAATCCTCTCCGGCACCCAGGTCACCGCGCCGGTCACGGCTCCGATCACCGTCGGCGCCACCTCCGTGGGCGCACTGGGCGACTCCACCGCCACCACCGGCGGGACCACCGCCGGGACCGCACCGGCCGAATCCACCTCCGCGGGTCCGACAACCACCGGGGCGGACGGAATCCTCTCCGGCACCCAGGTCACCGCACCGGTCACGGCCCCGATCAACCTCGGCGCCACCTCCGTGGGAGCACTGGGTGACTCCACTGCCACCACGGGTTCCGGCAACACGGGCCAGGCAGCAGCGGGCCCCACATCGAGTCCTGCCACGACCGGCTCCGGCGGGATTCTCTCCGGCACCCAGATCACCGCGCCCATCAGCGCGCCGATCTCGCTCGGCGCCACCTCGGTGGGCGTCGGTGGCGGCTCTGCGGCCACGACGGGCAACCCGCCCACGGTCACCCCGCCGGTCGTGACTCCCCCGATGGTTACCCCGCCGGTCGTCACACCGCCATTGGTTACTCCCCCGGCGGCGGAGTCGCCTGCAGCCGTCCAGCCCGGAAACCAGGGCGCCACCGGCACCTCGCATGGCATCGTGTCCGCCGCTTCAGCGCCGTCAGGTGTCCCCGCCGGGGCCACCACGCTCGCCTACACCGGAGCCAACGCCAACGCACTGTGGCTCGCGGGCCTGTTCCTCGGCGCGGGACTGCTGATGTTGCTCGGTATGCGGCTCAAGTGGTCGGCCTAAGCAACGGCCCCAGTAAAGGACTAACCGTCCTGTGAGCTGTCCGGGGACGCCCCATGGCGTCCCCGGACATCCGCGCGCACAGGGCCAGCCAGGCTCCAGCGGTCACGAATACGCCCGGCGGAGCAGGCCCGGTAGAATAAGCGTGCAAGCTCGCGGAGCGCCCGAACCACGCCGTCCTGGAACATTCCTGTTTCATCACAGCGGGACCGGCGTGAGACGGCACCACTCCGCTGCGCCCTTACCCAACGCTCACGCACAGGAGTTGCCGGATGCCCCGGATCGTTGTCGACGTCATGCCCAAGCCCGAGATTCTGGACCCGCAGGGGAAGGCGATCGTCGGAGCGTTGCCCCGCCTCGGATTCACCGCCTTCAGCGGCGTCCGCCAGGGCAAGCGTTTCGAACTCACCGTCGACGGCGAGGTGACCGAGGAGATCCTGGCCCAGGCCCGGAACGCCGCGGAGACCCTGCTCTCCAACCCGGTGATCGAGGATGTCGTCAACGTCGAGGTCGTCGAGGCCTGAAATGACTGAACAACCCCTGATCGGCGAGGCCGTCGCGATCGCTGCCGAGCCCCGGCTCGCTGGCGCGAAGATCGGCGTCGTCACCTTCCCCGGCACCCTCGATGACCGCGACGCCGCCCGCGCCGTCCGGCTGGCCGGCGCCACCCCCGTGGCCCTCTGGCACGCGGACACCACCCTGGCCGACGTCGACGCCGTCGTGATCCCCGGCGGTTTCTCCTACGGTGATTACCTGCGCGCCGGCGCGATCGCCCGGTTCGCCCCGCTCATGTCGAAGATCATCGACGCCGCCAACTCCGAGGCCCGCCTGCCGGTCCTGGGCATCTGCAACGGCTTCCAGATCCTCACCGAGTCGCACCTTTTGCCCGGCTCCATGATCAAGAACGACCACCTGAAGTTCCTCTGCCGCGACCAGGTCCTCCGCGTGGAGAACACCGCCACGGCGTGGACCGGCGACTACACCGCCGGCCAGGAAATCACCGTTCCGCTGAAGAACCAGGACGGCCAGTACATCGCGGACGAGAAGACCCTCGACGCGTTGGAAGCCGAGAACCGCGTGGTGTTCCGCTACGTCGGCTGGAACCCGAACGGCTCCCGCCGCGACATCGCCGGCATCACCAACGAGGCGGGCAACGTGGTGGGCCTCATGCCGCACCCCGAGCACGCCATCGAGGCGGGCTTCGGTCCGGAGAACGGCTCCGGCACCGGGGGCCTGGGCTTTTTCACCTCTGTCCTGAACAAGATCGTGGGAGACAACAAATGACCGAGACCCCCGCCGTGGCCAAGCCCGCGGAGTCCGGCAAGAAGTTCAACATCGACACGGTGGAGAACGCGGCCAGGACCCCGGACACCGAGCTGCCCTGGGCCGAGCTGGGCCTGAAGCAGAACGAGTTCGACGAGGTTGTCAAGGTCCTCGGCCGCCGCCCCACCGGCGCCGAGCTGGCCATGTACTCCGTCATGTGGAGCGAGCACTGCTCCTACAAGTCCTCCAAGAACCACCTGCGCCAGTTCGGCGAGAAGGTCACCGAGGAGATGAAGAAGGACATGCTAGTGGGCATCGGCGAGAACGCCGGTGTCACCAACCTCGGCGACGGCTGGGCCGTGACCTTCAAGATCGAGTCGCACAACTCGCCCTCCTTCGTGGAGCCTTACCAGGGCGCCGCGACCGGCATCGGCGGGATCGTCCGCGACATCATCTCGATGGGCGCCCGCCCCGTGGCCGTCATGGACCCGCTGCGCTTCGGCGCGATCGACCACCCGGACACCGCCCGCGTCATGCACGGCGCCGTGGCCGGCATCGGCGGCTACGGTAACTCCCTGGGCCTGCCGAACATCGGCGGGGAGATGGTCTTCGACTCCGTTTACCAGGGCAACCCGCTGGTCAACGCCCTCGCCGTCGGCGTCATGCGGCATGAGGACATCCGCCTCGCCAACGCCTCCGGCAAGGGCAACAAGGTTGTCCTGTTCGGTGCCCGCACCGGCGGCGACGGAATCGGCGGCGCGTCCGTGCTGGCGTCCGAGTCCTTCGACGACACCAAGCCCTCCAAGCGTCCGGCCGTGCAGGTGGGCGACCCGTTCGCGGAGAAGGTCCTGATCGAGTGCTGCCTGGAGCTCTTCAAGGGTTCCCTGGTGGAGGGCATCCAAGACCTCGGCGCTGCGGGCATCTCCTGCGCCACCTCCGAACTGGCGTCCAACGGCGACGGCGGCATGCAGGTCGAGCTGACCTCCGTGCTGCTGCGCGACCCCACCCTGACCCCGGGCGAAATCCTGATGTCCGAGTCGCAGGAACGCATGATGGCCGTGGTCACCCCCGAGAACGTCGAGGCGTTCGAGGCCGTGATGGACAAGTGGGCCGTGGAGTACTCCTGGCTGGGCGAGGTGACCGACACCGGCCGCCTGATCATCACCTGGGACGGCGAAGTGATCGTCGACGTCGACCCGCGCACCGTCGCCCACGACGGCCCGGTCTACGACCGCCCCTACGCCCGTCCCGAGTGGCAGGACTCCGTCCAGGCGGATGCCTTCACCGGCTCCGTGCAGGACGCCGGCCGCCCGGCCGCCCCGTCCGAGCTCGCTGCGGCCGTCACCGAGCTGGTGGCCTCGCCGAACATGTGCAGCAAGGCCTGGATCACCAACCAGTACGACCGGTACGTCGGCGGCAACACCGCCATGGCGTTCCCGGACGACGCCGGCGTGGTCCGGGTGGACGAGGAGACCGGCCTGGGCGTGGCCCTGGCCACCGACGCCAACGGCCGCTACACCTACCTGGACCCGTACCAGGGCGCGCAGCTGGCCCTGGCCGAGGCGTACCGCAACGTGGCCACCTCCGGCGCCATCCCGATGGCCGTCAGCGACTGCCTGAACTTCGGTTCCCCCGAGGACCCGGACGTCATGTGGCAGCTCGCCGAAGCCATCCGCGGCCTCTCCGACGCCTGCATGGAGCTCGGCATCCCGGTCACCGGCGGCAACGTCTCGCTCTACAACCAGACCGGCACCACCCCCATCCACCCCTCCCCCGTGGTGGCGGTGCTGGGCAAGCTCGACGACGTCGCCCGCCGCACGCCGTCGGGCTGGCGTGAGGACGGCCAGGCGATCTACCTCCTCGGCACCACCGGTTCCGAACTGGACGGGTCCGAATGGGCCAACATGCGCGGCCACCTGGGCGGCCGGCCGCCGAAGGTTGACCTCGCCGCCGAGCGCGAGCTGGGCCAGATCCTGATCAACGCCTCCCGCGACGGCATGGTGGACTCCGCCCACGACGTCTCCGAGGGCGGCCTCGCCGCGGCCCTGGTGGAATCCTCGCTGCGCTACGGCGTCGGCGCCCGGATCTCGCTGCAGGACGTCATGGACCGCGACGGCGTGGACCTCTTCACCGCGCTGTTCTCCGAGTCGCAGGCGCGCGCCGTCGTGGCCGTGCCCCGCTCGGAGGAGATCCGCTTCAAGGACATGTGCACCGCCCGCGGCTTCGCGCACGTCCGGATCGGCGTCGTCGACGCCGAGGGCGGCACGCTGGAGATCAACGGCGTGGACACCCTGAGCCTGGACGCGCTCCGCGAGGCGCACGAGGGGACACTGCCGAAGTACTTCGGCTGACGCTCACCCACCGCCTGAACTGAACGGCCGCCCCTCCACTGGAGGGGCGGCCGTTCGGTTTTAATCAAGGTCGCGCTTCAGGCGGTACCCGGCATCAGCGGGTCATCGACGCCGGAGGCATGGCGAATGGGGCGCCGGGATAGCGTTGCGCCGCGGCGTCCATCAGCCGGCCCCACTGGCCGCCGGCGATGTCCGCGCCGTCCACGCCCACGTAGTAGCGGCCGTTGATGGTGATGTCCTGGTTCACCCAGCGCGGTCCGATGCCCTGGTAGCTGCCGAACCAGGACGCCGTGGTGATCCCGGAGGTGCCGCCCACGGTCCAGGTCATGGTGTTGCCGTCCGTGGTGCCGGTCTTGGCGAAGATGTCCGTGGCCTTGGAAACCGGGATGTTGTAGCCGGAGCCCCGGGTCAGCACGTTCTTCAGCGCGTAGGTCACCCCGGCCGCGACGTCCGGATCGACGGCCTGCTGGCAGTGCGCGTCCGGGACCGGGTACGTCTTGCCGTGCGGGCCGGTGACCGATTCGAGGGCGATCGGGTCGCAGTGCTCGCCGCCGGCGGCGAAGGTGGCGTAGGCGTCGGCCATGGTCAGCGGTGCGACGTCCTGGGTGCCGATCAGGCTGGCGATGCTGGAAACGTCGTAGGGCTTGTTGGTGTGTCCGTCGGCGACGCCGGCCGCCGTCGCCATTTTCTGGATGTTGCAGAAGTCCAGCTGCGCGGCGGACTGGAAGGTGATGGTGTTGATCGACTGGTAGAGGCCCTGGAGGACGCTCATCCTGACGTAGTGGTTCGCGTCGTCGTTGGGCAGGAGGTGCGTCCCTGCCGCCGGGTCATAGGATCCGGTGGTGCGGCCGCAGGAGTTCTGCCAGGGGTAGCCGGGCCGGTAGAGGCGCACCGCGCCGTCCAGGACGGTGCCCATGGACTTGCCGGCGCGCAGCCACTCGGCGAAGACGAACGGCTTCATGGTGGAGCCGATCTGGAAGCCGCCGGCGCCATCGAGGGGCTGGCCGTTGGCGTCCCGTTCGGGCAGCGCGAAGTTGCCGGTGTAGTTGCCCGGACCCGCCGTGGGGTTGTAATTGGTGTTCTGCGCCATGGTCAGCACCTTGCCGGTGCCGGGCTGGACGCTGACCAGGGACGCCCCGCGCTGCAGCGGGTCGGTGGCGGACATGGAGGCGTTGACCTGGTCCTGGGCCACCTTTTGCAGCGCCGGGTCCAGGGTGGTGCGGATCGTCAGGCCGCCCAGGTAGAGCAGCTTCTTCCGGGCGTCCTCGTCGGGCCCGAAGGCCGGGTCGTTGAGGATCAGCCGCTGGACGTAGTCGCAGAAGTAGGGCGCGGAGACGGCACCGGCGCAGCCCTGGCTGGCCGGGTGGACGTTGAGGCCGATCGGTGCCTTGACCGCCGCGTCGTGGTCGGCCTGGCTGATCTTGCCCTGCTGGAGCATCTTGTCGAGGACCTCGTTGCGGCGGGACACCACGTGGTCCGGCTGGGTGAGCGGGTCGTAGTAGACCGGGCTGTTGACGACGCCGGCCAGCGCCGCCGCCTGCGGCAGGGTCAGTTGCGCGGCGCTGACGTTGAAGTATTCGTGGGCGGCGGCGTCGATCCCGTAAGCGCCGTTGCCGAAGTAGACCACGTTGAGGTAGCCCTGCAGAATCTGGTCCTTGGAGTAGGTCTTCTCCAGGGCGATCGCGAGCTTCATCTCCCGCAGCTTGTCCCCCACCGTCTTGGCGTAGCCGAGCTTGACGTCCTCGCTCTTCCCCTGCGCCACGAGGGATTCGATGATCATGTTGTTGACGTACTGCTGGGTGAGGGTGGACGCGCCCTGGCGGCCACCCTGCGCGGTGGCGACGAGGGCGCGCAGGATGCCGGTGGTGTCGATGCCGCCGTGCTGATAGAAACGGGCGTCCTCGATGGCGACGATGCCGTCCTTGATGAAGGGGGACATCTTGTCCAGGCTGACCGGCGCCCGGTTCTCCGCGTAGAAGGAGGCGATGACGGAACCGTCGTTGGCCAGGACGGTGGAGGTGGCCGGCGGGGCGTTGAGGTTCAGGTCATCGGGGAGCTTGTCGAACATGCCGATCGAGTCGCTGACCACCGCGCCCGCCATGGCGGTGGCGGGGATAAAGAGACCGGCCACCAGCACGCCGCACACGGTCCCGGCCGCGATGAAGGCCAGGACCGCACGCCAGAGGGATCGCCTAGCGGGCATCGGGATGTTCCCGGGTCGCGGGGGCGGTCTCGGCGTCGCCGGCGGTCTTGGCGTCGACGGCGGAGGGGGCGTCGCCAGCGGACGGGGCGTCGACGGTAGAGGGGGTGTCAAGAGCGGGAGGTGCGTCGGCGGCGGGAGGCTCGTCACCGCCGTCGGGCGCGGCGCCCGGGATCGCCGCCGAAGGCTTCCGGCGGAAGGTCAGCAGGAAGCCCGCCACGCCGCCAAGGAAGATCAGCGCGGCCACCCAGGTGTTGACCCGGAGCCCCAGGATCAGGTTGGCGTAGTCCGAGCGCATCAGTTCGAAGGCGAAGCGGCCCGCCGTGTATCCGGCGACGTAGAGGGCGAACACGCTGCCGGCTCCGAGCTTGAAGCGGCGGTCCAGGAAGAGGATGAGCAGGGCGACGGCGACGCACCAGAGTGACTCGTACAGGAAGGTCGGCTGGAAGTAGCCGAGCACCACGGCGGCGCCGGAGGGATCGGTGACCGCGTTTCCGGCGGCGTCCATCTGGTGGATCTGCAGCTTCCACGGCAGGGTGGTGGGGTCGCCGTAGAGTTCGTTGTTGAACCAGTTGCCCCAGCGGCCGAGGGCCTGGGCAAAGAGCACGCCGGGCGCCACGGAATCCAGGAAGGCCACGAAGGACACCCCGGCCCGGCGGCAGCCGATCCAGGCGCCCACGCAGCCGAGCGCGATCGCTCCCCAGATGCCCAGGCCGCCGTCCCAGATGGCGAAAGCATTCCAGGGGTTCCGGCCGGGCAGGAAATACAGCTCCGGGTCGGTGATGACGTGGTAGGTCCGGCCGCCGATGATCCCGGCCGGGACAGCCCAGACGCAGATGTCCAGGACCTGGCCGGGCAGGCCTCCGCGGGCGATCCAACGGCGGGACCCCAGCCAGATGGCCACCGCGATGCCGGCCAGGATGCAGAGGGCGTAGAAGTGGATGGTCAGCGGTCCCACGTGGAAGGCGCTGACGGTCGGGGACGGGAAAAACGAATCTCCGGCGGTCATGGCGGTCCTGTCTAAGAAGTGCGCGGCACGGTAATTGGTTCTGCCACAGAACTATTCTAGGTCTGACTCTATCCGGCTAAACTGGGCGGATGATGAGGGCCGTGGAATCCGCACCGGAGGCAGCGGCCCGCCGGGACTCCGGCGCGTGGTCCCTGACCGGCGTGATCACCCGCCTGCGCAGGGTGCTGCGCTCCAGCGTGCGGCAGGAGTTTCCCTGGGAAGCGCTGCCGATGGCCCAGGTGGAGGTCCTGCAGCGGCTGGCCGAGGAACCGGGAATCGGCGTGAGCGGGCTGGCTTCGCGGCAGCGGCTGGCCGTCAACACGGTGAGCAACCTGGTCCAGCAGATGGTGGTGTCGGGGCTGGTGGAGCGGCTGACCCGGCCGGGCGACCGGCGTTCGGTGACGCTGACCCTTACCGAGCGGGGCGCCGCGGTCCTCGCCGCCTGGCAGGACGCCAATGACCGCCGCCTGGGCGACGCCCTCCGGCGGCTGCCCGAATCCTCGCAGCAGGCCATCGAGGACGCACTTCCGGCACTGGCCGCCCTGGCCGCCCTGTTGGAGGCGGAGGACCGGGAACCCGACGGCGGCGGCCTGCCTTCCCGGGACCCCGCGCCCTGAGGCCGTGCGCCCTGAGGCCCCGCGCCCTGGGGCCGCGCGCCGGGCCTAGTCGTCGCTGCGGAGTTCGCGCTGGCGGGCGCTGAGGAGTTCGACCTCCGGCCGGGCCGCGACGAAGCGTTCGACGGCGGCCAGCACCTCGATGAGGTGGGCGCGGTCCGCGGCGACCAGTCCGGCGCCCACCAGGGCCCTGCGGTACTGGTCCTGGTAGCCGGCCTCCGTGACGGAGATGTCGAAGCGCCGCTTCAGCTCCGCCAGCAGCGGCCGGACCACGGACCGTTTTTCCTTCAGGCTGTGCACGTCGCCCAGCAGAAGGTCGAACTCGATCCAGCCGATCCACATGGCCCCAGCGTAACGCCCGGGCTAGATGGTGAGCTCGCCCATCCGGTCCCAGCCGTCGCCGTCGATCTGGCGGCTGATGATCCGGGGCGTCTCCACCAGGGCCTGGGGCATGTCCTCCATGGCCTTTTTGAAGTGGGCGCTGTTGACGTGGTCTCCGGCGGCGTCGTCCTTGAAGGCCTCGACGAGGACGAACTCGTTCGGGTCCTCGACGCTGCGTGACCACTCGAACCAGAGGTTGCCGGCTTCCTTGCGGGTGGAGGAGGTGAAGTCCTCCACGAGGCCGAGCCAGCGCTCGGACCAGTCGGGCTTGACCTTGAATTTGACGACGATGAAGATCATGGACGGTCCCTTTCGGTACGGATACGGTCTTTCAGTATTTCAGTTGGGCCGGTCTGCCCGCTGCCGGTCAGCCGGTCAGCAGGCGCCGATGGCGGCCCGGGCGAGCTCCTGCTGCCGGGGCGTGCCGACCCGTTCGGCCCACTGCTCGGCCAGCTGGAATTCGACCATGGCCTCGGTGCAGCGGCCCGCCTCGTGCAGCGACCAGCCGAGGTTGTTGTGCAGTGCCACCAGCCACCGCCGGGTGCGTTCGTCGCCGGCGGTGGAGGCGTACTCGAGGGCGCTGCGGGTCCAGGTTTCGGCGTGGGCGGTGTCCGCGATGGCCAGCATGTGCAGCGCGTCCACGGCCAGGAAGTCCTCGCCAAGGTGGTCCGCGAGTTCCGCGGCCTGCTCGAAAAGGGGAACGGCCATCTCGGGGTGGCCGCCGGAGTTGAGCACCCGGCCGCGCTCGAGCAGGACCCTCACCGCCACGGTGGGTTCGTCGGCGTCGACCGCGTCCAGCAGTGCGTCGGCTTCCTCGTACCGGCCCTGCAGCCCGATCGCCCGGCCCAGCTGGGTGGCAAGTTCGGCGCGTTCATCGGCGTCGAATGCCGGGTCCTCCAGTGCCTCCCTGAAGCGGGCTTCGGAGAGCCCGGGATTGTCGAAGTTCCAGATCAGGTCCAGGTTCTGTTGGTTCAGCATCCACTCACTCCTGCTCGGTTCACGCCGGCGGCCAGTTCCTGTGCACTCCTAACGTACCGGGAAGTGACCAGCCGGCGCGCCCGGTCCGTGACGGGACGGCCGGCGGCGTAGAACCAGGTGGACGGGACACCGAAGGCGGTGATGGTGATCAGCACCCGGCCGGCCTCATCCAGCGAGATCTCGAAGGACTCCTCGCCCCGGACGGGGTGCCCGGGCAGGGTGCCGTAACCGAATCCGGCCGACTGCGGGCCGGCCCCGGGGCGGGGCGGGTGCACCCAGACCACCTCGCAGGGAGCGTCGACGCGGAACGGGCCGACGCCGAAGCCGCTGACCACCCGGACGCCGGAGGCGACGTCGGATTCGGCCCGGACCCGCAGCCCCGCGCCGCGGTGCAGCTGCCAGGTCATCAGGCCGTGCACCGCCCGGCGGTAGGCCGCCTCCCCGTCGCCGATGTGGGCCCGGGTGACGATGCCGTTGCCATCCGCGGGAAGCCGGCCGCTCTCGGTGGCACCGACGCCGGAATAGGTAAGCTCGCCCGCGGCGATCCGGTCCCCGCCCCTCACGGCCGGTCCCCGATCCGGTCGTTGCCCCGGTCCCCACCCCGTGCCAGCCGGGACCAGCCCAGTTGCGCCTGCTGGGCCCGGCTCAGGGTGGCCACCACCAGGTCGTAGGAATCCTCCACCATGTCCCGGATCATGTCGTCCGGGAGCGCACCGTCCAGCCGGACGCCGTTCCAGTGCCGCTTGTTCAGGTGCCAGGCTCCGGTGATCTCCGGGTGCACCTGCCGGAGCTGTTCCGCGAGCGCCGGTTCGCATTTGAGGCTCACGCTGAAGTCCTCCGGGTCCATGGCGGACAGGGCGAAGACCTTCGCCTGGTGCCGGGCCCCGCCGGCAATGGCGGCGCGGACCTTGAACACGGCCATCTCGGGCCCGAACGGGTAGTCCTCGAAGGCGCCGGGGAAGCCCAGGCAGATTTCTCGCAGTGCGGCCGCATCCATGGTCCGAGCTTACGTCCGGGGCCGGACAGCGGGCAGCCCGGACCCGGGAGGCTAGGTCTCCGCGGTGAGGCTAAGCCGCCCCGGTGTGCTGAAGCGGCGCGGCTGGATGGACGCTACTCCCCCGCCGCCGGCGCCTTCGGCGCGTCGCCGATGCTGTGAAGCCCCTCCGGTGTGGTGCCGTTGACCTCGTAGTCGCCCAGGATCCGGGCCTTGAAGACCGCCGGGTTGTGCGTGGCGACCGTGCGGGCGTTCCGCCAGTGCCGGTCCAGTGCCTTGGCCTTCGAGGTGGCGGAGGCGCCGGTGACGTCGAAGAGCTGCTGGGCTGCCGACTGCACCAGCTCGGGGACCAGCAGCTGCGCCTTCCCCACGGCCGCCTCTCCCCTGCTGTACCGCTCGGCGGGGGCGAGGTCCAGGCCCGGATCGGCGGCGGCGTCGAGCTCGCGGGCGGCGGCCAGGACCACGGACTCCGCGGCGAAGACCTTGGCGGAGAGCTGCCCCACGAGTTGCAGGATCAGCGGGTCGTGCCGGAACAGCTCGCCCGAGCCGGTGTTGAAGGTGCGTTTCCGGTCCCGGACCAGTGCCCTCGCATCCGCCAGGGCCGCCCGCCCGATCCCGGCCAGCACCGCCAGCAGGACAAGCTGGAAGAAGGCCGGTTCGTGCGTGGTGGACACCGAACGCTGGATGATGTGCTCCGCGGGCACGGCGACGTCGCGGAAAATTGTGGTGCCCGTCCCGGTGAGCTGCTGGCCGAACCCGTCCCAGTCGTCGAGAATCTCCACCCCGGGCGCCGTGGTGCTAACGACGGCGTATTGGCGGCCCTCCCGGCCCGCGGTACTGGCCGTGACGGCGATCCACCGGGCGAAGATGGTCCCGGTGGTGTAGAACTTCCGGCCGTTGAGCACCCAGTCCGGTCCGGACGGGGTCAGCGTGGTTCCGGTGGCGCCGAGGACGTTGCCGGACTGCTCGGTGGCCGCATTGCCGAAGATTTCGCCGGCCACCACCCGCGGGTACCAGCGGTCCTGGAAGCCGGGGCCCTCCAGGCCCACGGTCTCCACGAACGCGAAGTGCGAGCGGTACAGGTGCGCCACCGAGGAGTCGGCCTCGGCCAGTTCCACCAGCAGCCGGAAGAACGGCTCGAAGCCGATCCCGTCCCCTCCGTGCTCCACGGGGACCCGCAGCCGGCCGAACCCTGCCTCGTTGAGCCAGCGGACCTGCTCGAAGGGCAGGACGCGGTCCCGCTCCCGGTCCAGGGCGCCCTCGGCGATCCGGGCGAAGACCGGGCGGAACCGCCCGGCCAGGGCCTGGTAGCCGTGCTCCGTGGTGGCGCCCGCCGCCGTCGTCGTTGTTTCTGTTGAGGTGCTCATCGCGTCTCCTGTTCCCCGGGCCGGCTAGAGTTTCGCCGCGTCGGCGGCCGGGTCCTGATCCCACGGCGTGGGCAGGATTCCGTTCTGGTAGCCGGCGAACCAGGCCTTGACCTCGGGCGACTGGTAGGCCTCCTTCAGCGCGGCCGCCTTCTCGGTGCCGGCGAACTCGGGCCGCCCGGCAACGACGATCCGGAAGGGGACCTGGTTGGCGTCGGGCTCGAAGGCCAGCGCGTCGGCCCGGGTGTGCTTGGCGTCGGCCGCCATCCGGGCGATCAGGAAGCCGGCGTCGACGTCCGGGAGGGTCTTGGCCAGGGACTGCTGGTCCACTTCCACAAACTGCAGCTTCTTCGGGTTGGCGGTGATGTTCTTCTGCGAGGTGTGGATGACGGTGGCGTCGGAGAGCTCCAGCAGCCCGGCGTCGCGGAGCATGAACAGGGCGCGGCCGTTGTTGGCCGGGTCCACGGGGATGCCGATCTTGGCCCCGTCGGGGAGCTCGCTGAGGGACTTGTACTTGTCCGACCAGATCCCGCCGGGCGCGCTGTAGACGTAGAACAGGCCGACGTTGGAGAGGCCCTTGTCCTGGTTGAACTGCTTCAGGTAGGCATTGTGCTGGAAGAAGTTGGCGTCGAATTCACCGTTCGCCACCGCCAGGTTGGGCTGGATGATGTCCGTGACGTAGGTGGGCTCCAGCGTCCAGCCCTTGGCCTCGAGGAGCTTCTTAGCGATCTTCGTTGGCTCCTGGTACGGCGCGGACTCGGTGACGATGATCTTGATGGTCTTCCCGCCCGAGGCGGCGTTGGCGCCGCCGGGGTTGACCAGGCCGCAGCCGGTGAGGGCCGTGGCGGACGCGGCGCCGGCTCCGGCAAGGGCGAACTTGAGGAAATTTCTGCGGTGCATGGCGGGTGTCCTTTGTCGTGGGGGGTTAGACGCCGACGGCGGCGGGAGTGTTTTCGGCGGCCGCGGAGAACGCTGTGAAGGCGCCGCGGAAGGCGGCGGCGGGGTGCCGGCCGTTGAGTCGGGGGCCGTCACCGAAGAGCTTTTCGCGCAGGGTTCCCGGCGCGTAGCCGGTCTGGGCGAGGCCGCGGTCCCGCAGTTCGGGCAGCACCCCGGTGATGAAATCGGTGTAGGACCCCGGGATGGTCTGGTTGATGATGTTGATCCCGTCGATGCCGGCGTCCTGCCACTCTTCGAGCCGGTCCGCGATCTGTTCCGGTGTTCCCACCACCCGGTTGGCCCGGCTGCGGTACAGCGCGATGTCTCGGAGCGTCGGGTTGCCGCCGCGGGTGGAGGCCCGGATGGCCTCCAGGTGTCCCTGGCTGCCCTCGGTCTGGATGTCACCCAGCGGGGTGTCCAGCGGCAGCCCGCCCAGGTCGACGCCGAATCCGCCGCCGACGTGGGCCAGCAGGGCCTCGATGTCCAGGCTGTCCTCCAGCTCGGCCGCCTTCCGGGCCGCCTCGGCTTCGGTGCCGCCCACCACGAAGTGCATGCCCTGGAGGAACTTCACGTCCTCGGGACGACGGCCGGCGGCCACCGCCTGCTCGCGAACGGCGGCCGTGTAGGCGCCCGCGATCGCGGTGCTGGGCGCCAGGGTGAAGGTCGCCTCCGCGTTGGCGGCGCAGAACTGCTGGCCGCGGCCGGAGCTGCCGGCCTGGAAGAGCACCGGGGTGCGCTGCGGCGACGGCGCCACGAGGTGCGGCCCGTCGATGGAGTAGCGGGGCCCGCTGTGGTAGATCTTGCTGACCTTTTCGGGGTCCGCGTGGAGGCCGCCCTCCTTGTCCCGGACCAGGGCGTCGTCCGCCCAGGAGCCCTCCCACAGCTTGTAGGCCGCCTCGACGTATTCGTCCGCCCAGTCGTAGCGCTCGTCATGTTTGGTCAGCTCGGTGGAGTTGAAGTTCCGGTGCGAGTTTTCCAGCACGCTGGTGACGATGTTCCAGCCCACCCGGCCGTTGCTGATGTGGTCCAGGGTGGACATCTGCCGGGCGAACTGGAAGGGGTGGCTCTGGATCACGGAGGAGGTGGCGGCCAAGCCGATCTCCCGGGTGGCGGCGGCCAGGGCCGAAAGCAGGATCAGCGGGTCGTTGGAGGGAACCTGCAGGCCCTTCCTCAGGTGGGAGGCCCAGCCGCCGTCGTAGTCGCCGTAGAGGCCCACGACGTCGGCGAAGAAGATCGCGTCGAATTTCGCGTCCTCCAGCTGCCGGGCCAGGTCGGTCCAGAGCTGCAGTTCGTTGAAGCGGTGCTGCTGGGCCTCGGGGCGGCGCCATTGGCCGCCCATGATGTGGCTGGTGGTGTTCATGACGAACGCGCTGAGGAGCAGGCGGGGGCGGGGTCCGTCGAAGCGGGGGCTGGCTGGTGAAGTCATGGTTCTGCTTTCCGAAGTGGGGTGCCGGGGCCGCGGTCAGAGCCGCTTGTCGAGGCGGCGGGCCAGGCGGGAGCCGCCGAACTGGACGAGGGTGACCAGCAGGATCATCAGGATGATCGCGGTGATCATCAGCGGGGTTTCGTAGCGGTAGTAGCCGTAGCGGATGGCGAAGTCGCCGATCCCGCCGCCGCCCACCAGCCCGGCCATTGCCGAGTAGGAGATGAAGCTGACGGTCATGATGGTGATGGAGCTGACCAGTCCCGGCCGGGCCTCCACCAGCAGCACGTCCCGGACGATCTGGGACCGGCTGGCTCCCATCGAACGGGCGGCCTCCACCACCCCGCTGCCGAGTTGGCTGAGGTTCTGTTCCACGAAGCGGGCGAAGTACGGGATGGCGTTGATGCTCAGCGGGACGATCACCGCGGCCGTGCCGATGGTGGTGCCCACGATGAAGCGGGTCACCGGGATGATGGCGATCAGCAGGATCAGGAACGGGAAGGACCGGACCAGGTTGACCAGGCCGTCCAGGACCCGGTGGAGCCGGGGCCGGTGCCGCAGCCCGCCGGGGCCGATCGTGTAGAGCCAGACGCCCAGCGGCGTGCCGATCAGGACGGCCAGCGGGATCGCGACCAGCAGCATGGCCAGGGTCTGGCCCATGGCGGCGCCGATTTCGGGCAGGACCGAGAGGATGCGCTCAAGCATGGATCAGGCCTTTCGGGGCGGGGCCGGCCGGGGCGGCTGCCCGGTGGGGCCGGTTCAGCTCGATGGCGTCGGAGACCAGGTACCGCCCGATCGAGGTGGCGGGGTGGAAGCCGGGGCGTTCGAGCTCGGCCAGGTCGAATTGCTCGACGATCCGGCCGTCCTCCATGACCGCGACGTTGTCCGCGATGGCCTTGATGACGTTCATTTCGTGCGTGACCACCACGATCGTGATGCCGAATTCGGCGTTGACGTCAGCGAGGTACTGCAGCACGGAGGCGGTGGTCCGGGGGTCCACGGCCGACGTCGGTTCGTCGCAGAGCAGGACCTTCGGCTCCGTGGCCAGCGCCCGGGCGATGGCCACCCGCTGCTTCTGGCCGCCGGAGAGCTTCGCGGGGTAGCTGGCGGCCTTGTCCGCGAGGTCCACGATGGCCAGGGCGTCGGCCGCCCGGCGCCGGCGTTCGGCCTTCCCCACCCCGGCGAACTTCAGTGAGAGCTCCACGTTCTCCTGCGCGGTGAGGTTGTTGAGCAGGTTGAAGTGCTGGAAGATCATGCCGATTCCGTGCCGGCTGCTGCGCAGTTCCGGCTCGCTTAGGGCGGTCAGGTCCACGCCGTCGACCAGGACCCGGCCCGAAGTGGGGCGTTCGAGCAGGTTGATGTTGCGCAGCAGCGTGGATTTGCCGGCGCCGGAGAACCCGATGATGCCTTGGATCCGGCCGCGCTCCACGGTGAGGGTGACGTCGTCGACGGCGGTGAACCGGCCGTCCTTCGACGGGAACGAGGTGCTGACGTTCTGGATCTCGATCACAGCAGACCGCCCGCGATCCGGGCCGGCGCTGCCGTCGTTGTGGTGTTCATGATTCCTCCGGGGCTCGCCCGAGGAAAGCCTCATCCCCCGGCGCCGGGGCAGCGCAAAGCGCGGCCTCTCGGGTCCGTGGAACAGTGGTTCTCCATCGGTCCTGGCGGTAGCACCGTCCTCATCGAGGGGGTTGCTGCGGCGTCACGGAGCCAGGTCTCTCAGCCGCTCGGGATGGTTACCCCACGAATCTGGCACACGCCCGGCCGAGGTGAAAGCGGCGCGTCACACGCCGTAAAGCTCCCGTCAGTCCCGGTTAAAGGCCCAGGAGCGGCGCTTCCCTGGCCGGGCAGGCGTTCATGACGACGTCCAGCCCGGCGGCCTTGGCGCGTTCGGCCGCGGCCTCGTCGATGACGCCCAGCTGCAGCCAGACGGCGCCGGCGCCGGCGGCAATCGCCTGGTCCACCACGTCGCCGACGCGTCCGGAGTTCACGAAGCAATCCACGACGTCGATGGGCCGCTTCTCCGCCGGGATTTCCGCCAGCGAGCGGTAGCCGGCCTCTCCGTGCACGTCGTCGCCGGGCAGGTTGACCGGGATGATGTCCATGCCCAGGCGGTCGCGGATGAACAGCGACGTGTCGTAGGCAGCACGCCATTGGTTGGTGCTCAGGCCCACGATGGCCCACCGGCCCTTGGTGCGCAGGAGGCGTTCGACGACGGCGGGATCGTTCACGTGGCTCATGCGGCCAGCCTACGTCCGCCGGCAGCGGCCCCGCAGTAGGGAATCCCACCCCGGGCACTGTGCCGAATTTCTAATCGGGCCAGACACCTCACGTCCGCAGGTTTCCGAATATTACGCGCCCATTTGGCGAAAATCCGCCGTTCGGTTTTAGTAGACAGTGACCATCCCGAGCGGCCGAGAGACCTGGATCGATGACGCCGCAGCAACCCTGGTCGACGGACCTCCACCCCGGAGCCCGCCGATAACGAGGACGCACGCCGAGGGAAGGGTCCGGACTGACTACCCGGGCCAAAGGCTGCTTCCGTAGGGTGCTACTGCCAGGACCGATGGAGTAACCCTATGACTGCTGTCCTGCACCCGTCCCAGCCCCGGGCCGACGCCCGGCCCGGCTCCGGCACCCCCGCCCTCCCGGTGTCCTTCCGCGGCCTGGGCCGCGCCTTCGGGACCGGCCCCGCCGCGCACACCGTCCTCCGGGATGTCAGCTTCGACGTTGTCCCCGGCGAGGTGCTCGCCATCCTGGGCGCCTCCGGCTGCGGCAAGTCCACCCTGCTCCGGGCCGCCGCCGGACTCGACGCCGCCACCTCCGGCAGCGTCGCCATAGACGGCGAACCGGTCCGCGGCGTCGACGACCGCTGCGCCTTCGCGTTCCAGGAGCCGCGGCTGCTGCCCTGGCATACCCTCCAGGCGAACATCGCCATCGGCCTGCCCGCCGGCGTCAGCGCCCGCGACGGCAAGGCCAAAGTGGCCCGCCTGTTGGAACTCGTGGGACTGCAGGACTTCGCCAAACACCGCCCCCGGGAGGTCTCCGGCGGCATGGCCCAGCGCGCGTCGCTGGCCCGTGCCCTGGCCCGGAACCCCGGCGTGCTGCTCCTCGACGAGCCCTTCGGCGCCCTCGACGCACTGACCCGGATCAAGATGCAGGACCTGCTCCTGGAGGTCCACCGCGCCGAACCCACCACGGTGCTGCTGGTGACGCACGACGTCGACGAGGCCCTGCAACTGGCGGACCGCATCATCGTCCTCGGCCGGGAGGACACCGAATCGTCCCCGGCCGGCGCCACGATCGTGCGCACCCTCGCCGTCCCCGGCGGACGGCCACGGGACCGCGCCTCGGCCGAACTGGCCCGAATGCGCACCTCGCTCCTGGCCAGCCTCGGCGTCGACGGCCACTAACGGCCCCGCCCCCGCCGCCCCGGTCACGGCCTGAACGGTCCGTCCGCTCCCGGCAGGCAGCGCCGCCGGTACCACAGCACCGGACCGGCGAGCCGCCCGCTCCCCGCGCCGGCGGCCACCCGCATCACTCTCCTGTCTCTTTCGCATCGCTCGCACCGCCCGTAAAGGAACTTCCATGGCTCCCACCCGCACCACGTCCCGCCGTTTCGTCCTCACCGCCGTCGCCGCCTCCGCGGCCCTGGCCCTCACCGGGTGCGTCGCCGGGGAAGGCTCCGGCAGCCAGCCCGCAGCCGCCGCGGCCGCCGGCGGCAACGGCGGCGGCACGCTGACCATCGACTTCGCCACCTACAACCCGCTGAGCCTAGTGATCAAGAAGAAGGGCTGGCTGGAGGCCGCCCTTAAGGACCAGGGCGTCACCGTCAAGTGGGTCCAGTCGGCCGGCTCCAACAAGGCCAACGAGGCACTCCGTTCCGGCGCGGTGGACGTCGGCTCCACCGCCGGTTCGGCCGCGCTCCTGGCCAAGGCCAACGGCTCCCCGATCAAGACCATCGACATCTTCTCCCAGCCCGAATGGGCCGCCCTGGTCACCAAGCCCGGCTCCGGCATCAGCACGGTGGCGGACCTGAAGGGCAAGTCGGTCGCGGCCACCAAGGGCACGGACCCGTACTTCTTCCTGCTGCAGGCGCTGTCCGAGGCCGGCCTCTCGCCCAAGGACGTCACCGTGCAGAACCTGCAGCACGCGGACGGCCGCACCGCCCTGGAGAACGGATCCGTGGACGCCTGGTCCGGGCTGGACCCGATCATGGCCGGCGCCGAGCAGAAGGGCGCCAAGCTCTTCTACCGGAACCTCTCGTTCAACACCTACGGCTTCCTCAACGCCACCGAGTCCTTCCTCAAGGACCGGCCGCAGCAGGCGCAGACCGTGGTGAACGCCTACGAGAAGGCCCGCGCCTGGGCGGCCGCGAACCCGGACGAGACCGCGCAGATCCTGGCCGAGGCCGCCGGCCTGGACCTGGCCGTGGCCAAGACCGTGGTGCTGCAGCGCAGCAACCTCAACGTCAACCCGGCGCCGGGCGAAGCCCAGCGCACGGTCCTCGCGAAGATCGGTCCCACCTTCGTGGAGACCGGGGACGTGGCGAGCCAGAAGCAGATCGACGACGCCGTCGGCTCGCTTCTCGATGACTCGCTGGTGAAGAAGGCGGACGCCTCCGCCATCAAGGACTCCTGATGGCCGGCCTCGGAGATTCCCCCTTCACCGGCACCACCGTTGCGGACGGGCGCGCTGCAGCCGCCCCCGCAGCTCCGGCAGACGCCGCCCGGCCGGCCTCCCCCGTCACGGGAGGACACGGCACCCCGGCGAACGGATGGTCCCCCGCCGGGTTCCTGGCCCGCGGCTGGGCGCGTCTGCTCCTTGGACTGCTGGTCCCCGCGGCGGTGCTGGCGGCCTGGCAGCTGTCCACCGCCGCGGGACTCTTCAGCGTGGTCCAGCTCCCGCCGCCGGCCATGGTGTTCGACGCCGGCCTCGACCTGCTCCGCCGCGGGCAGCTGGGCCTGCACGTCGCCATCTCCACCCAGCGGGTGCTGATCGGATTCGCCGCCGGCGCCGCCCTGGGTCTGCTCCTCGGCTCCCTGGTGGGGCTCTCCCGCGTGGCGGACGCCCTGCTGGGCCCCACCATCGGCGCGCTGCGGGCCGTTCCGTCCCTGGCCTGGGTGCCGCTGCTGATCCTCTGGATGAAGATCGGCGAGGATTCCAAGGTCACCCTGATCATGATCGGCGCGTTCTTCCCCGTCTTCACCACCGTTTCGCTGGCCTTGCGCCACGTGGACCGGAACCTGGTGGAGGCCGCCCGAGCCTTCGGGCTCAAGGGCGTGAAGCTGCTGACCACGGTGCAGTTGCCCGCCGTCGTGCCCGCCGTGTTCTCCGGTCTGCGGCTGGCCCTGGCGCAGGCGTGGCTGTTCCTCGTGGCGGCCGAGCTCATCGCCTCCTCGATGGGCCTGGGCTTCCTGCTGACCGACTCGCAGAACAACGGCCGCACGGACCGGCTGCTGCTGGCCATCGTGCTGCTGGCCGTGATCGGCAAGATCACCGACGCGCTGCTCGGCCTGGCCGAGAAGTGGGCGGTGAACCGGTGGGCGTAACGGCAGCAGAGACCACGGCACAGACCCCGGGCCCCCAGACCCTGGGCCAAGGCACCGTGGCACCACAGACACAGGCTCCGTTGACCGAGGCCGAACGCATCGCATTCTGGGAACAGGCCGCGCTGCGCCTGGACTGGGAACCCGCCGGGTCCGCTGGTGCGGGGCTGCCCTGGCACACCACGCACCGCCGCGTCCCCGCGGACCCGGCGGCCGGAACCGGTCCGCAGATCAGCTGGTTCGAGGGCGGGAAGCTCAACGTCGCCTACAACTGCGTCGACCGCCATGTAGCGGCGGGACGCGGTGACACCGTGGCGCTGTATTTCGAGGGCGAACCGGGCGACCGGCGCACCCTCACCTACGCGGACCTGCAACGCGAAGTATCCCGGGCCGCCAACGCCCTGCTGGACCTCGGCATCACCAAGGGCGACCGCGTGGTAATCTACCTCCCGGTGATCCCCGAAACGGTCATCATCACCCTGGCCGTGGCCCGCATCGGCGCCATCCACTCCCTGGTGTTCGGCGGGTTCTCCGCCGACGCGCTGAAGTTCCGGGTGGAGGACACCGGCGCGAAGCTGCTGGTCACCACGGACGGGCAGTTCCGCCGCGGCGCCGCGGTGCCGGTGAAGGCCAATGCAGACGCCGCCGTCGCCGGGGACAACGCCGTCGAACACGTCCTGGTGGTCAACCGGACCACCGCGCCGGAGGACCTTGGCACCGTCCCGATGGTCCCGGGCCGGGACGTGTGGTGGCACGACGCCGTCGGGCGCGCCTCCGACGTCCACGTCGCCGAGGCGTTCGACGCCGAGACGCCGCTGTTCATCATGTACACCTCCGGCACCACCGGAAAGCCCAAGGGCCTGGTCCACACCTCCGGCGGCTACCTGACCCAGGCGTCGTGGAGCTTCGAGCACCTCTTCAGCAACCCGGACCCGGCGCTCCGGGACCGGGACGTCCACTGGTGCACCGCGGACCTCGCCTGGGTCACCGCGCACACCTACGAGCTGTACGGCCCGCTCTCCAACGGCGCCACCCAGGTGATCTTCGAGGGCACGCCAAACACCCCGCACCCGGGCCGGCACTTCGAGATCATCGAACGCTACGGCGTCACGCAGTACTACACCGCACCCACCCTGGTGCGCTCGCTGATGGGCTGGTTCCCGGATGGCATCCCCGCCTCGTTCGACCTGTCCTCCATCCGGCTGCTCGGCACCGTGGGCGAGGCCGTGAACCCGGAGGCCTGGCGCTGGTTCCGGGACAACGTCGGAGCCGGCACCGCGCCAGTGGTGGATACCTGGTGGCAGTCCGAGACCGGCGCCACCATCCTCTCCCCCGCCCCGACCGACACCGCATTCAAGCCCGGTTGCGCCGCCCGGCCGCTGCCCGGCGTCGGCGCCCGGATCGTGGACGAGGCCGGGGCCCCGGTACCGCCCGGGGTGCAGGGCTTCATCGTGGTGGACGCCCCCGGCCCGGCGATCGCCCGCACCGTCTGGGGCAACCCGCGGCGCTACTACGACTCCTACTGGCGCCAGTACGCGGAACAGGGCTGGTTCCTCGCCGGCGACGGCGCCAAATACGACGACGACGGCGACATCTGGATCCTGGGCAGGGTGGATGACACCCTCAACGTCTCCGGGCACCTGCTCTCCACCATCGAGATCGAATCGGCACTGGTCTCGCACCCGGACGTGGTGGAGGCCGGCGTCTGCCCGGTCCCCGACCCCAAAACCGGCCACGCGGTGGTCGCGTTCGTCGTCCCCAAGGGCGGCGACGCCGGCCGGGCCCCGTCCACCGAGGAACTGCGCAACCACGTCGCGAAGGCGATTGGGCCGATCGCGAAACCGCGCGACGTCGTCGTGGTCCCGGACGTGCCGAAGACCCGCAGCGGCAAGATCATGCGACGGCTGCTGACCCAGCTGTTCGAGGGCACCGAACTCGGCGACACCACGTCGCTGCAGAACGAACCTTCGATCGCCGGCATTCAGCAGGCCCTCCGCGAACGCAGCACAGAACCAACCCGGAAGTAAGGAACACCATGACCGAGAACAGCACCGTCGCCCGTCTCTCCGAACCGCTCAAGTTCGCCTACTGGGTCCCCAACGTCTCCGGTGGCTTGGTGGTCTCCACCATCGAACAGCGCACCGGCTGGGACTTCGACTACAACAAGAAGCTGGCCCGCATCGCCGAGGATTCCGGTTTCGAGTACGCCCTGACCCAGACCCGCTACGCCGCCTCCTACGGCGCGGACAAGCAGCACGAGGCCACCTCGTTCAGCCTGGGCCTGCTGGCCGCCACCGAGCGGCTGAAGGTGATCGCCGCCGTCCACCCCGGCATGTGGCACCCGGGCGTGCTGGCGAAGTACCTGATCACCGCGGACCACATCTCCAACGGCCGCGCCGCCGTGAACATCGTTTCCGGCTGGCTCAAGGCCGAGTTCGAAAACTTCGGCCTCGAGTGGCTGGAGCACGACGAGCGCTACGTCCGCACCGAGGAGTTCATCCGGGTGCTCCGCGGCCTGCTGACGGAGAAGAACTTCAGCCAGGCCGGCAAGTACTACAACATCACCGACTTCACCCTGCAGCCGGGCCCGGTGGACGTCCCGGGCCGCGCGCACCCGGAGATCTTCTTCGGCGGCAACTCCACCGCGGCACAGGCCACGGCCGGCCGCGTGGCGGACTGGTACTTCTCCAACGGCAAGGACCTGGAGGGCTTCAAGGAGAACATCGCCGGCGTCGTTGCGGCCGCCGGCGAAGTCCGGCGCGGGACCGAAGGCGCCCTCGACTTCCCGAGGTTTGGCCTGAACGGCTTCGTGATCGCCCGCGACTCCGAGAAGGAGGCCCGCGAGACCCTCCGCGAGATCGTCGCGAAAGCGCACAAACCCGCCGTCGAGGGCTTCCGCGACGCCGTCCAGGAGGCCGGGGCGTCCACCAGGGACGGCAAGGGCATGTGGGCGGACTCCAGCTTCGAGGACCTGATCCAGTACAACGACGGCTTCAAGACCCAGCTGATCGGCACCCCCGAGCAGATCGCGGAACGGATCGTCGAGTACAAGAAGATCGGGGTGAACCTGCTCCTGACCTGCTACCTGCACTTCCAGGAGGAGGTGGCCGCGTTCGGCAAGGACATCCTGCCGATCGTGCGCGAGCTCGAGGCCGACCTGGCCCGCAAGCACGGCACCGAACTTTCCACCCCTGCCACCAAGATTGAGGTGAACGCGTAATGGCCGACCGTACCTTCGGATTCCGCACCCGCGCCCTGCACGCCGGCGGCACTCCCGACGCCGAACACGGCGCCCGGGCCGTGCCGATCTACCAGACCACGTCCTTTGTCTTCAAGGACACCCAGGACGCGGCCAACCTCTTCGCGCTGCAGAAGTACGGCAACATCTACTCCCGGATCGGCAACCCCACGGTGGCCGCGTTCGAGGAGCGCGTCGCCTCCCTGGAGGGCGGCATCGGCGCCGTCGCCACGTCCTCGGGCATGGCCGCGGAGTTCGTCACCTTCGCCGCGCTCACCCAGGCCGGGGACCACCTCGTGGCCTCCTCCCAGCTCTACGGCGGCACCGTGACCCAGCTGGACGTCACGCTCCGCCGCTTCGGCGTGGACACCACCTTCGTCCCCGGCACGGACCCGGCGGACTACGCCGCGGCCATCCGGGAGAACACCAAGGCGATCTTCGTCGAGGTCGTTGCCAACCCCTCCTCCGAGGTCCAGGACCTGGCCGGGCTGGCGAAGGTGGCGCACGACGCCGGCATTCCACTCGTCGTCGACGCCACCCTGAGCACCCCGTACCTGGTGCGGCCGATCGAGCACGGCGCGGACATCGTGATCCACTCCGCCACCAAGTTCCTCGGCGGCCACGGCACCACCCTGGGCGGCGTCGTCGTCGAAAGCGGCCGCTTCAACTGGGGCAACGGCAAGTTCCCCACCATGACCGAGCCGGTGGCCTCCTACGGCAACGTCTCCTGGTGGGGGAACTTCGGCGAATACGGGTTCCTCACCAAGCTGCGCTGCGAGCAGCTGCGCGACATCGGCCCGGCCCTGTCACCGCAGTCCGCGTTCCAGCTGCTGCAGGGCATCGAGACGCTCCCGCAGCGGCTGGACGAGCACCTCAAGAACGCCCAGGCCGTGGCCGAATGGCTCGAAGCCGACGAGCGGGTGGCGTACGTGAACTACTCCGGCCTGCCCTCGCACCCGCACTTCGAACGTGCCCGCACCTACCTGCCACTGGGCCCGGGGTCGGTGTTCTCGTTCGGCGTTAAGGGCGGCCGGGCCGCGGGGCAGAAGTTCATCGAGGCCCTGCAGCTGGCCTCGCACCTGGCCAATGTGGGCGACTCCCGGACCCTCGTGATCCACCCGGGCTCCACCACCCACCAGCAGCTCAGCCCGGAGCAGCTCGAATCCGCGGGCGTGCCGGAGGACCTGGTCCGGATCTCGGTGGGCCTGGAAGACATCGAGGACATCCTCTGGGACCTGGACCAGGCCCTGGCCGCGGCGTCGGAGGCCCCGGCCGACGGTGCATCAGGGGAAGCCCAGCACGAACTGCCCGCCGAAGCGTGCACGATTGGAGCGAACTGATGACTGAAGAAACCCGCACCTGGACCGGACCGTCCGCGCCGGAGCGGCTGAACCTGCTCCGGCAGGCGAAGTCCATCGCGATTGTGGGCGCCTCGGACAAGCCGTCCCGGGCCAGCTACTTCGTGGCGACGTACCTGCAGTCCTCCACCCGGTACAAGGTCTACTTCGTGAACCCGGTGGTGAAGGAGATCCTGGGCCAGCCGAGCTACGCGTCGCTGGCGGACCTGCCGGAGAGCCCGGACATTGTGGATGTGTTCCGCAAGCACGATGACCTGCCGGGGGTGCTGGACGAGGCGATCGCCGCGGGCGCCAAGACGCTCTGGCTGCAGTTAGGGTCCTGGCACGAAGACGTGGCCAAGGAGGCCGAGGCGGCCGGGCTGAACGTGGTGATGGACCGGTGCGTGAAGATCGAGCACGCGCGCTTCCACGGCGGCCTGCATCTGGCCGGCTTCGACACCGGAGTCATCTCCTCGAAGCGGCAGGTCCTGGCCTAAGCCGGGATCAGCGCTGCCCCGTCCCGTCCGGAACCTCGGGGATGGCCGGGACGGTGGGCAGCGGGCTGACCGGGATGCCCCGGCCGTCGGCGCCGGGGACCACGGGCGTAACCGGCCGCTGCGGCGGGGTCGGCAGCACGCCGGTCCGGCCGACGTCGCGGCCGAGGCCCGGCTGCGTGGCCGAAGTGCTGGGCCGGACCGGTTCGGGGACCGCGCCCGGGGCCGTTGCCTGAAGGGTCGGTGCCGTCACCGTGCCGGCCGGCGCGGGGGCCGGTGCCGGAAGCGCCGGCAGGTCCGACGGCGACGGGCGGACCGAGGACGGAGCGGGGGCCGGGGCATTGCCGGCGGGCTGGAAAATACTGCCCACGGTGTGGCCGACGCTGTCGCGGAAGTCCTGACTGGCGGCAGCCACGGCACCCGCACCGAGGGTCATGGCACCGACGACGGCGCCGCCCACCAAAGCCATCCGGCGCCGGTTTCCCCGGCTGCGGCGGTGTGCCGCCAGGCTGGCAACGCCCGCGGGGAGCGGGGGCTCCTCGACGGAGGAGGCGGATTCTTCGGAAGAGGCGGCTGCTGCGGGGGCGCCGGCGGCGAGCAGGGCCGCGAGGTCGGCCCGCGGGGCGGGGGCCTGGTCCGGGACCAGGGCCTGGAGGTTTTCCAGGGCGCCGCGGAGTTCGGCGGCAGATTCCAGGCCGGCATCACGGAGCACCGCCTGGATGCTGCCATCCTGCTGGGGTTTGCGGGTGCCGGTCATGATGCTGCGTGGTCCTTTTCTGTTACCAGTTCGCGCAGGGCACTGAGCCCGCGCCGCTGAAGCTGTTTGATGGCACCCGGGCTCTTGCCCATGATGCTGGCCACCTCGTCGATGGCGAGGTCCGCGACGATCCGCAGGACCAGGACTTCCCGTTGCTCCTCGTTGAGCAGGGAGAGTGTGTGGGTCAGGCCCCCGAGCGATCCGAGTGCCTCGTCCTCCGCGGAGACCGTGTGCCGGTCATCCGTCAGGGGGTCGTAAGGGGTGTGGTGCGGGGCCCGCTCCGAGCGGCGGTAGTGGTCCACCAGGCGGGCGTGGGCCACGGAGAAGATAAAGGTCCGCAGCCCCTTGTGGCCGCCGGTGACGCCGCCGAGCCGGGGCAGGATGTCCACGAACACGTCCTGGGTGAGGGCCTCGGCATCGTCGACGCCCTTGGCCCGGAAGTAGCCCAGCACTGCCGGGGACATCACGGTGTAAACGGCGCTGAATCCTGACGGGTCGCCAGCCAAGGCGGCTGACAGTTCGTCATCGCTCAGCTGGTCTGCCAAGAGGCTTTCCTTCCGTTTACTGCTGTGGGGTGCGGCCCCCAAGATCTTAGCGGCCGCACCCCGTCACCTCCGAAAGGAGATGGGCAGTGCTTACTTCTTCACCTGCGGGACATCCACCGACGGGACGGCCGGGACGGCCGGGGTAGCCGGGAGGTCCTTGGCACCCGGGACGGCCGGGGTGGCCACGGTGACGCCGGCGTGAGCCTGGGCCTCTGCGGCGCCCTTGGCGTTGGCGGCGCCGTCGACGGTTACGCCGTCCTTGTCGGCGGAGACGGAGCCCTCGGCGGACTCGTCGGCACCCTTGACGGAGGCGTCGCCCTTGGCGGCACCGTCAACGGCGGGAGCAGACGGCACAGCCGGAACGGCCGGGGTAGCCGGAACGGCGGGCAGCGACGGGGTCGCCGGAACGGCCGGGGTGGCGGGCGTAGCGTTGCTCACTTCAGCCTGCTGGGTGTTCGAGACCTGGGCCGCGTTGGCCAGGCCGATTCCGGAGAAGCCTCCGACCGCGAGAATGGCGGCGCCGACAGCAATCTTGGTGGTCTTGCTAACACTCTTCATGAAAATTACATCCTTTGGTTGTGGAGGGCCGGCGGCGCCCGATGGGGGCGGGCGCCCGCCGGCTCTTACAGTGGGGATCCCGTCGGCACCTGATGGGGGCAGGTGCCCGTCGGATCCTTCCGGCGAAGCCCGCGGCGCCCGATGGGGGCGGGTGCCGTGCGGTAGCTTCGCGGCCGCGCCGCGGAACGTGGTTGGGGTCCAGGTCCCATGCGGCGCTTACATAGGGGTAATCGCCGGGAGGGCCGAAAAGGTTACGGGGATCCGGAAAATTCTTTTGTTTCTTTTTCCCAGGACCGTTCCGCCCCGGATTGCCGCGATTTTTCTGGAGGTTTCCGGGGTTGCCCCGGGGTTAAACGGCGACGGCGGCGCCCCACCGTTCCGGGTGGGACGCCGCCGTCGGGCGCTCGAAGGGCGTTAGCCCTTAATCAGGTCAGTCGTTGATCAGATCGTTGACCACGATCGTCTGGTCGCGGTCCGGGCCGACGCCGATCGCGGAGAACCGGGTACCCGAGAGCTTCTCGAGCGCCAGCACGTAGTTGCGGGCGTTCTCCGGCAGGTCGTCCAGGGTGCGGGCGCCGGTGATGTCCTCGGTCCAGCCGTCGAAGTACTCGAAGATCGGCTTCGCGTGGTGGAACTCGGTCTGGGTCATCGGCATCTCATCGTGCCGGACGCCGTCGACGTCGTAGGCCACGCAGACCGGGATCTGCTCGATGCCGGTGAGCACGTCCAGCTTGGTGACGAAGTAGTCGGTGAAGCCGTTGACGCGGGAGGCGTGCCGGGCCAGCACGGCGTCGTACCAGCCGCAGCGGCGCGGGCGGCCGGTGTTGACGCCGAACTCACCGCCGGTCTTCTGCAGGTAGACGCCCATCTCGTCGAACAGCTCGGTGGGGAACGGTCCGGCGCCGACGCGCGTGGTGTACGCCTTGATGATGCCGATCGAGCGGGAAATCCGGGTGGGGCCGATGCCCGAGCCCACGGACGCGCCGCCGGCGGTCGGGTTGGAGGAGGTCACGAACGGGTAGGTCCCGTGGTCGACGTCGAGGAACGTGGCCTGGCCGCCCTCCATGAGGACCACCTTGCCCTCGTCCAGCGCCGTGTTCAGCAGGAAGGTGCTGTCTACGACCAAGGGGCGGAGGCGCTCGGCGAAGGAGAGGAAGTAGTCCACGATCTCGTCCACCTCGATGTCGCGGCGGTTGTAGACCTTGACCAGCAGTTCGTTCTTCTGCCGCAGCGAGCCCTCGACCTTCTGGCGCAGGATGGACTCGTCGAAGACGTCCTGGACGCGGATGCCGAGGCGGGCCACCTTGTCCATGTAGGCCGGGCCGATGCCGCGGCCGGTGGTGCCGATGGCGCGGCTGCCGAGGAACCGCTCGGTGACCTTGTCCAGCACCTGGTGGTAGGGCGCCACGAGGTGGGCGTTGGCGGAGACGCGCAGCCGGGACGTGTCCGCGCCGCGGGCCTCGAGCCCGTCGATCTCCTGGAACAGCGCCTCGAGGTTCACCACGCAGCCGTTGCCGATTACCGGGATGGCGTTGGGGCTGAGGATGCCGGCAGGAAGGAGCTTCAGCTCGTACTTCTCACCGCCTACGACGACGGTATGGCCGGCGTTGTTGCCGCCGTTGGGCTTGACGACGTAGTCGACACGGCCGCCGAGAAGGTCGGTGGCTTTACCTTTGCCCTCGTCGCCCCACTGGGCTCCGACGATCACGATTGCTGGCATGGGATCCTCCCCCATTCGTTCGGGCCGCGCTTCGGTCCACCAGGTGGTTCCGCAGTCCGGCACCGTTCATGAGAATGCCCCGGCTCTACCGCTGCGGGCAGTCAGGGGCTCTTACCACCCAAGTTTAGCCGACGACGGAGCCGGCGGCGCGTTTTCGGCCGCCACCACGGGCCCGTGACACATTATGGGCACAACTTGCGGGTGGCGCCCGGGTGGAATGTAGTGGGAGTGACCATCCCGAGCGGCCGAGGGACCTGGACCGTTGACGCCGCAGCAACCCCGCCGGACCCGGACAGCCCCCTAGGGCGGCTGCCGCGGCCGGCCACGGTGCTACCGCCAGGACCGATGGAAAGGAAAACGAGCCATGACCCCTACCTCCGCCCAGAACACCGACCACATCCGCGTCACCCACGCCGGGTCCTTGCCCCGCACCCCGGAACTGATCGCCGCGAACGAGTCCAAGGAAAAGGACGGGATCACCCCCGAGTTCCTGGACCTGCTGGAAACCTCGGTCAAGGACGTGGTGCAGCGCCAAAGCGATCTGGGCATCGACATCGCCAACGACGGCGAGTACGGCCACACCATGTCCAGCTCCGTGGACTACGGCGCCTGGTGGAACTACTCCTTCTCGCGCCTCGGCGGCCTGGAACCGACCAATGTGGACCGCTGGGCCGACGCCCAGGTGCACCGCTCCTCGCCTGGCCACATCGTCCTGACGTCCTTCCCGGACCGCCGGGACCGGCAGAAGTTCAACGAGGCCTACAACGACCCGTCCTCGGGCATCCTCTCGCACCGCAAGTCCGTGACCCAGCCCAAGATCGCCGGGCCGCTGACCTACACGGGCCAGGACCTGGTGGCCTCCGACGTCGCCAACCTCAAGACCGGCCTTGCCGCGGCGGGCCTGACGGAGGGCTTCGTCGCTTCCCTCTCCCCCGGGTCCTGCGCCCGGGTGGCCAACGAGTATTACCAGAGCGACGAGGAACTGCTCTACGCCTGCGCGGACGCCATGCGCGAGGAGTACAAGGCCATCATCGACGCCGGCCTGACCGTCCAGCTGGACGACCCGTCGCTGGCCGAGAGCTGGGACCAGATCAACCCCGAGCCCAGCCTGGAGGACTACCTGAAGTTCATCCAGCTCCGGGTGGAGGCCACCAACTGGGCGCTCCGGGACCTGCCGCAGGAGCAGATCCGGCTGCACGTCTGCTGGGGTTCCTGGCACGGCCCGCACACCACGGACATCCCGTTCCAGGACATCATCGGCTCGGTGCTGCAGGTCAACGCCGGCGCGTACTCCTTCGAGGCTGCCAATGTCCGGCACGAGCACGAGTGGCGGGTCTGGGAAGACACCAAGCTTCCCGAGGGCAAGTCGATCATCCCCGGCGTCGTCTCCCACGCCACCAACGTCGTCGAGCACCCGGACCTGGTGGCGGACCGGATCGTGCGGTTCGCCGAACTGGTGGGCCGCGAGAACGTGATTGCCTCCACGGACTGTGGCCTCGGCGGCCGCGTCCACCCGCAGATCGCCTTCGCCAAGCTTGAGGCGCTGGGCGAGGGAGCACGGCGGGCCACCAAGCGACTTTGGTGACCGGCGGCCGGCCGGCGGGATCTTGGTAGACTGGTAACGGCCGGACAAGTTTCCGGCCCACACCACATTTCCACACCACATCGGCCGCGGCGCGCCTTCCTTTGGCGCGCCCGCGGCCGGTCTGGCGGCGTTACCAATCCCGCAGGAGACCCAGCACCACATGACAGCCCTGGCCACTGAAAATTTCCGCGAACAGCTCTTTAACCGCCGCTACGAGGCCAATGTCGCCCCGGTCAACGAGCTGTGCGACGCCCTCCAGACCGCCAAGGCCGGCACCACCGTCCCCTACGTCGATCCCGCCCACGACGTGGACGAATGCCGCATCGTGAGCCTGTTCTCCAACATCGGCACCGCGGACCCGTCCGGGTTCATCACCGCCGGCGATTCCGACGCCGCCACCCGCCTGCTGGGCATCCAGTGGAAGCTGGGCCTGCGCCCCGAGTTCGTGATGCCGTGGAATGTCCACCCGTGGCACGTCGAGGGCGAGCCCAACGGCAAATTCACCCCGGACCAGATCGCCGCCGGACTCAAGCCGCTGCTGAAGTTCCTGGCCCTGGTCCCCCGCGCCTCCGTGATCGTCGCCCACGGCACCGAGGCCAACCGGCTGGCCAACCTGCTGCTGAAGACCGAGGTGCCGATGATCTGGCGCCGCGGCCTGAAGACCTACAAGGTGCGTTCGCTCAGCGGCCGCGCCTTCGCCGGCACCCCTGCACGGCAGGAGCAGTACCTTGAGGACATGCGCGTTGCCTACGCGGACGCGATGGCCCGCACCGGCCTGGCGAAGGCCTGATCGTCCCCACCCGCTCCCTAACCTCGCAAGCTCGGCCAGGGAACCCTGCGGGCGTGGGCCCAGCTTAAACCGCGACGGCGGGTGTCCACCTTTCGGTGGGCACCCGCCGTCGTCGTCTGGTCCCGGGTCAGCCGGGGCGGCGCAGGGTCAGCCGCGCGCCTCGATGGCGGCCTTGGCCGTGGGATCGGACTCGGCCAGGAACTTCTCGATCCGCTCCGGCTCCTCGGCCTCACCGATCGCTGCGGAGGCCCGGCCGAGCGAGTACAGCGCCCGCAGGAAGCCCTGGTTCGGCTCGTGCTCCCACGGAATCGGGCCGGCGCCGCGCCAGCCGTTGCGCCGGAGGGCGTCCAGGCCGCGGTGGTAGCCGACGCGGGAGTAGGCGTAGGAATCGATGGTCCGACCCTCTTTCCACGCTTCCTCGGCCAGCACGGCCCAGAGCAGCGAGGACGTCGGGTGCTTCTCCACCAGGTCCAGGGCCTCGTGCCCGGCCTCCAGGCCCGCGGTGACCTCGGTCTCGGCGGGCAGGAGGGTGGGTTCGGGGCCCAGCAGGTTCTTCCGGAATTCGTCCGACACGGTTAGAACGTCTTGCCGGTGGAGCCGAGCTGCTGGGCGGCTTCGACCACGCGGGCGGCCAGGCCGGCCTCGGCGGAGGCGCCCCAGACGCGCGGGTCGTACATCTTCTTGTTGCCGACCTCGCCGTCGATCTTCAGGACGCCGTCGTAGTTGCGGAACATGTGGTCCACCACCGGGCGGGTGTAGGCGTACTGGGTGTCGGTGTCGATGTTCATCTTGATCACGCCGTAGGAGACCGCGTCGGCGATTTCCTTCTCGGAGGAGCCGGAGCCGCCGTGGAAGACCAGGTCGAACGGGTTGGCCTTGCCGATCTTGGCGCCCACCTGCTCCTGGATGTCCTTGAGGATCTCCGGGCGCAGCTTCACGCCGCCGGGCTTGTACACGCCGTGCACGTTGCCGAAGGTCAGGGCGGTGATGTAGCGGCCGTTCTCGCCGGCGCCGAGGGCGTCGATCGTGGCGAGGGCGTCCTCAACCGTGGTGTAGAGCTTGTCGTTGATGGCGTTCTCGACGCCGTCCTCCTCGCCGCCGACCGTGCCGATCTCGACCTCGAGGATCATCTTGGCGGCCGCGGTGCGGGCCAGCAGGTCACGGGCGATCTTGAGGTTCTCCTGCAGGGTTTCGGCGGAGCCGTCCCACATGTGGGAGTTGAAGAGCGGGTTGCGGCCGGCCTTGACCTCGGCCTCGGAGGCGGCCAGCAGCGGCAGGACGAAGCCGTCCAGCTTGTCCTTGGGGCAGTGGTCCGTGTGCAGGGCGATGTTGACGCCGTAGTTCTTGGCCACCTCGCGGGCGAACGCGGCGAAGCCCAGGGAGCCGGCCACCATGTCCTTGGTGGAGGCGCCGGACCAGTAGGCGGCACCGCCGGTGGAGACCTGGACGATGCCGTCGGACTCGGCCTCGGCGAAGCCGCGGAGGGCGGCGTTCAGGGTCTGGGAGGAGGTCACGTTGACGGCGGGGAAAGCGAAACCGCCCGTCTTCGCGCGGTCGATCATCTCGGAGTAAATCTCTGGGGTTGCAATGGGCATGCTGACTCCTTAGGTGAGTTTCGTCTGCGGGCTGGGCTGACCCCTGGGGTGAACCTCGTCGGCTACGCACCATCCTAGCCATTCCCGCCGGACGGCAGTGGTTCCGCTCACTCCCGGCTGTAACACTGCCCCGGACCGGAGCGGATAGGGTGGCAGCATCATGCCCGGTCAGCCCACCCGCATCATCCACTCGGCCCGCCTCGTCTCCGGCGGGTCCATCACCGCTGACGCCTGGGTGGCGTTCGCCGGGACCGCGGTCGCGGCCGTCGGGTCCGGGGACGGTTGGCGGGAGCTGGTGCCGAAGGCCGGCTGCGCCCTTGCCGACAACGGGGCCGGGGACGGTCTTGATGCTCCGGGCGCCGGGTGCGCCGTCACGGACGCGGCCGGCCGCTGGCTGGTGCCGGGTTTCATCGACCTGCACTGCCACGGCGGGGGCGGCGCCGCGTTCGACGCCGGGGCTGGCGACGGCGGGGCGGCCGCGATCGGCCGGGCCCTGGCCACCCACCACCGGCACGGCACCACCCGGCTGGTCCTCTCCCTCGTCACCGCAGCCAGGCCGGACCTGGAAGCCCGGCTCGTCGCGGTCGCCGACGCGGCCGAAACAGACCCGCTTATCCTGGGCGCCCACCTGGAGGGACCCTTCCTCGCCGACAAATTCCGCGGCGCCCACGACCCCGCCCTGCTCCGCGCCCCGGACCCGGAGGACGTCGCTGCGCTGCTGGCGGCGGGACGCGGCACGCTCCGGCAGTGGACCCTCGCCCCGGAACTTCCCGGCGCCATGGCGGCCCTCCGCACCCTGGTGGACGCCGGCGTCGCGGTCGCCGTCGGGCACACCGCCGCCGGGTACGACGCCGCCCTCGCCGCGTTCGACGCCGGCGCTTCCATCCTCACGCACGCCTTCAACGCGATGCCGGGGCTGCACCACCGCGAGCCCGGGCCCGTTGCCGCGGCGTTCCGCTCCCCCGGCGTGACCCTTGAGGTGATCAATGACGGCGTCCACGTCCACCCGGAGATGGTGCGGCTGGCCTTCACCGGAGCCCCCGGCCGGGTGGCGCTGGTCAGCGACGCGATGGCCGCCGCCGGCGCCGCGGACGGTAGCTACCGGCTGGGCACGCTGCCCGTCACGGTGCGCGGCGGCGTGGCGCGACTGGCCGGGACCGGGGACGCGGAGGGCCGCATCGCCGGGTCCACCCTGACGCTTGACGAGGCCCTGCGCCGGGCGGTGCGGGACGCGGGCATCCCGCTGACCGATGCGGTGACGGCGCTGACCGGGACGCCGGCTCGGGCGATCGGCCGGGGCACGGACCTGGGGCTGCTGGCGCCGGGGTACCAGGCGGACGCGGTCCTGCTGGATGAGGACCTGGCCGTCACGGCGGTGTTCGCCGCGGGCCGGCCGATCTAAAGAACGGTCCTTACTGCCGGCCTAGCCGGGGAGCTGGTTGAAGACGTGCCGGCGGATCCAGGCGTGCATCGCGATCGCGGCGGCCGAGGCGGCGTTGATGGAGCGGGTGGAGCCGAATTGCTCGATGGAGAGGGTGTCCACCGCGGCGGCGTGCACCTCGGGGGTCAGGCCGGGACCTTCCTGGCCGAACACCAGCACGCAGTCTCGCGGGAGTTCGTAGGTCTCCAGCGGCACCGAGTCCGGGAAGATGTCGATCCCGATGATCGCGAGGCCCTCCCCCTGCGCCCACGCCACGAAGTCCTCCACCGTGGGGTGGTGGCGGACGTGCTGGTAGCGGTCGGTGACCATGGCGCCGCGCCGGTTCCACCGCCGTCGTCCGATGATGTGCACCTCCTTGGCCAAGAAGGCGTTCGCCGTCCGGACCACGGTGCCGATGTTCATGTCGTGCTGCCAGTTTTCGATGGCGATGTGGAAGTTGTGGCGCCGCGAGTCCAGCTCTGCGACGATCGCCTCGTGCTTCCAGTACCGGTACTTGTCCAGGACGTTGCGGCGGTCCCCGTCGGCCAGCAGGTCCGGGTCCCAGTGGTCCC
Organism: Arthrobacter sp. NPDC080082; assembly: GCF_040686595.1. NCBI lineage: Bacteria > Bacillati > Actinomycetota > Actinomycetes > Micrococcales > Micrococcaceae > Arthrobacter > Arthrobacter sp. NPDC080082. The sequence goes on along the minus strand of NZ_JBFBKQ010000003.1, from coordinate 254,028 downwards.
CCTCGGGCAGCGGCCCGCTCCAGGGCCCGACGCCGATCTCCGGTTCCTGCCCGGGTTCAGGCTCTGCTGCTGGCGTTACTTCTGGCTGGGTCACTTCTCAACATTAGACTGGGAGCAGTAGCGGAACACTATCGGCGGAGGGCACCATGGCGGAGCAGTCAGAGCACCACTCAGAGCAGCGGCAGGACGCGGACGAGACCCGTTCCACCGCGTCGGTGTACCGCAGCGGCCAGGACATCGAGTGCTGGCTGACGGACATGGACGGCGTGCTGGTGCACGAGAACCAGCCCATCCCCGGCGCGGCCGAACTGATCCAGCGCTGGGTGGACACCTCCCGGCGCTTCCTGGTGCTGACCAACAACTCGATCTTCACTCCGCGCGACCTCGCCGCCCGGCTGCGCAGCTCCGGCCTGGAGATCCCCGAGGAGAACATCTGGACCTCGGCGCTGGCCACGGCCCAGTTCCTCAAGGACCAGGTCCGCGGCTCCGACTCCGGCAACCGCGCCTACACGATCGGCGAGGCGGGCCTGACGACGGCGCTGCACGAGGCGGGCTTCATCCTCACCGACCAGGATCCGGACTTCGTGGTGCTCGGCGAGACCCGCACCTATTCCTTCGAGGCCATCACCATGGCCATCCGGCTGATCCTGGGCGGGGCACGGTTCATCGCCACCAACCCGGACGCCACCGGCCCCTCCAAGGACGGCCCCATGCCGGCCACCGGGGCGATCGCCGCCCTGATCACCAAGGCCACCGGCCGGGAACCCTACATTGTCGGCAAGCCGAACCCCATGATGTTCCGATCCGCGATGAACCAGATCGACGCCCACTCGGAGACCACGGCCATGATCGGGGACCGGATGGACACGGACATCATCGCCGGCATGGAGGCGGGCCTGCACACGGTGCTGGTGCTCAGCGGCATCACCCACAAGGACGACATCGCCGCCTACCCGTTCCGGCCCAACCAGATCCTGAACTCGGTGGCGGACCTCAAGAACCAGATCTAGGCCGCTAGAACGCCACCTTCCGGCCGCCGCCGGCCGGAAGGGGCAGGATCTGGTCCTGGAGCTGCTCGACCAGCTGCTTGTAGATCCCCGGGTTCCACTGGGGGCTGGCGTGGGCCGGCCGGGCGCCGTCGGTCTGCAGCGAGTCGGAGACCATGTTGCCCGCGAACCGCAGCATCCAGGAGTCCCGGGCCGTCTCGTAGCTGACGGTCTGGTCCGCCGGGTTGCCAATGAACGCCATTCTGGCGTCGCCGAGCTTGCCCACGTACCGGCCCGGATCGAAGTGGTAGATGTAGGCGGACTCGCTCTGGATCAGGACGCTGGACGGCGCGATCGGGGAAAGCTGCTCGAGTGTCTGGTCAACGATCTGGCCCCAGGTGCGCTCGTGTTTGTTGAGCACCCGTTCGCCGAGCTCGTAGCCGCCGCGCAGCACCGTGGGGAACCGGACGCCGCTCTCGTAGAGGAACACCACACCCTCGAACCAGCTCTGGTCCAGCACGTCGCTGCGGGTTGCGGGGCTGGAGTCCAGCAGGATGAAGGCCACCTTGACGCCGTGCAGTTCCAGCAGCCGGGCGGCCACCTGCACGGCGACCATCCCGCCGAAGCTGTGGCCGTAAAAGTAGAGGGTCTCCAGCTTGTGGGCGCGCACGTGCTCGATCACGGCGATCACGATCTTGTCGATCTCCAGGCCCACGTTGGAGTAGCCGACGGCGGCCAGCTGGCCGCGTTTGTTCATGGCGCCACGCAGGGAGTTCAGGATCCACTGGGCCTCCTCCCAGCTGGTCTTGAAGCCCGGGAAGAGGATCCAGCTGGCGCGCGGGTAGTAGCGTTCGGCGACGTCGTCGGGCACGGTCAGGATCTTGTTCACCCGGCGCTCGGCCTGGACGCGGCGGGTGAAGAGCATGTCCGCGGCCAGGAGTCCCGCGGTGCCGGCGCCGATCAGGAAGTTCCGCCGGGAGAACCGTTCCAGTTCGGCGGCGTGCCGGAGGAGCCGGGCATCCGCCTTCGCGGTTCCGCCCTCCGTCACTTCGGTCTCACGCGGCACACCACAACCGTAACCACTGCGGCTTCCACGGGAAAATGCTCCGGTTCGGGGAGTGCGGCGCCGCCGGGTCCGCGGCGCCCGGACAGGTCAGAGGGTTTCGGTTTCGCGGTCGAATTCGCGGCGGGACATCTCGAACCGGATGTCCTCGTAGTGGGCCAGCAGCTCGGAGGCGGCGCCGCGGGCGGGATCGTCGAGCTTGCTGAAGGCGTCGTCCGAGGCCGCCAGCAGTTCGGCGTCCGAGTACCGGCCCAGCGGACGGATTTTGGCGGCGTGGAAGTCGGCGGCGGCGAAGTCCAGGTCCTCGAAGACGCTGCCGGACGCGTCGGCTGAGCACTGCAGTTCCAGCGAGACCCCGGCGGAAAGGGGCGGCGCGCCGGAGAGGTCCAGCTGGCGGCTCTGGCCGTCGATGGCGTTGAGGTCGTGGCGCAGGCCGGCGAGGGCGGCGGATTCGACGAAGGGCGAGCGGGAGAGATCCACGCGGATGTGCCAGGTGAAACCGGAGCGGCGGATGCGCTGGATCAGCTGCAGGAGGGCCGGACGGGTTTCGCGGTTAAGGGTGCCAATAACATCGATCCGGACGATGTCGAGACCGACGTCGAGCTTTACGTGAGCGTTCAGGGATTGGTCCATAGGTACTCCAAAGAAGGTATCTTTGGCCGACGGCTCAACCTCGCTCAGACTATCGGCCGAATACTAGCGGCACAAGTTCCCGGATCAGCCCGCGGCTTGCCGGCCCGGCTCCTGATAGTGGGTCCGGGTGCCGGAACCACCCACGGACTTCACCAGCGAGGTCGCCACCTCACGGAGTTTGATGTTCCCGTGGTTGGAGGCGTCCGTCAGGATCCGCACCGCGGTCTCCTGGTCGCAGCGGTTCTGGGCCATGACGATGCCGATGGCCATGTCGATCACCGTGCGGGACTCCAGGGTGGCGCGCAGGTTGCTGGCGCTGTCCGCATGCAGCGAGCAGCGCACGGCCATGCGCAGCGCCTGGCTGATCTGCCGGGTGTAGTGGCGGGCCTTGTCGGCTGCCTCGCCGTCGAACTTGCGCGGGACGTCGGAGTAGAGGTTCAGCGCCGCCTGCGCCTCGCCCTGCAGGTGGAACGGGACGGAGAGCACCGAGCGCAGGCCGAACGAGGCGACGGCGTCGGCGTATTCGGGGCCCCAGCGCTCCTCGTCCAGCAGGTCGGGGACGTAGACCTCGCGTTCCTCCTGCGCCGCCGTCAGGCAGGGACCCTGGGCCAGCCGGTACTGGATCTCGTCGATCGCCCGGGCGTCGTCGCTGCTCCAGCCGATCGTGGCGGCCTTCCGGTCGCGCAGCAGGGTGATCCCGCAGAGCGCGTCCTCGCCGTCGCCGGCCACTTGGTGTGCGGAGAACCGCGCCAGGTCGTTCAGGAACTCCTCGAAGTCACTGCTGTCGAGGATGAGGTCCTGGACCTGGTCTACCAGCGTTCCAAGGTCGGTCTGGGTGTGGTCATGGGAAGGGGGCATGGGCGGTGTTCTCCGGCTGCAGGCGCCGGCATGCCGGCGCGGGTGTTGAGGAAATGATAAGTCGGGCCCCAAACCCGGTCCAGAGGATTCCGCTGCAGGGAAAACCCTTAGTCCAGGCCCAGTTCGTCCTTGCCGAAGGCAAACAGGTAGGGCACGCCGGCCTCGGCCTCGATCTTTTCCTTGGCACCGGTGGCCCGGTCCACGATCACGGCGACGGCCACCACGTTGCCGCCAGCCTTCCGCACACCCTCGACCGCGGTCAGCGCGGAGCCGCCGGTGGTGGAGGTGTCCTCCAGGACCAGGACATTGCGGCCCTCCACGGAGGGGCCTTCCACCTGGCGGCCCATGCCGTAGGACTTCTGCGCCTTGCGGACCACGAACGCGTCCACCGGGCGGCCGGCGTCGACGGCGGCGTGCATCACCGCGGTGCCCACAGGGTCTGCGCCCATGGTCAGGCCGCCGGCGCACTCGAAGTCGATGCCGGCGTCGTCGAGCAGGGACAGCATGACCTGGCCCACCAGGCGGGAGGCCTCATGGTGCAGGGTGATGCGGCGCAGGTCGATGTAGTAGTCGGCCTCGGCGCCGCTGGAGAGGATGACCTTGCCGCGGACGACGGCGAGTTCCTTGATCAGTTCCAGGAGGCGGGCGCGGGCGGCGGCGGCGTCGGCCGCGGTGTCAGTGGAGGCTGTCATGGCACCCAGTTTAGTGGCAGTACAGGCTCGGACGTGCCGCCCCGACCGGCCCCACGCGGCGCCGCTCGGCCCCCGCATTGTCCGCTCCCGGCCCCCGCTCTGGCGCCGGGACTAACGGCTCTTGGCACCGGCGGGGAGCGGGCGTCCGATGTAACCATGACGGCAGGAACCGCGCCCTCGCTCCGCTGGCCGGCCATCGGGAAAGATCCCGACAGCTTCCGGGTCCGCCCCCATCTGGCCGATTACGATGCCGCCCGCGCCGCGTTCAGCTGGGACGAGGCCCGGCGGCAGCTCTCGGGGCTGCCGGGCGGCCGGGGCCTGAACATCGCGTACGAGGCGGCGGACCGGCACGTGGCGGCCGGGCTCGGCGGCCGGGAGGCGCTGCGGTTCATCCGGGCCGACGGCGGCGCCCACGCGCTGACCTACGCGGACCTGGCCGAGCGGAGCAACCGGTTCGCCGCGGCACTGCGGGGACTCGGCGTCGGCCGCGGCGAGCGCGTCTTCTCACTCCTGGGCCGCAGCCCCGCCCTCTATACCGCCATGCTGGGCACGTTCAAGAACGCCAGCGTCTTCTGCCCCCTGTTCTCCGCGTTCGGCCCCGAACCGGTGCGGCAACGCCTGCAGCTGGGCGGTGCCCGCGCCCTGGTCACCACCCGGGCGCTGTACCGGCGGAAGATCGCCCCGCAGCGGGACGCACTGCCGGAGCTGCGGCACGTCCTGCTCGCTGACGCGGACGGCCACCCGGAACCGGGCACGCTGGACCTGGCCGCGCTGCTGGCGGAGGCGCCCGCGGACGAGGAGATCGCCGCCACGCAGCCGGAGGACATGGCGCTGCTGCACTTCACCTCCGGGACCACCGGAACGCCCAAGGGTGCCATCCACGTCCACGACGCCGTCACCGCCCACCACGCCACCGGCACCTTCGCCCTGGACCTGCACCCGGAGGACATCTACTGGTGCACCGCGGACCCGGGCTGGGTCACCGGCACCTCCTACGGCGTCCTCGCCCCGCTCAGCCACGGCGTGACGAGCATTGTGGACGAGGAGGAAATGGACGCGGACCGCTGGTATCGGATCCTCGCCGGCGAGCGCGTCTCGGTCTGGTACACGGCGCCCACGGCCCTGCGGATGCTGATGAAGGCCGGGGCGGAGCGCGCCGCCGGCCATGACCTGTCCGCGCTGCGGTTCGTCGCCAGCGTGGGCGAGCCGCTGAACCCGGAGGTGGTCCTCTGGGGCCGGGAAGCCTTCGGCCAGCCCGTGCACGACAACTGGTGGCAGACCGAGACCGGCGGGATCATGATCGCCAACTTCGCCGCGACGGAGATCCGGCCCGGGTCGATGGGGCGGCCGCTGCCGGGCATCGAGGCGGCCCTGGTGCTCAGGGACGAGGCGGACAGGCCGGTGGTCCGGGACGGGGCCGCGGTGCTGGTCACGGACCCGGATACCATGGGCGAACTGGCGCTGCGGCCGGGCTGGCCCTCGATGTTCCGCGGCTACCTGAATGAGGAGGAGCGGTACCGGAAGTGCTTCGCCGGCGGCTGGTACCTCACCGGCGACCTGGCCCGGTGCGACGCCGACGGCTACTACTGGTTCGTGGGCCGCGGCGACGACGTGATCAAGTCCTCCGGGCACCTGATCGGCCCCTTCGAGGTGGAGAGCTCGCTGATGGAGCACGACGCCGTCGCCGAGGCGGGGGTGATCGGCGTCCCGGACCCGGTGGCCGGGGAGGTAGTGAAGGCGTTCGTGGAGCTCCGCCCCGGCGTCGAACCCTCCGAGGAGCTGCGGCTGGACATCATCGCCTTCGCCCGGAAGCGGCTGGGGCCGGCCGTGGCGCCGCGGCTGCTGGACTTCACCACGGCGCTGCCGAAGACCCGCAGCGGCAAAATCCTCCGCCGGCTGCTGAAGGCCCGCGAGCTGGGCCTGCCGGAGGGCGACACCTCCACCATCGAGTCCGGTCCGGCGTCCAGGGACCCGGCGTGAGCGGCCCGGACGCCGTGGAGCTGCTGCGGCAGATGCTCCGGGTGCGCCGGCTCGAGGAGAAATGCGTCGAGCTCTACAGTGCCGCCAAGATCCGCGGGTTCCTGCACGTCTACATCGGCGAGGAGGCGGTGGCCGCCGGGGTGCTGTCCGCGCTGGGTCCGGAGGACGCCGTCGTCGCCACCTACCGCGAGCACGGCCATGCCCTCCTGCGCGGGGTGTCCGCCGGCGCCATCCTGGCCGAGATGTACGGCAACGTCGAGGGCTGCTGCCGGGGCCGGGGAGGGTCCATGCACCTGTTCGACGCCGCCACCCGCTTCTACGGCGGCAACGCGATCGTGGCCGGCGGGCTGCCCCTGGCGGTGGGCCTGGCGCTCGCGGACAAGCTGGCCGGCCGGCCCCGCGTCACCGCCTGCTTCTTCGGCGAGGGCGCCGTCGCGGAGGGAGAATTCCACGAAAGCATGAACCTCGCCGCGCTCTGGCAGCTGCCGGTACTGTTCTGCTGCGAGAACAACCTCTATGCGATGGGCACCGCGCTGGGCCGCTCCGAGTCGCAGACGGACATCGCACTCAAGGCCGCCGGCTACGAGATGGCCGCCTGGGCGGTGGACGGGATGGACGTGCTGGCGGTGGAGGACACCGCCCGCCGCGCGGTGGACGCGGTCCGGGCCGGCGGCGGGCCACACTTCCTGGAGCTGCGCACCTACCGGTTCCGGGCCCACTCGATGTTCGACCCGGAACGCTACCGGGACAAGGCCGAGGTGGCGCGGTGGCAGGAGCGGGACCCGATCACACTGTTGCGCACATCCCTGGCGGGTTCCGGCGATCTTCCCGACGCGGACTGGGAGCAGCTCCAGGCCGACGCCGACGCCGAGATCGCAGCCGGCGTCGCGTTCGCGGAGGCCGGGACGCCCGAACCGGTCGCGGACCTGGAACGGTTTGTCTACAGCGAGGCCGGCGCTTCCGGGGGTTCCGAAGCCGGCGCTTCGGGGAGTTCCGGCGCCGATACTTCCGGGAGCCGGCCATGAAGTCCAGCTACCGTGAGGCCCTCCGCGCCGGAATCCGGGACGCGCTGCAGCGGGACAGTCGGGTGTTCCTGATGGGTGAGGATGTGGGCGCGTACGGCGGTTCGTTCGCCGTCAGCCTGGGCCTGCTGGAGGAGTTCGGGCCGGAGCGCATCCGGGACACCCCCCTCTCCGAGTCCGGGTTCGTGGGCGCCGGGATCGGGGCGGCCCTGGGCGGGATGCGTCCGATCGTCGAGATCATGACGGTCAACTTCAGCCTGCTGGCCCTGGACCAGTTGATGAACAACGCCGCCTCGCTGCTGCACATGTCCGGCGGGCAGTTCCACGTCCCGCTGGTGGTCCGGATGACCACCGGGGCGGGCCGGCAGCTCGGCGCCCAGCACTCGCACAGCCTCGAGGGCTGGTACGCGCACATCCCGGGGCTGCGGATCCTCGCCCCCGCCACCCTGGAGGACGCCTTCGGCATGCTCTGGACCGCGCTGGGGGACCCGGATCCGGTGCTGATCTTCGAACACGGCTCGCTCTACAACGTCCAGGGCGAGCTCGCCGAGGATGCCGGCGCCGTCGACATCACCACCGCCGCCGTCCGTCGGCCCGGCACGGACATCACCCTCATCACCTACGGCGGGACGCTGCCGCTGACCCTGGAGGCGGCGGACCGGCTCGCCGGGGACGGGATCGACGCCGAGGTGCTGGACCTGCGCACCCTCCGCCCGCTGGACGAGGCCACCATCCTCGCCGCGGTGCGACGGACCCGCCGCGCCGTCGTCGTCGATGAGGGTTGGCGCAGCGGCAGCATCTCCGCGGAGATCTGCGCCCGGCTTGGCGAGCAGCTTTTCTACGAGCTCGACGCCCCGGTGGCCCGGGTGTGCAGCGCCGAGGTGCCCATCCCGTACTCCAAGCATCTGGAACTGGCGGCCCTCCCCTCGGCCGAGCGGGTGGTGGCGGCCGCGCGCGGGGCGGTGGGGGCGCGTGGGTGACTTCCTGATGCCTTCCCTGGGGGCGGACATGGACCACGGGAAGATCGTCGAATGGCTGGTCAAGCCCGGGGACTACGTCCGCCGCGGCGACCTGGTGGCCGTGGTGGACACGGACAAGACCGTCATGGACATCGAGTCCTTCCAGGAGGGGGTGGTGTCGGAGCTGCTGGTGGGGCTGAACCAGACCGTGCCGGTGGGAACACCCGTGGCCCGGATCACCCAGACCCCGGCCGAGGTCCCCGGGCCGACGCCGGAGGCTCCCCCGGCGTCCGTGGCCCGGCCTGGCGCTGTGATACCACCCCCCTCAACGCCGCCGGTCCGCTCTTCCACGGAACCGGTACCTGCCGCTAGGCCGCCGGCCCCGGCACCGGTCGCGCCGCCGGTCCGGCACCTGGCCCACCGGCTCGGCGTGGACACGGACCGGATCCACGGGACCGGCCGGGACGGCGCCATCACCCGGGCCGACGTCGAACACGCCGCAGCGGCAAGACCCGGCCCTGCCCGAGCTACGGCCGGCCCGGTGCGGCGTGGCCGGGCGGAGCCTGACCGGGAGGAGTCCGGCCGGGTTCGCGCGGCGCCCCGCGCCCGCCGCCTGGCCGCGGAGCTCGGCGTCGACCTTTCCACGCTCGCCGGGACCGGCCCGGACGGCGCCATCACCGCCCAAGACATTCAACGCGCCGTCCAAGCGCGGCAGACACCGCCCGCTGCTCCCCCGCCGGAGCCGCCCGCGGCGCCCGCCGCTCCCGAACAAGGCGGACAGCTACAAGCCGTGCCGGAGCCGGCCGCCTCCGCACAGTCCGGCACCGAAACCCCGGCGACGGACCGGACCGCGGCGCTCCGGCGGGCGATCGGCTCGCTGATGTCACGCTCCAAACAGACCATCCCGCACTACTACCTCAGCGCCACGCTGGACCTGCGCGCGGCCATGGACTGGATGCAACACGTCAACGCGCAACGGCCCGTGGCGGCCCGGCTGGTCCCCTCAGCCTTGCTGCTCAAGGCCGCGGCGCTCGCCGCCCGGGACGTACCGGAGGTCAACGGCTTCTATGTCGACGACGAATTCCGGCGCAGCCCCGCGGTTCACCTGGGCGTGGCGGTTGCCCTGCGGCAGGGCGGCCTGGTGGCGCCGGCCCTGCACGACGCGGACACCCTCACCCTGGACGAACTGATGGCCCAGCTGCGCGACCTGGTGGGCAGGGCCCGGGCCGGGCGGCTGCAGCGGGCCGAAATGGCGGACCCCACGCTCACCGTTACCAACCTGGGCGACCTCGGCGTCGACAGCGTCTTCGGCGTGATCTACCCGCCGCAGGTGGCGCTGCTGGGACTGGGCCGGGTGCAGGAACAGCCGTGGGCGGAGAACGGGATGCTGGGCGTGCGGCACGCGGTGACCGCCACCCTCTCGGCCGACCACCGGGTCAGCGACGGCCTTCGCGGCGGCCGCTACCTGGCCCGGATAGGGGAACTGCTGCAAACGCCCGAAGAGCTTTGACCACGAGCTGGAACGGAGAGGCCATGAACGAACAGGACGCCCGGGAGGCGGTCCGCGCGGCGTTGCGGAAGGTGGCGCCCGACGTCGAACTGGACGACGTCGACGGCGGCGCACGGCTGCGCCAGGACCTGGAGCTGGACTCGCTGGACTTCCTCCGGCTGGTGGAAGTGATCGACACGGACACCGGGGTGGACATCCCCGAGCGCGACTACCCGGCCGTCGCCACGGTGGACGGACTGGTCGGCTACCTCGGCAGCCACGGGTAGGGATAGAGAGGCACTGTCATGATGAATGGTTGGTACGGAAACGGGTGGGGCCTCGGCGGCTGGATCGTCATGGCCTTGCTGATGCTGATTTTCTGGGGCGGCGTGATCACGGTGGTGGTGCTCCTCCTGCGGCGGCCCCACCACCCCGGCCACGGCTTCCCGGAGCGCGGCTTCCCGGAACAGCCCGCGCACGATGACGCCGAGCGGATCCTCAACGAGCGCTTCGCCCGAGGGGAAATCGACGAGCAGGAGCTCACCGCGCGGCGGGCGGCCCTGAGGCGCCGGGAGTGAGCGGGCTCTCCCGGCGGGGCCAGAACCTTGTGGCGGGCGCCGCCGTCGTCCTCTTGACCGTGCTGAGCCTTTTGGCCGTCGGACTCTTGGGCACCCCGGCCGGGCACGGCCCCGGCGGGCGGCCCGCGGCCGGCTGTACCGTCCCGGCCCTGACCGGAACCCAGATCAACGTCACGTTGACGAACATGGGCGGACCGGTCATGCGCCCGCGGAACGGCATGATGGGCGGGGCGATGCGGCTGCGGGCCGACCGCGGCACCGTCACCCACGGCACGGTCTCCTTCCTGGTGACGAACGCCGGGAGCATCAGCCACGAGATGGTGATCCTCCCCCTGCCCGACAACCAGGTCCCCGGAACCCGTCCGGTCGGGCCGGACGGCACAATCGACGAAAGCGGCAGCCTCGGGGAGGTCTCCGCCAGCTGCTCCGAAGGCTCCGGTGAGGGAATCCTGCCCGGCACCTCGGGCTGGGTGACCCTCACTCTGCCGCCGGGCCGGTATGAGCTGGCCTGTAACCTCCCCGGCCATTACGAGGCCGGCATGTACACCCAGCTCACCGTCCCCTGAGCCCGGCCCCGGCGAGATAGCCGCCGGTGGTAAAGGTAGCCTTGGATCAGCAGCTTCCACCAGGAGGGATGATCGCCGTGACCGGACGGGCCGCCAGCATGATGGCCGTCCTGCACCGTGCCCGGATGGTCCTGCTGTCCGTGGCCCTGATGGCCGGCATCCTCGGAATGCACGTCATGTCGCTCGCACCGATGGACGGGCACGGCACCCCGGCGGAGGCCTCCGCCGGGGTCCACAGCGCCGCAATGCCCGACCACAATCACGGTGGCCAGCAGCAGCCGGGGACGGCACCCGACGACCATTGCACCGGCCCGCACGGCGGTACCGGCATGCACACCATGGATCCCTCCTGCACTCCTGCCGCGGCGTCGGCGTCTTTCGCGGCCCCGCCGCCGGGCACCGGTGTCGCCGTCGCCACCCCGCCGTCCGGCGTCTTCGTGGCGGCCCCGCGCTGGTCCTATCTTCCCGGGAGCCCATCCCCCGGGGACCTTTGCATCAGTCGCACGTAAAAGAAGAGAGCGCGCCGTGAAGCCCCCGGCGCCCGCCCCGCCGGCCACCCATAGGGCCTGGCCGGCGCGTCAACGACGCGTACCTCTTCCGCGGGCGCCCGAGCGCCCGAAACGATCCGAAGGACCCCGATGAAAGCCCAGAAGTACCTTGCCCTGTCCGCCACCGCCGTCGCGGCCGCCCTTGCCCTCGCCGGCTGCGCTTCCGGCTCCAGTACAGGCTCCGCCCCGATGAATTCCATGAACGGCATGGATCACGGAAGTATGTCCGGCAGCGCACCCGCCAGCACCGCGCCAGCCGCCTCGGACCACAACGCCGCGGACACGATGTTTACCCAAGGCATGCTCCCCCACCACCAGCAGGCCGTGGAGATGAGCGACCTGATGCTGGGCAAGAGCGGCATCCCCGCGCCGGTCAAGGACCTCGCCTCCAGGATCAAGGCCGCCCAGGGCCCGGAGATCGCCACCATGACCGGCTGGCTCAAGGGTTGGAACGAGTCCGCCACCATGGCGCCCGGCCACACCATGGAGGGCATGATGGGCGACGACGACCTGAACGGCTTGAAGGCCGCCCAGGGCACCGAGGCGGCCAAGCTGTTCCTAACCCAGATGATCGCCCACCACCAGGGCGCCGTCACGATGGCCAAGACCGAGATCGCCCAGGGGAAGAACGCCGACGCGGTGGCACTGGCGAAGAGCATCGTCACCGCCCAGGAGGCCGAGATCAAGGAGATGCAGGGGCTGTTGCCGACCCTCTAGGCGCTAGGTCCGGGCCTGCGGGCTTGCCCCGGCGCGGCGCGCAAACGCCGGGGCATGCTCGGGCAACGGTCCGAAGCCGATCAGCCGTGGCATCAGGCCGCGGATGGCCGGGAGCCGGCGGGCCAGCAGGATCACGATGCCCGGGATCCGGGTCCGTTTCCCGGCCATCACCGGCCCAAAAATCGCCCGGTGCATCAGGCGTTGCGCGGTCTGCACGATCACGGTGGGCGGGCGGCGCCGTCGTTCCACCTTCTCCAGGTCCTCGGCACTGACGGTTCCCCGCAGCAAGGCGGGGGCCAGCAGTTTCGCGGCGGCGACGGCGTCCTGGATGGCGAGATTGATGCCGACGCCGCCCGCCGGGGACATCGCGTGGGCCGCATCGCCGATGCAGAGGAGCCCGTTCAGGTGCCAGGACCGCAGCCGGTCCAGCCGGACGTCCAGCCAGTGCAGGTCGTCGAGGGAACCGATGGCATCCACGCGGTCGGCGAGGTCGGGCCGCAGCGCCGCGATCCGCCGTCGGAAGCCCTCCACCCCCTCGGCCCGGATCCGCGCGTCCGCTCCCTTGGGGGCCAGGTACGCGATCTGGTAGTAATCGGTGCGGTTGAGGGCGATCAGGGCCTCGCCGGGGCCGAGCGCCGGGATCAGTCCTGCCACCTCGCCGGCTTCCTCGGCGTGGCGCGGGAGCCTGAACCACCAGGTGTCGAACGGGACGGGAAACTCCACGGGGGCGAGCCCGGCCGCGGCCCGGAGTGCCGAATGCCGGCCGTCGGTCGCCACCACCAGGTCCGCCCGCAAATCCTCCTCGACACCGTCCGGGCGGCGCAGGCGGATGCCGCGGACCCGGCCGCCGTCGCGGATCAAGCCGGTGGCGGAGTGGCTCATCAGCAGCGTGAAGCCCGGTTCCTCGGCCGCGGCGGCCGCCAGGAAGTTAAGGAAATCCCACTGCGGCATCATGGCGATGTAGTCATAGGGGGGCTTCAGCAGTCCGAAGTCGCCCAGGGTCACCGGCGGCCCGCCCGGTACCGGCAGGACCACGCTCCGCAGCTTGCTCTGTGGCAGCCGGCGGAACTCCTCGCCGAGTCCCAGTTCGTCGATCAGCCGGACCGTGGAGGGGTGGACGGTGTCGCCGCGGAAGTCGCGGAGGAAGTCTGCGTGTTTTTCCACCACCGTCACGCGCACGCCGGCCCGCGCCAGCAACAGGCCCAGCATTAGGCCGGCCGGACCGCCGCCCGCCACCACACATCCCGTGGACTCCATGGCCATACGCTACGCCGGTCCGGACCCTGGCGGCAGGGCCTTAACGGGCGCATTTCCGCGCCGGTTCCGGACCGCCGCGGCGGAAACGGACCGGCGCACCCCGGGTCCGCGGCGCACCGGTCCGGAAGCTCCGCGGAGACCGCGCCGGGAGCTCAAGTAGGCGGCAACAGTTGAGCCCGGGGGACGCCGCTGACTAGGCTGAGGGACATGCGTGAACTCCAGGCGAAGATCATCGAGGAAATGGGCGTGCAGCCCCGGATCGATCCGGCCGGGGAGGTGCGCAAACGCGTCACGTTCCTGAAGGAATACCTCAAGGCCAGCCACACCAAGGGCTTCGTCCTGGGCATCTCCGGCGGACTCGATTCCTCGCTGGCCGGCCGGCTGGCGCAGCTGGCGGTCGAGGAGCTCGAGGACGAAGGCACGGAGGCCGACTTCGTGGCGGTGCGGCTGCCCTACGGCGTCCAGCACGACGAGGAAGACGCCCAGGCCGCACTCGACTTCATCCGGGCCAAGACCGAGTGGACCTTCAACATCTCGGCCGCCGTCGACGGCTTCGAGGACGAGTTCGAGAAGACCACCGGCGACGGCATCTCCGACTTCCACAAGGGCAACACCAAGGCCCGCACCCGCATGACAGCCCAGTACGCCCTGGCCGGCGAGCGCAACTACCTGGTGATCGGCACGGACCACGGCGCCGAATCCGTCACCGGTTTCTTCACCAAGTTCGGCGACGGCGGCGCGGACATCCTCCCGCTGTTCGGCCTGAACAAGCGCCAGAACCGGGCCCTGCTGGCCGAACTCGGCGCCCCGGCGCGGATCTGGGAGAAGGTGCCGACGGCGGACCTGCTCGACAACACGCCCGGCCGCACCGACGAGGACGAGCTGGGCCTGAGCTACGACACGATCGACGACTACCTCGAGGGCCGGGACGTCCCCGAGGCGGCAGCCGAGGCGATCGAGAAGCGCTACCTGCAGACCCGGCACAAGCGGACCGTGCCCGTCTCCATCTTCGACACCTGGTGGAAGTAATAGCCTCCTAGGCTCCCTGTAGCTGCAGCGAGATCCGGTGGGCCTCGTCCAGCAGCAGGCGGCCCAGCTGCTCGCCCCGCTCGCCGCGGAAGCGCGGTTCGATGCCGGTCAGGGACAGTGCCCAGGCCGGGCGGCCCCGCCGGTCGAACACGGCCGCGCCCATCCCCCAGCTGCCCTCCAGGACCAGCCCGGGATTGACCGAGTAGCCCGTGGACCGGGTCAGCTCCAGGTTGGCCCGGACCCGTTCCTCCGTGTGCCCGGCGGCGAAGCTGCCCGCGTGGGCCTCCCAGTCCGACAGGATCTCCTCCTGCTCCTCGTGCGGCAGGAACGCCATGATGGCCGTCCCGGCGGAGGCCACCCCCAGGGGGAAGCGGACCCCCTCGTGCAGGACGAAGGACCGCACCGGGAAACTGCCCTCCTCCCGGAGCAGGCAGACGGTCTCGGCGCCGCGGCGGATAGAGAAGAAGGCGCTCTCCCCCGTCTCCTCGGCCAGCCGGCGCAGGCTGGGCCGGGCGATGTCCTCCAGCGGGAACCGGGCCGAGGCCACGGACCCAAGCAGCAGGATCTCCGGGCCCAGCACCCAGTGACCGCTGACCGGATCCTGATCCAGCAACCCCTCCGCGGCGAGCGAGCTCAGCAGCCGGTGCACGGTGGGCCGGGTCAGCCCGGACTCGCGGACCAGCTCGGCCAGCCCGGACCCCTCCGGCTTCCGCCCGACGATCCGCAGCAGCGCCGCCACCCGGCTGACCACCTGCGCGCCCTGCACCGGAACAGCACTCATCTGAACCCTCCAACCGCTCAAAAGCATCCTAATCATCCACAATATGGACAGCTCATAGCCTACCGTCCACACTGTAGAAGTCCACGGAATTCCGGGAATTTCCCGCGTTGACAGTGTTCCACGCCACACTCTAAGCTCCTTCATCAGGTCACCAGTCCACAAAGTGGATGGCGGCTTCGGCCCCGCCGGCCGCCAACAGCTCGAACGCTCAACGAGGAGATGCCATGTCCAAGCTCAGAACCAGCGCAGCCGCCGCCCTGCAGGATGTCCTGCGGGACGGCATGACGCTCGCCGTCGGCGGCTTCGGCCTCAGCGGCATCCCGGCGGACCTGATCGAGGCCGTGCGGGACTCCGGTGTCAAGGACCTCACTGTCGTCTCGAACAACATGGGCGTGGACGGCAAGGGCCTGGGCCTGCTGATCGAGGCCGGCCAGGTCCGCAAGGTCATTGCCTCCTACGTGGGCGAAAACAAGCTCTTCGCCGAGCAGTACCTGGCCGGCAAGCTGGAGGTCGAATTCACCCCGCAGGGCACGCTCGCGGAGCGGATGCGCGCCGGCGGCGCAGGCATCCCCGCCTTCTACACCAAGACCGGCGTCGGCACCCTGGTGGCCGAAGGCAAGCCGCTCGCGGAGTTCGACGGCGAAACGTACGTCCAGGAGCGCGCCATCAAGGCCGACGTCGCCCTGGTCCACGCGCACACCGCGGACACCGACGGCAACCTGATCTACCGCTACACCGCGCAGAACTTCAACCCCGTCGTCGCCACCGCCGGCGCCGTGACCATCGCCGAGGCCGAGGTGATCGTCGAACCCGGCCAGCTGGACCCGAACCACATCGTCACCCCCGGCGTCTTCGTCCAGCGGCTGGTCCAGGCCACCGACCGGGTCAAGGACATCGAACAGCGCACCGTCCGGCCCCGCGCCGAAGCCGCCCCCGCCGCGGTCTGATCCGCCCCACCGACACTTTTCCAGGAGACTCACCATGGCTTGGACCCGCAACGACATGGCCGCCATCGCGGCCGAAGAACTCAACGACGGCGACTACGTCAACCTCGGCATCGGCATCCCCACCCTCGTGGCCAACAACCTGCGCGAGGGCGTGCGGGTGGTGCTGCAGAGCGAGAACGGCCTGCTCGGCATGGGCCCGTTCCCCTACGAAGGTGACGAGGACGCGGACCTGATCAATGCCGGCAAGCAGACCGTCACGGTCCTGCCCGGCGGCAGCATCTTCGACTCCGCCACCTCCTTCGGCATGATCCGCGGCGGCCACGTCAAGGTCGCCATCCTCGGCGCCATGCAGGTTTCCGGTGCCGGCGACCTGGCCAACTGGACCATCCCCGGCAAGATGGTCAAGGGCATGGGCGGCGCCATGGACCTGGTGGCCGGCACCCCGCGCGTCGTCGTCCTCACCGAACACAACGCCAAGGACGGCACCGCCAAAATCGTCAAGGAATGCACGCTGCCGCTGACCGGCCTGAGCTGCGTGGACCGCATCATCAGCGACTTGGCCGTCTTCGACCTGGTAAAGAACGAAGACACCGGTAGCCGCCGGCTCACGCTCACGCGCCTCGCCCCCGGCGTCACGGTCGAGGAGATCCGCGGGAAGACCGAGGCGGAGTTCGACGTCGATCCCGCCCTGGAAGAGACCACTGACGCGCTTGAGGAGGCCCGGGCATGAGCCTGAAGGACCAGTTCGGCAAGGACGTCCTGCTCACCGGGTGGGGCCACAGCCGCTTCGGCAAGCTGACCGAGGAGACCCTGGAGTCCCTGATCGTGCAGGTCGCCACCGAGGCGATCGGCAACGCCGGGATCGAGCCGGGCCAGATCGACGAGGTCTACCTGGGCCAGTTCAACTCCGGCATGATGCCGCTGGCGTTCCCGTCCTCGCTGGCTCTGCAGGTCTCCGAGCAGCTCGCCAATGTGCCCTCCACCCGGGTGGAAAACGCCTGCGCCTCCGGTTCGGCCGCCTTCCAGCAGGGCACCAAGTCGCTGCTGGCCGGCACCGCCAAGACCGTCCTGGTGATCGGTGCCGAGAAGATGACGCACGCCGGGGCCGACGTCGTGGGCGCCGCCCTGCTGGGCGCCGACTACGACATGGCCGGCAAGCCCTCCACCACCGGCTTCACCGGGCTCTTCGCCGAGGTCGCCAAGCACTACGAGAAGCGCTATGGCGCTGTTTCCGACGCCCTGGGCACCATCGCGGCGAAGAACCACCGCAACGGCGTCGATAACCCCTACGCCCAGCTCCGCAAGGACCTCGGTGAGGAGTTCTGCCGGACCGTGTCGGATAAGAACCCGATGGTCGCCGATCCGCTGCGCCGCACCGACTGCTCCCCCGTCTCCGACGGCGCCGCCGCCGTCGTGCTCTCCGTCGCCCCCACCGGCGGGGCCACCGCCCCGGTCCGGCTTGCCGGCTTCGGGCAGGCGAACGACTTCTTCCCCGCCGAGCGCCGGGACCCGACGGCGTTCGCCGCGACCCGCGCCTCCTGGCAGCGGGCCCTCGGCATGGCCGGCGTCGGGTTGGAGGACCTGGACTTCGCCGAGGTGCACGACTGCTTCACCATCGCCGAGCTGCTGATGTACGAAGTGATGGGCCTGACCGAGCCGGGCCAGGGCGCCCGGGCGATCGAGGAGGGCTGGGTCTTCAAGGACGGCAAGTTCCCGGTCAACGTCTCCGGCGGCCTCAAGGCCAAGGGCCACCCGGTCGGCGCCACCGGCGTGTCCCAGCACGTCATCGCGGCGATGCAGCTCACCGGCACGGCCGGGGACATGCAGCTGGCGGCGCCGCGCCGGGCAGCGGTACAGAACATGGGCGGCGTCGGCATTGCGAACTATGTCAGCGTGCTTGAAGCCGTCTAAGCCGGCGCCCGCCGAACTGGTCTGGGCCACCAATTGGCTGGGCCTGCCGGCCGGGGCACCCGTGATGGTGCTCCGGCCCGGCGGTGTGCCGGTCCCCGCCACCGTGGAGCTCGCCACCCCGGACGGGAAGATCCTCTGGGTCCGCTACCAGTCCACGGGCGAGCGCACCATGCTGTTCAAGTCCGACGGCACCCAGATCTGGTGCGCGAACCCCGATGCCCCCGCCAACCATTGAGGCGGGAACCCCACAGGCTGGTGGTGGGGCACCGGACGATCACCCGGATCGTCAACCTATCGCAACGTTGCGGTGCCCCACCCCATTTATAGGTCTCCGGCCGGAGCCGTGACGGCCATCCCCGTGCAGTCCCCCCGCCAGCCCCTTAGGTCAGTTGGCGGCGGCAGGGACGGCGGAGAGGAGCTCCCGGTAGCGGGCGGCATGGTCCGCCACGTCCTCCCGGGTCGCCCGCGGCGCCCCGTGCAGGACCAGCGGTTCGGCCATCTCCAGCCCGCAAAGATGTGCGGTGGCCTCCAGCGGACGAAGCAACTCCGCCATGGTGAAGCGGTTGTGCCCCGTCGGCGTGTACGCAGCCTCGGGGCCGCCGGTGGAGATGACCAGCTGCAGGCGCTTGCCGTGCAGGGCGTCCCCGCCGGCACCGTAGGCGAAGCCGTAGGTGAGGACCTGGTCCATCCACTCCTTCAGGACTCCGGGGACGGAGTACCAGTGCCAGGGGAACTGCAGGACGATGGTGTCGTGCCGGCGCAGGCGTTCCTGCTCCGCGGCGGCGTCGACGCGCCGGTCCGGATAAACGGAGGCGATCTCCCGGACGGTCACGCCGTCGATGTCCCTGATCGCCGCGGCCAGCTGCGCGTTGATTCCGGATGTGGCCAGGTCGGGGTGGGCGACGACGACGAGGGTGCGGTGCGTGCTCATGGAGGGGGGTGCTTCTCTCAGTAGACAGGTCTGTCTGTTACGACATCGAAGGTACCAGACAGACCTGTCCGTTCACAACCGAACAGGCGGCTCAGGCGTAGTCGCTGTAGAAGCCGCGCCCGGACTTGATTCCGAGCCAGCCCTTGCCGATGTATTCCTGCAGCAGCGGGGCGGACTTGTTCTCCATGCCGGCCAGCTCGCAGTAATGGTTCTCGATGTCGAGCACCACATCCAGGCCCACCTGGTCCATGAAGCGGAACGGTGCCGTGTCCGCCTTGAAGACGTCCACGAACAGGGCATCCACGTCCTCCGGCTCGGCCACGCCCTCGGCCACCACCAGCAGCGCCTCGCGCTTGATCGCGGCCCAGACCCGGTTGAAGATGAAGCCGGTGCTTTCCTTCCGGACCAGGTGCGGCGCCAGCGCGTAAGCGGGCAGTTCGGTCATCAGCAGGTCCAGGACGGCCGGGTCGGTCCGGCCGCAGGACATCAGTTCCACCGAGCGGACGGCAGGCGGCATGTAGAAGTGCATGTTCAGGACCCGCTCCGGGCTGGCCACGCCGCCGATGAACTCCGAGGACGCGAACGACGACGAGTTGCTGGCCAGCAGGGCATCCGCCGGGGCCAGCCGGTCCAGGTCGGCGAAGATCCCGCGCTTGAGCTCGAGCTTTTCGGGCGCCGCCTCGACCACCAGCCAGGCGTTGTCCAGGGCTGCGGCGAGATCGTCGCCGGAGGTGATCCGGCCGGCCGGCGCGGCGCCGTGCTCGGCCGCGACGGCGGGGCGCTCGGCCTCGATGAAGTCGACGGCGGCCCGGCCCACGGCCGGGTTGAGGTCGAAGATGCGCACGTCGGCGCCGCGCAGCGACAGCATCAGGGCCACGCGGCGGCCCAGGGTGCCGCCGCCGATGACGGTGATGGGCCGGACGGCGGTGTCGGCGGGGAGGGTGAAGGTCATGGCGTTTCCTTTCAGGATGCTGCCGGGGAACCGGCAGCGAGGGTGGGACGGTGGGCGGGGTTTTTCCGGAGGGTGCGGAGCAGGGCCGGAATGGCGGCGAGCACCAGGGCCGCACCGTAGATCAGCGTGGTTCCCTTCATGCCGGCCACGGCCACCAGCAGCCCGGCGGCCACGGCGGGGACGCTGAAGCCGAGATAGCAGATCAGGTAGATGCTCGAGAGCATGCCCACCCGCTCGTGCGGTCCGCAGAGCGGCAGGGTCATCCGCATCGCGCCGAAGTACCCGCTGCCGAAGCCGACGCCGGCCACGACGGTGCCCGCGAAGTACAGCGGCGCGGATCCGAGCTGGACGGCCAGCACGGTCAGGGAGATGCCGGTGATCAGGGAGACGACGCCTGTCAGCAGCGTGGTCCGGTCCGAGCGGCGGCGGACCACCAGGATGGCCAGGGCGCCGGGAACGAAGAGGGCAAACAGGGCGAGGCCGCCCACCAGCACCGAGTTGTCCCGGGTAATGGCGTGCGCCAAGGCCGGGCCCAGCGAGAGGTAGAACCCGGCCAGGGCCCAGGTGGCCGCGGCCACCGGCATGGTGGCGGCCATGGTTTTCCGGGCGGAGCCGGGGATCCGGGCCTCGGGCATCAGGGACCGCAGCCAGCCCGGGGCCACCTGCCCGGCGCTCGGCAGCCGGAGTAGCGCCACACCGAGGACCAACAGGAGCGCGGCGAGGAAGAAGTAGACGGTCTTGGTCGGCTCGGGGAGGAACCTGACGACGGAGGCGGACCCGAGCGCGCCGATGGAGAGCCCGATCGGCGAGGCGGCGCTGTTGACCAGGGACCCGCGGCCGCGGCGCTTCGGGCCTTCGAACGCCAGCAGCGCGGCGCCCGCGGCACCCATCGCGGCGCCGGTCGCCACGCCCTGGAGTGCCCGGGCGGCCAGCAGCACCTCCGGCCCCGGAGCGAAGGCGAAGGTCATCATCGCGCCGATCTGCAGCGCCACCGCTCCCAGGAGCACCGGCCGGGTGCCGAGGTGGTTGGCCAGCGAGCCGACCACCAGCAGGGTCAGCAGCACGGCCACGGCGTAGACGGCGAAGATCACCGTGACCGCCGCGGAGCCGAGGCCCCACTCGCGGGCGTAAAACTCGTACAACGGCGACGGCGCCGACGAGGCGCCGATGAAAACCGTCAAGAGCGCCGCGTGAAGCCAGAACGCGGTACCGGTGTTCTTCACAACTGATCCTGCCTACTCGAAACAACCAAACGCACAATCTGTGCATTAAGAGGCTATACCCGCTAAAGCGGATAATTTGCCTTAGGCTGGTGTGATGATGACGACAGCGACCCCCCGCCCCGGCGGCCGGAGCGCCCGCGTCCAGCAGGCCGTGCACCAGGCCGTGCGCTCCCTGCTGGCGGAGAACGAGGGCGACCGGACCGCGCTGTCGGTCCCGCTGGTGGCGGACCGGGCCGGCGTGAACTCCTCCACCATCTACCGCCGCTGGGGGGACCTCCCCCGGCTGCTCGCCGCCGTCGCCTCCAACCAGATGCTCCCCGAGCAGGTGGAGGACACCGGTTCGCTCCGCGGCGACATGGAGGCCTGGTTCATCCCGTACGTGGAGGAGTTCTCCTCCGAACTGGGCCGGCAGGTGCTGTTGGACATGCTGGCCGACGGTGCGGTGACCCGGGACTACTTCGCCCTGATGCAGGGCCACGTCGAGGAGCTGCGCAGGCTGGCCCGGGCGCGCGGGGAGACGGCGCCGGACGCCCGCGAGATCGTTGACGCCGTCGTCGCCCCGGTGATCTACCGGATCCTGTTCAACCACGAATCCGCCGCGGAGCTGGACGTCCGGACCCGGATCGGGCGTCTCCTCGACGGACCACGGACCGCTGGCCGGGACTAAAATCGGTCCATCCCCATCACACCCAGAGCAAGGAATCCCATGCGCGCCACCATCATCCACGGTCCGGGCGATATCCGGGTCGAAGACCGCGACTACCCCACCGTCCAGCAGCCCACCGACGCCGTCGTCAAGGTCACGGCAGCCTGCGTCTGCGGCTCCGACCTCTGGCCCTACCGTGGCGTGAAGCCCACCCACAAGCCCTCCGCGATCGGCCACGAGTTCATCGGCACCATCGAGAGCCTGGGCGACGAGGTCACCGGCCTCGCCGTGGGCGACCTGGTCATTGCGCCGTTCGTGATCAGCTGCGGCGAGTGCCCGCAGTGCCGCAACGGAGTGACCGTCGCCTGCGACCGGCTGGCCGGCTGGGGCGGCACCGACGACGCCGGCCACCCGGTCGACGGCGGTCAGGGCCAGGCCGTCCGCGTCCCGCTGGCCTCCTCCACGCTGGTCAAGGTCCCCGGCATCACCGAACCCGACGACGCCCTCCGCGCCAGCCTGCTCACCCTCTCCGACGTCATGGCCACCGGCCACCACGCCGCCCTCGCGGCGCAGGCCGGCCCCGGCCGGACCGTCGTGGTGGTGGGCGACGGCGCCGTCGGCCTCTGCGGCGTGCTGGCCGCCAAACGGCTGGGTGCCGAGCGCATCATCGCAATGTCCCGGCACGCTGACCGGCAGGCGATCGCCCGCGAATTCGGCGCCACGGACATCGTGGCCGAGCGCGGGGACGAGGGCATCGCCAAGGTGCGCGAACTCCTGGGCGGCGTCCTGGCGGACTCCGTGCTCGAATGCGTCGGCACCAAGGAATCGATGGACCAGGCGCTGCGCAGCGTCCGTCCCGGCGGCGCCATGGGCTTCGTCGGCGTCCCCACCGGGGGCGCCGAAATCCCGGTCCGCTACCTGTTCGACACCAACATCACCATCGGCGGCGGCATGGCCCCCGCGCGCACCTACATCCCGGAACTGCTGGCCGACGTGCTCAACGGCAGCATCAATCCGGGCCGGGTGTTCGACGCCGTCATGCCACTGGAGGAGGCACCGGAGGCCTACCGCGCCATGGACGAACGCCGCGCCATCAAGGTGCTCCTCACCCCGTAACATCCCGATCCGCGGCGGGGGCCGACCGGCCCTTGCCGCACCGGAACCGCCGGGGCTAGCGTGTGCCCACGGGCAGCCCGCCCGCACCCGCCCGCATCGCCCTCCCGTATCCAGGAGCCGTCATGGCCTCACCGTCCGCGCCCGGACCTGCCCCGGAGCCGCACGCACCCGGGGGGCACGCCCTGGACCTGGTGGAGGCGGCCACCGCACCGCTGTCACTGGTGGGCGGCAAGGCCCTGAACCTGGGGCGGATGGTGGCCGCGGGACTGCCGGTGCCCCGCGGTTTCTGCCTCACCACGGACGCCTACCGCCTGGCTGCCCCGCCGGAGCTGGCCGACCTGTCGGCCGCGCTCGACGCCGGAATCCCGCGGGCCGGACTCTCCCAGTCCGCTCCTGACACCGGGGCCGGGCCCGACACCCGGATGGAGGCGGCGGCGCAGGCGGCTCGGGCCCGGGACCTGGTCGGCGCCGCCCCGATCCCGCCCGCCGTCGAGTCCGCGGTACGCGCCGCCTACGCGGACCTTGGGCCGGACACGCCCGTGGCGGTGCGGTCCTCCGCCACCGCCGAGGACCTTCCCTTCGCCAGCTTCGCCGGCCAGCAGGACTCGTTTACCGGAATCGTCGGCGCGGACGCGGTGCTGGACGCGGTCCGCCGCTGCTGGGCCTCCCTCTGGACCGACCGCGCCGTCGCCTACCGCACCGCGAACGGCATCAGCCATACCGGGGTGGGGCTCGCCGTCGTCGTCCAGGACATGGTGGAGGCGGCCACGGCGGGAGTCCTGTTCACAGCGAACCCGGTCACCGGGACCCGCACCGAAATGCTCGTCAACGCCAGCCCGGGCGCCGGCCAGGCGGTGGTTTCCGGCGCCGTGAACCCGGACCAGTTCACCGTGCAGACGGCGACGGCGGAGGTGCTGCACCGGGTGGCAGGCGACGACGACCCGGACCGGGGCTGGAGCCTGGACGACGCCGGGCTCGCCGAGCTGACCCGGCTGGGCGCGTCCGTCCAGAGGCTTTTCGGTTCGCCCCAGGACGTGGAATGGGTGGTCGACGCCGCCGGCAGGACCTGGCTGACGCAATCCCGGCCGATCACCACGCTGTACCCGCTGGAGGACCCGATGACCGGCGAGCCGCTGCCGGTTCCGCCGGAGGGACAAACCCGGGTCTACCTCTGCGGGACGCTGCTCCAGGGCCTGACCCGGCCCATCACCCCGATGGGCCTGACCGCGCTGGAACTGCTCCGGAACCAGCAGGGACTCTGGCGCTACGTGAATCCCGGCCTGCGGATGTTCGTGGACCTGACGCCCCTGACCCGGAGCCGGTGGGGGCGCCGCTACCTGACCCGGGTGCTGCCGCTGGCCGACAGCCGGTCCGCGGCGCTCGTCCCCGGCCTGCTCGCCGACCCGCGATTCGCCCCCGGGGAGGGCCCTTCCGCGGGTACTGACGTGGGCCGCGTTGCCCGGCGCCTCCTGCCCGGACGCGGTCGCGCCGACCATCCCCGCATGGACCGGTCCGCCCCGGCAGAGATCCCGGCCCCGGGAGAGGGACCAACTCCGGCAGAACGCCCCGCCCGGGTCGGCACCAGCCTGGGCATGCTGGCGGACCAACTCCCCCGGCTGGCCCGCGCCATCCTGGATCCCCGGGGCGAGCTGCGCCGCACCGACGCCTACGCCCGCCGGCTCGACGCCGTGGTGCAGCTGCCGGGCCCGGCGACGGCAGAGGAGCGCCTGCACTTCGCGGAAAACCTGGGACTGCGCACCACTGGGGGGCTGCTCAAGGCCACCCTGCCCGGGTTCTCCGCCGGCTACTTGATGCTGGCCGCAGCCCGCCGGCTGCTGCGCGGAATCGCCCCGCCGCGGGAGCTCGAGGCGGTGCTGCGCGGGTTGCCGCACAACGTGACCACCGAGATGGACCTGGAACTCTGGCGGCTGGCCGTCACACTCCGGGACGATCCCGAGTCCCGGGACGCCTTCCTGGCCACCGGGCCGGCCACCCTCGCCGCCAGGTACCGCGCCGGCACGCTGCCGGACACGGCCCAGTCCGCCGTCCGGGATTTCCTGGCCCGCTACGGACACCGCGCCGTGGCCGAGATCGACCTCGGCATGCCGCGCTGGGCCGAGGAGCCCGACCACATCCTCGGCGTGATCTCGAACTACCTGCGCCTGGACGATCCGGACCAGGCGCCGGACCGGCAGTTCGGCCTGGCGGCCGCGCACGCGGAGGAACGGATCCGGAGCCTGGTGGACCGCGCCGCCGCCCACGGGCGCTGGCGGGCCCGGCTGCTGGGGCTGGCCCTTCGCGAGGTCCGGGAATTGGCCGGCCTGCGCGAACTGCCCAAGTTCCACATCGTCCGGATCCTGGCCGAGGTGCACCGCCAGCTGCTGCTGGTGGGCGAGGACCTGGTGCGCCGCGGCGCCGTGGCCGCCGCGGGGGACGTGTTCTTCCTGGACTTCGGCGAGCTGCGGACCGGCTTGCGCGGGGCCCGGCTGCAGGAGACAGTGGCCGCCCGCCGCCGCCTGTACGACGTCGAACTCAGGCGCCGCCACATCCCCCGCCTGCTGCTTTCCGACGGCACGGACGTGGAGGCGGCCGCCCTGGCCGCGGCGCCGCCGTCGGGCGCCTTGGCCGGCACCCCCGCGTCCGCCGGCTCCGCCACGGGAACGGTCCGGGTGGTCCTGGACCCGGTGGGGGCACGGCTGGAACCCGGGGAAATCCTGGTGGCGCCGTCGACGGACCCGGGCTGGACGCCGCTGTTCCTCACCGCCGGGGCGCTGGTGATGGAGATGGGCGGGGTGATCTCCCACGGGGCGGTGGTGGCGCGCGAGTACGGCATTCCCGCGGTGGTGGGCGTCCCGGACGCCACCACCCGGCTGCGGACCGGGCAGCTGGTGACGGTCGACGGCGCCGCGGGCACCGTCCGGGTAGTGCCGAACTGAGGCTGCGGCCGCAGTCGGCGGGGCGGCCGTCTTCGGGGCGACGGGGCCGGGCACCCGGCGGTTCTAGCACGGGCGTGCCAGTAGAATGGAGGGATGACTTCGGCGGC
The DNA here is from genome assembly GCF_040686595.1 of Arthrobacter sp. NPDC080082. Taxonomy (NCBI): domain Bacteria; kingdom Bacillati; phylum Actinomycetota; class Actinomycetes; order Micrococcales; family Micrococcaceae; genus Arthrobacter; species Arthrobacter sp. NPDC080082. The sequence continues at coordinate 228,101 of NZ_JBFBKQ010000003.1, read as the reverse complement.
TGCCTCCCGGCCCCGGTCGGGCCACGGAGCGTTCGGCCTCGCCCGGCGCGCCCGGCGTGTCCTGCGCCGTGTACCGGTCTGGGCGTGGCGCGCCCTGATGAGGATCGTCGGCCCCGCCGAGAAGGCCCGGTTCAATGCGGACCCGGTGACCGGCGTCGACTACTTCCACGACATCGACTTCGCCGGTGACGGCATCCGAGCGCACCGGCTGGACGTGATCACCCCCGCCGGAACGGCCGAAACCACCGGATCCACAGACTCCGGGCTACCCGTCTACGCCTACTTCCACGGCGGCGGCTGGACCTCCGGGGACAAGGCGGCGCTGACGAAATACTGCGCCAGCCAGGCCGCCGCCGGCATGGTGGTGGTCAACGTGAACTACCGCCACGCCCCGCGCTTCCACATGGGCCACGTCCTGCAGGATGCCAACGCCGCGCTGGCCTGGGTGCGGGCCACCATTTCCGGGTACGGCGGGGACCCGGACCGGATTGTGCTGGGCGGGGACTCCGCCGGCGGCCAGATCGCCGCGCTGCTGACGGCGTCGACGTTCCACACCGACCTGGCGGAGCACTACGGGCTGGAACCCGCGGCGCCCGCCGCGAGCCTGCGGGGGCTCGTGCAGCACTGCAGCGTGGTGGACTTCTCCGTGTTCTTCGAGCGCGGCTTCGTCCTCAGCCTTGCGTTCGTGAGGATGCTGCTCCCCCGCAGCGCCGGCCCGGGCGCAGAGTCGCTGCGGCGGGCGGCCCGCCACCTGTCCCCCATCGAATGGCTGGATTCGCGGCACCCGCCCGTGTTCGTGACCACCTCGGAGCGCGACTTTTTCTACACCGCCAACCTGAACTTCCTCGACCGGCTTCGGCAGCACCGGGTCCCGGCGGATGCGCTGGTCTACGGCTGGGAGGCCGCCAACGCCGAGCACACCTGGCAGCAGGACGCCCGCTTCCCCGAGTCCCAGGAGGTCTACCGCCGGCTGCACGCCTTCGTGGCGCGGGTGGCCGGAACCTAGCAGCGGTTCAGCCGGCCGGGCCGGGCTGGGGGCTATCGTTGACCCATGGCGAGAACCGGCCGCCGGAACCCCGGCGTTCCCGAACCGGACCCAGGAGTCTTTGGCTCCGGGCTAGTCGACGAGGCCGCCCGCCTGGACGCCGCGCAGCCCGACGTCGACTGGTCCGTCCCGCCGCCCGGCGCCGTCCGCGGGGTCTTCGAGGCGCCAAGTGGAACCCTGGCCACCCTTGCCATGGGCAACCCTGACGCTCCACGAGTACTGCTGATCCCGGGCGCCACCGGGTCCAAGGAAGACTTTGCCCTGATGCTTCCCCAGCTTGCCGAGGCCGGCTATTACGCGCTCAGCTGTGACATCGCGGGCCAGTACGAGTCCGCCGGGGCCGGCCCGGAAAACCTCGTACCGCCGCGCAAACACTACGACTACGCCCTCTTCACCGACGACTTGCTCGCCCTGCTGGAGTCCGGCGGGGGGCCGGCCCACGTGGTCGGGTATTCCTTTGCCGCGATTGTCGCGCAGCTGGCCTTCGAGCGGCGGCCGGAGCTGTTCCGCACGCTGACGCTGCTCAGTTGCCCGCCGGAACCGGGGAACAGCTTCCGCGGGGTGCAGCGGATCGGCCGGTTCAGCGGGCTGGCCAGCCCCCGGGTGGGCGCGGCACTGATGATCTGGGGCATCCGCAGCAACGTGGTCAAGGTGGCCCCGAACCGGATCCGCTTTGTCCGCTCCCGGTTCCGGCTCACCCGGCGGCAGTCGGTCCGGGATATCTTCGGCCTGATGCAGCACGCCCCGGACCTCCGGCCGGTCCTGGCGGCGGCCACGCTGCCCAAGCTGGTGGCCGTCGGGGAGCACGATCTCTGGCCGCTGGCCCTGCACCGCCGGTTCGCCCAGGCGATCGGCGCGAAGATCGCCGTCTATCGCGGCGGCCACAGCCCCAGCGAGACCTCCCCGCACCAGATGAGCCGGGACCTGATCGCCCTCTTCAGTTCGGCCGGGTGAGCCCCCGCCGGTAGTCGCGCCGCCGCCGTCGTCGGGCCAGCGGCGGGTCCGCCGCGAATTCGACGGCGAACGTCGTCCACGCCATCGCCAGACGCCGCCCCACCGCCCCGGCGCTCTCGAACGGCCGGGCGGAAACCCCCACCCGCAGGGTCGGCTCCCAGATCACGGCTACCTGGGGCGGGAGCTGGTAGGAGATGTCGAGATCGTCATGCACGGCCGGCAGGCCGCGGTGCACCGTGTCCCGGATCAGCGCCCACGCCGCCGAATGCATCGCGAAGTTGGAGCCGAAGAGCGGCGGGTGTCCCAGGAGCAGCCCCACCACGCGGTGGTACCCGGCGATCCAGATGCTCCGGCCCGCCCACCGGGCCAGCGCCGTGCCGCCGTAGAAGTCGCCCGGGCCGCTGACGGCGGCGGGCGGGGCGGCCCCGGCGAGGAGGGTTTCGACCCGCTCCAGCCAGTTAGCCGGCGGGATTGAGTCGGTATCCAGGCGGGCGATGATGTCCGTGTCCGCGGCGTCAAAACCGAGGGCCGTGGCGGCCGCGATACCCGCGACATCGGCGGGGATCCGGTGCACCCCGGCGGCGGCGCAGACGGCGTCGGTCCCGTCAGTGCTGCCGTTGTCCACCACGATTACTGCGTCCGGACGGCGGCTCTGGCGGGAGAGGGCGGCGAGGCACACGGCCAGCGGCCCGGCGTCGTTGCGGGTGGGGATCACCACCGTGATGGTTGCCATGGTGGGCAGACTATAGCCTCGGGCCGGGCAGAACTGCCCCGCGTGGCTCTTGCACCCTGGCCCCGCGCCCCGTACGTTGGGGACAGCGGACGAATGTCTCCGCAGCCGTTGGCCTTGCGTGGCCGCCGGAGATCAGCATTTCAGAAGGATAAAGCATGGCTACTGGCACAGTTAAATGGTTCAACGCCGAAAAGGGTTTTGGCTTCATTGCCCCGGATGACGGGTCCGCTGACGTTTTCGCCCACTACTCGGCAATCGCCACCAGCGGCTACCGCTCGCTGGACGAGAACCAGAAGGTCGAGTTCGACGTCACCCAGGGCCCCAAGGGCCCGCAGGCCGAGAACATTCGCCCGCTCTAAGCTTTCGGGAAAGCCCGGCCAGCCGGACTGCTTCTCCTAGAAAACACAAGCCCCTTCGGGTCTCCCGGAGGGGCTTTGTTTTGCCGTCCGGCCGTTTGGATCGGACGGACGGTACCGCACCCGCCTAAGCTCGGCCTCCACGAGCGGGTGGGATTCCGCAAGGTGGGCCGCAACGGCGGCTCGGACACCCTCCTGCTCGAACTCCCCCGGGACTCCGCCGCCGGGTAACAGATCCGGGGATCCGGCTTAGGCACTCCATGCTTTCCACTGAGCGTGGCGGACGGATATTCTTGTCTTTTCAGGCCCTGGCGCGGTGACGCCGGGCGCAGCACGTCGATCGGCCCCGCCCATGTCTGTGAACCACAACCATCGCGGACCCCTTTCGGGCGGGGACGCCCAGGATGGATTCCTGGACTGCCCCACCGGATTGGTGGAGCACTACTTCGCCGACGGGATCTTCCGCTGGTCCGACGGCCTCTACCGGATCTACGGCTACGAGCGGGGCGAGGTGGTCCCCTCGATGGAGATGGTGATGCCCCACATCGAGCCCGAAGATCGGCCCCGTGTGCTGGCGTACTGGGAACGGGTGGCCTCGCGCGGCGGTCCGTCCTCCCTCTACCTCTCGATCCGGGACAAGAAGAACCGGCAGCACAAGCTGCTGTACTCCGCGGATTACATTATGGACGGGAACGTCCCCGTCGGTGTCTGGGGTGTGGTGGTGGATCTGACCCAGTCGATCCACACGGACCGGCATCGGCTCGCCAACGAATCGGTCGCCGCAGCGTCCCGCACCCGGGCCGTCATCGAACAGGCCAAGGGCATCCTGATGGGCCGCACCGGCGTCAGCGCCGAGGACGCGTTCGAGCTGATGAGCAAGTTGAGCTCGGAGACGAACCGAAAGGTTGCCGTGCTCGCCAAGGACATCGTCGCCGGCGCCACCGACGTGCAGCGCTAACACCCCGGCCGGGAGGCGCCAGGCACCCGGCCCCGCAAACCCGGCGGATCAGCCCACGTGCACCCAAGGCCGCCGGGTCACGTCCGGCTCGGCCTCCCGCAGCACCTCACGGGTCACCGGGGCGATCTCGCCCTCGCCGAACGCCAGGAAGCGGAGCAGGTTGGTCACCGGGTTGCCCTCGGTCCAGCGGAAGTAGATGTGCGGCATCAGCCCGGTCACGTCGCGGATGTGCAGCAACACCGAGGCGATCGTGTTCGGCACCACCGGCCCGTGCACCTCCAGGATCCGGTACCCGTGGCGGGTGATGCCCTTGACCTCGAGTTCGGTTTCGAAGTCCGAGGAGTCGTCCACCACCACCTCGAGGAACACGGCCTGGTAATCCAGCGGCAGGTGGCTGACCTCGATCGCGGATTCCAGCTTCTCCCTGTACGCCTCAGGGCTGAGCCGCAGCGGTTCGTGCGCCACGATGCTCAGCGGGCCGTCCAGTTCGGCGGACAGGAACTCCAGCGCCTGCCGGTCCAGGTGGACGTGGGTGGCGTGCAGTTCGAACGACCGCCGAGCCCGGGACAGCAGCGAGATGACGATGATCCCGAGGATGAAGATCGACGCGATCCGGATGCCCTCGGGGCGTTCGACGACGTTCGCCACCGTGGTGTACACGAAGACCACGGCGATCACGCCGAAGCCCACCGTGCGCTTGCGCTGCCGCTTCCGGCGGGCGGACAGGGTGACGGCGATCGCCGCGGAGGTCATCAGCACCAGCACGCCGGTGGCGTACGCGCCGCCCTGCGCATCGACGTCGGCGTCGAAAATCCAGGTGATCAGGAAGCCCACCAGGGTGAAGACGAGCACCAGCGGACGCACCGCACGGGCCCAACCGGGGGCCATGCCGTAGCGGGGCAGGTAGCGGGGCACCAGGTTCAGCAGCCCGGCCATCGCGGACGCCCCGGCGAACCAGAGGATGGCAATGGTGGAGATGTCGTAGACGGTGCCGAAGCCGATGCCGAGCTGTTCGTGGGCGAGGAACGCCAGGGCGCGGCCGTTGGCCTGTCCGCCGGGCTGGAACTCGTTTTCCGGGATCAGCACCACGGTGGTGAAGCTGCTGATAATCAGGAACGTGCTCATGATCAGGGCCGCCGTGGTCAGCAGCTTCCGGGCGCCCTGGATCCGGCCGGCCGGGTTCTCCTCGGTGTCGTCCGGGTGGCCCTGGATCTGCGGCATCACCGCGACGCCGGTCTCGAAGCCGGAGAGGCCCAGGGCCAGCTTGGGGAAGACCAGCAGCGCGAAACCGACGGCCAGCAGCGGATTCCCATGCGATGTGGCGATCGCCGCCCACCAGTTGCCGACGGCCAGCGGGTGCGTCAGCACCTCCCAGAGTGAGACGCCGACGACGACGACGTTCAGGGCCAGGTAGACCCCGACAATCGCGACGGCGACGCCGATCGCCTCCTTGAAGCCGCGGAGGAAGACGGCGGCCAGCAGGGCCAAGAGAAACAGGGTGATGGCGACGTTCTGGCCCTGCATCCAGCCCGGGCTGATGGGGTTCTCCACCAGGTGGGCGGTGGCGTCCGCGGCGGAGAGGGTCATGGTGATCATGAAGTCCGTCGCGGCGAAGCCGAGCAGCACCAGCACGAAGAGCTTGCCGCCCCAGCGCGGCATCAGCCGCTCCAGCATGGCGATCGATCCCTCGCCGCGGTGGCTCTCGCCGGCCACCCGGCGGTAGACCGGGAGCGCGCCGAACAGGGTGATGGCCACCAGGACCAGGGTGGCCAGCGGCGAGATGACGCCGGCGGCGAGCGCCGCGATGGCCGGCTGGTAGCCCAGGGTGGAGAAGTAGTCGACGCCGGTCAGGCACATCACCTGCCACCAGGTGTGCTTCTTTTCCTCCGCGGCCCGCACGCCGTGCGGACCCTGGTGGGCGCCCTTGCTGTCCTGCAGCCCCACCAGGAGCCACTTCCGGAGTGCTGTGCTGCGGGCCGGCCGGGGTGCCGAGGGGTCGGCCGGGGGCCTGCTCAGGGTGGTCATGGGGTGCCTTTCCTCGCGGCACGCCGCGGCGCACCGCATTGCGATCACCCGCAAACGTAGCACCGGGCGGAGCCCGGATCCGGCCAAATCCGCGGATCTTGACGAATCCTTGACGCACCCTCCGTGCCGGCCGGGGACCCCCGCGTCAAGGATCCGTCAAGATCCGCCCCGCCCGCATCAAGGAACCGTTAGCACCTGCCGCGGAGCCCCGGCGAGGGTCTTCACTGGTCTCAGGCCCCGCAGACGGGGCGCAGATGAAAGGAACCTGTGATGGCCGACGCGGCTGTGATCGGAATCCTCATGGTCTCCATGGGGTTCGTGATGTGGGTCGGGCAACGCCTGGCCCGGGTGCTCGGCGACGACGCCGGGCGGACGGAAGGTGGACGGTGAACGCCGAGGCCGTGATGTGGGTGGTCCTGTTCCTGGCCGGACTGGGCCTGACGGGCTACCTCCTGGCCGTCCTGATCAACCCCGAGAAGTGGTGACCGCCCAATGACCTTCAACACTCTCTCCTTCTTGCTCCAGGCCGGCGCCCTGCTGGTGGCGCTGGCCGCGGTGCACAAGCCGCTGGGGCTCTACCTGGCCCGGGTGGTCGCAGGCACCCGCACCGCCCGCGCCGAGCGCCTCCTCTACCGGCTGACCGGCGTCGACGCCGGCACGGAGCAGACCTGGCCGGTGTACCTGCGCGGCGTGCTGGCCTTCTCCGCCGTCTCGATCCTGCTGGTCTTCGCGCTACAGCGGCTCCAGGGCGTCATCCCGGGCACCGGACCGCTGACCGGCGTGGACCCCTGGGTGGCCATGAACACGGCCATTTCCTTCGTGACCAACACCAACTGGCAGGCGTACGCCCCGGAGGCCACGGTGGGCATCTTCGTGCAGATGGGCTTGCTGGCGGTGCAGAATTTCCTCTCCGCCGCCGTCGGCATCGTGGTCGCCGTCGCCCTCATCCGCGGCCTGGTGCGGGTGCGCACCGACCGGCTGGGCAACTTCTGGGTGGACCTGACCCGCGTGACCTACAGGGTGCTGCTGCCCCTGGCGTTCGTTTCCGCCGTCCTGCTGGTGCTGGGCGGGGTGGTGCAGAATTTCTGGTCCACCGACGTCGCCAACCAGGCCATGGGCGTGAACCAGACCATCCCCGGCGGCCCGGTCGCCTCGCAGGAGGCCATCAAGGTCCTTGGCACCAACGGCGGCGGCTACTTCAACGCCAACTCCGCCCACCCCTTCGAGAACCCCAACGCCGCGGTCAGCCTGTTCCAGGTCTTCCTGCTGCTGCTCATCCCCTCCGCGCTGCCGTACACCTTCGGCCGGCTGGTGGGCGACCGGCGGCAGGGCTTCACCGTTGCCGCGGTCATGGGCACGCTCTGGCTGGCCTCCACCCTGCTGACCGGCTGGGCGGTGTCCTCCGCGCAGGGCACGGCGACGGCGGCGGCCGGCGGGCTCGGGGAGGGCTTCGAACAGCGCTTCGGCCCGGTACCGGCCGCGCTGTACGCCGCGTCCACCACCCTGACCTCCACCGGCGCGGTCAACGCCGCCCACGACTCGCTGCCGCCCCTGGCCGGCGGGATGACGATGATCAACATGATGCTGGGCGAGGTGGCCCCCGGCGGCACCGGTTCGGGGCTGTACGGGCTGCTGATCCTCTCGATCATCGCCGTGTTCATCGCCGGCCTGATGGTGGGCCGCACCCCCGAATACCTGGGCAAGAAGATCGGCCCCACCGAGATGAAGCTCGCGGCCCTGTACATCCTGGTCACCCCCACCCTGGTCCTGGCCCTCGCCGGGGTGACCGTGCTGCTGCCCGACGCCGTCGCCAACGCCCCGGCCACCGGACCGCACCAGTTCAGCGAGGTCCTGTACGCCTTCACCTCCGGGGCGAACAACAACGGCTCCGCGTTCGGCGGCATCACCAGCTCCGGGCCCCTGCTCTCCACCCTCCTGGGCCTCGCCATGCTCCTGGGCCGGTTCCTGCCGATCGTCCTGGTCCTTGCCCTGGCCGGTTCCCTGGCCCGGCAGGGCAAGATCCCGGTCTCCGCCGGCACCCTCCCCACCCACGGCCCCCTGTTCGCGGTGCTGCTGCTGGGCGTGACGGTTATCCTCACCGCCCTCAGCTACTTCCCCGCCCTCGCCCTGGGCCCCCTCGCAGAAGGATTGATCCGATGACCCCGTCCCCCGCGGACACCTCCAGCCGGACCTACGCCGACGGCAACCCCCTCGGCACCCCCGGCGAACACAAGCACCACACCAAGACCCCGGCCAAGCTGACCCTGGCCACCGTGGCCGCCGCCCTGCCGCTGGCGGTGCGCAAGCTCGCCCCCCGCCAGATGGTCCACTCCCCGGTGATGTTCACCGTGCTGGTGGGCGCCGCACTGTGCACCGTCATCTGCGTGCTGAAACCCTCCGTCTTCGGCATCGCGGTCACCGCGTGGCTATGGCTGACCGTCCTGTTCGGCACCCTGTCCGAGTCGATCGCCGAGGGCCGCGGCAAGGCCCAGGCGGACAGCCTGCGCGCCAGCCGACAGGGCGTGGAGGCCACGCTGCGGCTGCCCGACGGCGGCACCCGCCGCGTCCCGGGCACGGATCTGTCGCTCAACGACGTGATCATCTGCGAGGCAGGGGACGTGATCGCTTCCGACGGCGAGATCATCGAGGGCGTCGCCAGCGTCGACGAATCGACCATCACCGGCGAATCTGCCCCCGTCATCCGCGAATCCGGCGGCGACCGGTCCTCGGTGACCGGCGGCACCCGGGTGCTCTCGGACCGGATCGTCATCCGGATCACCGCAGAGGCCGGCCAAACCTTCGTGGACCGGATGATCAAACTCGTGGAGGGCGCCGTCCGGCAGAAGACCCCCAACGAGATCGCCCTGCACGTGCTGCTGGTGTCCCTGACCATCGTCTTCCTGATCGTCACCATGGCGCTGGCCCCGTTTGCCGCCCTCGCCGGTGCCACCCCGTCCCCGATCGTCCTCGTGGCGCTGCTGGTCTGCCTCATCCCCACCACCATCGGGGCACTGGTGCCCGCCATCGGCATCGCCGGCATGGACCGGCTGGTCCAGCACAACGTCCTGGCCACCTCCGGCCGGGCCGTGGAAACGGCCGGGGACATCACCACCCTGCTGCTGGATAAGACCGGCACCATCACCTACGGAAACCGCCGCGCGGTGGAATTCCACCCCGCGGACGGGGTGGGCATGGACCGGCTGATCGAGGCGGCCCGGCTCTGCAGCCTGGCCGACGAGACCCCGGAGGGCCGGTCCGTCGTGGACCTGGCCGCCGAACGCGGCGTCGCCGGGGCGGACCTGGCCGCCCTGGAAGCCGGGAGCCGGGACGTCGCCGTCGTCCCGTTCAGCGCCGCGACCAGGATGTCCGGGCTGGACCTGGACGGGCGGATGATCCGCAAGGGCGCCGCCTCCACCGTGGGCACCTTCGTCGAGGAACATGGCGGCCGCACCGGCGCGGGGGTGGATGCCCGGGTGCGGGAGATCGCCGCGCACGGCGGCACCCCGCTGCTGGTGGCCGAGGTGGCCGCCGACGGACGCCCCGAGGTGCTCGGCTGCGTCCACCTGGCCGACGTCGTGAAGCCCGGCATGCACGCCCGCTTCGCCGAGCTGCGCCAGATGGGCATCCGCACGGTCATGATCACCGGCGACAACCCCATCACGGCCAAGGCGATCGCCGCCGAAGCCGGCGTGGACGACTTCCTGGCCGAGGCCACCCCGGAGGACAAGCTCGCCGTCATCAAAAAGGAACAGTCCGCCGGCCGGCTGGTGGCCATGACCGGGGACGGCACCAACGACGCCCCGGCTCTGGCCGCCGCGGACGTCGGCGTCGCGATGAACTCCGGGACCCCGGCGGCCAAGGACGCCGCCAACATGGTGGACCTGGACTCGGACCCCACCAAGCTGATCAACATCGTGGGCATCGGCAAGCAGCTGCTGATCACCCGGGGCGCGCTGACCACCTTCTCGGTGGCCAACGACGTCGCCAAGTACTTTGCGATCGTCCCGGCACTGTTCGCGGCCACATTCCCGGGCCTGGGCCTGCTGAACATCATGGGCCTGACGACGCCGGCCTCCGCGATCCTCTCGGCGGTGATCTTCAACGCCCTGATCATCATCGCCCTGGTCCCGCTGGCGCTGCGCGGCGTGAAGTACCGCGCCGTCACCGCCAACCGGGCGCTGTCCCGAAACCTGCTGATCTACGGCCTCGGCGGCCTGGTAGCACCCTTCATCGGCATCAAGATCATCGACCTCGTGATCTCCCTCATCCCCGGAATCGGCTAGGAACACCCCATGACCACCATCTTCGGATACCTCCGGCAGGCCGGCACCGCCCTGCGCTTTCTCGTCGCCGCCACCCTGGTGCTCGGCTTCGCCTACCCCCTGGCCGTGTTCGGCGCCGGGCAGCTGATCGCCCCCGACCAGGCCAACGGCTCCATCCTCCGGGACAGCGCCGGGCGCCCGGCGGCCTCGGCCCTGATCGCGCAGGCCTCCGCCGGCGACGGCGGGGCCCAGGACCCGCGCTGGTTCCATGCCCGGCCCTCAACGGTGGCGTGGGACCCGGCGTCATCCTCGGCCAGCAACCTCGGTCCGAACGACGCTAAACTGCTGGACTCCGTGCAGCAGGGCCGCGCCGCGGTGGCGGCGGCGGAGCATGTCTCCGTGGACCAGGTCCCGGCCGACGCCGTCACCGCCTCGGCCTCGGGCCTGGACCCGGACATTTCCCCGGCCTACGCGAAGCTCCAGGTGGCCCGGGTTGCCGCCGCGCAGGGGCTGGACCCGGCCGCCGTTGAGGAGCTGGTCCGCGGAAACACCCGCGGCGGGGTCACGGCGTTCCTCGGCCAGCCCTCGGTCAATGTCACCGCCCTGAACCTGGCCGTCGCGGACGCTGCCGCGGCGGCGCAGCCGGGCCGAACCAAGTGAGAGAATGACGGCATGGCACGAGGAACGCTGCGGATCTTCCTGGGGGCCGCGCCCGGCGTCGGGAAAACCTACGAGATGCTCGAAGAGGCCCACCGGCTGGCGCAGCGCGGCATCGACGTCGTCGTAGCCTTCGCCATGGACCACGGCCGCAGCGAGACCCGTGCCCTGCTGGACGGCCTGGAAATCGTGCCGCCGCGCCGCCTCCCCTACCGCGGCACCGAGTTCGAGGAAATGGACCTGGACGCGGTCCTGGCCCGCGCCCCGGAAACCGCGATCGTGGACGAGTACGCCCACTCCAACATCCCCGGCAGCCGCAACCCGAAGCGCTGGCAGGACGTCGACGCGCTGCTGGAGGCCGGCATCGACGTCCTCTCCACCGTCAACATCCAGCACCTGGCCTCGCTCGGGGACGTCGTCAGCGCCATCACCGACGTCCGCCAGGCCGAGACGGTGCCCGACGACGTCGTCCGCCGCGCGGACCAGATCCACCTCGTGGACATCTCTCCGGAGCTGCTGCGGCAGCGGCTGGGCGACGGCAAGATCTACGCCCCGGAGAAGATCGACGCGGCGCTCTCGAACTACTTCCGGGTGGGCAACCTGACCGCGCTGCGGGAACTGGCGCTGCTCTGGCTCGCGGACCGGGTGGACGAGGGGCTGGCCAAATACCGGGCCGAACAGGGCATCGAGGAGAGCTGGCCGGCCCGGGAACGGATCGTCGTGGGACTGACCGGCGGCCCAGAGGGCGAGGTACTGATCCGCCGCGGCGCCCGGATCCTCAACCGGGTCAACGGCGGGGACCTGCTGGCCGTGCACGTCCGGGTGGCCGACGGCGTCGCCAGCGAATCCCCGCAGGCCCTCGAGGCGCAGCGGCACCTGATCCAGGACCTGGGCGGCAGCTACCACACGGTCGCCGGGGAGGACCCGGCCGCGGCGCTGCTGGACTTCGCCCGCAGCGTCAATGCCACCCAGATCGTCGTAGGGATCTCCCGGCGCCGGAAGATCGACTCCCTCGCCGGCTGGCTGCTGGGCGGCGGCGTCGGCACCCGGGTGGTCCGCGACTCCGGCGACATCGACGTTCACATGGTCTCCCACCCGCTGGTGGGCCGCGGCGCCCGCCCGGTCCGGCCCCGGGACCTGGGCCGGATCCGGGTGCTGGTGGGCTTCGCCTTGGCGCTGCTGCTGCCGCCGGCGGTCCAGGCGCTGCTGGTGCTCGACCCGGAGCGGAACGTCGCCACCGTCATGCTGGTCCAGCTCAGCGGCTCCGTGGCCGTCGCCTTGGTGGGCGGCCTGTGGCCGGCGATCCTCGCCGCCGTGCTCAGCAGCCTGCTGGTCAACTACTTCTCCACCCCGCCGGTGGGCACCCTGACCATCAGCGACTCGCAGAACCTGCTGGCGCTGCTGGTGTTCGTCGGGGTCTCCGCCGCGGTCGCCGTCGTCGTCGACGTCTCCGCCCGCCGCTCCAAGGAGGCCGCCCGGGCCCGCGCCGAGGCCACCACCCTGGGCGACCTGGCCCGCAACGCCGCCGGTTCGGAGGACACGCTCGCGGCCCTGCTGGAGCAGGCTCTCAGCGTCTTCCAGGTCCGCGCCGCGGCGCTCTACGTCCGGCCCGCACCCGCGGAGGGCGGCGGAAGCTCGGGCGAGTGGGAGCTGATCGCGACGGCCGGATCGCCGGGAAGCGCCGAGACGGCCGACGGCGGTGCGGCCGGCGACAACGTCGAGGAAGTCGGCTCCGGTGCCCGGCTGGTGCTCTACGGCAGGGTGCTCCCGGCGAGCGACCGGCGGCTGCTGGCCGCGTTCGGCGTCCACCTCGAGGCGCAGCTGGAACGCCAGCAGCTGGTGGCCAGCCGGCGGCAGATGCTGCGCCTGGCCGAGAGCAACACCATCCGCACCTCCATCCTGCGCGCCGTCTCCCACGACCTGCGCACGCCTTTGGCCGGCATCAAGCTGGCCGTCGGCGGCCTCCGCCACGACGCGGACCGCTACCGCCCCGAGGAAAGGGAAGAACTGCTGGCCACCATCGAGGAATGCTCGGACCGCCTGGACGCCCTGGTGGGGAACCTGCTGGACATGTCCCGGATCAGCGCCGACGCCGCCCACCCCCTGCTCCGCCCGGTCCGCTGGTTCGACGTCATTCCCGGGGCGCTGCGCGCCGTTCCGCCGGGCCGGGTCCGGGTGGAGCTGCCGCCGAACATGCCCGAGGTCGACGCCGACCCCGGCATGCTGGAGCGTGTGGTGGCAAACGTCGTCGAGAACGCCGTGAAATACGCGCCGGAGGCGGACATCGTCCTGGTCGGCGCCGGCGGCGGACTGAGCCCGGTGGCCCTGGGCGGCCGGCCCGCCGGGGAGCTGCGGATCATCGACCACGGCCACGGCGTCCCGGCCGAACGCGTGCTGGAGATGTTCCGGCCCTTCCAACGGCTCGACGACGCCCCGCAGGCCACCGGAATCGGCCTGGGCCTGGCCGTGGCGAAGGGCTTCACCGACGCGATGGGCGGCAGCCTTACCGCCGAACCGACCCCCGGCGGCGGCCTGACCATGGTGATCCGGCTGCCGCTCTCTACCGGCGCCCCCTTCGAGCCCGGCCACCGGCAGGCCCCGCTGGAACCGCAGTCCACCCTGGACCACCGGGCACACCGCCTGCCCGCCGCCCCGAACCGGACGGAGGCCGGATGACCGCCGTCCTCGTCGTCGACGACGACCCGCACCTGCTCCGGGCACTGCGCATCACGCTGCAGGCGCACGGCTACGACGTCACCACCGCCGCGGACGGGCACTCCGCCCTACTGGCCGCCACCCAGCACCCGTTGGCGCTGGTGATCCTGGACCTGGGCCTGCCGGACCTGGACGGTACCGAGGTCCTCCGCGAGCTCCGCACCTGGAGCCAGGCGCCGGTGCTGGTACTCTCGGCCCGGCACGGCTCCGAGGACAAGGTGGAGGCGCTCGACGCCGGCGCGGACGACTACATCACCAAGCCGTTCGGGCTGGACGAGCTGCTGGCCCGGCTCCGCGCCCTGCTGCGCCGCACCGCCGACGTCGATGTCCAGCCGGTGGTCGCCACCGAGACGTTCACCGTGGACCTCGGCAAGCACCGGGTCACCCGCGGCGGGGAGGACATCCGCCTGACCCCCACCGAGTGGAAGATGCTGGAGGTGCTGGTCCGGAACCCGGAGAAGCTGATCCCGCAGCAGCAGCTGCTCTCCGAGGTCTGGGGCCCGGCGTACGCGAAGGAGACCAATTACCTACGGGTCTATATGGCGCAGCTGCGGCGCAAGCTTGAGGCGGACCCTGCCGCCCCGCGGCACCTGCTTACGGAGGCGGGGATCGGCTACCGGTTCGTGCCGTAGGCACCGGACCGGGTGATACGTTTAGGGCCTACGCATGCTTGCCAGTGCGCTACCAAGGGATTCCGATGGATACGCACGACGCAGGCCCCAGTTCCGTTCCCGTACCCGCTGGTGACACGGGTCCCCGCGCACTCAGCGTTCTCGAGGCACTGAGGGAGTACCGGGTTGCCGAGGCCGCCATGCAGCGCCGGACCCGCCCGACCAGGGACATGAACGAATCGGATCTCCTTGCCCTCCGGCATCTTCTGGACGCCGAGGCGGACGGCGCCCAGGTGCGGCAGAAGGACCTCGCCGTTCGCCTGGGAATGAGTTCCGCCGCCGCTACCTCGCTGGTGGACCGCCTCGTCAGGTCCGGGCACATCACCCGCGAACCGGATCCGGCCGATCGCCGGGCGGTCAACCTCCTGCCGATGCCTTCCGCCAGGGTTGTCGTCCGGGAAGCCCTGGGAAACATCCACCCGCTCCTGATCCGTGCCGCGGCGGAGCTGACCCAGCAGGAAGCCGAGACGGTCAAGCGGTTCCTGACGCGGATGCGCGAAGCCGCCGACGCCGTCGCTCCTCCCCTGCGGGGATAGCCGCTACCCGGCCAAACCCCGTGGCTGCACCGGCGACATCGGCGGGGAGCGGGATGCCCATCCCGGCCCGGGCTGCGCGGCGAGGCCAACGACCATGCCGGGATGGTCGTCCCGGAACTTTCCTTCACCCGTTTTCGTTGTGCCGGTTTTTCGCGGGACCGCACCGCCATAGATACTTGGGCAATGAATATTCACAGCGCTCTCGACCGTGAGAACGCGAACCATCCGCCGGCGATGCCGGAGGTCCCCGCCCAGATGCGCGCGGTGCTCAATGGAATTCCGGCGATGGTGGCCTACTGGGACGCGGAGCTGAGGAACCGGCTGGCCAATGATGCCTACCTGTCCTGGTTCGGCGTCGAGGCTCAGCAGCTGTACGGGATGCACATCCGCGAGCTGCTGCACGAGGACGTCTACGCGGCGAACCGCGGGTACATCGACAAGGTTCTTGGCGGCGAGCCGCAACTGTTCAAGCGCACGCTCAACGACGCTGGCGGCGGCACCCGCCACGCCGAGGTCTCCTACATGCCCGATGAGCGCGACGGCGCCGTTCTGGGCTTCTTCGTCATGATCACCGATGTCACGGATCGGGTCCTCGCGGAGCACCGGCAGCGCCGCGACACGGACCGCTACCGCGCCCTGGCCGGCAGCATCCCCGGCGTCTTCGTCCTGCTCTTCGATGCGGATCTCCGCTATCTGATCGCCGAAGGCCAGGAGTTGCACGCCTTCGGTTACCGCCCGGAGGAGCTGGAGGGCCGCCGCATCCACGATGTGCTGGAGGGCTGGCTGGCCGAGGAACTGGAACCACGCTACCGGGCGGCCCTGGCCGGCGAGGAGGTCGCCTGGACCCGGCGGATCGGCCCCCGCACCTACCGGCTCAAGGCCGGGCCGGTCAACTCCGACGGTGCCACCGCCGGAATGGTGGTGGCCGTGGACGTCACCGAGCGGCTGCAGCAGGAGCAGACCTGGGAGGCGCTGCACGAGATCGCCACGGCCGTGGCCCGCAACGCGGCGCCGGAGGACATCTCGGTGCAGCTCGCGTTTATCCTCAGGGACCTCTTCGCCGTCGACTCCGCCGCCGTCGTCCGCTACACCGGGCCCCTGTCGGCCGAGATCGTGGCCATGGCCCCGGCTATGCCCTCGACGCTGAGCCGGGAGCATGTCTTCGCTCTGACCGACAATTCCGCCACCGTTCGGGTGGCGGTGACGGGGAAGCCCGCCCTGGTTGTGTACGGCACCAAGAGCGGTGGCGTCGCGGAGGGGCAGATGCTCGCCGGCGGCTTCCGATCCGCCGCGGCCGCCCCGATCCGGGTGCACGGCAGCCTCTGGGGCGTGGTGAGCCTGACGTCCAAGTCCAGCACCGGCGTCACCGCGGCCATGTTGGAGCGGCTGGCGCAGTTCGCGGAACTGGTGGAAATCGCCATCGGAAACACCGAGGCCCGGGCCCAACTGGAGCGCCAGGCCACCACGGACGAGCTCAGCGGGCTGCCCAACCGCCGCTCCCTGGAGCAGCACCTGGCCCACGAGATCGAGCGGGCCGCCGCCCGCGGCACCCACCTCAGCGCCATCGTGCTGGACATTGACCACTTCAAGAATGTCAACGACACCTTCGGGCACCTGATGGGCGACGTGGTGCTGGCCGACGTCGCCGCCCGGCTCCGGGCGGTGGCGCGAAAGGATGAAATCGTGGCCCGCTTCGGCGGCGAGGAATTCGTCTGGCTGCTCCCGGAAACCGACGGGGTGGAGGCGTTGCTGGCGGCGGAACGGGCCCGGGTGGCGATCGGCTCCGAACCGTTCGGCGATGTCGGGCACATCACCGTCTCGGCGGGCGTCTGCGAACTGTCCGACGCCGGCAGCCGGGGCCTGCTGGCCTGCGCGGACCGGGCACTGTACGCGGCCAAGCACGCCGGCCGCGACCGCAGCGAACGCTACGGCGCGGCCGGCTGACCGCCGGCCCGCCGTCGTCAGCAGGCGTTAGACGAACGCGGATTTCCCGGTGACGGCCCGGGCCACGATCATCGAATTGATCTCGTAGCTGCCCTCGTAGGTGTAGAGGATCTCGGCGTCGCCGAAGAGCTTGGCCATCTCGAAATCGGTGGTGATGCCGTTGCCGCCCAGCAGCGCGCGCCCCATCGCCACGGAGGCGCGGGCCAGGCGGGTGGTGGTGGATTTGGCCATGGCGGCCTGTACCATTTCCAGCTTCCCGTCCTGCTGGATCCGCGCCAGCTGCGCCATCAGGGCCAGCGAGACGCTGGCGTTGCCCAGGATTTCGGCCAGCTGCTGCTGGACCAGCTGGAACCGGGCCAGTTCGCGGCCGAACTGGAACCGCTCCAGCGCGTAGGCACGCGCGATGTCGAAAGCCGCGAGCTGGATGCCGGCGCCCTGCCAGCCCACCCAGGCCCGTGAGTCGCGCAGCAGGTCGTTGGCGCGGGAGAAGCTGGTGGCCCCGGGCAGCAGGTTTTCGGCCGGGATACGGACCTCGTCGAGGACGATGTCCGCGTTCTGCATGATCCGCAGGCCGATCTTGTTGGCGATCTTGGTGGCCGTGTACCCGGGCCGGTCCGTCTCGACGATGAAGCCCTTGATCTGCTGGTCCGCTTCGTCCCGGGCCCAGACCAGCGCGAAGTCGGCGATTGTGCCGGCGCCGATCCAGCGCTTGGCGCCGGTGATCACCCATTCGGACCCGTCCCGCCGCGCCGTCGTCGCCAGTCCCCCGGCGATGTCCGAGCCGTGGTCCGGCTCGGTCAGGGCGAACGCGCCCAGCTGGGTGAAGGCGGTCAGCCCGGGCAGCCAGCGGGCCTTCTGCTCCTCAGAGCCGAGCTCGTCGATCATCCCCACGATTAGTTCGTTGTGGATGCCCACCAGCGCCGAGAGCGAGACGTCCGCCCGGGCCACCTCCACGTACATCAGGCCCTTGAACAGCTTCGAGGTCCCGTCCGTCTGGATCCCGCCGAGGCCGTGCTTGCCCAGTTCGGAGAGCAAGCCGAAGGGGAACTCCTCCCGGTTCCAGAAGTCGATCGACGCGGGCCGGATCCGGGTCTGCAGGAACTCCCGGATCTCCTCGTAGCGGCTCCGTTCCGCCGGGGGCAGGAGGTCAGCGATGTACATCAGGTCCGCGTCCGGAAACGGGGGAGCTCCGATGGCTGGTCCGTCGACACTTCGTTGTGGCTGCACGGGCAGGTATCCCTTCGTCGGGTGCCGCCGGCGGCGGCGCAGGCTCTTCCAAACCCTTGGATGTCCTAGTATATTGCACAGTGATATTCGTCACTAGGGGGCGCCGGCAATCACGGACCTCCCGGTGGCGGTGGATATGCCCGGCCAACGGCGGCCGCCACTGGACCGCCGGGCCGCAACCGGCTGTGAAAGGTGCACCCATGACCGTGACTGACGAATTCCGGGCCGCGAGGGACAGGCTGCTCGCCCTGCGCGGGGATTACGAGGCCGCCCGGGACGAGTTCGAATGGCCACGGTTCGAGGAATTCAACTTCGCCCTGGACTGGTTCGACCAGATCGCCGCGGACCCGGAGCGCGGCGCGAAGCCGGCGCTGGTGATCGTGGAACAGGACGGCTCCGCCACCCGCCGCAGCTTCGCCGACCTCTCGGCCCGCTCCGCCCAGGTGGCCAACTGGCTCCGGGCGCAGGGCATCCGCCGCGGGGACCGGATGATCATCATGCTGGGCAACCAGGTGGAGCTCTGGGAGCTGATGCTGGCCGGGATCAAGCTCGGGATCGTCATGATCCCCACCACGACGCTGATGGGCCCGGCGGACCTGCGCGACCGCGTGGAGCGCGGCGGGGCCGGCTGGGCCGCCGTCGGCAGCGCCAACATCGGCAAGTTCGACGGCGTCCCCGGGGACTACCGGCTCATCGAGATCGGCGCGGGCACGGCAGGCACGGGCACCGGCGACGGGACCACCGACGACGGGAAGAAGGACGTCCTGCGGTACGCCGACGCCGACGGCGCCCCGCTGGAGTTCACCCCGGACGCCCCCACCCGGGCCGACGAGACGCTGCTGCTCTACTTCACCTCCGGCACCACCTCCAAGGCCAAGCTGGTAGAGCATACCCACACCTCTTACCCGGTGGGGCACCTGTCCACCATGTTCTGGATCGGCATGGAACCGGGCGACGTGCACCTGAACGTCGCCTCCCCCGGCTGGGCCAAGCACGCCTGGTCCAACGTCTTCACCCCGTGGATCGCCGAGGCCTGCGTCTTCATCTACAACTACGACCGCTTCGACGCCAAGGCCCTGATGGAGCAGATGGACCGCGAGAAGGTCACCAGCTTCTGCGCGCCGCCCACGGTCTGGCGGATGCTGATCCAGGCCGACCTGACCCTGCTGCAGAACCCGCCCACCAAGGTGGTCTCCGCGGGCGAACCGCTCAACGCCGAGGTCATCGACCAGGTCAACCGGGCCTGGGGCCAGACCATCCGGGACGGCTTCGGCCAGACCGAAACCACCGTGCAGATCGCCAACACCCCCGGCCAGCCGATCAAGATCGGCGCCATGGGCAAGCCGCTGCCGGGCTACGACGTCGTCCTGGTCGACCCGGCCACCGGCGAGGAGGGCGACGACGGCGAGCTCTGCCTGCGCCTGGATCCCCGCCCGGTGGGCCTGATGAAGGCCTACTACGGCGACCCCGAGAAGACCGCCGAGGCCTTCCGCGACGGCTACTACCACACGGGCGACATGGCCAGCCGGGACGAGCGCGGGATCATCACCTACGTCGGCCGCGGCGACGACGTGTTCAAATCCTCGGACTACCGGCTCTCCCCGTTCGAGCTGGAGAGTGTCCTGATCGAACACCCCGCGGTGGCCGAGGCCGCCGTCGTCCCCTCCCCCGACGCGCTCAAGCTCTCCGTCCCCAAGGCGTTCGTAGTGCTGGCCTCCGGCCACGAGCCGGGGCCGGAGCTGGCCGAGGACATCCTGCGCTACTGCCGCGACCACCTGGCCCCCTTCAAGCGGATCCGTCGGCTGGAGTTCGCCGAGCTGCCCAAGACCATCTCCGGCAAGATCCGTCGGGTGGAGCTGCGGCACAGCGAAGAACTGCGCCACGGCAACGGGACGCCGCCGGAGGGACTGGGCACGGAGTACTCCGAGGCGGACTTCCCGGGGCTGAAGGGCTAGCCGTGGTGGGCGCCCCACTGCCGCGCGATCCGATTGCCGACGCCCGGCGGAACTGGGAGCGGCACGGTTGGTCCGACGTCGCCGCTCCCATGGCGGCGATCACCGCGATCATGCGCACCCAGCAGATCCTGCTGGCCCGGATCGAGGCAGTACTCAAGCCGTTCGGGCTGACGTTTGCCCGGTACGAGCTGCTGGCCCTGCTCAGTTTCGCCCGCAGCGGGGCGCTGCCCATGAACAAGGCCAGCGCCCTGCTGCAGGTCCACCCCACCTCGGTGACCAACGCCGTGGACCGGCTGCAGGAAGCCGGCCTGGTACTCCGCTCACCGCACCCCACCGACGGGCGTACCACCCTGATCGAGCTCACCTCGGGCGGGCGGACGCTGGCGAAGCGGGCGACGGCGGCACTGAACGGCGAGGTGTTCGCGCAGTCAGGCTTCGGCACCGAGGACGTGGACGCGCTGATCCGGATCCTGGGCGACTTCCGGCGCGGGGCCGGAGACTTCGCGGACGAGGCGGACTAGGCCGCACCGCCGCCCCGGTGGCAACCAGCCACACACCATCGACCACACAACCCCATGAGAGCGCGGCGGCAGCCGGCGCGGCACCAGGAGACGACTCATGCAGCCGAACCCCTACTCGCGGCCGGACGACCGGGAGCTGCTCCGCGCCTCCCTGCGAGCGCTCTCGGGCAGGTTCCGGCCGGCCGTGCTCTTCGCCGGGCTGGCCAGCGGTGAGCGGCTGCAGCTGACGGACTTCCTCGGTACGGCGACCTCCAGCCTGCATCGGGTGGTGGTGGTTCCCGGCGCGGGCCTCGGCGGCCGGGTCTTCGCCCAGCAGCGGCCGTTCCTGGTCGCTGACTACCTTGCCTCGGACGGCATCACCCACGAGTACGACGTCGCCGTCAGCCGGGAACGCCTGTCCTCGGTGGCGGCCGTGCCCGTCGTGGTCAGGGGAACGTCGCGGGCCGTCCTGTACCTGGCCAGCCGGGACAGCTCCCCGCTGGGCGAACGCGCCGTCCGGGAGGCGATGGAGGCCTCCGCCGGGATGGCCGAGGAACTCCGGGTCCGGGATGAGGTGGACCGCAGAGTCTCGATCATCGCGAGCGCCGGAACCGGAACCGCCCCGACGCAGGACCCCAGCTGGCTGGAGCACGTCCGCGAGGCGCACGCCGAGCTCCGCTCGCTGGCCGGAACCGTCGCGGACCCACACCTGGCCCGGCAGCTGGAGATCATCGGCGACTACCTCTCACCCCCTGCGGCGGCCCGGGCGCTCCCGGTGGGCGCCAGGCTGGCCCGCCGGGAGCTGGACGTGCTGTCCCTGCTGGCGCTGGGCTGTTCTTACCAGGAGACCGCCGACCGGCTGGGGCTCAAGCCCGCCACGGTGAAGAGCTACCTGCAGAACGCGATGGCCAAGCTCTCCGTGCACAACCGGCTCGAGGCCGTGTCCGCGGCCCGCCGGCTCGGCCTCATCCCGTGAGAAAGGGGGCTGCCGGCGTCCGCCGTCAGCCCCCTTGGGTTCTGGTTCCTAACGTCGAGCCGCAGGGGCCGCGTCCGCCGCCGTCGCGGGTTCCGCCGCGGCGTGTACCGTGGCGCCCTCCAGTCCACGGTTCTCCCGGTTGGGCAGGGCGAGGCTGCAGAGGACGCTGAACACGCCGATCCCGGCGAGCAGCACCCCGACGGACCAGGCCCCGGAGGTCCCGGCCAGCTGGGCCGCGACCAGCGGCACGATGCCGCCGCCCACCACGCCGGCCAGGTTGTAGCCCATGCCGGCGCCGGTGTATCGGTACCGGGTCTCGAAGAGCTCGGGCAGCAGCGCCCCCGCCGGACCGTACGCGACGGCGAAGATCACCAGGGTGACGGTCAGCCCGACGCCGAAGGCCAGCACGGTGTTGGCGCTGAGAATCGGGAAGAGCACCAGCGACCACGGCACGGCGAGCAGGCAGGACGCGGCGATGACCTTCTTGCGGCCGAAGCGGTCCGAGAGGATGCCCGAGGCGAGGGTGGCGGCGGCGACAAACACGGAGGCGACCATGCCGGCACTGAGGACCTCCACCCGGCCCAGCTTCATGCCGGCGGGGCTGGTGGCGAAGCTGGTGAGGTAGGCGGTGCCCATGTAGAAGAAGGCGAAGAGCAGCGTCAGGGCGCCGCCGGCCAGGAGGATCTCCCGCGGCTGGCGGCGCAGGGACTCAAGGACGGGCAGGCGTGTGGTGGTTGCACTGGCGCGGGCCGCGTTCTTGAAGACGGGGGTCTCCTCGATGCTCAGCCGGACCCAGAGGCCCACCAGGACCAGGACGGCGCTGAGGACGAACGGGACCCGCCAGCCGATGGAGATGAAGGCCTCGGACTTGTCGCCCAGGGTGAGGTTGGTCAGCAGGAAGGTGCCGCTGGCCAGGAAGAAGGCCACCGAGGGGCCGATCTGCGGGAAGGACCCGAAGAGTCCCCGTTTGCCCTGCGAGGCGTACTCGGCCACCAGGAGGGTGGCGCCGGCCCACTCCCCGCCGACGGCGAGGCCTTGCACGAAGCGGAGCACCACCAGCAGGATCGGGGCGGCCACGCCGATGGTGCTCGCGTCCGGGATGAAGCCGATCAACACGGTGGCGGTGCCCATCATCAGCAGGGTGGTGATGAGGGTCTTCTTCCGGCCGATCCGGTCGCCGAAGTGGCCGAAGTGGCCGAACACGATGGCGCCGAGGGGGCGGGCGAAGAAGGCTACGGCGAAGGTGCCGAAGGAGGCGACGGTGCCGGCCGCGGCCCCGAGCGCGGGGAAGAAGACGACCGGAAAGACCAGCGCCGCGGCGGTGCCGTAGATGAAGAAGTCGTAAAACTCGATAGTGGTTCCGGCGAAGCTCGCGAACGCCACCCGGCGCAGTGTCTTGCGGCTTGGCGCCGCCTGCCGTCCCGCCGGGGAAATGGGTGTTGCTGAGGTCATGGCAATCTCCTTTGATGTCAGCCTCGAGGCACGCTGTTGTGACCTGGCTCACTGTAAGAAGATTTGCGGACCGCAAACTACCTCCTAAAAGAGGTAGTGCCGCGGACCCCTACACTGGATTGACCACCGGATTCCGCCCCCGCGACGAGCAGCCCAAGGAGAGCCGCATGGACTACGACGAATCGTTCTGGGACGAACG
Source organism: Arthrobacter sp. NPDC080082 (assembly GCF_040686595.1). NCBI lineage: Bacteria > Bacillati > Actinomycetota > Actinomycetes > Micrococcales > Micrococcaceae > Arthrobacter > Arthrobacter sp. NPDC080082. Next base: position 204,936 of record NZ_JBFBKQ010000003.1, on the reverse strand, counting down.
GTACCGGCAGCACGGCCTCCACGGTTCGGTCTGGAGCGGGCAGCCCAATCCCCAGCTCGTCGCCGAGGTGGCGGGGCTGGAACCGGGGTCAGCGCTCGACGTCGGGGCGGGTGAGGGGGCCGACGCCGCCTGGTTGGCCCGGCGCGGCTGGCGGGTCACCGCCGTCGACATCTCCTCCGTGGCACTCTCCCGCGCCGCCGACGCCGTGCGGGACGATCCGGCCGCGGCGTCCCGCATCACTTGGCAGCACGCGGACCTGACCGTGGCCCCGCCGCCGGCCGGGACGTTTGATCTGGTCACCGCCCAGTACCTTCACCTGCCGCCGGAGCAGCGCCCGGACGTGTACCAGCGCCTCGCGGCGTCGGTGGCGCCCCGCGGGACCCTGCTGATCGTCGGCCACCACCCCTCCGACCTGGAGACCACCGTCCGCCGGCCGTCCCTGCCCGGCCTGCTGTTCACCGCCGAGCAGATCGCCGCGGAACTGGACGGGGAGGACTGGGAGGTCGTCACCTGCGCGGCCCGGGCCCGGGCGGCCTCCGACGCCGAGGGCACGCCGGTAACGGTGCACGATGCGGTGCTGCGCGCGCGCCGGAGGCCCTGAGACCTTGCGGGCAAGGTCAGCGGGACAGTGCGCCGCCGGGCCCGAGGTCCCCGGAGCCTGAGTCACCGGAGCCACGGTCCCCGGCGTCTCGCCCGGACGAGCCGCTCCATTGTTCCCAGTCCCCCGGATTCACGGACGGCCTGCCCAGATGGTAGCCCTGGGCGGCAGCCATGCCGAGTGCGGTGACGGTCCGCAGTTCGGCGTCCGTCTCCACCCCCTCGGCCAGCAGGGATGCTCCAATCTCGGCCGCGAACCCCGCCATCGCGGCGCCCAGGGCACGGTGGGCGGTCTCCGTGTCGATGTCCCGCACAATGGCGCGGTCCAGCTTGATCAGGTCAGGGGTGAGCTTGATGATGTGCCGCATCGAGGCGAAGCCCGAGCCGGCGTCGTCGATGGCCACCCGCAGTCCCGCCGCCCGCAGCGGGGCGAGTGCGTTGGAGAGCGCGGCGTAGTCGTTGACCTCCTGGCGCTCGGTCACCTCGATCACCACCCGTGCGGGGGCGATGGGCGCCTGCCAGAGGACCTCGTGCACCTCGGGGTCGAGGCAGGCTTCCGGGGACAGGTTAAGCGCCACGTACAGCTCCGCCGGGAGGCGCCGGGAGGCGCGCAGCGCGGTGCGCAGCGCCAGCAGTTCCAGCTGCACGCCGAGCCCCACGGAGGAGGCCTGGACAAACCACGCCTCGGGTGAGGTTCCTTCGGAGGCGGGGAAGCGGCTGAGGGCCTCGACGCCGATCACCCGGCCGGAGGCGAGGCAGCGGATGGGCTGGAAGGCGGTGACGAGGCGGGCCGCGGCGAGCTGCTCGGAGACCCGGCGGCGGACCTGTTCGGTCTCGTACGCGGTGGATGGCAGGTCCTCGACGGCGCGCGCCATGCCTTCGAAGCCGGCGAGGTTACCGTCGTCGTCGAGGATTGCCTCCCCGGTGACCTCCATCAGGACGCCGGTGCCGTTGCGATGCCGGCAGACCAGCACCAGCCCGGTGAAGGTCCTGTCGTCCCCGGCCGACGGCTGGGTGCGCAACGCGGCGGCCAACTCCGACGGGTCCAGGACCAGCCCAATGGGGCTGCCGACCAGCTCCTCCGGTGCGTAGCCGGTGAGCTGTTCACACATCGGGCTGGAGAAGGTGATGGAACCGGTATTGTCGACGGCCCAGAGCCATTCGCGGCTGGCCCTGAGCATTGTGTGGACCTGCCGGGAGCTGCGGCTGGCCTGCAGACGCTCGGTGCGCCGCTGGCGGGTCAGGCGGACGGCGGAGTAGACGACGATCGGCACGAAGGAAAGCATCACCGCGTCGAGGACCCACTGCCAGCGCTCCGTGTCCCCCAGCGGCTCAATACCCAGCAGGGAGGGAATGCGTACCGCCAGGGCCAGGACCAGGTCGATGGTCACGATGAGGCCAAGCCACGCACCGGGCGGCAGCCCCATCCGGGTTTGCGGCCGTGACCGGTGGTGCACCTGATCCGGCTGCCTGACCATAGCTATGACGTCCCCTCCAACCCAAAAGTTGCGGCAATCTTGTCACATATAGGCAAGATTTCCGGAATGGCGCGGCCGGGTTCGGAAAACGTTCACCAACGCGGTCCGGCCTGACCCCATCGATGGCGACGGGCCGTCAGGCCGGATACGTGGTGTTAGGGCGTTTAGGCCAGCATGTCTTCGAGCTCGGCGGCGCTGATGGCGGCGGCGACGCCGAGGCTTGAGCGCTCGGCACCGGCCTGGTCCGCGGCACGGACGGCGGTGGCGAGGGCCGCCTGAGCGGCGTCCATCTCCCACTGCAGGCTCTCCAGCCGGCCGGAGGCGGCGCGGACGGCGGCCAGCGGATCCGCAACCGGGGCGACGTCCTGGCGGAAGCCGCACGGGCAGACCCACTCGCCCAGGCCGGTGTGGAACTGCGCCCAAGGCAGGGACGCATCCGGATCAGGCGACATGGTCATCTCAGCGCCGCAGTGCGACGGGGCTACGGACGAGGCGGTGCGCTCCTTGTCCTTCGGGGTGCCATGCCCGGCGAAGGACTCATCCAGGTTCACGGTAAAGTCAGCCACCGGGGCCTGGGTGGCCTTCGGGGCCGACGCCGTTCCGTCTGCCGCTGCGCCGCGGCCGGAGTCCGGTTCTTCGGAGGTCTTGCGTTCGATTACAGCAGTCATTCGATCCATCGCCTCTAGATAGCTAGCTAATTACCTAGCTAGACTATCTAGTTTTCTAACTTTGTCCAGCGGAGACGAGATCGGGGTGTTCGGCATCCACCGTATCAACCGCCTCGCGCATCCGCTGCAGGAAGAAGGTGACCGCTTCGGCCTGTTCCGGCGTCAGCGATTCGGCCACCTCGATCATGCGCTGGTGCATTTGGCTGAGCGTGTGCCGCACCTCTTCGTCGGCCCCGGGAGTGGGCCTCAGGATAATGGCCCGGCGGTCCACCGGATGCGGCTCACGGGTGACGAACCCGCCGCTCACCATCCGGTCCACCAAAGCCGTCATGGACGCCGACGTCATGCCCAGGCGTGCGGCAAGTTCCTTGGGGCGGATGCCATGTCCGGCCTTTTCGGCGTCGAGCAGGTAGCGCAGCGCCAGCAGGTCCGTCTCCCCCATGGCCATGGAGGAGCGGGTCCGGCGGCGCATGGCCGTCTCGGAGGCCCGGTATTCCCTGAGCGCATTCAAGACCCGCACGGCGGTGGCTCGTCGGCTCTCGTCGGGCGGGTACCAGTAACCTTCTCCGGTACCTAGAGGTTTCATTGCGAAATTCCTTGATCGCCTAGATGTACGACAGTCTAAGGAATAGATGGTATCCGAGATCGGCCGCGTGTTCCAGACCGTGCCGGCCCGCGCGTGTCCGGGAACGCGAAAGCCGCCCCGCGTGGGCTGCGGGGCGGCTTCGACCGCGGTGTGGAGAGTCGCGGTGTGGAGAGTCAGGTGTGGAGCGTCAGCGGTGGGTAAAGTCCGGCTGGCGCTTCTCGCTGAACGCCGCCATGCCCTCCTTCTGGTCTGCCGTGGCGAAGAGGGAATGGAAGATGCGGCGTTCGAACAGGACGCCCTGGGCCAGGCCCGTCTCGAAAGCCGCATTGACCGCCTCCTTGGCCACCATCGCAACCGGCTTGGATTTCGCCGCGATGACCTCGGCGGCCTTCAGGGCCTCCGCCACGACGTCGTCGGCGGGTACCACCCTGGAGACCAGCCCGGAGCGTTCGGCCTCGGCGGCATCCATCATGCGGCCGGTGAGGACCATATCCATGGCTTTGGCCTTGCCGACCGCACGGGTGAGGCGCTGAGAGCCGCCCATCCCCGGGATCACGCCCAGATTGATCTCCGGCTGGCCGAACTTGGCGTTGTCCCCGGCGATGATGATGTCGCACATCATGGCCAATTCGCAGCCGCCGCCGAGCGCGAAGCCGGAGATGGCGGCGATCAGCGGGATCCGCAGCCGGGTCAGGTCCTCCCAGCCGCGGAACCAGTCGGAGGCGTACATGTCCATGTAGTCCTTGGACTGCATCTCCTTGATGTCGGCGCCGGCGGCGAAGGCCTTGGCGGAACCGGTGAGCACGACGGCACCGACCTCCGGGTCGGTATCCATCGCGGAAACCGCCGCGACGACCTCGTCCAGGGTGGCTTTGTTCAGGGCATTGAGCGCCTGTGGCCGGTTGAGCGTCACGAGGCCCACGCGGCCGCGGCGCTCCACCAGGATGTTTGCGTAGTCGGTCATGCCTGTCCCCTCGGCTGTTCTGATTTGTCCCGGATGTCGGTGATGATGCCGGAGAAGTCCCGCCCGGCACCGCCTTCCGCGGCAAAAGTATCGTAGATTTCGGAGGCCATCGGTCCCAGCCGGGCGGCCACGCCGGTGCTCTCGAGGGCGTTCAGGGCCAGTTTCAGGTCCTTGGCCATCAGCGCTCCGGCGAATCCGGGCTGGTAGTCCCGGTTGGCGGGGCTGGTGGGCACCGGGCCGGGCACCGGGCAGTTGGTGGTGAGCGCCCAGCACTGCCCGGAGGCCGCTGACGCCACGTCGAAGAGGGCCTGGTGTGTCAGCCCGAGCTTCTCCCCGAGGACGAAGGCCTCGCTGACGGCGATCATGGAGATGCCCAGGATCATGTTGTTGCAGATCTTGGCGGCCTGGCCGGCGCCGTGGGCACCGCAGTGCACCACCCGCTTGCCCATCACCTCGAGCATCGGCCGCACGGCCTCAAAGTCATCCGGGTCGGCGCCCACCATGAAGGTCAGCGTCCCGGCTTCGGCGCCCACGACGCCGCCGGAGACGGGGGCGTCGACGGCCCGGTGGCCGGCCTCGACCGCCAGGGCCGAGGCTTCCCGCGCCTCGTCGACGTTGATGGTGGAGCAGTCCAGGAACATGGTCCCCGGCGCCGCCGCGGCCAGGAGACCGTCCTGCCCCGGCTGTCCCGGTCCGTCAGGGGTGCCCCGGTAGGCGTCCAGGAGGTGCTTGCCGCTGGGCAGCATGGTCAGCACGACGGCGGCCCCGGCGACGGCGTCCGCCGCGGTGTCCGCCGTGGCGATGCCGTGCGCCCGCGCCGCTTCCAGGGCGGCCGGGACGACGTCGTAGCCTGTCACCGTGTACCCGGCCTTGACCAGGTTCACCGCCATCGGGCCGCCCATGTGCCCAAGGCCCAGGAAGGCAATGGGGCCGATGGGCGCGCCTGGCTGCACCCCGCCGGTCGGTGTTTCAGACATTGTCGCGCTCCTTCGTCAGTTCCAGTTCGCGGTCGCCCAGCGGGGCGAAGCAGGCGTCGACGTCGGCGTCGCTCACCTCGTCCAGGCTGGCCGGCTGCCAGTGCGGGGTCCGGTCCTTGTCGATGACCTGGGCCCGGATGCCCTCGCGGAAGTCAGGTCCGTCCAGGAAACGGAGGCCCACCCGGTATTCCTGTTCCAGCGCGCCCGCCAGGTCCAGTCCGGCGGCGCGGCGCAGCGACGCGAGCGTGACCTTGACGGCCATCGGGGATTTCGTCTCGATGGTGTCCGCGACGTCGACGGCCTCCCCGCCGACGGTGCGAAGCCGGCGGACGATCTCCCCGGCGTCGTTCCCGGCGTAACACGCGTCGATCCACTCGCGCTGCGCGGCCAGCACCGAGGCCGGTGCAGGCTCGGCGACGCGGGCGACCGCGTCGGCCACTGGCCCGGTTTCCAGCGCGGCGGCGAGCTCGTCCAGCCGGTCCGACGGGACGAAGGTGTCCGCAAGGCCCAGGAAGATCGCGTCAGCCCCGTTCAGGTGGGCCCCGGTCAGGGCCGCATGAGTACCGGTCTCCCCCGGCGAGCGGGAGAGCAGGAACGTCCCGCCGACGTCGGGGACGAACCCGATGGTGGTCTCCGGCATGCCGGTGCGGGTCCGCTCGGTGACGATCCGGACCGAACCGTGCGCGGAGATGCCCACGCCGCCGCCCAGGACCAGGCCGTCCATGAACGCGATGTAGGGCTTGGGGTACTCCGCGATCAGCAGGTTGAGCCGGTACTCGACGGCCCAGAACTCCGCGGTGGCGCGGCCGGCGTCGGCCATGTCCCGGTAGATGGCCACGATGTCCCCGCCGGCGCAAAGTCCGCGGTCACCGGCGCCCCGCACCAGGACGGCGGCGACGTCGTCGTCCGTCGCCCAGTCGGTGAGCGTCTCCAGCATGGCCGCGGCCATCCCGGCGGTGAGTGCGTTGACGGCCTTGGCCCGGTTCAGGGTGACGACGCCGAGCCGGCCGCGGCGCTCGAACAGGACCTCTGCGGCCGGCTCAGTGGTTGCCCCGGCGGCCGCCTGCTCAGCCATCAGCTGCCTTCCGGCATCACGAAGCTGGCGCCCTGGCGGATGCCGGAGGGCCAGCGGGTGGTGACTGTCTTGGTCTTGGTGTAGAAGCGGAACGCGTCGGCGCCGTGCTGGTTGAGGTCGCCGAAACCGGAGGCCTTCCAGCCGCCGAAGGTGTAGTACGCGATCGGGACCGGGATGGGGACGTTGATGCCCACCATGCCCACCTGGACGCGGCTGGCGAAGTCGCGGGCGGCGTCGCCGTCGCGGGTGAAGATGGCCACGCCGTTGCCAAACTCGTGCTCGCTGCAGAGGCGCAGCGCCTCGTCGTAGCTCTCCGCGCGGAGCACGCTGAGGACCGGTCCGAAGATCTCTTCCCTGTAGATCGACATGTCCTTGGTGACGTTGTCGAACAGGGTGGGGCCCACCCAGAAGCCGCCCTCGTAGCCCTCCACCGCGAGGCCGCGGCCGTCGGCCAGCAGGGTGGCGCCGGATTCGACGCCGGCGGCGATGTAGCCCTCGATCCGTTCCTTGGCGGAGGCGGCCACGACGGGCCCGAAGTCGGAGTCCTTGGCCAGGCTGTGGCCCACCTTCAGATCGGCGATCCGCTCCTGCAGCTTGGCTACCAGTGCATCGCCGGTTTCCTTGCCGACGGGCACGGCGACGGAGATGGCCATGCACCGCTCGCCCGCGGAACCGAACCCGGCACCGATCAGGGCGTCCGCGGCCATGTCCAGGTCAGCGTCCGGCATGATCACCATGTGGTTCTTCGCGCCGCCGAAGCACTGGGCGCGCTTGCCGTGCGCCGCGGCGGTGGCGTAGATGTACTGGGCGATCGGGGTGGAGCCGACGAAGCCGATGGCCTGTACGCGCGGATCCTCCAGCAGCGCGTCCACCGCCTCCTTGTCGCCGTTGACCACGTTGAACACGCCGTCGGGCAGCCCGGCCTCGGTGAAGAGTTCGGCCAGCCGCAGCGGCACCGAAGGGTCCCGTTCGGAGGGCTTGAGGACGAAGGAGTTGCCGGCGGCGAGGGCGGGGCCGGACTTCCAGAGCGGGATCATGGCCGGGAAGTTGAACGGGGTGATCCCGGCGACGACGCCGAGCGGCTGGCGGAGCGAGTGGACGTCGATGCCGGTGCCGGCGCTGTCGGAGAACTCGCCCTTGAGCAGGTGCGGGGCCCCGGCGGAGAACTCCACCACCTCGATGCCGCGCTGGATGTCCCCTTTGGCGTCCAGGAAGGTCTTGCCGTGTTCGGAGGAGAGCAGGGTGGCCAGTTCGTCCATGTTCTCGTTCACCAGGTCCACGAACTTCAACAGGATCCGGGCCCGGCGCTGCGGGTTCATGGCCGCCCACTCCAGTTGGCCCTTCTCGGCGTTGGCCACGACGTTGCGGACCTCCTCCGCGCTGGCCAGCGGCAGCCGGCCCTGCACCTCGCCGGTGCAGGGATCGTAGACGTCGCTGAAACGACCGGACGTGCCGTCGACGTGCTGGCCGCCGACGTAATGGGAAAGCTCACGAACCATGAGGGAATGCTCCTTTGCATGTGACCTAGATCATCTCGAACCCGAATATACTCGGACTTCCTAGTAATCTCCAGAGCCTCCGCGGGCCGCGCTGCGGCGTCGTCGGGCGCCCCGCCCCGCCCCCGCCGTCGGCCGCATTGGGTAAGTTAGGGTCTGTGAAGATTGCTACCTGGAATGTGAACTCCCTCCGTGCCCGCGCCGACCGTGTGGAGGCCTGGCTGCAGCGCAACGACTGCGACGTGCTGGCCATCCAGGAAACCAAGTGCAAGGACGAGAATTTCCCCTGGGAGCTCTTTGAGCGCATGGGCTACGAGGTGGCCCACTTCGGCCTTAGCCAGTGGAACGGCGTGGCCATCGCCTCCCGGGTGGGCCTGGACGACGTCGAACGCACCTTCATGGACCAGCCCGCCTTCGGCAAGGGCGGCAAGGATGAGACGCAGGAGGCCCGCGCGATCGGCGCCACGTGCGGCGGCGTGCGGGTCTGGAGCCTCTACGTCCCCAACGGCCGCGCCCTCGACGATGAACACATGCCCTACAAGCTCAGCTGGCTGGACACGCTCCGGTCCCACGCCGAGGGCTGGGTCAAGGCGGACCCGGCCGCACAGATCGCCCTGATGGGTGACTGGAACATCGCCCCGCGCGATGAGGACGTCTGGGACATCGACTACTTCCGCTCCGCGGGTCTCACGCACGTCAGCGAGCCCGAGCGCGCCGCGTTCCGCGCTTTCGAGGACGCCGGGTACACCGACGTCGTCCGCCCGCACACCCCCGGCCCGGGCGTCTACACCTACTGGGACTACACGCAGCTGCGCTTCCCGAAGAAGGAAGGCATGCGGATCGACTTCGTCCTGGCCTCCCCCGCGCTGGCCGCCCGCGTCACCGGCGCGGCGATCGACCGCGAGGAACGCAAGGGCAAGGGCGCCTCCGACCATGCGCCCGTGCTCGTGGACCTGGCCGACTGATGACCGGGCGCCGGGGAACCGCGGGACAGCGATGACGGGCAACCTCTACCGCGGCCAGGCCGGGTTGCCGTTCTCCTCGGCGCTACGCGTCTACGAGCCCTTGGAGGCCTTCCCCGCCGCGCAGCGCGAGGCCCTGCAGCAGGCCGGCGAGCGGGGCGAGACCCGTGCGGCGGTGGAAAACGCCGAACTGCAGGCCTCCCTGGGGCGGATCACCCGGGCCGACGGGGATCCCTTCCCCACCGGGCAGACGGACCTGGTGCGCGTGCTGGCGGTCACCGCCTCCGGTGCCGCGCCCCGCGGCGCCGGGAGCCTCGACGGCGGCGCCGCGGCCGCCTCCGCCGCCTCGGCTCCACACTCCGCGACGGCGCCGGCGCGGCTGCTGTACTGCCCCAGCCAGCTGGTGCTGCGGGCCGGCCTCGCCGCGAACGCCCTGATGGAAGGCATCCACGGCCAGCTGGCCCAGCTGCTGATCCCTGAGGACGTCCGCGACCGGCACCAGGAACGGATCGACCAGGTCAAGGCCCGCGAGGGCTCGGTCCGCGTGCACACCCGGGCCTCCACTTGGGGTATCCCGTTCAGCTGGTTCTGCCTGTTCCAGGAATCCGATCCCACCGACGTCGTCGAAGCCGACGGGCGAATCGTCACCGTGCGGATCCGGGCATCCCTGGCCGCGGCCACGGACCGGGCTCGGACCGCCGTCGCGCACCTGGCGCTGGCCGCCCCGGAACTGGACATGCTCGAGGACCTGACCCAGCTCACCGAATGGCTGGAGCTGTTCCACCCGGACTCGGTAGTGGAGCTGGACTACGGCGCCGTGGCGGACAAGGTCTACCCGGACGAATCGCCGCTGGATGTGCGGCTGGGCATCGAGTGCCTGGCCGAGGGGGACATGACCGGCGCCGCCGCGGCCTACCGGCGGCTGGCCTCCCGCTGGATCCCGATCCGGCAGCTGGCCCGCGCCTCCTAGCGGCGGGGCAACACGTCCGGACCTGTTCCCGTGCCCTACGCCTTCGCGCGGGGCGGCGCCGTCGAACTCCGGACGATCAGCGTGTGCGGCGCTACGGTGGAGCGCACCGCCCCGGCCACGCCGTCGAGCTCGTCCAGCAGCATGCGGGTGGCGAGCTCGGCCTGGTCGTCCGGGTGCTGGGCGACGGTGGTGAGCCCGACGCTGGCGGAGAATTCGTGATCATCGATGCCCACCACGGAGAGGTCCTCGGGGATCCGGACGCCGGACTGGTTCGCGGCAAACATCAGGCCCATGGCCATCTCGTCGCTGGCGCAGAAGACGGCGGTGGGCTTGGGGCCGGGGCGGTGCCACAGCCGCTGGAAGGCTTCCTGGCCGCTGCGGACGGTGAAGTCACCCCATTCGTCCCATTCGGACCGGACCGGCAGGCCGGCCTCGGCCATGACGTCGTGGAAGGCCCGGATGCGGACCCGGGGGACATCGAAGTTCAGGTCGGTCTCGTCGTCGCCGTGCAGCAGGGCGATATCCCGGTGGCCGATGTCGATCAGGTGCCGCACCGCGGTGGAGGCTGCGGCGTAGTCGTCGATCCCGATGTAAGGGCAGCCCTCCACGTGGCCGCCCACCACCACCAGCGGGATGTCGATCTTCTGGAGATGGTCCAGTTCGTCCTCGCTGAGCGCCATACAGAGCACCAGCAGCGCGTCGATCTGCTTGTAGACCATGGTTTTGCTGAAGAGCCGCTCGCGCCGGCTGCCGTGGCCGCCAAGGTTGAACAGCGAGAGGTTGTACTGCCGGCCGTGGAGTTCGCGGTCCGCGCCCTCGATGGCCTTGGAGAAGAACCAACGGCTGACGAAGGGGGCGAGGACACCGATGGTGCGGGTACGGCCCGTGGCCAGGCCCGACGCCGAGGACGACGCCACGTAGCCGAGGGTCTCGGCGATATCCAGGATCTTCTCCCGGGTGGCGGGCGAGACGCGGGGCAGGCCGCGGACGGCGCGGGAGACGGTGGCGGTGGAGACGCCGGCCGCGGCCGCGACGTCCTCAATGCTGACGCCGGTATGGCCGCCGCGCTGCGCCCTGTCTGTTGTCCGTCCCACCATTTCCCCTTGTCGTCCGGCCGCGCGGGCGTCCGGCGGGGCAGCCTCGCGGCTGCCCGTTTCAATTCTTGATCCTGCGCGCTGCCGGGCAGGCTCCTGAAGCGGCTCCCGGACCGGGTCCGGGGTCCGGCTGCGTGTCAGCGCCGGGGTCAGCGCCGGCGGGAGCCGGTGCGCTCCGGCAGCCGCCGGCGCAGCCGTACCATTCCGTACAGCGCCAGCAGCGTCACCAGCAGGCCTAGCGCCCAGCCGAGGGCCGGCTGGGCGGTCACCTCCATCCAGACGGTGACCGCCAGCAGGACCACGGCCCAGAAACCAAGGAACCCGATGATGATGTCGAAGTCCTCGCCGGAGCGGACGCGGCGGTTGGCGCCGCGAACCTGACCTTGGTTTCCGGGCGTTGCCATCAGGACCCCGTTCCCGGGATCACTTGACCGCGCCGGCGGTGAGGCCGGCGACGATCTTGCGCTGGAACACCAGCACCAGGATCACGAGCGGAATCGTGACGATGGTGCCGGCGGCCATGATGGCCGTGTACGGGATCTGGTTCGGCTGGGCCCCGGCGAAGCTCGCGATCGCGACGGTGACCGGCTGGGTCGCGTCGGACGAGAGCTGGCTGGCGATCAGGAATTCATTCCAGGAGGAGATGAACGCCAGGATCGCCGTGGTGAAGATGGCCGGTGCCGCGAGCGGCATGATCACCTTCCGGAACGCCTGTCCCTGCGTGCAGCCGTCCACCCGGGCCGATTCCTCGAGCTCCCACGGCATTTCGCGGAAGAACGAGGTCATGGTGTAGACGGTCAGCGGCAGCACGAACGAGATGTTCGGGATGATCAGCGCCTGGTAGGTACCCATCCAGCCGATGTTGGTGAACAGCTGGAACAGCGGGGTAATGAGGGCCACGCCGGGGAACATCGAGGCGCCCAGGATGAAGCCCAGGACCAGGAATTTGAACCGGAAATTCAGCCGGGCCAGGGCGTAGGCCGCGAACACGCCGATCAACAGGGACACCACGGTGACGACGACGCCGATGAACACGCTGTTCAGCAGGGCCTGGCCGAAGTGGTTGCCGAACGAGGTGTCGAACGCGGTATTGAAGTTATCCAGCGTCACGTGCGAGGGCAGGATCGAGGTGTCGTAGGTGAACCCGACCTCGCGGAAGGCCGTCACTACCATCCAGTAGGCCGGAGCGAGGCACCAGATGAGGATCACCAGCGCGCTGATGTAGGTACGGCCCTGTGCCCACTTCTCCCGGTTCTGGGCGGCCTGCCGCCCACGGTCCTGCTGCGCGCGCAGCTCGGTGGCGGCGGCGGTCATTTCTTCCCCCTCGTGGCACCGGTCTGCTGCTCAACCACGTTGGCTCCGAGGAACCGGACGAAGATGAACGCAACCAGGAAAATGATGATGAAGGTGATGGTGGAGAGCGCGGCCGCCACGTTGAAGCCCTGCCTGATCTGGTTGATCACCAGGATGGACAGCGTGGTGGTGTTGTTCGCGCCGCCGGTGAGGATGTAGGGCAGGTCGAACATGCGCAGCGCGTCGAGCGTGCGGAACAAGATCGCCACCATCAGCGCCGGGCGAACCAGCGGCAGGGTGATCATCCGGAACCGCTGCCACGCCGTGGCACCGTCCACCTTTGCCGCCTCGTACACCTCGGCGGGGATCATCTGCAGGCCTGCCAGGATCAGCAGGGCCATGAACGGCGTCGTCTTCCAGACGTCGGCGATGATAACCGCCCACTTGGCCGGCCACTCGCTTCCGGTCCACAAGATGGTGGTGTTGAACAGCTTGTTGGCAATGCCCTCGAAAGCGAAGATGAACAGCCAGAGCTTGGCGGTCACGGCCGTCGGGATGGCCCACGGGACCAGGACGGCGGCGCGGACCAGGCTGCGGCCCTTGAAGGTGCGGGCCATGATCATGGCCATCCAGAAACCGAGGACGGTTTCCAGGGCCACCGTCACCACCGTGAAGAAGAAGGTGGTGGCGGTCGCGGACCAGAACTGCGAGCCCAGGGTACCGGGCGGGCAGGCCACGGTTCCGCCGTTGGGCGCGGAGCACTGCTGAGCGATCCAGTTGACGTAGTTGCTGAAACCGGCCGGGCCGCCCTCGGTGAAGAGGCCGGTGGCCGGGTCCAGGCCGGCGTCGGCCTGGAAGGACATCACGATGGCGCTGATGATCGGATAAACGATCACCACGGAGAGCGCCAGGATGGTGGGGGCGAGCAACCACGAAGCCCACTTGCCCTGGCTCGCGATGACGTTGTCCTCCCCCACGCCCTTCTTCGGGGCCCGCTGCGGGGCGGCCCCGCCCGACGCCGGTTTCTTAACCGGCGTCGGGCCTAGTTCGGTTGCCATGATGGACTACTTTGACTGGGTTTCGATGGACTTCTGCATGTCGGACAGTGCTGCGTCAACAGCCTTCTCGCCCTTGATGGCCGAGTATGCGTTGTCCTGGATGGCCTTGCTGACGGCCGGGTAGAACGGGGTCACGGGGCGCGGGACGGCGTTCTCGATGGAGGTCTTCAGCACCGGCAGGTACGGCAGCTTGGCGACCAGGTCCTTGTCGTCGTACAGCTTGGTCAGGACCGGGGCCAGCGAACCCTGGGTGGCGAAGAACTTCTGGGTTTCTTCGGTGGTGAGGAACTTCATGAAGTCCAGCGCGGTGGCCTTGTTCTTGGAGTAGACGCTCATGCCGGCGCTGTGGCCGCCGAGGGAGGAGGCACCGGGGCCGGACTTACCCGGAAGGGCGGTCATGCCCAGGACGTCCTTGACCTTGGAGGAACCTTCGGTGGTGGCCAGGTTGTAAACGTAGGGCCAGTTGCGCAGGAAGAGCAGCTTGCCGTCCTGGAATGCCTGGCGGGATTCCTCTTCCTTGTACGTGATGGCTTCCTTCGGGATGTTGCCGTCTGCGTAGGCCTTGGCCAGGTTGCCGAGGCCGGCCTTGGCATCATCCGTGGTCAGGCTCGGCTTGCCGTCCTTGTCCAGGACGGAACCGCCGGCGGAGTTGATCGCCTCGGAGGCGTTCACCGTCAGGCCCTCGTACTTGGAGAACTGGCCGGCGTAGCAGCCCATGTTGTTGGACTTGGCGATCGAGCACATGCTCATCATCTCGTCCCAGGTCTTCGGCGGGGTGGGGACCAGGTCCTTGCGGTAGTACAGGATGCCGCCGTCGGAGGATTCGGGGGCCGCGTAGAGGGTGCCCTTGTAGGAGGCGGCGTCGAGGGTCGGCTTCAGCATGCCGGAGGTGTCCAGCGCCATCTTGTCCTTGAGCGGCTGCAGCCAGCCCTTGGCGGCGAACTCCGCGGTCCAGACGACGTCGACGCTGACCACGTCGTAGTTGGCGTTCTTGGCCTGGAAGTTCTGGACCAGGTCATCGTGCTGCTGGTCTGCCTGGTCAGTCTGCTCCTTGAACGTGACCTTCTCGTTCGGGTGCGCCGCGTTCCACTTCTCGATCAGCGGGCGGACGACGTTGCTGTTGTCCTTGCCCTGGACGTACGTGATGGGACCCCGGCCGTCCATGTTTGCGGCCGCGTCACCGCCACCCGAGTTGCCGCCTCCGCCGCCGCTGGAGCTGCCGCCGCCACCGCAGGCGGACAGGGAGAGGGCCAGCACACCGGCCGCGGCCACGGGAAGTAGATACTTACGGGTTTTCATACAGGTGCTCCTCGCTGAGTACCGGTGGAACCGGTGATGCATTCATGTGGTACCGATCACAGTAATCAGCCTTACCAATAAAATGCAAGCGTTTACATCACGAGTTGCGGAAGAGTTTCACAAACGCGACACGAAGCAGGTGTCAGCGCACCCGTTCGGCGCGGGCGAACCTGGAGCGGGCCCCGGAACCGATGTGGATGAGCACCGGAGTCCGCCGTCCGATCACCGCGTCCAGCGCTTCCACCAGCGCCGAAACCTCGGCCGCGAGCAGGTGCGGGGCCACGCCCTGGCGGGGCTGGACCCGGATCCGGAGGCCGGGCCGGCCCCTGAAGTCGTACGTCGCCACGGTGGCGCCGGCCAGGTCCGGGCGGCCTGCGAGGGCGGCTCGGAGCGCCTGCTCGGCCACTCCGCCGCCGATCCGGACGTAGCCGGGGACCTCGCCGGCGTCGTCCTCGGTCACGAGAATATTGGACCGGCCCTTGCCCTGCTGCGCCAGCCACGCCACCATAGCCACGATCACGGCGATCAGCAGGAGGACCATAACGATCCAGAGCCAGCTCTCGGACTGGCCGGGGATGCGCGTGCTCTCGGAAAGGGACCGGATGTGGGTCCAGACGTTAGCGGACCAGCCCTGCCACCAGGCGGCGACGGCGGGCACGGCGGCCAGCAGGACCAGCAGCAGCCCGACGGCCAGCAGCACCAGGCCGAAGACGCCGATCAGGATCCGGTTCAGGACGCGCGGAGTGCCATTCATGCGCCGATCACCCCCGAGGAGGCCACGTTGACCCGGACGGCGGGCATCGGTTCGGGCGCCATGTCGCGCAGTTCGGCCTCGACCGCGGCCTGGACGTCCCCGGCACTCAGCAGGACGCCGGAGGTAGGCCGGACATTGACCTGGACCTCGCGGCGGGAGACCACCACCATGACTTGTTCCTGGGTCACATTGGCTGCCAGCCGGGCGCGTCGGGCCAGGGCCGAGGCGATCACCTCGTCGTCCACGACGACGGCGGCGCGCGGGTCGGCGAGGACGTGCCGGGCGCGGCGGCCGGGGAGGACGGCGGCCATGACGAAGCACGCTCCCGCGGCCAGCAGGATGGCCCCCACAGTGCCCAGCAGGACCGGCGGGACCCCGGCGGGCAGGGCGGTGACCTGGTCCGCCGCGGTCTGCGGGTCGATCAGCCAGGGCGGCTGGCCCACGGCGCGCACCGCCGTTTCCAGTAGCGCGTAACCGCAGACGGCGATCACCAGGATGGCCGCCACCACGGCGGCACCGGCGCGGGAGGAGGTGGTCTCGCGGGCCAGGATCCGCTGCCTGGCGGCCTCGCCGGGGGATTCGGGATTGGTAAAGGTTGCGGGGTTTCCGGGCCCCTCGGACAGGGGGCCCGGGGGGACGTCGTTCCGCTGCGCTGCGTGTGTCACCGGACCCGCCCTCCGTCGGTGATGGAGGCGCCGCTGATGCGGATGTCGACGCGGCTCAGCTGCGCGCCGCTGAGCTCCGTGACCCGGCGCAGGATCTGCGCCTTGGCCGCGACGGCACGGTCCTGGATGGGTCCGCCGAAGGACGCCACCCGGGACGGGTCGCGCAGCACGCTGGTCAGCGACGGGATGGCGATGGGGGTGACGAGCGAGAGGGCCAGCAGGCCGTCGTCGTCCGTCCAGTCAGCGCGCACGTCCTGCGCCGGGACGCCCAGCGCCTCGGCCGCCGCGGCGCGCGCCACCGACGTCAGCGCCTGGGTGTTGATCCGGTTGTGTCCGGCCAGCTGCCGCCCGGTGGCCACGCTCATGAGGACGAGCGCCGGCCGGTGATGGCGTCGAGGACTCCGCGAAGGTCCAGTTTCCCTTCCGCCGCGCGGCCCAGCAGCCCGCCGATCGCCATGAAGAGCAGGGAACCAAGGAAGCCCCAGGCGCCGAACGCAAAGGACATGAACGCCAGGAACGCTCCGGCGGCAATACCGGCGATGGTGGGACTCATTGCAGGACCTCCCGCGTGGGACGGGCGTCCGCGGCCGCCGGCTTGGGCGGGCCGGGGACGAACACGTCGTGGATTTCGACATTGACCTCGATGACCTGCAGGCCGACAAGTTCTTCCACGGCCGCGTATACCGCGGCGCGGATCTGGTCTGCCAGCGGGTGCAGGGGCGTGCCGTAGAGGGCCACCAGGTCGATGTCCACGACCACCTGGGTCTCGCCCACCTCGGCGCGGACGCCCGCGGCGTGGTCCACGCTGCCTACCGCGTCGCGGATGGCACCGAGGGCACGGGACGGGCCGCTGCCCAGCGAGTAGACGCCGGGCACGGAGCGGGCGGCGATCCCGGCGACCTTGGCGACGGCGGTCTCGGAAATAACGGTGCGGCCGGAGGCGGCGGACGCCGCGGCCGGAACCAGCGCGCCGTCGGCAGCGGCCGGGTGGGAATCCTGGTGGTCCATGGGGCACTCCCTTCTCTTTTCCACCACCCTAGCCCGTGGGACCGACGATGGGGATGAGGCGGGAGGAACCGGCCGCCGGGCTACTTGCAGTTGGCGGCGATCCAGCCGGTGACGGGGGCCATGGCGGTCTGGAATTTGCCACTGCTGTACACGGTCTGGTCGCTCAGGCCGGCCACGGCCACCTGGTTCAGCTTGCTGAAGGCGGCCTTGAGGCTGTCCGGCACGCGCTCCGCGGTCCGGCTCAGCTCCGCCTTGTACTGCTCCAGCTCGGCAGTCTTGCCCTGCGCGGCGGACATCGGCAGAAGCGAGGCGCCAGTGGCCTGCTCGGAGATGGTCTTGCAGGCCTCGGCGGCCGACGGGAAGTCGCCCCACGGGCCGGAGGAGGCGGTGGCGCTGGACGTTGCGGTGGCAGAGGCCGTGGCCGGCGCGGGAGCGGACGACGCCGGGGCGGAGGCTTCGGGGGCCGAGCAGGCGGTCAACGCCAGGGCGGAGACGACGGCGGCGAGGGTCAGCGGGCGGGCAACGGCGGGCAGGATGTTCTTCACGGTCACTCTTCTGGTCGAGATTGCGCCACGGGGTCCGCAGGACCGGCCGTGGCCTTGGCGTTCTTCCCCAGCGTGCGAGTCTAGCCCGGGGTCCCGGCGTGTCCCCAAACGGGCGACCCGGCCCTGGAAGGGGCTTAAAAGAAGAAAAGCACCAGTCCGAAACGGACTGATGCTTCCCAGTGGTGGCTCCGACCGGCGTCGATCCGGTGACCTTTCGATTTTCAGTCGAACGCTCTACCAACTGAGCTACAGAGCCTAGGTGACATGTCACCATGACCGCCGGAATTTCTTCTGGCAACCAAAGCGACCCTGACGGGACTTGAACCCGCGACCTCCGCCGTGACAGGGCGGCGCGCTAACCAACTGCGCTACAGGGCCTTGCGTTACTGCTTATTACTGCGTTTACTTGCCCGTGCCGTATCGCTACCGCACTTTTTCAAGGACTCTAGCTTACCAGACTTTTTCACCCGGTTTGACCAGCTCCCTGCGTACCCCCAACGGGATTCGAACCCGTGCCGCCGCCGTGAAAGGGCGGTGTCCTAGGCCGCTAGACGATGGGGGCCAGGACGCCGTCCGGCAAACCATTGATGCCGGGACAAAAGCCACACGCCGAAGCCGTGATTCCTGCGCCCGCCGGGTTCCTCCGAACTGGACCTCTAAAACTATAGGGCCAAGTTCCGGAAACTCCAAAATCGGTTGTCCGATTCGGGAATAAGCTCTGGACAGGGCCCGCCGGGGTGTGTGGATGATGGTCGGATGGACGCCGTCGCAGCCCTCAACGAGATCGCTTTCTGGCTGGAGCGCGAGCTCGCCGGGACGTACAAGGTGCAGGCCTTCCGTAAGGCGGCGGCCGCCGTCGCGGACCTCTCCCCCGAGGAGCTCGCGGCCCGCCGTGCGGACGGGCGGCTGAAGCGGATGAAGGGCATCGGTGACCGGACGTTCGAGGTGATCGCCCAGGCGGTGGACGGCCGGGTGCCCGACTACCTCGCCGACTTGAGGGAACGCGGCGCAACTCCGCTGGCCGAGGGCGGTCGCGAGTTGGCGGCCCGGCTGCGCGGGGACCTGCACAGCCACAGCAACTGGTCCGACGGCGGATCCCCGATCGAGGCCATGCTGGACGCGGCCCGCACCCTGGGCCGGGAATACCTAGCACTCACGGACCATTCGCCGAACCTCAAGGTGGCCAACGGCCTGAGCCCGGAGCGGCTGGGTGAGCAACTGGACCTGTTGCCGGGGATCGAGGCGGACCAGGACGACGACGGCCGGGTGCGGACCCGCCTGCTGGCCGGCATCGAGGTGGACATCCTGGAGGACGGGACCCTTGACCAGAGCCCGGAACTGCTGGGCCGGCTGGACATGGTGGTGGCCAGTGTCCACTCGAAGCTCCGGGCGGACACCCGGACCATGACCGCCCGGATGCTCGGGGGTATCCGGGACCCGCACACCCGGATCCTGGGCCACTGCACCGGCCGGCTGCTCTCCGGATCACGGGGGACGCGGCCGCCGTCGGACTTCGACGCGAAGGCAGTCTTCGCCGCCTGCGCCGAACACGACGTGGCCGTGGAGATCAACTCCCGCCCCGAACGCCAGGACCCGCCGGACGAGCTGGTCCAGCTGGCCCTCGAGGCAGGCTGCCTGTTCAGCATCGACAGCGACGCGCACGCCCCGGGCCAGCTGGACTTCCTCCAGTACGGGGCGGAACGGGCGGAGAGCAACGGGGTCCCCGCGGACCGGATCATCACCACCTGGCCGGTGGAGCGGCTCCTGGAGTGGGCCGGGCGGGGGCGGTAGCGCACCGCCGCCCCGCACCTCAGGCCAGGAGGGCCACCGCCAGGGCCACCATGACGACGGCGACGCACGCGTCCAGCACCCGCCAGGCCCCGCGGCGCCGGAAGAGCCGCGCGAGGTACCGCGCGCCGACGCCCAGCGCGGTGAACCAGAGGATGCTTCCCAGGCCGGCGCCGGCGCCGAACCACCACCGGCCGGGATCGCCCTGGGCCGCGGCGAGCGAGCCAAGCAGCAGCACGGTGTCGAGATATACGTGCGGGTTGAGCCAGGTGAAGGCGAGGCAGGCGCCCAGGATCGCCAGCCGCGGCCGGGGCTGGCCGCCGCCGGAAATTTCCATCCGCTCGCCCCGGAATGCCCGCCGCGCCGCCATCAGCCCGTAGGCAAGGAGGAACGCGGCCCCGGCCCACCGGATCACGGTGATGGCGGCGGGCGCCCGGTCCAGCAGCACCCCGATCCCGGCGACGCCGGCCAGGATCAGCACCAGATCCGAGGCGGCGCACACGGCCACCACCAAGCCCACATGCGAGCGCTGGATGCCTTGCCGGAGGACAAAGACGTTCTGCGCGCCGATGGCGACAATGAGGGAGAGCCCGGCGGATAGGCCGGTGAGCAGCGGAAGGATCACCCTGCCACCGTAGGCCGCGCGGAAGATTGAAACCAGTTAATGATTCTGCGGCAACATAAGCTGGGCTAATGATTGATATCACGCCGGAGCAGGCCCGCACGCTGGCGGCCATCGTGGCAGAGGGGAGCTTCGAGGCGGCCGCGGACGGGCTGTCCGTCACAGCCTCCGCCGTAAGCCAGCGGATCCGCGCCCTGGAGACCGCCGTCGGACGGCCCGTGCTGACCCGGGGCCGTCCGCCGGCGCTGACCGACGCCGGCCACGTGGTGGTGCGCTACGCCCGGCGGCTGGAACTGCTCACCGCGGACCTGGCCGAGGAACTCCAGCCGGCCGGGCCCCATACCGCCCCGCGGCTGACACTGGTGATCAACAGCGATTCCCTGCACACGTGGGCACTGCCCGGAGTGGTGGCGGCCGGTGCCGCGGCCCGGCTGGAGATCCTGCGCGAGGACCAGGAACATTCGCTGGACCTGCTCCGGTCCGGGGCGGCCGCCGCGGCCGTGACCGCCACCGCTGAACCGGTGCCCGGCTGCACCTCCCGGCGACTCGGGACCATGCGGTACCTGGCGGCCTGCACCCCGGACTTTGCCCGCCGCTGGTTCCCGGATGGATTCTCCGCTTACGCCCTGGACCAGGCGCCCATGATGGCCTTCGACCGCAAGGACGACCTTCAGGACCGGTGGCTGGCCTCGATGCAGTCCTCCGGATCCCGGCCGCCGCGGCACTACATCCCCGCCGCGCAGGAGTTCGCCGACGCCATCCGGCAGGGCCTGGGCTGGGGCCTGATGCCGGACCTGGAGCTGGACGGGGACCTCCGGTCCGGCCGCCTCGGCCTGCTCTCCCCCGGGACCCCGGTGGACGTGACCCTCTACTGGCAGCAGTGGCGGCAGGGGTCCGCCGCCCTGACCGGGGTCGCAGACGCCATCCGGGCCGCCGCCAGCGTCCTGCACTGAGCGGGTCCCACCCCGGCCTGGCAGGAACTCGACGAGACGTGGCCGATTTCCGCCAGCCGGGACGCTCCGGCGGGAGCTAGATTGGCACTATGGCAACAACGGCCGGCAACGGCACTGGACTCCCCCAGCACAGCAACCTCACGGCACCCGCGGATCCCGCCCTCCCTGAGCCCCCGCGCACCCCGGGCACGCCGCCCGCCGTCAGCGGCCGCGGCATCGCCGCCGTCGTCGTCACCGTGCTGCTGTGGGCGTCGGCCTTCGTGGGAATCCGCGCCGTCGGCCCCAGCTTCTCCCCCGGCAGCCTCACCCTGGGCCGGCTGGCCGTGGCCGTCGTCGCGCTCGGCGTGGTGGTGCTGCCGCAACTGCGCCGCACCGGCATCATCCCGCGGGGCCGTGAATGGTGGCCCATCCTGGCCTACGGGGTGATGTGGTTCGGCGGCTACAACGTGGCCCTCAACGCCGCCGAGCACCTCCTGGACGCCGGGACGGCCGCGCTGCTGATCAACGTCAACCCCATCCTGGTGGCGGTGATGGCGGGGATCATCCTCAAGGAAGGCTTCCCGCGCTGGCTGATCATCGGCAGCCTGGTGGCCTTCGGCGGCGTGGCGGTGATCGCGCTCGGTTCCGGGCAACAGTCGAAGGGGGACGTGGCCGGCGTGCTGCTCTGCCTGCTGGCCGCCGCCCTCGCCGCCGTCAGCGTCATCGTCCAGAAACCCGTGCTGCGCAAGGTCCCCGCGGCCCAGGCCACCTGGTTCGGCATCCTCGTGGGCGCGCTGTGCTGCCTGCCCTTCGCGGGCCAGCTCGTCACGGAGGTCCAGGCCGCCCCGCTGCCGGCCACCCTGGGGCTGGTCTACCTCGGCGTCTTCCCCACCGCCATCGCGTTCACCACCTGGGCCTATGCGCTGTCCCTGATCGACGCCGGCCGCCTGGCCGCCACCACCTACCTGGTGCCGGGCACCACCATCCTCATTTCCTGGCTGCTGCTGGGTGAGATCCCCACCGTGTGGGGACTGGTGGGCGGCGTGATCTGCCTGGCGGGCGTCGCGCTGACCCGCCGCCGGTCACGTCCGCGCCCGGCGTAGGGTTTTCCCATGACCGCGTCCCTGCCGCCCGGACTGCCGATCGTACCCGCCGGAAACGACGACGACGGCGGCGCCGGGTTCGCGATGTCGGCGGACGACTTCGAGACGGCGGTCACTGACGCCCTGGACCGGATCCCCCCGCGGCTGGCCGCGACGATGAACAATGTGGCCGTCTTTATCGAAGACGACTACGTCCCGCAGCCCGGCGAGGACCCGGAGACGGTCCTGTTGGGCCTCTACGAGGGCGTGCCCCTGACCGAGCGGGACTCCTGGTGGGACGCAGGATCGCTGCCGGACCGGATCACCATCTACCGCGGCCCCATCCTGGATCTCTGCGCCTCCCGCGAGGAGGTGGTGCACGAGGTCACGGTCACGGTGGTGCACGAGATTGCCCACCACTTCGGCATCGACGACGCGCGGCTGCATGAGCTCGGCTGGGGCTGAGCCGACGCCGCGACACGCCGGAGCAATCGCTTCCGAATGACACTCGTGTTGTTTATGTTATTCATGTGACCTCTGTTGCCAAAGTGGCTTTTGGCACGTAGCCTCAAGCCTGCTGGGCGATCCGCAGAGGGTCTTTTTTCGTTGCCATCACTCCTCCCCTCGCTCGCGCCAGCCTGACTGCAGCGAGGTTTTCCCATGATCTGGTCCGGAACCGGCGGCAGGGCCGCGGCCCTGTGTACCGCCGTCGTCCTCCTGGGTGCCGCCGCGCTCCCGGCGCACGCGGCCACCGCCGCCCCGGCCACCGTCCAGCGGGTCCCCGCCTCGCCCGAGCTGCCGTCCCCCGAGGAGATCGCCGCCGCGAAGTCCGACGCCGCCGCTGCCGCCGCCGAGGTGGACCGGATCGACGGCCTCCTTGCCGACGCCTCCGTGGCCCGCGACACCGGCATGGCCGCCTCCCTGGCCGCCAACAACGCCTACACCGATGCGCTGGTGCAGCTGCAGATCCGCAAGGATGCCGCCGCGCTCGCGGACGCGAAGGCCTCCGCCGCGGAGGCCGAGCAGGCCAAGGCCCGCAAGGTCATCGGGCAGCTCGCCGGCGACCTGTACCGCAACGGCGGCATGACTCCGGGCCTGGGCAGCCTGGTGGGCGGCAACGGCGAGACGCTGCAGCAGGCCGCCACGCTGGAATCCGTCGCGGCCAGCCGCACCCGGGCGTTCCAGGCCGCGGAAACCGCCGCCGCGGCAGCCGCCTCCACCAAAGACGCCGCCGCCGAGGCCCGCCGCGCGGCCGATGACGCCGCGGCCACCGCGGAATCCCGCAAGTCCGACGCCGAGCGGGCCAACACCGAGCGACAGCGGGCCGTGACCGAGGCCGCGGCGCAGAAGACCGTGCTGGTGGGCCAGCTCGCCACCCTCCGCAACACCACCGCCGCCCTCGAGACCGAGCGGGTGGACGGGCTGGAACGCCAGCGCCAGGAGGCGCAGCTGGCCGCGGTGACGGCAGCGGCGGCCAGGGCCCCGCAGCCGGGACAGGCGGGCACCGCCCCGTCCGCGCCGCAATCCGGGAACCAGCCGGCCGACACCACCGGAAACACCCAGTTGAACTCTCCAGCGGCTCAACAGCCCGCACCCGCTCCGGCCCAGCCGGCACCGCCGGCCGCCGCGCCGGCGCCGGTCGCGCCCGCACCGGTCCAGCCGGCTCCCGTCCAGCCCGCCCCGGAACAGCCGGCCCCCGCGCCGGTCCTGCCGCCGTCCACCGGCGGCTCCAACCAGGTGGCGATCTCCTCGGCCCTGGCCAAGGTGGGCGCGCCCTACTTCTACCAGTACGGCGGCACGGGAGCCTACGGCTTCGACTGCTCAGGGCTGGTCCAGAACGCCTTCGCCGCCGCCGGCAAACGCCTCCCGCGCACCGCGGCGGACCAGTTCGCCCAGGCGCCGGTGAAGGTTCCGCTCTCCGCCGCCCAGCCGGGCGACCTGCTGGTCTGGGGCTCCGCCCCAGGCTTCTACCACGTGGCCATTTACCTGGGCGGCGGCCGGGTGGTCCAAGCCCTGAACCCGGACGCCGGGATCACCGTCACGGACATCGCCGCGATGTCCGGCATGCAGCTCTACCCTTACGCGGCCCGCTACTGACGCGGTCCGGGCGTCAGGACAGGACGTCCTTGGTGGCGAACCGGGCGTAGGCCAAGGCGCCGAACACCGCCACATACCCGGCCTGAAGCAGCGCGTTGGCGCCGAACGAATCCCAGCCGACCGGCTGCCGGAGCAGGTCGGCAAAGTCCAGCCAGCGGTGGCTGAGCAGCCAGGGATGGAGCCAGTCCAGCTGCGGCAGCGCGTCCGCCACCTGCGAGACCACGGCCAGGACCACGGTGGCCGCCATCGCCCCGACCGGCACGTCGGTGAGGGAAGAAACGAACAGCCCGACGGCGGAGAGCCCCAGCAGGGACACCGCCAGGTACGCGGCGGTCAGGAGCAGCCGGCCCACCGCCTCGGCGACGCCGATGGTGTCCCCGGAGAGCAGCGTCACCGGCCCCACCGGGAAGAGCAGGGCGCCGATCCCCGCGCCGGCCAGGGCGACGGCGGCGGGGGCGGCCACGGCGAACGCCGCCGCGGCAAGGTACTTCACCAGCACCAGGCGGCCGCGTCCGGCCGGGGCCGCCAGCAGATACCGCAGGGTGCCCTGGCCGGCCTCGCCGGCGAGGGTGTCCCCGGCCACCACTCCCACCGTCAGCGGCAGGAACAACGGGACGGCCACGACCATGGCCGTGATCCCGACGAACAGTCCGTTTTGACTGATCCGGTCCAGGAAGGCGGGGCCGCGCCCCGGCGGCACGGCAGAGGAGAGCCGGACGGCGACGGCGATCAGGACCGGGATCGCGGCGAGCGCCAGCAGCATGGCCCAGGTGCGGCGGCGGCGGAACAGCACGGCCAGTTCCGAGCCGAGCAGCCGGAGCACCGGCGCGGGACTGGGCGATGCCGACGGCCGGGACGCTGTCCTGGGCTGGCGCTCGGACCGGGATTGGTCCGCAGGCCCCGATTCGGATGCAGGCGTCTCCTGCGGCGCCGGTTCAGCGGGCGACATCGAAGCCCTCCCCGGTCAGTTCCACGAAGCGGTCCTCCAGGCTGCCCTGCTCCACCGCGAAGCCCCGCACCCTGACGCCGGCGGCCACCAGGGCGGAGACCAGATTTTCCGGCGGGGGCTGCGGCGCCACGGCGGGGCCTTCCGGCAGCGGCGCGGTGACTTCCCCGTCCTGTCCGGCCCCGGCGGCAAGGCCCAGGCCGCGGAGGACCCGGACGGCGTCGTCGGGGTCGGGGGTACGCAGCCGCACCCGGGCGTGGCCGTCCTGCCGGAGCTGCGCCAGCGTCCCCTGGGCCACCACGCGTCCGGCGCTCATGATTGCGGCGTGTGTGCAGATTTGTTCCACCTCGGCCAGCAGGTGGCTGGAGACGAAGACGGTGGTGCCGTCCGCGGCGAGGGACCGCACAAGGTGCCGCACCTCGCGGGTACCCTGCGGGTCCAGGCCGTTGGTGGGCTCGTCCAGGACCAGGAGCTCGCGCGGGGCCAGCAACGCGTTGGCGATGCCCAGCCGCTGCTTCATGCCCAGGGAGTAGGCCTTGACCGGCTTGTCCGCGGCGTGGGTCAGTCCCACCCGTTCCAGCGCCCGGTGGACCCGGGCGCGCCGGGTCCGGGCCGGGGCCTCGGGGTCCGCGGCGTCGAACCGCAGCAGGTTGGCCGTGCCCGAGAGGAACGGGTAGAAGGCGGGGCCCTCGACCAGGGCGCCGACTCGTGGGAGCACGGAGCGCAGCTGCCGCGGCATCTCCTCGCCCAGGACGTGGACGGTTCCGGCGGAGGCCGCGGCCAGGCCCAGCAGGATCCGGATGGTGGTGGTCTTCCCCGAGCCGTTGGGGCCGAGGAACCCGAAGACGGAGCCCGTGGGGACGGCCAGGTCGACGCCGTCGACCGCCAGCTGGCGGCCGAACCGTTTACTCAGGCCGCGGGTCTCGATGCTGAGGCCGGACGGCCCGGGACCCGGGGAGGCCACACGCGCCGGGGCCGCCGCACTCCCCGGAGGCGTCTCCCGCACCGGGGAGACGGGGTTCCCGGCACGCCCGGAGCGGTCGGTCACTGGCCGCCGGCCGCGGCCTGCAGCCGCGCCAGCGGCACGGACCCCAGGAACACCCGTCCGTCGTCGAGAATCAGGACATTCAGAAGTGCCGTGGACAACAGCCGGCCACCCGCCACGGGGACCGCGGCCTGTTGGAGCAGGGCCGCCGCATTGCCCGGCGTGGCACCGGCGGCGCCGGATGCCGGGGGCGTCAGGGTGCCGGCGGGCAGTTCCAGCACGGAATCCCAGCCGCTGCCGCTGACCTTGCGCTTCCCGGCCTGCGGGTCCTTGCCGGTTCCGGACGGCTTGTGGGCGGCCTGGCCGGAGTGATCCTGCCCAGAGGGATCCCGGGCGGGAAGTTCCTTGACACTGGCGCCGGCCGGCGGGGTGAACTGGAAGATTCCGTCCTCCGGGGCGGTCAGCGAGATGGCACTGAACGCCACCCGGAAAGCGGGGTCCGCCTGGCCGCGGGCCTTCAGTTCCACGCCCAGCGGCAGCCCCGTCTGGCCGTCCACCATGATCGCCGCCGAGGCCATCAGCGTGTCCGGGCTCTTCGGGGTGAGGACCAGCTGGTAGGCAGAGCGGCCGGCGACGTCGACGTCCGGCGCGACGGCCACATCGCTGCTGGGTTCGAGCGCGGCCAGGAGCTTCGCTGCCAGCGCATCCGGCGTGGGGACCGCCCCGGCGTCGGTCCCGGATCCGGCGCCCTTGCCCATGCCCTGATGTCCGGCGTCGGCGGGGATGACGGCGTGGGCGGCGGAGTTGTCCTTGGAGGAGTAGAGCCAGAGATCGTTGCCGCTGCGGATGACGTCGCGTTCGGCGAGCCGGTCCAGCACCTGCACGCGGAGGTTCTCGGTTCCGTTGCGGTAGACGCGCGCCGTGTGCGGTCCGGTCAGCAGCTCGAGCCAGGCGGTCTCCGGGGAGCTTCCCGGCCCGGTGGTGGGCAGTTGGGGAAGGCCCAGGCTGGAGGCCTGGTCCAGCGTGCCGGAGAACGCGGCCTGGTGTTGCCCGGCCATGAGGGCGATCACCTCGGCCGGGGTCTTCGATGGCAGCGGATCCTTGGCGCTGGCCGGGACGGACCCCGCCAGGACTCCGGCGGCGATCACGGCGGGGACGACGGCGGCTGGCATCCAGCGCAGCCACGTGCGGGTCATGACGACCGCGCTCCTGCATGGCAGTTCATGTATTAACTCTACGCCCGCCGGTGACGGGCATCACGCTCAGGAGCGGCCGAGCACCGGCCCGAAGTTGGCCCGGTCCGCCAGGCGCGGATCCTCCCGGTCCGGGACCACCATGACCGGTCCCTTGGTGTGGTGCAGGATGCCGTCCGAGGTGGAGCCCAGGAGCATTCCGGCGAAGCCGCCGCGGCCGCGGGTGCCCACCACCACCAGTTCCACGTGGCGGCTGGCTTCGACCAGGACGTCCACCGGCGAGCCGTCCACCAGGCTGGTCTCCACCTCCAGGTTGGGGAAGTGGCTCTTCACCCAGGCGACCCCGGCGTCGAGCTGGACCCGGATGTCGGCGAACAGGGCCTCCCGGTCCATCGGGGCGGGAACCCAGGCGAGCGAGCCGCTGTACTGCGGTACGGCGCAGACAATCCGCAGCTTCGCGGCGAGCCGCTCCGCCTCGGCGGCGGCCTCAAGGACGGCCACCCGGGCCTGGTCGGAGCCGTCGACGCCCACCACCACGACGTTCTCCACCGGCTGGTGGCCCGACTTCTCGCGCTCCGCCCGGACGTGCCGGTCCTCGGTGGTCTCGCCCAGCCGGTCGCCGCAGACCAGCGGCACGGTCACGGTGGGGCACTTGGCGTGGGCGGGCAGGGCACTGCTGACCGACCCGAGCAGCCGGCCGACGAATCCGCCCCGGCCCCGGGTGCCGAAGACCAGCAGGTCCGCGGTCTCGGTCATCTCCAGCAGGACCCCGGAGGCGTCGCCGTTCTCCACCGAGGCGTCCACGTCGATCGAGTAGCCGGCCACCTTGTCCATGGCCTGCTTGAGGATGGCCTCGGCGCCCTCGCGGATGACGGAGTCGTCCACGGTGGCGTAGCCGCCGTCGAGTCCGGAGGCGGCGAAGACGGGCACCGAGTAGGCGGTGACGATGTGCAGCGGTTCCTGCCGTCGTTCGGCTTCCCTGGCCGCCCACACGAGGGCACAGTGGCTGTGCTCGGAGCCGTCGACGCCGACGACGATGCCGCGCACGGCGGGGCGTTCCCCGCCGGAATCGCCGTCGCGGTATGGGTGCGTCTGTTCCTCGGCCATGGGGTCCGCCTCCTCGCGAATGTGGCTGTGTTGCGGCTATTCTGCCAGATCGCAGGGGCGGCGGCGCGCACCTCCGCGGACCGCCGTCGGCCGGCCCGCACGCCCGTCCGCGGGCATTGCGTCAAAGTCTTTAACGCGGGTCTGTTCACGGTCAGAATTGTTGGGTATCCTCTGAGGCATTGCTGAACCGAGACTCGTCTTTCAGATCTGATCATCCCCCTGGGATGCCCTGTGGCGGGTCCGGAAAGCTGTCCGGGCACGGGCCCGGATCCGGCATTATTTGAGGAGGGACCCTGCAGTGTCGAGCATGCCTGTGAACGGCGGAATCGAACGGACCAGCACTGTGGTCATCGGAACGGGTCTGTCCGGTTTGGCGGTGGCCAGCGAGCTGCAGCGCCGCGGCGTCGGCGCCATTGTGGTGGACGGCCTGGATCTTCTCGGGGCCGGCAACCCGGCCAACACCTCGTCCCTCCAGCGCTGCGACGCGGCCGACGCGGCCACGCTGCGGGAACGCAACGAAATCCTCCGCCACCTCCGCAACTACGCCGCCAGCCATAACCTTGACGTCCGCGGCTCGGTCCGCGCCCTGCAGCTGGACCGGCTGATGGCCGACGGCACCGCCGCGGGCCCAGCCTGCCTGGCAGGAACGTCCGGCCCCGAGTACGCCGTGGCGCCGGCCCAGGGCTGGGCGGTCCGGACCCCGGGCGGAATTCTCTACGCAGACCACCTGGTGCTCACCCGCTGCGCGCACAGCCAGCTGCGGCGCATGCTGGTGGAGCTCGGCGTCGCCGTCGGCCAGAACCTGATGGCCGCCATGCACGCCCTCGGCATGTATCTTGTGGGCGTGGGCGAGCTGATCACCCCAACGCCGAAGGAAGTGCTGCGGCAGGCCAAGGTCGTCGGCCAGGCCATCTCGGCCAAGGTTCACCCGGAGGGCCTGCCGTCCCTGCTCGGCGGCCAGCTGGCACTGCCCGCCTGAACCGCCAGGCGACAACGCAGGCCGGGTTACGGCCGGTCGTCGTCGCCGGCCTGCAGCCGGCGCTTCGCCATCAGGCCAAGTGCCACCAGGATGCCGATGGCGACGGCCACGAAAATCACGATGCTCCACGGAAACGGCTCGGACGCGTCCTTCACCGGCGTCGGGGCGATAGTCGTGCCCGGCTCGGCGGTACCCATGGTCGGGACGGTGTTGGCGCCCGCGGCCGGCGTCGCCCCCGGGGATACGGACGTGCCCGCCCCCGGGGCCGCGGCCGCCGCGGTGAAGCCGAAGGTTCCCTCGATCGGGTGGCCGTCGGAGCTGGCCACGCGCCACTGCACCGTGAACCGACCGGCGGGGGCGCCGGGCTTCAGCGGCTGGGAGGCGACGTTGTCAACGATCTGCACGCCGCCGTCCGCCCAGTTGGTGCCGCCGGCGTCGTTGACCTTGATCTGCGAGCCGATCGCCAGGGGGTGGTTGCTCAGGGTGATCGAGACCTTTTGCGGCGGGGCGGGCAGGCTGGCGTCGGCCGTCGGGCTGGTGGATTCCACCGAGTCATGGGCGGACGCGGGCGCTGCCCCCAGGACGGCCAGCCCCAGCGCGGCCGCGACGAAGAGCAGCGCCGCGGTCAGGTAACGGACCAGGGCGGAAGCGGGAGTGTAGCGGTAAGAAGGCATGACGGAACGACTCCTTGAGTGTTGGCTTCCTTACAGACTAGGCGAATCTGGCAGGTGGGCGCCGTCACTCCTAATAGGATTTAGCCAACACCCTTTTCCCTCCCGGAGGACCAATGCTTAAGCAGGGCTCTGCACTCGACCGGTATTTCAAGATTTCCGAACGGGGGTCGAACTTCTCCCGTGAAATCCGCGGCGGGTTCGCCACGTTCTTCGCCATGAGCTACATCGTGGTTCTCAACCCGCTGATCCTCTCGGGCGCGGACTCATCCGGCGGCACCCTCGGCTTCCCCGCCGTCGCCGCCGTCACGGCCTTTGTGGCCGGCATCCTGACCATCCTGATGGGCGCCTGGGCCAAGCACCCGTTCGCCCTGGCCACGGGCCTCGGCGTCAACGCCTTCGTGGCCGTCACGGTCGCCACCAACCCGGGCCTGACCTGGCCGGACATGATGGGCCTGGTGGTGCTCTCCGGCGTCACCATGCTGATCCTGGTCCTCACCGGCTTCCGGACCGCCGTGTTCAAGGCCGTCCCGGAGGGCCTCAAGACCGCGATCGTGGTGGGCATCGGCCTGTTCATCGCCCTGATCGGCCTGGTCAACGCCGGTTTCGTCCGCCGCATCCCCGACGTCGCCGGCACCACCGTTCCCGTTGGCCTGGGCTTCGACGGCAAGCTGCTCGGCTGGCCCACCTTCGTGTTCGTCTTCGGCCTGATCCTGACCATCGCCCTGGTGGTCCGCAAGGTCAAGGGCGCCATCCTGATCGGCATCATCACCTCCACGATCCTTTCCGTGATCCTGGAATTCACGCTGCACATCGGCCCCAGCTTCGACGGCAAGACCCACAACCCGCAGGGCTGGTCCCTGGTGGCACCGAAGTTCACCGAATGGGCCGCCCCGGACCTTTCGCTGATCGGCAAGGCCAACCCGTTCGGCGCTTTCGAACACCTCGGCGTCGTCGCTGCCACCCTGCTGGCCTTCGTGATCCTGCTCAGCATCTTCTTCGACGCCATGGGCACCATGGTGGGCCTGGCCACCGAGGCCGGCACCATCGACAAGGACGGCAACATCCCCAACGTTGACCGCGTCCTGCAGATCGACGCGCTGGGCGCGATCGTGGGCGGCGGCGCGTCCGTCTCCTCCAACCAGATCTACGTCGAGTCGGGCGCGGGCATCGGCGAGGGCGCACGCACTGGCCTGGCCTCCGTGGTCACCGGCCTGCTGTTCCTCGTGGCCATGTTCTTCACCCCGCTGATCAACCTGGTTCCGTTCGAGGCCGTGGCCCCCGCGCTGGTGGTGGTGGGCTTCATGATGGTCTCCCAGGTGGGCAAGATCGACTGGCAGGACTGGGGCATCGCGATTCCGGCCTTCCTGACCTTCACCCTGATGCCGTTCACCTACTCGATCGCCAACGGCCTGGGCGCCGGATTCATCTCCTTCGTGCTGATCCGCCTCTTCCAGGGCCGGGCCCGCGAAATCCACCCGCTGATGTGGGCCGTGGCCGCCGCGTTCCTGCTGTTCTTCGGCATCGGCCCGATCGAGGCCGCGCTGGGCATCCACTAGGAGTCAGTCACTCTTCCGGAGGGCACCCCGCCGCAGTGTTTCACCGCGGCGGGGTGCCCTCCGGCGTTTAAGCCCCGAGTTGTCCCCGGCGCCGGGCGATTTCCGGGATTCCGGACAGGACGGCGGCGGGTGCGCTGGTTTTCCGCCGGCCGCTGCGGTGAGCTTGGAGCATGCCTCCCATCTCCCCCGGCCCCGACGTCGCGCCCCAGCCCTGGTCCGGAAGATTCGACGGCGACGGCGCCGAGCACCGCCGCTGGTGGCAGGCGGTCACGCCGTATCCGGGGGCCTCCCCGGAAGCCTCCCCGGACCGGGCAGGAGGCACCCCCACACCCACGTCCGGGGATTCCCGTGCCGCGGTCCTGCTCGGATTTGCCAGCGACGCCGGCGTCCGGCGGAACAAGGGCCGCCCCGGCGCGGCCGCGGCCCCGGCTGCCCTCCGTGCCGCCCTAGGCCCCCTCGCCTTCCACGCCGGCCGGCCCGTCCACGACGCCGGGGACATCACCGTCGAGGGGGACGAACTCGAAGCCGGCCAGGTACGGGCCGGGCGGATCCTCAGCGGCCTGCTCGACGCCGGTGCGCTGCCGGTGGTGCTGGGCGGCGGCCACGAAACCGCCTTCGCCAGCTACCTGGGCGTGGCCGGGAGCGGAGCGGTCCGGGACGGGCTGCGCGTGGGGGTGCTGAACCTGGACGCCCACTTCGACCTGCGGGACGAGCCGGTCCCCAGTTCCGGCACCCCGTTCCTGCAGATGGCCCGCGCCGAGGCCGCCGCGGGGCGCGCACTGGAGTACGCCGTCGTCGGCATCTCCGAACCCAACAACACCGCCGCCCTGTTCCGCACCGCCGATCGCCTGGGTGTGGAGTACCTGCTGGACGAGGATTGCACCGCGGACGCCGCGGCGGCGTTCGTCGCACGGTTCCTGGACCGGGTGGATGCGCTCTACCTGACGGTCGACCTGGACGTGCTGCCCGCGTCGGTGGCGCCGGGTGTCAGCGCCCCGGCCGCCTACGGGGTGCCGCTGCCGGTGATCGCGGCCGTCTGCCGGCAGGTGGCGGCGAGCGGAAAGCTGTTCCACGTGGACGTCGCGGAGCTGAACCCGGAGTACGACGTCGATGCGCGCACCGCCAAGGTCGCGGCGCGGCTGATCGACACGCTGCTCCGCTGACGCCGGGGCGGGGCACTGCCCGGTGCCCGGAATTACCTGGATGGCCGGGAATTGCCTAGATGGGGGTGTGCGGGGCGTGGTCCTCGTCGCCGTGGACCTCGATCGCGCGGCGCTGCCGCAGCCGGTCCAGCCGGTTCATCACCGGGGCCGTGGTGGCCCCGTGCAGCACGATCGACATAGCCACCACCAGGCCGACGAAGGCCCAGAGCTGCTGGGCCTGGGCGGCGAAGTTTCCGTGCGCCACGGCAAACGCCAGGTAGTAGAGCGAGCCGATGCCGCGGATGCCGAAGAAGGAGATGGCGATCCGTTCCCGCGGGCCGGTCTTGCCCCGCGCCAGCCCCAGCCACCCGGCCAGCGGCCGCACTATCAGCAGGAACGCCAGCGCCACCAGCACCTCGGTCCAGCCGATGCCGGCCAGCAGCCCGCGGGCAATCGCTCCGCCCAGCAGGACCAGGATCACCACGGTCAGCAGCCGCTCGAGCTGTTCGACGTAGGAGTGCATGACCCGGTGGAAGCCGTGGGTGCGCTCCGCCGCCCGGATGGTGAGGGCGCAGACGAAGACTGCCACGAAGCCGTAGCCGTCCAGCAGCTGGGTGACGCCGTAGGCCAGGAAGGTGGCCGCGAGGGCCACGAAGCCTTCCGAGTGGTTGGAGAGCCGGATGGTCTCGTGCCGGGCGGTGAAGAAGAGCCGTCCCAGCAGCTTGCCCGTGCCGAAGCCGAGCAGGACGCCGATGACGATCCGCCACAGCAGGTCCACGGCCAGGAAGTGGCCCAACCAGGCCGAGGGTGCGGCACCGACGAAGCTGATGGCGATGGCCAGGTACACGAACGGGAAGGCCAGACCGTCGTTGAGCCCCGCCTCGGAGGTCAGCCCGAACCGGATCTCGTCCTCGCGTTCGGTCTCCTCGTCCTCGTCCGCCGGCTCCCCCACCTGGACCTCGGAGGCCAGCACGGGGTCCGTGGGGGCGAGGGCCGCGGCCACCAGGAGTGCCGCCCCCAGTCCCAGGCCCAGGAACCAGAGCCCCAGCAGGGTCAGGCCCACGATGCACAGCGGCATGGCCAGGCCCAGCATCCGCCAGGTGGTGGACCACGCCTTCCGGCCGACGGGACGGTCCAGCGCCAGGCCCGCGCCCATCAGCGAGATGATGACGCAGACCTCGGTGAGGTGGGCCACGAAGTCCCCGTGCTGCAACGGGTCAGGGTCCGGCAGCGAGGGGATGAGCGTGAAGGCCAGCATGCCGCCGCCGAGGAAGACCATCGGCATGGACAGGGGCGCGTTGCGCAGGAGCTTCGGCAGGATGGCGGCCACGAAGACGGCGATCCCGGCCGCGGTAAAAACGATGCTGGGAGCTTCAAACATGCGCATGCCCTCCTGTGGAAACCGGATTGCGGGCCCGGGCCGGGGGTCCGGGCGCGGCCCCCGCAGGGGAGGGTGCCGTTGCCTCAATCGTGTACCGCTTCTTGCACCCTACCGGCTCCGGACAGGCCCATCGTGCCCCGCAGACTAGAATAGAGGGCGGCCAAACGGCCTGATTCAACGAAAGACCAGTAATGAACACACACACCATGCGGGCCGTCGGCCCCGATGCCACGTCCATCAGCCTCTCGTTTGACAGTGCGCGCGAAGTCCACAGCGGCCTCGAAAACGCCGTCAACACCCTGATCGCCTCGGCGGCCGTCGAACGACGCTGCGGCATCCGGGTCACCCGGCACCAGCCGGGCGCCTACACCGTGTCCCTCGATGACACCGTGCCCTTCGGCGAGACCCACGAGACCCACGAGAGCCACGAGGCCATCGCCGCGTAGCGGACTCCTGGACATGCGGAAGGCCGGTGAGGAACCTCCTCACCGGCCTTCCGCATGTCCGGGTCCGGGCAGTCTGCGCGTGCTGCGCTAGCTGCGCCGGACCTGGACGCCGTCGGACTTCAGGAACAGCTGCGCCTCGCCCGGCGCCGCCGGCACCAGCCAGAGGACGTTCCCGCTGTCCGAGACTTCTTCCACGGACCCGGCCGCGATCAGCTGGGCGTGCTTAAGGATGTCCACCCGGTCCCCCGCCGTGAGGCTCCGCCAGTCCGAGACCGTGGCCGCGAATGCCGAGCGCCTGGACAGGACCGTCCCGCGTGCTTTCATGAACGTCTACCCCTTTGTAGATCTTGTCGCTGTGTGAATCTGTGGTGTGAATCCATGCTCTGAATCCACTGCGCGCACCCGTGTGGCGCCGGTCATAGTTTTACTACATTCCGCCCCGCCTCGGCGGACCGGGCGCCGAACATTTCGGGGGGTCCCCGAAACGCCCGGCGTCCCTGCATTTTCTGCGCCGTCAGGCCAGATTTCCGACGGCGGATTCGGCGGCGTCACGGACGGCGCCGGAGCCCACCAGCCGGTCCGCGGCCTCCAGTTCCGGCGAGAGGAACCGGTCCGTTCCCGGCCCCTCCACCACGCCGCGGAGGGCGGCGATCACGGCGGAGCCCGCCGGCCCGGGTTCGAGGGAGCCGTCGGAGAG
Source organism: Arthrobacter sp. NPDC080082 (assembly GCF_040686595.1). Classification (NCBI taxonomy): domain Bacteria; kingdom Bacillati; phylum Actinomycetota; class Actinomycetes; order Micrococcales; family Micrococcaceae; genus Arthrobacter; species Arthrobacter sp. NPDC080082. The sequence goes on along the minus strand of NZ_JBFBKQ010000003.1, from coordinate 169,820 downwards.
CTGGGTTCGGATGTCCAGTGCCCGGGCGGAGGTGACCAGTTCGATCGCGAGCACCCGGCGCAGGTTCTCCACCGCGCGCCGCAGCTTGCGCGCGGCGTGCCAGCCCATGGACACGTGGTCCTCCTGCATGGCCGAGCTCGGGATCGAGTCCACCGACGCCGGGACGGCCAGCCGCTTGTTGTCCGAGACCAGCCCGGCCTGGGTGTACTGGGCGATCATCAGGCCCGAATCCACGCCGGGGTCGGAGGCCAGGAACGCGGGCAGCCCGTGCGAGCGGGCCGGGTCCAGCATCCGGTCCGTGCGGCGTTCGGCGATGGAGCTCAGGTCCGCGACCGCGATCGCCAGGTAGTCCAGGACGTAGGCCACCGGGGCGCCGTGGAAGTTACCGTTGGAGCTGACCCGGCCGTCCGGGAGCACCACAGGGTTGTCGATGGCGGCGGCCAGCTCCCGGGACGCCACCAGGGCGGCGTGGTCCACGGTGTCACGGACGGCGCCTGCCACCTGGGGTGCGCAGCGCAGGGAGTACGCGTCCTGGACCTTGGTGTCGTTGACCCGGTGCGAGGCCACGATCGGGGAGTTCGAGAGGACCCTCAGCATGTTGTCAGCGGAGGCTGCCTGCCCGGGATGCGGCCGGAGCGCGGCGTGCAGCTCGGGCAGGAACACCTGGTCCGTGCCGAGCAGCGCCTCGACGCTGAGCGCGGCGGTGATATCCGCCGTCGTCAGCAGCAGCCGCAGGTCCGCGATGGCCATCAGCAGCATGCCCAGCATGCCCTCGGTGCCGTTGACCAGGGCCAGGCCTTCCTTCTCGGCCAAGGTGACGGGTTCGATGCCGTGGGCGGCCAGCAACTCGGCGACCGGGGCCTCGCCGCGTCCGCCGTAGCGGGTGCCGTCGGGGCCGGTGGCCTCGCCCTCGCCCATCAGCACAAGGGCCACGTGGGACAGCGGCGCGAGGTCGCCGGAGCAGCCGAGCGAGCCGAACTCGCGGACCACGGGGGTGATGCCGGCGTTCAGGACATCCACCATGGTCTGCAGCACCACGGGCCGGACCCCCGTGCGGCCGGAGGCCAGGGTCTTGGCGCGCAGGAACATGATGCCGCGAACCACCTCGCGTTCCACGGCCGGGCCCATGCCGGCGGCGTGGCTGCGGATCAGCGATTTCTGCAGCTGGGTGCGCCGTTCGGCGGGGATGTGCCGGTTGGCCAGGGCGCCGAAGCCGGTGGAGATGCCGTACGCCGGGACCTCGCTGTTGGCCAGCCCATCGATGTGGGCGCGGACCTTCTCGACGGCGTCGAGAGCGTCCTGGGCGATGGTCACCCGGGCGTCGTGGCGGGCGACAGCGACGACGTCCTCGGGCGTGACTCCGCTGGCGCCGAGGGTGACGGTGAGCGGTTCGTGGGTGGTAATGGTCATCGGATGTACCTACTTCGTTGCTTCTGCGGAGTCTGCGGACACTGGGCCCACGCGGACAGGGTCCCCTGGCCGAGCTTGCGAGGCTAGGGAGTCCGTGGGGAGCATGGGGATGCGGACGCCGCGTTCCCTGGCGACCTCGACGGCGCGGTCATAGCCGGCGTCGGCGTGGCGGATGACGCCCATGCCGGGGTCGTTGGTCAGGAGGCGCTCGAGCTTCTGTGCGGCGAGGTCGGTGCCGTCGGCGACCGAGACCTGGCCGGCGTGGATAGAGCGGCCGATGCCGACGCCGCCGCCATGGTGCAGGGAGACCCAGGTGGCACCGGAGGCGGTGTTGAGCAGGGCGTTCAGCAGCGGCCAGTCGGCGATCGCGTCCGAGCCGTCGGCCATTGCCTCGGTCTCGCGGTATGGGGAGGCAACCGAGCCGGAATCGAGGTGGTCGCGGCCGATCACGATGGGGGCCTTGACCTTGCCTTCCTTGACCAGCCGGTTGAACAGCAGGCCGGCCTTGGCGCGTTCGCCGTAGCCGAGCCAGCAGATCCGCGCGGGCAGGCCCTCGAATTCCACCCGTTCCTGGGCGGCGTCGATCCAGCGGTGCAGGTGCTTGTTCTCGGGGAACAGTTCCTTGATGGCCTCGTCCGTGACGCGGATGTCCTCGGGGTCGCCGGAGAGCGCCACCCAGCGGAACGGGCCCAGGCCCTCGCAGAACAGCGGCCGGATGTAGGCGGGGACGAAGCCGGGGAACTCGAAGGCCCGGGCGTAGCCGCCCTTGCGGGCCTCGTCACGGATGGAGTTGCCGTAGTCGAAGACCTCGGCGCCGGCGTCCTGGAATTCGACCATGGCTTGGACGTGGCGGGCCATGGAGGCCTGGGCTTTTTTGGTGAAGCCCTCCGGATCGGCTGCAGCCTCGCGGTGCCATTCCTCGACCTTGACCCCTTCGGGCAGGTAGCTCAGGGGGTCGTGCGCGGAGGTCTGGTCCGTGACGATGTCCACGGTGAGTTCGCCGGCGTTGTGGCGGCGGAGGATCTCCGGGAACACCTCGGCGGCGTTGCCGACGTACCCGACGGACCAGCCGCGGCGCTCCTCCTTGGCCTTCAGGACCTTGGCGATCGCGGCGTCGAGGTCGGTTTCCACCTCGTCGAGGTAGCGCTTCCCGGCACGGCGGCGGAGCCGGGATTCGTCGACGTCGACGATCAGGCAGGCACCGTCGTTGAGGGTGACGGCGAGCGGCTGCGCGCCACCCATGCCGCCGCAGCCGCCGGTGAGGGTCAGGGTGCCTGCGAGGGTGCCGTTTGCGTCCCCGGTGAGCTTGCGGGCAATCGCGGCGAAGGTCTCGAAGGTGCCCTGCAGGATGCCTTGGGTACCGATGTAGATCCAGGACCCGGCGGTCATCTGGCCGTACATCATCAGCCCCTCGGCCTCGAGCCGGCGGAATTCAGGCCAGGTGGCCCAGTCCCCCACCAGGTTGGAGTTGGCCAGCAGCACGCGCGGGGCCCATTCGTTGGTGCGGAAGACGCCCACCGGCTTGCCGGACTGGACCAGCAGGGTCTCATCCTTTTCGAGGGTTTCCAGGGTGCGGGTGATGGCGTCGAAGGCGGCCCAGGACCGGACGGCCCGGCCGGTGCCGCCGTAGACCACCAGATCGTCCGGGCGTTCGGCCACCTCGGGGTCCAGGTTGTTCATCAGCATGCGCAGCGGGGCCTCGGTCTGCCAGCTTTTGGCGGTGAGCTCGGTGCCGCGGGCTGCCTTGACCGGGCGGGCACCGGTGGTGAAATCGGCGGGTGCCATGAGGGGCTCCTTCGTGGTGTGGGGTGGTTCCGGGGAGAGGTTCTGTATCTACTAAAGCCTGCCGGTGGCGCCGGTCACAGGGCTTTGACGGGGGAGCTGTCCGGAATACCAGACCTGACCAACTCGCAGCTAAAGCCTTTTTCAGGGCCCACAACGGCCCGCTAGTGAGTCGGGCTGGGGCGGCCGTAGATCCGGACCGAGAGATCGTCGGCGGCCTTCTTGACCCGCGCGGCCAGTGCCGGCCATTGCTCGGCCGGCAGCTTGTCCTCGAGGAAGGTCACGGCAACGGCGGCCGTCGGCCAGCCTGCGTGGTCCGTGACGGCGGCGGCGATTGAGCCGAAGCCGGGGGTGACCTCGCCGTGTTCGGTGGCGTAGCCGCGCTGCCGGACTTGGTCCAGGTGCGAGGAGAGGGCCGAGTACTTGGTGATAGCGGTTTCACTCTCGTGCCGGACGCTGAACGCGGCGGCATTCGGGTAGAGGGCCCGGACCTGGGACTTCGGCAGGGCGGCCAGGATGGCGCGGCCGCTGGCCGTGAGGTGGCTGGGAAGCCGGACGCCGACGTCGGTCACCAGGGAGGGGCGGTTTTTGGCGCGCTCCTCCACGATGTAGAGGACGTCGCGGCCGTGCAGGACGGCCAGGTGGGCGCTTTCGCCGATCCTGTCCACCAGGGCGGCAAGCATGGGGCGGCCCAGACGGGAGAGTGGCTCCTGCCTGGAGTAGGCAGAGCTGAGCTCGAAGGCGCTGATGCCCAGTCCGTAGCGGCGTTCCTCGTGCAGGTGCAGCACGAAGCCGTTGGCCTCCATGACTCCCAGGAGGTGGTAGACGCTGGAGCGCGGCAGGTCCAGCGCTGTGGCGATGTTCGACGCCGCCATCGGCCCGCGCTTGGAGGCCAGCAGTTTGAGGATCCGAAGGGTGTTTTCGGCGGCGGGAACCTTGGAGGCAGCCCTGGCGGCGGGCGTGGCGGGGGCGTGCGGTGCAGTTGTCATGTCCGTCCTTCGGCAGGGGATGTCCGGTATCCCGTACTTAAGAATGCATCGGCAGAAGTCCAGCGGCGGACCCCATGATTCTCCAGTGTCTGTAATCCCAGATAAGACCTCCACCGGAACCACGGCCGCCGCCGTCCCCCGGCGGGCGCTCCGCCGTCGGCGGCAAGCAAGTAGTCCGTGAGAAAGATGGGGTACCTGTTACTCGTGTGAACGGTGGGTGCGGATGCCTACCGTGGGGAGACGTTTCCGATCCGCCGGAAGGAGCACTCCGATGGGCGTTCACGCCGCCAGCCACCTCCAGTCCGCTCCCCCTGAACCGCGCGGCGGGGCAGCCCCCGCCGCGGGCCAGGGACACCGCCGTCTCCGTGCCGTGATTAGCCGGCTCGGCGCGTCCCGGGTCCGCTTCCGCGTGGGCCAGGTGGTAATCGGGGATGACCCCTTCAACGGCCGCCGCGAGGGACGGGTGACGGTCATCCGGCCACCCTATGTGGGTGTCAGGGTCCCCGGCACGCCGGCAGGAACGCTCGTGTTCTTCGACCATCGCAATGTCCGCCTGCCCGACTGAGTACCGCATATTCCGTTCCCGCGTCCCAGAAGGAGTCTGTTCCATGCTTCCAGCCGACCGCCCCGCCTACCTGACCATCGCCGAGGTCGCCGACATCATGCGCGTGTCCCGGATGACCGTGTACCGCCTGGTCAAGTCGCACGCCCTGGCCGCCGTCCGGTTCGGCCGCTCCTACCGCATCTCCCAGGCTGCGGTGGAGGGATACATCCGTCAGTCCGCCACCGGCGCGGTGTGAGCCGAGCCGCCGCGTTCCGCATTCTTTGCGGTTCGCTGACGCTGGGCCTTGGCCTGGTGAGCGTCATCTCGGGGCTCAGCTATGTGGGCGGCCTGTCCGGCGGCGACTCACTCTCGATGTGGGTGATGTCCGCGTGGGGGTTCGCGCTGGCCTGCTGCGGGGCGTGGCTGATCAGAGGCCGCTCCAAGGGCAAGGCCCTGGTGTTCACCAGGGACCGCAGGCGCCTCATCGTCGTCGGGTTCCTGGTCGCCCTGGTCGTCGGGCTCCTTGTATACCTCATGGCTTTCGTCGACGACGGCGGCGGGGCAGTCACGCGCCAAATGATGCTGCAAACGATGTTCGCCAATCTGTTCGCATCGATCCCCTTCACTCTCTTCGACCGGGAGGGCTACAGGGAGCGGGATGCCCCCGTCCCGCTGAGGCCGGCACAGCGGAAGCGGGTCAGGTCACGCATTTTGCTGGTGGCCGCCGCAGGAGTTCTGTTCATCTCGGGGCGGATTTTCTTCGACCAGCAGTTGGACCGCTGGTGGGAGGGATTCCTGACGACCGCCGGAATGGCATTTATAGGTGCAGCCGTAGCCCTCGGACACCGCCTCAGGAAGGAACCACGGCTGGATCCGGAGCCGGAAACGCGCTGAAGCCCGACATTGACTTGCAATCACCCCGCATCGCGGACAGGATCGCGGTCATGAGCGATGGAGCGAAAGCGGACCTGTGCCGCTACCTGCAGGAGGGCCGTGACGCACTGGTCTGGAAGCTTGACGGTCTTTCCGACTACGACATCCGCCGGCCGCTCACGCCCACGGGCACGAATCTGCTGGGGCTGATCAAGCATTTAGCGGGGGTCGAGGCCGAGTACTTCGGTTCGGTGTTCGACCGGCCGTTCCCGGAAACACTGAGCTGGCTCGCACCCGACGCCGAGCCGAACGCTGACATGTGGGCCACTCCCGGTGAGACCCGCGAGGACATCATCGGACTGTATCGGCGCGTCTGGGCCCATGCCGACGAGACCATCGCCCGGCTTCCGCTCACGGCCGCCGGGTTCGTTCCGTGGTGGCGCGAAGCCAGCAATCCCGTCACCCTGGCCCGCATCCTGGTGCACGTGACGGCGGAGACGCACCGGCACGCCGGGCACGCCGATATCGTGCGGGAGTTGGCCGACGGCAGCGCCGGACACCGGGACGGTTACAGCAACCTGCCCGCAGAAGACCAGGCCTGGTGGGGCAACTACTACAACCGCCTCGAAGCCGTGGCGCGCGGAGAGGGCACCCAGGGCTAAAGAGCCAGCCCGCCGCGCGCGCGGATCAGTTCCACACCGGCGTCCGGATCTGCGCAGGAAACCAGGACCCAGGCACCGTTGGCCCGTATCCTCAGCGTCGGGCCGCCCACCAGATAGCCGGTGCCGCCGCCACGGAGGACCCTCAGACCCATCCCTTCGAGCAGCCCAGTCTCCGGCCCGGCCGTGACCTCAACAATGTCAGCGTAGGCAACGGTGGTGGAGAAGAGCCCGGCGACTTTGAGGTGCACTCCGGTCCCGTCGCAGCGGATGCGGGCGGTCATTCTCCCCACGGAGACAAAGACCAGCAGCATCGCCACACCCGCCCACGCCTGACCGGTGGACAGGGTCACGACGGCGGCCGCCAGCAGCCCGATCACGGCCAGCACCGCCCGATATTTGACCGGCATGCCGGTGCGCAGTTCATCGCCAGCAATTTCTTCCCGCCCCATCCCGGCAGTCTTCCGGCTGGGTTCACTTGCTGCAACTCCCGCAGGGCAGGTCCGCAGCCGCTACCACCGCCGCGGCTAGACTGGGCGGCCTAGGACGGATTGGGGGATCCGGGGCCCACCACGCCCAGCGCCCCTCGGCCTGTTACAGCCAGCGGACGCAAAGGACCACCCGTGACCTTCTTCCAGGACTATCCCATTCCAGCCATGCCCCCACGGCCGCGGATGCCCGAATTCGTGCCGCCGCCCTGGTCAGGGCCACCGCGCTACGAGCTGCCGGCCATCGTCCCAGTCGGCCGTTTCCTCCACCGCTCCGCAGGCCGCGTCGTCGCCGTCGAGTCGGTCAGCGCCTATTCCACCGGGTGCACGATCAACCTGACCTGGACCATCCGCCGAACCGACGAGGACGACCAGGAATGGGCCGTGATGAATGCCGGCTTTTTCAACCGGTTCGGGCCGCCGGGTCCATCCGTCTCGGGCAAGGACATCTTCCTGTTCGGCGTCGAACTCCCGGACGGGACCAGGGCCAGCATTTCGACTGTTGACCAGTACGCGGGGCCGCCGATGGGGCAGGAACCGGAGGGCCCGGTGTTCACGTTCAGGAGCGGAGGCGGCCACGGCGGCGACCACGACCTCTCCGGCACCGGAACACTATGGCTCTGGCCATTGCCGCCGGCGGGAGACCTGCGCCTCGTGACGCAGTGGACGGCGATGGGCATCGAAGAAAGTTCCATCACCCTGGACGGGGCCGCCCTGCGCGACGCGGCCGTGGACGCCCAGGCCTACTGGCCCGACGGGACGCCCGAGTGAACGGCCTGGTCCTGACCGTTACCTTCGCGGCGATCTTCTTCTACGTCCTCCACGGCGTGGTCCGCTCTGCGGTCCGCGACGGCATCCTCCAGGCCGAGGAGAAGCGGCAGGCCGAGGAGCAGAACCAGGAAACCCGCTAGGAGGCGTGCGCCTCGGCCATCTTTGCGCGGACGTCGTCCATGTCGAGTTCCTTGATGGCGGTGATGAGCTGCTCAAGGCCGCTGGCGTTCATCGCGCCGGGCTGGGAGAAGACGAGGATGCCCTCGCGGAACGCCATCAGGGTGGGGATGGAGGTGATCCGGGCCGCCGCGGAGAGGGCTGGCTCGGCCTCTGTGTCCACCTTGGCGAAAACGATGTCGGGGTGGGCTTCTGAGGCTTTGCCGAATGTCGGGGCGAACATGCGGCAGGGGCCACACCAGGCTGCCCAGAAGTCGACCAGCACGATGTCGTTGCCGGAGATGGTGGACTCAAAGGTCTGTTCGGTGATGTCAATGGTTGCCATGCGTCTAAATTATACCCCTGGGGGTATAATCATGGAAGGAGATGGAGACCACCGCGGCGGCCTCCGCCCCCCCCCCACGAAAGGACTGTGGACATGAAGAGCATTTCCGTGGACGACCTGGCTGCCTTGGGTTCCGGCGTCCCGATCATCGATGTCCGCGAGAACGAAGAGTACGCCGAGGCCTTCGTGCCCGGCACCAGGAACGTCCCGCTCTCCCGCTTCCAGCAGTCCATGGGCGACATCCCCGCCGGCCGGACCGTGTACATCATGTGCGCGTCCGGTGGACGGAGCTCGCGGGCGACGGCGGCGCTTACGGAGGCCGGGTATGACGCGGTCAACGTCATGGGCGGCATCACCGAGTGGTACCGCAACGGCCACCCCGTGACCTACCAGGCCGGACGGTAGGCATGTCCGCCACCGTGGCCGCGCCGTCACCCGGAGCATCCCAGCACCGGACCGTCAACCGGCTCAAGCGGGCGCGCGGGCAGCTGACCGCACTGATCGACGCGATCGAATCCGGCACGGACTGCCGGGCCGCCGTCACGCAGCTGGCGGCCGTCCGCGGGGCCCTGGACAAGGCCGGCTTCGAACTCATCTCCAGCGCCATGCGCGACTGCCTCGCCCCGGCCATCGACACCGGAACGACGCCGCCAGCCGCGATGGCCGCCGACGTCGGCACGGACGCCACCGGCCCCGCCGCCGCGGCGCCGCCGACGCTCGAGGAACTCCAGACACTCTTTCTTCGCCTTACCTGAGCCGCGGCACGGGCTTTTACACCCCGCGCATCCCCAATTTCCCCTGACCCCGAATCCCCCGGCACCCTCGAAAGGCCAGACCATGGACATCACCCCCAACGAACTGAACGCCCAGATCAACAACGGCAGCGACGCCCAGATCGTCGACGTCCGCGAAGCCGACGAGGTCGCCGCGGGTATGATCGCCGGCGCCCGGCACATCCCCCTGGGCGAACTGCGTTCCCGTCTTGCCGAACTGGACAAGTCCCGCCCCGTGGTGGCCGTCTGCCGCAGCGGCCGGCGCAGCGCCGCCGCCGCCGACCAGCTCGCCGCCGCCGGTTTCACCGCGTCCACGATGACCGGCGGCATGCTCGACTGGTCCGCCAACGGCCTGCCGGCCGCGTAATCCCCACAGACCGCCCGGGCGGCGCCGACCCCCAACTGCGCCGCCCGGGCTTCCACCTGCCACGCCACCTGTGTCCGGCATGCCGCACACGGGAGCCGGCAGGCGGACGACGTCGTCCCCGCCTCCGCGGGCACGCCGTCGGCACCACCCCGCTCCACCCCTTGCTAGACCGAAAGAGATTATGACTTCCACGAACGTCCCCACCCCCGCCGCCACGGCCCCCAAGTCCATCGACGCGGCAACGCTGAAGGCCTGGGAAGACAACCACGATGACCTGATGGTGATCGACGTCCGCGGCGGCGCCGAATTCGACTCGATGCACATCAAGGGCTCGTACCACGTGCCGCTGCCCCTGCTGAGCGAACATGCCGAGGAATTCGCCGCCAAGATGGGCACCCGCGTGGTGCTGGTCTGCCAGTCCGGCAACCGCGCGGAACAGGCCCGCAAACACCTCGACGCCGTCGGCCTCGGCAGCGCCAGTGTCCTCACAGGCGGCGTGCCCGCCTACGCCGCCGCCGGCGGCACCGTCGTCAAGGGCAAGAACACCTGGGCCCTGGAACGCCAAGTCCGGATGACGGCCGGTTCGCTGGTGCTCGCCGGCGTCGTCGGCAGCAAGCTCCTCTCCCCCAAGCTCGGCCTGCTGGCCGGCGGGATCGGCGCGGGCCTGACCTTCTCCGCAGCGACCAACAGCTGCGCCATGGGCCAGATGCTCTCCAAGATGCCGTGGAACCGCTCCGCCAACGAGCCCACCGCCCACCAGGCTCTGCAGAACCTGGGCGCCAAGTCATGATCATCACCGCGGCGGCCTTCGGCCTGATCGTCGGCGGCCTCCTCGGCCTGGTCGGCGGCGGAGGCTCCATCCTCGCCGTTCCCGCCCTGGTCTACGGCGTCGGGCTCCCGCTCTCCGCGGCGATCCCGACCTCGCTGGTCGTCGTCGGCGCCTCCTCGGCCGTCGCGGTGGTGCCTCGGCTCCGCAACGTGAACTGGCGCCTGGCCGTGATCATCGGCGCCGCCGGTACCGCCACCGCCTACCTGGGCGCCTACGTCAACCGGCTGCTGGACCAGGAGGTCCTGCTCCTGGCGTTCGCCGCCATCATGGTGATCGCGGGCATCCGCATGATGATGCCGACCAAGGCCGCCGGCGGGTCCTGCGCCCTTCCCGGCGGCGGGGTGCACTGGCGCAGCTGCCTGCCCAAGGCGATCGCCACCGGCGCCGTCGTGGGATTCCTGACCGGCCTGCTGGGCGTGGGTGGCGGCTTCCTGATCGTCCCGGCCCTGACGCTGGTCCTCGGCCTGCCGATGGCGGCCACCGTGGGGACGTCGCTGGTGATCATCGTGATCAACTCGGTTGCCGGCTTCGCCGCCCACCTGGGCGACCTGCACATCGACTGGGCCGTCACGGCCGCCTTCGCCATGGCCGCCATGGCCGCGTCCCTGCTGGCCGGACGGCTCGGCACGAACATCCCGGACCGGATCCTCAAGCGCAGCTTCGGCACCCTGGTCCTGGCCGTCGCCGCCTACGTCACCGCCCAAGCCCTGCTCACCTAGCGGCGACACGGGCATCCCCCGCATCACCGGAATCGGAGCACCGAGAAAGCACCGGACAGCAATCCGTTGTCCGGCGCTTTCTCGTGCCCCCGCCGCTGATCGTGACCCGCCCGGGGTAGGTTGGGCGCAGGAGGCGTAAATGAACGAGATTCTGATCGCGGACGGGAAGGGCCGGCTGGGCCTTCGCGGGCAATACTTCCACCTGGCCTGGGCCCCTGAGTCCGAGGTGGACGCCGACGACGCCCGTGCCTCCATCGAGGCGATGCGGAGCCTCAGCCCAACCCCGCGGCCGCTGCTGCTGGAGATTGCCGGAGTGACCCTGAGCAACCCGGCCCGGGCCGCCTTTGCCCACGCCCAGGCCGCCTCCGCCGTGGCGATGATCGGCTCCAGCGTGGTGGACACCATCATGGGGGCGGCCCTCAGCCGTCACGACCACTGCCCGCACGCCTACTTCACCTCCGAGCCGGAAGCCCTGGCCTGGCTGGACAGCCTCGCCGCCCAGCCAGCCGGCACCGCCCACTGAACCGGCCCCTCTACCGACCACTCAGCCGGCCGCCGGAAAGCTATCCCAGGCTCTCGAACACCAGCGTCGCTTGAATCCGGTCCCCGCCGGCGAGTCCCTTGCTGCCGCTGCTCGCAGTCGTGATGGTGTGCAGCCGGTAGCCCTTGGCCGCCTGGTCATTGATGGTCTTCTCGAGAGATGTCAGGTTTCCCGATCCGGTTCCCCATAGTTTTTCCTTGAGGATGACCTGCAAAACGACGTAGTGCATGAAGGGCGCCTTCCGTAACGGGACAAGTGGCAGCAAGCCTACAAGCCCGGCCCGGCGGCTCCAGGGAAGACCACGGGCGGGTTGTTTCCGGGCACGCAAAAAGGGCGGCGGCCCGGTTTTGCCCGGGCCGCCGCCCTATTTATGCAGTGATCAGCCGGCGTTGATGGCGGACTTCTGCTGCTGTGCCGCCCAGGCGGCGTAGCTGCCGTCGAGTTCGACGACGTCGTAGCCGGCGCGGCGCAGGGCGCTGGCCGCTACGGAGTTCCGGACGCCGCTCTGGCAGTAGGAGACGATGGTGCCCTTCGCCGGGAGTTCGTCCAGGTGCCACATGATGCGGCCGCCGCTGAGCTGGTAGGAGCCGGGGATGTGGCCGGCCGCGTGCTCGGTCTTGTTGCGGACGTCCAGCACCATGGCGGCCTCGAAGCCCTCGAGTTCCTCGGGCTGGATCAGACGCGGCACAGAGATCGGCAGGCCTTCGAGCCCGGTGACGTACCCGGCGACCTTGTCGATGCCGACGCGGACCAGGTGGTCCCACATCTCCATTGCAGCGGTCTGGTCCGGGGCGAGCAGGACTAGCGGGGCCTTGTCCTTTTCGGGGTCGACCACCCAGGCGCCGAAGCTTGCGGTGGACTTGCCGGCGGGGACGTTGACCGAACCGGTGACGGTGCCCTCGTGGACCTGGGCGTTGGCGCGGGTGTCAACGAAGATGACCTTGTCCGCGGCGAGATCCTTGGCGACGTCGGCCGTATCCAACTCTGCCAGGGGTGCACGCTCGCCCATAACGGCGGGGCCTTCACGGTTTTCGCGCTTCATGCGGGCGAAGTAGGCGTGCGCATCCGGCTGGCCGTCGAGGAGTTCGTTGATGAAGCCTTCCTCGTCGTTGGCCGCCAGATACGGGCCCCACCAGGCGTAGAGGCGCTCGTAGCCCACAGTGGAAGACGGAATGGCGCCGAGAGCCTTGCCACAGGCGCTGCCGGCGCCGTGGCCCGGGTGGACCTGGACGTGGTCCGGCAAGGTCAGGAACTTGTCCCGCAGGCTGGCGAAGAGCCGCTTGGCGCCCTCGAAGCGGGTGTCGACGCCGCCGGCGGCCTCGTCGAGGAGGTCCGGGCGGCCTAGGTCGCCGGAGAACACGAAGTCACCGGAGAGCAGGTAGCCGGGCCGGTCCGCGAACGCGCCATCGGTGATGAGGAACGAGAGGTGTTCCGGGGTGTGGCCCGGGGTGTGGAGGGCCTTGACGGTGATGTTGCCGAGGGTGATCTCGTCGTTGTCGTTGAGGCGCTCGGCGTCGAAGCCGTACTGCCAGTCCGCCCCGCCCTCGCCGGAGACGTACGCGGTGGCGCCGGTGGCGGCGGCCAGCTCGCGGGTGCCGGAGAGGAAGTCGGCGTGGATGTGGGTCTCGGTCACCGCGACGATGGTCATCCCGTTGGCCGCCGCCAGGTTCTTGTACACGGCGATATCACGACGGGGATCGACCACCAGGGCCCGGCCCTTTGCCTGGCAGCCAATGAAGTAGCTGGCCTGGGCGAGGTCTTCGTCATAGATGCGCTCGATAAGCATGGGACTCTCTTTCGTTGGCGTCCAGGAGGAGGATCCTCCGGTGGTCTACACACAACGATAATACCCCCGGGGGTATGTTGCAAGCGCTGGCAATCCGGGCCGGGGGCGCCCGGGAGCATGGGCCCGGACGGCCTCCAAGAGATGGCAGGGAAAGAGATTTCGGCGAGCGGGCACAAAATGGGGGTCGAGCGCGTTGTACCTGAACCAGCAACCAGACAGCAAAGAAAAGAGCACACCACACGTGGCAACCGACTACGACGAAGTACGCCCCGACGTCGCCGAATCCCGCAACGCTTCCCTCGAAGCCCTGAAGTCCGCCAACTCCCCCGACGCCCGCAGCGTCGTGCTGGAACTCGACGAGGCCGACACGGTCGACGGCGTCGAACTCCCCGGCGCCGACCTTTCGGGCGAGGAACTGATCGTCCAGGTGATCCCGCAGGCCTCCGACGAGTTCACCTGCTACTCCTGCTTCCTGGTCCGGCACCGGTCCCAGATCGCCCGCGAAAAGGACGGTCACGCCTACTGCACCGATTGCGAAGGCTGACGGCGGCTCACCGCCACCACAGAAGAACCGGCTAGGCGCCGCGTTCGTCGCGACGGCGGAAAGAGCCCGGCCACTCGGACCGGCGGATCCGCTTGAGTTCCTCAACAGGTCCCGGCAGGCCCCATTCGTCCCGGCCCAGCCGGGACAGGGGGCCTAGCCGGTCGATCAGCGGATGGTCACCGGCCAGGACGTCCCCGGCCACCACGGCATGGGTGACCTCCCCGAAAATCAGGACACAATCCCCCATCGGCTGCGTCGCGTGAAGCCGGCACTCGAAAGCCGCGGGCGACTCGGCCACACGCGGCACGGAGACCGTCCTGCCCGGCTCCCGGGTGAGGCCGGCGGCGTCGAACTCGCTCACGTCGGCCGGAAAATTCGTTCCGGTGGCATTGACCTCGGCCATGAGCGAGACGGGTGCGAAGTTCACCACGAACTCCCCGCGCTCCGTGATGTTCCGCAACGTGTCCTTCCGGCCCACCGAGGTGAACTGGAGGATGGGTGGCGTCACCGACGCCACCGTATAGAACGAATGCGGCGCGAGGTTGTCCACACCCCCCGCGGACGTGCTGGAGACCCACGCGATGGGCCGCGGCACCACCAGGGCCGTGAGCAGCCGGTAGAACTCGGCGGAGGACAGGTCCGAGGGGCTGAAATCCTTGCGCATGGGCCCAGCCTAGCGAGGCCCGCGCCGGGACCCGGGACGCGGGGCATCGGGGCGGGGTTGCCGGCTCGCCGGCGCCCCCACTCCCGCTTAACGGCAGAAATCCGCCCGGGCATCGCGCCCGGACGAATTCCCACCGATCTTCCCTCTTTCGGAACCGTCAGCCGGCCGCCCCTAGCGGGCGGACCAGCCGCCGTCCATGGTGTAGCTCGCGCCGGTGACCATGCCGGCGTCGTCGGAGGACAGCCAGGCCACCAACGAGGCGACCTCCTCCGGTTCCACGAGCCGCTTCACGGCCGCCTCGGTCAGCATGATCTTGGCCAGCACCTCGGACTCGGGGATGCCGTGGACCTTGGCCTGGTCCGCCACCTGCGACTCCACCAGCGGGGTCCGGACGTAGCCCGGGTTGACGCAGTTGGAGGTGACGCCGTGCGCGCCGCCCTCCAGCGCCGTAACCTTGCTCAGGCCCTCCAGGCCGTGCTTGGCCGAGACGTAGGCGCTCTTGAACGGCGAGGCCCGCAGCCCGTGGACCGATGAGAGGTTGATGATCCGGCCGAAGTTGTTCGCATACATGTGCGGCAGCGCGGCGCGGATCAGCAGGAACGGAGCCTCCAGCATCAGGGTCAGGATCCGGCGGAAATCGGCCGGATCAAAGTCCTCGATGGGGCTGATCCGCTGGATCCCGGCGTTGTTGACCAGGATGTCGCAGTCCAGGCTGAGCGACTGCAGAGAGTCGGTGTCGAACAGGTCGACGGCCCAAGCGGAGCCGCCCACCTCGTCCGCGAGGGCGGTCGCGGCGGCCTCATTGACGTCGGCCACCACCACCTTCGCGCCGCGGGCGGCCAGGGCGCGGACCGTAGCCGCGCCGATGCCGCTCGCTCCGCCGGTGACCAGGGCCTTGCGGCCGTTGAGTGAGTTTTCCATATACCCAGCCTTCCAGTTCAGAATTTGACGAGTGCTGCGGGTGCTGCTGTCCGGGTCAGCGGACGGCGGCTACGGCCAGGCCTTCACGCTCGGCGTCGGCCCGGTCCACGTCCTCCAGTGCGATGCCCTTGGTTTCCTTCAGGGTCAGCACGGTGGCCGCGGTGATGACACATGCCACCACGAGGTAGATGGCGGTGGGCAGCCAGGAGTTGGTGTCCTTCAGCCAGGCGGTGGCCAGCAGCGGTGCCAGCGAACCGGCGAAGATCGAGGTGACCTGGGAGCCGAGGGAGACGCCGGCGTAACGCATCCGGGTGGGGAACAGCTCGGCCATCAGGGCCGGCTGGCCGGCGTACATGAAGCCGTGCAGGCAGAGGCCTATGGTCACGGCCAGGACGATGACGACGGCGTTCTTGGTGTCGAACATCGGGAAGGCGAAGAACGGCCAGGTGGCGCCGGAGATGGCACCGACGAGGTACACCGGCTTGCGGCCCCAGCTGTCCACCAGACGGCCGATCTGCGGGATGACCAGGAAGTGCACCAGGTGCGCGATCAGCAGGGCCAGCAGCAGGGACGAGGTGTCGTACTTGTCCACGGTCTTCAGGTAGACGATCGAGAAGCTGACCACCAGGTAGTACATGATGTTCTCGGCGAAGCGCAGGCCCATGGACTGCAGGATGCCCTTCGGGTACTTGCGGATGACCTCGCGGACGCCGTAGCTGGCGGCCTGCTCGGCTTCCAGCTGCGCCTTGGCCTCAAGGAAGATCGGCGCCTCGGAAACGTTGGTGCGGATGTAGTAACCGACGAAGACGATCACGGCGGAGAGCCAGAACGCCACGCGCCAGCCCCAGCCGAGGAAGTCCGCGGCGCTGAGCGTGTTGGACATGATGAACAGCACCAGGGTGGCCAGCAGGTTGCCCACCGGCACGGCGGCCTGCGGCCAGCTGGCCCAGAATCCGCGGCCCTCGTTGGGGCTGTGCTCGGCAACCAGGAGGACGGCGCCGCCCCACTCACCGCCCAGGGCGAAGCCCTGGATGAAGCGCAGGATGACCAGCAAGGCCGGGGCGAGGTACCCGATGTCGACGAAGCCCGGGAGGCAGCCCATCAGGAAGGTGGACACGCCGATGATGACGATAGTGAGCTGCAGGGTGGGCTTGCGGCCCAGCTTGTCGCCGATCTGGCCGAAGACGATGCCGCCCAGCGGCCGGGCGACGAAGCCGACGGCGTAGGTCAGGAAGGCCTGGATGATGCCGTCCAGGTCGTTGCCCGTGGACGGGAAGAAGTACTTGCCAAAGACCAGGGTGGCTGCGGTGGCGTAGAGGAAGAATTCGTACCACTCGACGACCGTTCCCACCATGGAGGCGGCGACGATTTTCTTGAGGCCCTCGCCCTTGCGGGCGGCAGGCGGTGTTGCGGAGCGCTGTTCTACGCTCATAAGTAACTCCTAGGTGTCCACGGCGACACAGTGTGTGGTGCTTACCGTCGCGGTGCAATCAGCTGTGATGCACGGCACTGAAAATGGGCTTCATCGAGTATCGCCGCAGATTCGCCGCCGCTCAATGGCCAAAGCGGCACGATGTGTGTGCAGAATTGCAGATATGAATCTCAATCCGGACGACCTTCTGGTGCTGCTTGCCGTGTCCCGCTCGGCGAAATTTACGACGGCGGCGCAGTCCCTGGGCCTGAACCACACCACGGTCTCGCGCCGGATCGCCGCCCTGGAGAAGGCGCTGGGCGGGCGGGTCCTCTCCCGCGCCGCGGGCGGCTGGGAGCTGACGGACCTGGGAGCCGCCGCCGTCGCCGTCGCCGAGGAGGTGGAGGGCGCCGTGCGCTCCCTCGAGGAACCGGGGAAGACGCCGGACCCGGTGACCGGCGTCGTCCGGATGACCGCGACGGATGCCTTCAGCGCCTACATCGCCGCCCCGGCGGTGGCGAAGCTGCGCCACCAGCACCCCGGGCTGAGCGTGGAAATCATCACCGTGACCCGGCGGGCACTGCAGCAGCGCTCCGGCCTGGACATCGAGGTGGTGGTGGGCGAACCGCAGGTGCACCGCGCCGAGGCCTCGCGGCTGGGCGAGTACATGCTGGGGATGTACGCCTCCCGCGATTACGTGGCCGAGCACGGAACGCCCGCTTCGCTCGCCGAACTGGAGAGCCACCCGCTGGTCTACTTTGTCGACTCGATGCTGCAGGTGGATGACCTCGATGCCCCGCGCAGGCTGGTGCCGACCATGCGCGACGGGCTCAGCTCGACCAACGTTTTCGTGCACATCGAGGCCACCCGGGCCGGCGCCGGGGTGGGGTTCCTGCCCTGCTTCGCCGCGGACCTGCACCCGGACCTGGTGCGGCTGGTGTCGGACCAGGTCGCCGAGATGCTGCCCTACTGGATGGTGCTGCGGCCCGATTCGCTCCGCCGGCCCGCGGTGGCCGCCGTCGTCCAGGCCCTCCGCGAGGGGACGGACGCGCACCACGACGCGCTGATGGGCCGCGGCACGGGCCGGGCTTAGGGCTGCGCCGGGCTCTCCGGCTGGGCTGGATTCTCCAGGGAGGCGGGGGCGGCGTCGTGCCGGACGGCCGCGCCGGCGGCAAAGGAGCGGACCCGAGCGTCGTCCCACAGGTGAGCCGGCACGCCGCCGCCCAGCAGCCGCCGGGCCAGGCCCGGATCCCCACCGAGCGGTTCGTCGCTCCCGGCGATGATCATATTGCCGTAACGCCGCCCCTTGAGCATGGCCGGGTCGGCGATGATGACGGTGTGCCGGAAGGCCCCGGCGATGGCGGCCGCGTCCTCGCGGGCGTTGGTCAGCGCAGGGGCGTCCCCGGAGTTAACGACGTAGACGCCGCCCGGGCCCAGGAGACGCTTGGCATGGCCAACGAACTCGGCGGTGGTCAGCGGCCGCGGGGTCTGTGAGCCCGCGAAAACGTCCCGGATGATCAGGTCCCGGGTTTCGGGCGTCAGCGATTCGGTGACCTCCCGGGCCTCCCCGACCCGGAGCCGCAGCAGCGGGGCCTTGGGCAGGTCGAACCAGCCGCGGACGTATTCCGCCAGCTTGCCATCCAGCTCCACCACCACCTGCCGGGCCTCCGGGTAGGCGGCATGGACGTAACGGGCCAGCGAGCACGCCCCGCCGCCCAGGTGCAGCGCACGCAGCCGGGGCGAGGCCGCCGTCGGCCAGCGGGACTCGACCAGGGCGGCAATCCAGCGCATGTATTCGAAGTCCAGGAACAACGGGTCCGCCAGGTCGATATGGGAGCTCATCACGCCGTTGATCCGCAGCAGCCAGCCGGTGGAATTGTCCTGGTCCGGAGCGAGTTCGCAGTCTCCGGTATCGATGGTGTAGACACCCGCCACGGGCCCGGTTTTACCCGCCCCCCTTGCCGTGTCGGGGGCCCCGGAACCGGCCTGCCGCCCCTGCGTTTCCTCGGCCGCGGCGGCTCCGCGCCGGGCGGCCCTGCCCTTCTTCGCCATCAGCCGTCAGCCCTCTCGCCCATGCCCCAACCCTATCGGCCCGTCCCGGACCAAGTCCCGGGCGGCCCTTGTGAATGGAAGCAAAGTTTGCTTACTATTTGTTAGTAATCATGCTTACTATTCGGGTTCCGGTGCTGCCGCACGGCGGCCGGGCCTCAGATCTAAAAGCGGATCTTCAAGGAAAGAGAGCGACGATGACAGAGAACCAATGGCCCCAGGACGGCACCTACGGCACGCCGGGTGACGCGCAGGACGAGCTACGCCCCCGCACCACGTTCCCATCGGCGGCAAACTCCGGCACGGAGCATGTCAGCACGGAGCATGCCGGCACGGGTTACCCCGCGACGGAGTACCCGGCTGCAGGGACCACCGGCGGTTACGCTGGCGGACAGGCGTCCTCCGGCACCGGCTCCTTCGACACTGACTCCTACAGCACCGACTCGTACAGCACCGGCGGAACCGGAACGTCGTCCAAGACCGACGCGGCCAAGGATGAGGCCGCCGAGGTCAAGGACCAGGCCGTTGACTCGGCCCAGAACGTCGCCGAGACCGCCAAGACCGAGGCAGCCAACGTCGCCTCCGAGGTCAAGAGCAACGCCCGCAACCTGCTGGACCAGGCCCGAACGGACCTCACCGAGCAGGCCGGCAACCAGCAGCAGAAGGCAGCCCAGGGCCTGCACTCGATCTCCAGCGAACTCCACACCATGGCCCGCGCCTCTGATCAGCCCGGCGTAGCCACCGACCTGGTCCGCCAGGCCGCCGAGCGCTCCGCCTCCGTCGCCACCTGGCTCGAGAACCGGGATCCGGGCTCGCTCCTGACCGAGGTCAAGTCCTTTGCACGCCAGCGTCCCGGCGCCTTCCTGCTGGCAGCCGCCGGCGCCGGCATCCTGGCCGGACGCCTGAGCCGCAACCTCAGCGCCGGTGCCCCGGAGCAGTCCGCCAACGGCTCCGCCGGCGCCGCCTCCCGCGCACCGCAGCCCGTCACCCGGGTGCCCGATGCCGGCGTCGCGGTTCCGCCGCCGCCGGTGCAGTACCCGGAAGCCACCACGGCCGCCCACGCGGACACCTACCCGCCCAACCCGCTGGAGGGAGAGGGCTCCGGCGCCCACGCCGGGAGCTGGGCCGAGGACCCGCTGGAGGCGGATCCGTACCGCGTCGATCCCGGCGTCGACCCGGACCGTAAGGACCCGTTCGACGGCGGACGCCGATGAGCACCGAGATGCCGCTGGGCGCCCACGCCCAGGCCACGGACGCCCACGTGAAAGCGGAGACCACCTCCCTGGGTGATTTGCTCGGGGACGTCACCCGGGATCTTTCCACCCTGATGCGCCAGGAACTGGAGCTCGCGAAGGCGGAACTGAAGCAGACCACCAGCCGGGCCGGGAAAGGCAGCGGCCTGCTGGCCGGCGCCGGAGTGGCGGGCCACTTTGTCCTGCTGTTCCTCTCCCTGGCCCTCTGGTGGGGCCTCGGAACCCTGATGGGACTCGGATGGTCCGGCGTCATTGTCGCCGTCATCTGGGGCATCATCGGCGCCGTCATGGCCTCCATGGGCCGCAAGGAGCTCAAGGCGATG
The DNA here is from genome assembly GCF_040686595.1 of Arthrobacter sp. NPDC080082. NCBI lineage: Bacteria > Bacillati > Actinomycetota > Actinomycetes > Micrococcales > Micrococcaceae > Arthrobacter > Arthrobacter sp. NPDC080082. The sequence continues at coordinate 149,622 of NZ_JBFBKQ010000003.1, read as the reverse complement.
AAGGGCCTTCCCCAGACCGCCGAGACCATCCAGGAAATTCCCCCCACTCTCAAGCCCAGCCACTAAAGCGAGGAAAGACAATGAGTCAGAACCCGGATGCCATCCGTGCCGACATCGAAGCAACCCGCGCACGGCTCGGAACCAACGTCGACGCCGTGGCGGACAAGGTCACCCCGTCCAACATCGTCCAGCGCCAGACCGACAAGGTCAAAGACGCAGTCTTCGGAGCGAAGGAGAAAGTCATGGGAGCAGCCGACCACGCCGGCAGCAGCACCGGAGCGCACTTCAGCGATGCCGGCTCTGCTGTTTCCGACGCACCCCACCAGGTGAAGGCCAAGACCCAGGGCAGCCCGCTCGCCGCAGGCCTCATCGCCTTCGGCGCCGGCCTCCTGGTCTCCGCCCTGATCCCGGCCAGCCAGAAGGAACGGGAGGCCGCCGATGCACTGAAGTCGGCAGCCGAGCCGCTCACCACGGAGCTGGGCCAGGCGGCACAGCACGTGGCCGAGGGTCTCAAGGAACCCGCCCAGGCAGCCGTGGAAAACGTCAAGGCCACCGCCACCGACGCGGCCCAGAACGTCAAGGGCGAGGGCCAGACGGCCGTAGCCGACGTCAAGGACCGCGCCGCCGACGCCAAGGACAATGTCCAGCAGGCTTAGCCTGACCCGGATGGCGGCCGGCTGCCCCCGCTGACGCGGAGGCAGCCGGCCGCTGCGCTTAACCACGAAAGAAGATTCCGATGGCCAAGAACCTCACCCAGGCGCACACTGGCTCCATGGACGACGCCGAGACCGCCACCAGCAGCACCGCCAAGGCCCGAACCTCGCCCTCGCCGGAGGACGCCCGCAAGCCGGACCGCCCCACCGACGTCACCAAACCGTCCTGGAAGTACATCGCCCGCAAGACCCTGCGCGAGTTCACTAAAGACCAGTGCCAGGACCTGGCGGCGGCGCTGACCTACTATTCGGTGCTGTCGATCTTCCCGGCCCTGCTGGCGCTGGTGTCCCTGCTGGGGCTCTTCGGCGACGCGCAGAAGACCACCGGCGCGCTGCTGGACATCGTTCAGGGCTTCGCCCCCGGGCAGACGGTGGACACGATCCGCCCGCTGATTCAGGAACTGACCAGCTCCTCCGCGGCAGGCCTGACGTTCGTCCTCGGCCTCCTGACGGCTATCTGGTCCGCGTCCGGTTACGTGGGCGCCTTTGGCCGCGCCATGAACCGGGTCTACGAGACCGACGAGGGCCGGCCGTTCCTGAAGCTGCGCGGCACCATGCTGGGCGTCACCGTGGTCAACCTCCTGCTGGTGGTGGTCATCGCCGCCATGCTGGTCCTCAGCGGGCCGGTGGCGGAGTCCGTGGGTAACCTGATCGGCCTGGGTGGCGCCTTCCTGGTGGTGTGGAACATCGCCAAGTGGCCGGTCATGCTGGTGCTGCTGATCGTCGCGATCGCCATCCTCTACTACGCCACCCCCAATGTGAAGCAGCCGAAGTTCCGCTGGCTGAGCATGGGGTCGGCGATTGCCCTGCTGGTCTTCCTGCTCGTCTCGGTGGCCTTCGGGTTCTACGTGGCGAACTTCAGCAGCTACAACAAGACGTACGGTGCGATCGGCGGCATCATCGTGGCCCTGCTCTGGCTCTGGATCCTGAACATGTCGCTGCTGTTCGGTGCCGAGTTCGACGCCGAGACTGAGCGCGGCCGTGAACTGCAGGCCGGGATCGAGGCCGAGGAAACCATCCAGCTGCCGCCGCGGGACACCAAGAAGAGCGACAAGCTGCAGGCCCAGGAGGAAGAGGACATCCGCCGGGGCCGGGAGCTGCGCGAGGAGCACGCCCGGCACGCATCGGCGGAGCGCGGCGAGGAGCGCCGCGCCGGTGACGCTTCCGACGCTCGGCGCGGGGACCAAAGCCCCTAGCCTCCGCTCGGGCGGGCGCCTGTACTGGGGTGAAGCCGCACTGCTGGGGTGCCGTCCGCCTACCCGGGAGGATCCATGCCGGCAGCCGCACCAGGACAGCGCGCCGCCGTCGTGGCCGGGTATGACGACTCCGATTCCGCCCGGCTGGCCGTTCGCTGGGCGGCCCGGCACGCCGCCGCGACGAAGCGCAGCCTCGAGGTGGTGCACGCCTGGGTCTGGCCGGTTTTCACCTCCAATCTGGGCCCGGTCGGCGGTGTCTCCGGCAGCGGGCTTCGCCTCGCCGCAGAGACCATCCGCGACTCCGGAGCGGCCATTGCGCGAGCCGCCGCCCCCGGCCTGACGGTCACCGCCCGGATGCTGCCGGGGCTTCCGGCCCAGGTGCTGCAGGACGCGGCCCGGGGGGCGGCACTGCTGGTGGTGGGCAGCCGGGGACTGGGCGGCGTGCTGGGCCGGATCGCCGGCTCCGTCTGCGCGGACCTCGCAGCCTCCGCGCCCTGCCCACTGATGGTGGTCAGGCGGCTCACCCTGCCGGGCCAACCGGTGACGGCCGCCGTCGACGCCGACCCGGCACGGACCGCCGTCGTAGCCCAGGCCGCGGCCCTCGCCGCCGCGATGGGCACCGGCCTCGAGATTCTCCACGTCGCCCCGGTCGACCCGGAGCATGGAGCAGGCCGGGCCACGGGCGGAGCCGCGCTCCTGGCGGACGCCGTGGCGGAGGCCCGGAGGCTGGCCCCGGGACTGGCCGTCACCGGAACCCTGGTTCCCGGGCGGCACGTGGGCCGGGAGCTCTCAGCCGCCGCGGCGGGGGCCGACGTCCTGGTCCTGGGATCCCACCGCCGCGGCACCGGGCCGGGCAATACCGTCTCCGGGGTTCTGCAGCAGGCACCCTGCAACGTCCTCGTCATCCGGAAAGACCCATGCGCGCCTGGTGGGTAGGCCGCCCCGGGCCCGCGGACACCGGTCCGCTGGTGGCCGGCGAACGGCCCGACCCCCTCCCCGGCCGGGGCGAAGTACTGGTCCGGGTGCGTGTCTGCGGCGTGTGCCGGACCGACCTGCACTTGGCCGAGGGGGACCTGCCCCCGCGGCGGCCCGGCGTGGTGCCCGGGCATGAGGTGGTGGGCGACGTCGTCGCGTCCGGGCCCGGGGCGGACCGGTTCCAGCCCGGCGAGCGCGTGGGGGTCGCCTGGCTCGGGGGCACCTGCCGGGTGTGCCGGTTCTGCGTCCGCGGGCAGGAGAACCTCTGCCTAACGCCCACCTTCACGGGCTGGGACCGCGACGGCGGCTACGCGGAACTGGTGACCGTGGCCCAGGACTTCGCCTACCGGCTCCCCGAATCCTTCCGGGACGAAGAGGCCGCCCCGCTGCTGTGCGCCGGGATCATCGGCTACCGGGCCCTGCTGCGGGCCGACCTTCCCGTGGGCGGCCGGCTCGGCATCTACGGCTTCGGTGCCTCCGCCCACCTTGCCGCGCAGGTGGCCCTCTACCGGGGAGCCAGCGTCTATGTGATGACCCGCTCCCCCGCGGCCCGCGCCCTGGCGTTGGAGCTGGGCGCCGTGTTCGCCGGCGACGCGGACGAGCCGCCCCCGGATCCACTCGATTCGGCCATCCTGTTCGCGCCGGTGGGAACCCTGGTGCCGCCGGCTCTGCGGGCGCTGGACCGCGGCGGCACGCTGGCCGTCGCCGGCATCCACCTCAGCGACATCCCCGCCCTGGACTACGCCGCCGAGCTCTTCCAGGAACGGCAGTTGCGCAGCGTCACCGCCAACACCCGGGCCGACGGGGAGGAGTTCCTCCGGATCGCCGCGGAGATCCCGCTCCGGCCCAGCACCACCGCCTACCCGTTCGAGGAAGCCGGCCGGGCCCTCCGGGACCTGGCCGCGGACCGGGTGACCGGCGCCGCCGTCATTCGGGTGAGGGACTGAGTTTCATACGTGGCGCACCGAGTGCCCGGCGTCAGGGCCCGGCCCGGAACTCGTGCCGCTGCCCGGCCTGCAGGAACACCTCCTGCTGCCCCACCCGCACCAGGACGGGCGCGGCGTCGCCCGGGGCGGCGGTGACTGCCAGCCGCCCCGGTTCGAGCTGGACGGCCAGCAGCTGGTCCCGGTAGCGGACCTTGAAGCCGAGCCGGCGCAGCTCGACCGGCAGCCGGGGCGTGAAGGTCAGCGCGTCGCGGGTGATCCGGAGGCCCGCAAAGCTGCGTTGGACGACGTCGATGGTTCCCGCCATCGCACCCAGGTGGATGCCCGAGCTGGTGGTGCCGCCCTGGGTGTCGTCGAGGTCGGCGTCGAGCGCCTCCCGGAAAGTGGCCCAGGCCTGCTCAGGGTCCCGCTGGGCCAGGACCGAGGCGTGCGCCACCCGGCTGAGGGTGGAGCCGTGCGCGGTACGGGCCAGGTAGTAGTCCACGGTGGCGGCCAACTGCTCCGGGGTGACCGGGTAACCGAGCCGGGCCAGGAACCCGGTGAGCTGGTCCTCGCCCAGGACGTAGAAGAGCATCAGCACGTCAGCCTGCTTGGCCAGCCGGTAGCGGTTGGGACTGTCCCCCTCCGCCTCGAGGATCAGGTCCAGGCGTTCGATGTTCCGGTAGCGGCGGCGGTACCCGGCCCAGTCCAGCTCCCGGAGCTCGCCATAGCCGGCGAACTGGCTGATGATGCCCTCGCCGTGGAAGGGCACGAACATCCGCCGGCTCAGCCGCGCCCACCGGGTGATCTCCGCCGTCGTGATCCCCAGCCGGGCCTTCAGGTCCTCCATGTCAAAGCCCCTGACCGAGCGCATAATCCATTCGGCCTGGTCGAAGACCCAGGCGGCCATGACGTTGGTGTAGGCGTTGTCCGCCAGGCCCGCGTCCGGGTGCTCCGGGGGTCCGGTGTGGTACTCGTCCGGGCCCATGACGCCGCGCAGGTGGAAGCGGTCGTCCGCGGGGTCGTGCTCGGCCATCGACGCGAACAGCCGGGCCACCTCCACGATCAGTTCGGCGCCGTGCTGGGTCAGCCAGCCGCGGTCCTGGGTGGCCTCGAAGTACTGCCAGGCGTTGTAGGCCACGGCCAGCCCCACGTGCCGCTGCCGGTGGGAGTAATCCGGCAGCCAGTGGCCCGACAGCCTGTTGTACAGCAGGCTGGGAGTCTGTTCGGTGCCGTCGCTGCCGCTCTGCCAGGGGAACAGGGCGCCGGAGAGGCCAGCCGACCGGGCCGCGTCCCGCGCCGTCCCCAGCCGGCGCCACCGGTAGTCCAGCAACTCGCGGGCCAGGGACGGCAGCCGCGAGTTCAGCACCGGCAGGACGAAGAGCTCGTCCCAGAAGACGTGCCCCCGGTAGCCCTCCCCGTGCAGGCCGCGGGCCGGGACGCCGGCGTCCAGCTCGGCGGTGTGCAGGGTGAGGGTCTGCAGCACGTGGAAGACGTGCAGGTTGAGGATCAGCTGGGCCTGGGAGGGGGCATCCGAGTCGATGATGAACGGGGTCAGCAGCAGGGACCAGGCCCGCTCGTGGTCGGCCAGCAGCTGGTCGAAGGTGCCGGCGCGGGCCAGCACCGCCTGCGCTCCCGCCAGCGGCGAGGACACCGCATGGTCCCGGGAGGTGGCCACCGCAACGGTCTTGGTGACCGCGACCGGGGCTCCCTCCCCCACGGCGGCCTCCAGGCGGTGGGCGTAGAGGCCGGCGGACTGGTGGTAGGCGGTGTTCGCCGGGCCGGAGGCCTCGGTGCGCAAGGCCAGCGCGATCCCGATCCGGCTGCGGCTGGTGCGGACCTGCACGTCGAGGCCGACGGCGCCCGGGCCGGGTGCGTTGGCGGGGTTTTCCACCGCCTGCACCCCGGTCAGGTGGCGCTGGGCGAGGCCGGCGTCCTCGGGGACGTTGGCGTTGCGCACCGCGGTGTCGCAGCCGCTGCTGATGCTGATCCGGCCGCTCCAGCCCGCCGCGCTGATAACGGTCTCCAGGGCCGCGAGGTGCGGTTCGGCCATCGATACCAGCCTCCGCTGCACCACCCGCAGCCGCCGCCCGGCGTCGTCCTCCAGCTCCGCCTCCCGGGTCAGCAGCGCGCGTTTCAGGTCCAGGGTGCGCCGTTCCCGGCGCAGCCGCAGCCCGCCCTCCGACCACCACGGCCCGTCCTCGATCCGCAGGTCCAGGTGCAGCCAGTCCGGGATGTTCACCATGTGCTCGTCCGTGGTCCGCTGGCCCTCCACCGTGCTGGTGAGCCGGTTGTACACACCGGCCAAGTAGCTCCCGGGGTAGTGGATGGGGCCGGCGCGCTGTTCCGGGGCCGTCCCGCGGGTGGCCAGGTAGCCGTTGCCCAGGGTGGTCAGCGCTTCCCGGTGCCCCTCGTGCGCCGGATCGAAGCCCTCGTAGACCAGCAGCCAGGGGTGGGTGATGACCAGGCCTATGTCCAGTTCGCTGACGTCTTCGACCACGATGTCCGCGCCGGCGGCCTCCAGGTCCGCGCGGCGTCCGTCCCGGTCGATGCCGACCACCAGCCCGAAGCCGCCTCGGCGTCCCGCCCGCACCCCGGCCACCGAGGCTTCGATCACCATGGCCCGGCGGGGCGGGATGTCCAGCTTCCGGACCGCCTCCAGCGGGAGGGCGGGGGCGGGTTTGCCGGGCAGGCCCCGGTGCGCGGCGGTCTGCCCGTCGGCGATCTGGTCGAAGGCGCCGTCGAGTCCGACGGCGGCGAGCAGCGGCGACGCGTGCGGGGCGGAGGTGGCCAGCAGCACCGGGACGCGGCCGGCCCGGAGCCGCTCCAGCAGGGCGACGGAGCCGGGGTAGGCCCGTGGCGGGTCGGCCGCCAGCGCCGCGGCGAAGAGCTGGTCCTGCCTGGCGCCCAGCCCCGCCGCCGTCCACTCCCCCGGCGGGTCGGCGGGGTGTCCGGCCGGCAGCGCCGCCCCGCGGGAGGCCAGGAAGTCCGCCACCCCCTCGGCGGGGGTTCGGCCGTCCAGATAGGCGGTGAAGTCGGCGCCGGTGGGCGGGCCGCGCCGGGCGGTGGGCGGCAGCCGGGGGTCACGCAGGACCTCGTCCAGCAGGATCCGCCAGGCCGCGGCGCGTTGTTCGGCGGTATCCAGCAGCACGCCGTCGAGTTCGAAGACGACGGCGTCCACCGGCGCCAGTGCTGCGGCGACTGTGGGCGAGACCGTCATGCGTTATTCGTACCAGCCTTCCCGGGCGCGCGACAGGCCTGCACCGCAGCCCGCGGGCACGTCATCGGCACCGTCAGCGGAGGAGGGCACCGAGGGTGGTGAAGCCGTAGCCCGCCGCCCGGAGCCGCGCGATCAACTGCGGCAGGGCGTCGGCGTCGAGGGTGCTGCCGTCGTCGGGGTTGGAGCCGATGTGCATCAGGACAATCTCGCCGGGGCGCAGCCCGGCGAGGGTCCGGTCCAGCACGGTCTGGACGCTGATGCCGCCGCTGGTTCCCTTCCAGCCCAGCGTGTCCACGGTCCAGCGGACCGCGACGTAGCCCAGGGCGTTGACGGCGGCGATGGTGCGCGCGTCCCGCTCGCCAAAAGGGAACCGGAACAGCGGCCGGGCGGTCCCGCCGGCGGCGCTGATGGCGGCCTCCGCGCCGGCGAGCTGCTGGGCGATCTGGGCGTCGGTCAGGCCGGTGAAGCCGGGGTGGGTCATCGAGTGGTTGCCGATCCGGTGCCCTCCGGCCACGATCGCGGCCACCCACGCCGGATTGCCGGACGCCCACGCGCCGGTGAGGAAGAACGTCCCCCGCACACCCGTCGCGGAGAGGGTCTGCAGGATGCTGGGCAGCCCGGCGGAGTTGGCCCCGGCGTCGAAGGTCAGGGCGACCACCGGCCCGGCGCCGGGGATGACCTCGACGTCGGCGCCCCGGAGCGCGGCCGGAAACGGGTCCGCGGGCGGGGCGGGCGGTTGCGGTGGCTCAGGTGCCGGTTCGGGCGGTGCGGAAGGCTGGGGTGCCGGTGGCGCGGGAGGTACGGGCGGCGCGGGTGGCTCCGCGGCGGGCGGCGCCGGTACGCCCGGCTCAGGCGCGGCCGCCGTCGTCGTGGCCGGTGACGGGGCCGCCGTGGTCGTGGCCTCGGACGGTGACTCCGTGGAAGCGGAGGACGACGGCGGCACGGACAGTGTGGCCGGGGATCCGCCCTGCGGGCCCGAACCCCGCGGCCCCGAGGCCAGCAGCACCGCTCCGGCCACCGCGGCCGCCACGAGCAGGACGGCGAGCACCGCCGCCAGGAGCCGGCGCTGACCGCCGACGGGGATCGACCACATGCCCCACCGTGACCCCGGATCCGCTGCCCGGGATAGGGCTCAAAGACCCCTCCAACGGCCCCGGAAACCCGCCGTCCCCGGGCAGTAGGATGCTGGAAGAGGCACATCCCGGAATCGGCGCTGAGGCAAGGCAGGACCCCCGTGAAAACTCTCTTCCGGTACCCGCTGGTGGCAGGCACCCTGGCCGTCCTGCTGGCCGTGATCCTGCTGCTGGTGTCCGGCCAGGAGGGCATCGCCCGGTGGACCGCCAGCCTCTACGCCCTGGCCGTCGCCGCGTACCTGGCGGTGGGCATGGTCCGCCGGCTGATGGGCGGCACCTGGGGCATCGACATCCTGGCCGTGACCGCGATCGTCAGCACCGTGCTGGTGGGCGAGTTCGTCGCCTCCATGATCATTGTGCTGATGATGGCCGGCGGCACGGCGCTGGAGGACTTCGCGGCGGGCCGGGCCAAGGCGGAACTGACCGCACTCCTCGAACGCGTCCCGCAAACGGCGCACCGCGAGCGCGCCGGTGTGGCGGCGGACGGCACCCACGGGGATGGCAGCCTGGCCGACGGCCAGCACGAGGATGTGGCCGCCACCGACGTACGGATCGGCGACATCCTGCTGGTCCGCCCCGGCGAGGTGGTTCCGCTGGACGGGGTCCTGCTCTCCGACTCCGGCACCTTCGACGAATCGTCCCTCACCGGAGAGAGCCTGCCCGTGGAACGGGCCGCCGGGGAAAACCTGATGAGCGGATCCCTGAACGGCGAGGCGGCCATCAGGATGCGCGTCACGGCCCGGATGGAGGACTCCCAGTACAGCCGGATCGTGGCCCTGGTCCGGGAAGCCGCGGAAAGCAAGGCGCCAATGGTCCGGCTGGCCGACCGCTACGCCGTCCCCTTCACGGGCCTGGCGTACGTGCTGGGCGCCGTCGGCTGGATCATCAGCGGCAGCCCCGCCCGCTTCGCCGAGGTGTTGGTGGTGGCCACGCCCTGCCCGCTGCTGATCGCCGCGCCGGTGGCGTTCCTGGGGGGGATGAGCCGGGCCGCCCGCGGCGGGATCATCGTCAAGTACGCCGGGGTGCTGGAGCTGCTGGGCCGGATCCGCACCGCCGCGTTCGACAAGACCGGTACACTGACCTACGGCCGGCCGGCGCTGGTGGAAATCCGCACCACGGGCACCCTGGACGAGGACGAGGTGCTGCGCCTGGCCGCGTCCGCGGAGCAGTACTCCTCCCACGTGCTCGCCGCCTCCGTGATGGACGCCGCGAGGGCCCGGGTGCTGGGCTTCCACAGCGCCTCCGAGGCCACCGAGTACGCCACGCACGGCGTCCGGGCCCGGCTGGACGGGCGGGACGTGGTGGTGGGGAAACCGAATTTTGTGGCCGAATCGGCCGAGGGCGTGGTGGAGACGGAACTGGTGTCCGGGCAGCTGGGCATCTACGTGGGGGTGGACGGAAAATTCGTCGGCTGCCTGGTGATGAGCGACCCGCTCCGGGACGAGGCGCGCCGCACCCTGGGCGAGCTCCAGCACCTGGGTGTCACGCAGACCGTGATGCTCACCGGCGACGCCCTGGCCACCGCCGAGCACATCGCGGACGCGGCCGGCCTCACGGACGTCCGGGCCGAGTGCCTGCCCCCGGACAAGGTGGAGGCGGTGCGGTCCCTGCCGCTGCGGCCGGTGATGATGGTGGGCGACGGCGTCAACGACGCCCCCGTCCTTGCCGTCGCCGACGTCGGGATCGCGATGGGCGCGCGGGGTTCGACGGCGGCTGGCGAGTCGGCCGACGTCGTGATCATCCTGGATGACCTGTCCAAGGTGGCCTCGGCGGTGCGGATCGGCCAGCGCACCGTGAAGGTGGCGCTGCAGAGCATTTGGATCGGCATCGCGATGAGCGTGGCCCTGATGGTGGCGGCCGCCGCGGGCTACGTCCCGGCGATCGCCGGTGCCCTGTCCCAGGAGGTGGTGGACCTGGCCACCATCCTGAACGCGCTCCGGGCGCTGAGTGCGGGCGGCACGGGCACGGGCCGGAACCCGGCACCGGGGACGGGGACGGGCACGGGCACGGGCACGGGGACGGGGACGGGGACGGGGACGGAGGGACCGTAGAAAGCGCCGGTTATCAGGCGATGGGCTGCGAGGCGGCCCAGGAGGCGAGGAGGCTCAGCCGTTCCGCTGAGGGTGACCCGGGTTCGGCCGAGTAGACAAGGAGCACGTGGCCGGGATCGGCCGTGACGGCGAGCTCCTCGTAGGACAGGGTGAGCTCCCCGACCACCGGGTGCGTGAAGCGTTTGGTCCCCGACCCGTGGGTGCGCACGTCATGGGCCCCCCAGAGCCGGCGGAAGACGTCGCTTCGGGTGGACAACTCGCCGACGAGGTCCTGGAGGAGCTTGTTGTGCGGGTCCCGGCCGGCTTCCGCCCGCATGATCGCCACGCACATGTCGGCGAAGAGGTCCCAATCGGGATAGAAGTCCCTGGAGGCCGGGTCCAGGAATTGGAAGCGGGCCAGGTTGGGTGTGCGTCCGCCGTCGCCAATCACGGGCGAGTAGAAAGCACGGCCCAGATCGTTGGTGGCCACCATGTCCTGGTGCGCGTTCCGGACAAAGGCGGGACCGTCGGTGATGGAACGAAGTGCCCATTGGAGGCTCGGGCGCAGGGCGGGATTCCGGGTGATGCCGCGGCGCCGCGAACGGCCCGAGGTGGGAATCCCGTCGGCGGCCCGGGCCAGGTCAAATAGATGGGCCCTTTCCGTGTCGTTCAGCTGCAGGGCCTCGGAGATGGCGTCCAGCACCGAGGCGGAGGCCCCTGCGATGGTTCCGCGTTCGAGCTTGGAGTAGTACTCCACGCTGACGCCTGCGAGCATGGCCACCTCCGAGCGGCGCAGTCCCTTGACTCGCCGGTTCGGGCCGGAGGGTATCCCGGCGAGCTCGGGGGTGAGTTTGGCCCGACGTGACATGAGGTACTCGCGCACCTCGGCTCGATTGTCCATGTTTATGACGATACGACGATCCCCGCGGCGGAGGGATGCCCTGCCAGTACACCTCTTGACAGGGACTTCTTCGGCCTGCCGATAAGGGTTTTGCTGGATACATGACTGATTCCTCCACCCTCAACCAGACGGGCCGCCATGGCCGGTGGTTGGCGGCGCTGTTGCTGGTGCTGACGGTCTTTGGACCCATCTCCATGGACCTCTATCTTCCGGCTCTCCCTGCCCTGACCGCCGAGCTTGGCGCGAAGACGTCCACGGCACAGCTGACGGTCACCGCGTGCCTGTTGGGGCTGGCGGCGGGGCAGCTGGTCGCAGGCCCGCTCTCTGACCGCTTTGGCAGGCGAAAGCCGCTCCTGATCGGGGTGACCGCGTACGTCGTCGTGTCGGCACTGTGTGCGATGAGCCCCTCCGTTGAGGTGCTGGTGCTCGCCCGGCTGGTCCAGGGCGTGGCCGGCGGCGTAGGGATCGTGATCGCCCAGGCGGCGGGCCGCGATGTGTACGACGGCGGCCGCTTGATCCGCTTTTACGGCCGGCTGACCGTTATCGGCGGCTTTGCGGCCATCGTGGGACCCTTGGTGGGCGGTGCGCTCTCCGCGGTGATGGACTGGCGGGGACTGTTCCAGGTCCTTGCGGTCATTGGTGCGGCGATTCTGGCCTGGGTCGTCGTCGGGTTTGGCGAGACGCTGCCCGCGGGGTCGCGCACCCCGGGCGGGTTCGGCCAGGTGGGCCGCGATATGCGGGTTTTGTTCCGGGACCGCGGGTTCGTCGGCGCTGTCGTGGTTCAAGGGTTTGTCTATGCGGCGCTGTTTGCCTATCTCAGCGGCGCCACCTACGTCCTGCAGGGCGCCTACGGCCTCTCGCCTCAGCAATACGCCATGGCCTTCGGCCTGAATTCTGCGGGGTTCATGGCTTTCGGCTACCTCGCCGGCCGGTCCAGCGAACGGTGGAGCATCACCGGGACCCTCATGGTCGGCCTGGCCATGTGCGCGGCCGGAGCCGGGGGAATCCTGACCGCCGGTATCATCCACCTGCCCTTGCCCGCGGTGATGGTTTCCCTGCTTCTCCTGGTGAGCGGGACCGCGGTCACCAGCCCGCCCTCGACCACCATCGCACTGGCCGGCTATCCGACCATCGCCGGCGCCGCCTCGTCCTTCCTTGGGGCCGCCCGCTTCGCTCTCGGTGGAGTCGCCGCCCCGCTGGTCGGACTCGCCGGAGCACTCAGCATCCTCCCGCTGGGCCTGGTGACCGCCGCCGCGATCATCCTGGCAGCTGCGACCGCCCTGGTCCTGCTGCCCCGTGCGTCGCGTCCGGCAGGCCCGGAAAGACCGTCCTCTGAAACACCCGTTCCAGAGCATTCCCATCACTGAAAGGAAACACCATGCACGGCACCGAATTTAGCCAGATCTTCCCGCTGGGCCAGAAGAACGACGCGTATGCGCAGTACTTCACCGGCCAGAGTTATCTGGCGCCCCTCGCCTCGGGCCCGGTCCCCGTCAGCAACGTCTCTTTCGAGCCGGGATGCCGCAACAACTGGCACATCCACCACGGCACAGACGGTGGAGGCGACCAGGTCCTGCTCTGCACCGCGGGCAGCGGCTGGTACCAGGCCGACGGCGAGGACCCCGTCAGCCTGGAACCGGGAACGGTCATCCACGTGCCCGCCGGCACCAAACACTGGCACGGAGCGAAGGCGGACTCGTGGTTCTCCCACGTCGCTTTCATCACCCCGGGCAACGACGTCAGCAACGAATGGCTCGAGCCGGTGACCGACGAGGTGTACGGCGGACTGTCCCAGAACGGAGAAACAGCATGACCATAGTGAACGAAACTCTTACCCTCTCGAACGGCGTCGAGGTCCCCACCCTGGGGCTGGGCACGTGGTTCATCGACGATGACAAGGCCGCCGAGGCCGTGCGCCAGGCCATCGCGGTCGGATACCGCAACATCGACACCGCCCAGGCCTACGGAAACGAGCGCGGAGTCGGCGACGGCGTCCGCACCTCAGGGGTGGCACGGAACGAACTCTTCGTTTCCACCAAGCTCGCCGCCGAAATCAAGGACTACCCCGGCGCCGTCGCCGCCATCGACCGGTCCCTGGAGCAGCTGGGGCTTGAGTATGTCGACCTGATGCTGATCCACGCCCCGCAACCCTGGGACGACTTCCGTGGCGGCGACTACTCCGAGGGCAACCTCGCCGCCTGGCGCGCCCTGGAGGAAGCCCACCGGGCAGGGAAAATCCGCGCGATCGGAGTCTCCAACTTCCTGCAGGCCGATCTGGAGAACCTCCTCAACCACGGAACCGTTGCCCCGCACGTCAACCAGATCCTCGTGCACGCGGGAAACACCCCCACCGAGCTGATCGACTACTGCCAGTCGCGGGGCATCGCGGTGGAGGCCTACTCCCCGATCGCCCACGGCCAGGTCCTGAAGAACCGGGAGATCGCGGCGATCGCCGAGAAATACGGGGCGAGCGTGCCACAGCTGTGCATCCGCTACACGCTGCAACTGGGCGCCGTGTCGCTGCCCAAGACCGCTAACCCGGCCCACATGCGGTCAAACGCCGAACTCACCTTCACAATCTCGGACGAGGACATGGAAACCCTCCGCACCCTCGATGAAAAGAACTACGGCGAGCACGCCGCGTTCCCCGTTTACTCCGGAAAATAGAGGAGACCCACAATGCCTGAAAAAGTAACGGCCGGCCGGGACGTGCTCGGTGATTTCGCCCCGACGTTCGCCGCGCTCAACGACGACGTCCTCTTCGGTCAGGTCTGGGCCCGCGAAGAACAACTCTCCCCGCGGAGCCGCAGCATCGTCACCGTGACGGCCCTGATGGCCAGCGGGGTGCTGGACAGCTCGCTCCAGCATCACATCGGCCTCGCCAAGGCCAACGGCGTCACGGCCGACGAGATGGCCGAGGTGCTGACCCACGCGGCCTTCTACGCCGGATGGCCCAAAGCCTGGGCAGCGTTCCGCATCGCGACGGAGACCTATGGGGTCGACCTCCCGCGGTAGGCCTGTCCAGGCCTAACGCTCCCTACCCACCCGCGGGCCGCCGCTCCGCCTCGGCGATCAGCGGGACGGTCCTGAGATAGCTGTCCGGGTTCAGTGAGATGGAATCGATCCCCTCCCCCACCAGGAACTGTGCGAACTCCGGGTGGTTGCTGGGGCCCTGGCCGCAGATGCCGATCTTGATTCCGGCCGTGTGGGCCTGGCGGATCGCCTCGCTGATCATCGCCATCACGGCCTCGTCCCGCTCGTCGAAGAGCGCTGCCAGCCGCGCCGAGTCCCGGTCCACGCCGAGGACCAGCTGGGTCAGGTCGTTGGAGCCGATGGAGAACCCGTCGAAGCGGGCGGCGAACTGGGCGGCGAGCACCACATTCGACGGGATCTCGCACATCATGTAGACCTGCAGGCCGTTCTCCCCCCGGACCAGGCCGTTCTCCGACATCACCGCCAGCACCTTGTCCGCCTCCTGCGGGGTGCGACAGAACGGCACCATGACGATCACGTTGCCGAAGCCCAGCCGCTCCCGGACCCGTTTCAGCGCCCGGCATTCGAGGGCGAACCCCTCGCGGTAGCGCTCGTCGTAGTAGCGTGAGGCGCCGCGGAAGCCCAGCATCGGGTTCTCCTCGGCCTCCTCGAAGGCCGCCCCGCCCACCAGGTGCGCGTATTCGTTGGTTTTGAAGTCGCTCAGCCGGACGATCACCGGCCGGGGGTGGTACGGCGCGGCGATCTTGGCGATCCCCAGGGCCAGGGTGTCCACGAAGTAGTCCCGGGGGTCCGCATACCCGCGCGTGAGCTCGCGGATCTGCGCGGCCTCGCCGGGGTCCGTGACCCGTTCCGGGTGGACCAGCGCCATCGGGTGGACCCGGATCAGGGAGCTGATGATGAACTCCATCCGGGCCAGGCCCACGCCGTCCGCGGGCAGCCGCCACCACTGGAACGCGGCGGCGGGGCTGGCAATGTTGACCATCACCCTGGTGCGGGTCGCCGGCAGCTCGCCAAGGTCCACCTCCTCGGTCTCGAACGCCAGGCTGCCGGCGTAGACACGCCCCTGGTCGCCTTCGGCGCAGGACAGCGTGACGGCCAGACCCTCCGTGAGCACCGCCGTCGCGTTCCCGGTACCGACGACGGCGGGCACGCCCAGTTCCCGGCTCACGATGGCGGCGTGGCTGGTGGGTCCGCCATGGTCGGTGACGATCCCGGCGGCGCGCTTCATAATCGGCACCCAGTCAGGGTCCGTCATCTCGGTGACCAGGATGGCGCCGTCGCGGAAGCCCTCGATGTCCGCGGCGCTTCGGATCACGCAGGCGGTCCCCTGCGCGATTGAGTCGCCGATCGCGGCGCCGGCGACCAGGACCGGGCCGGTTTCCAGCAGGTGGTGCAGGGTGAAACGGGGCCCCGTCTTCTGCGACTGGACGGTTTCGGGCCGGGCCTGGACCATGAACAGTTCGCCGGTTTCCCCGTCCCGGGCCCATTCCATGTCCATCGGCCGGCCGTAGTGCTCCTCGACGGTCACGGCCCAGCGTCCCAGCGTGAGGATCTCCTCGTCCGTCAGGACAAAGGCGCGGCGTTCCGCCTCGGACGTGTCCACGGTGCGGGTGCGGGCGTGGCCGCCCCGGCTGTAGACCATCTTGCGTTCCTTGGCGCCGAGGGTCTTCTCGATGATCGGGCGGATGCCGGCGGCCGCGGACGCCTCCCCCAGCAGCGGCTTGAAGACCAGGTACTTGTCCGGGTTGATGCTGCCCTGCACCACCGTTTCCCCGAGGCCCCAGGCGGCGCTGATCACGGCTGCGCGGGGGAAGCCGGAGTCCGTGTCGATCGAGAACATCACCCCGGAGGCGCCGATGTCCGAGCGCACCATCCGCTGCACGCCGATGGAGAGGGCGACGTCGAGGTGGTCGAAGCCTTTCACCTCGCGGTAGCTGATGGCCCGGTCCGTGAACAGGGAGGCGTAGCAGCGGCGGCAGGCGTCCAGCAGTTCCCGCTCCCCGGCGACATTGAGGAAGGTCTCCTGCTGGCCGGCGAAGCTGGCGTCCGGCAGGTCCTCCGCCGTGGCGCTGGAGCGGACCGCCACGGAGAGCCGGTCCGTCCCGGAGCGGCGGCCCAGCTCCCGGTAATGGTCGCGCAGCGCCTCGGCCAGGTCCGGCGGGAATTCACCGCCGAGGAAGAGTTCGCGGATGGCCTCTCCGGTCTCGCGCAGCGTGGCCGTCCCGGCGCGGAAGGCGTCCAGGCGTTCCCGCATCCCGGATTCGATGCCGTTGGCGTCGATGAAAAGCCGGTAGGCCTCCGCCGTGGTGGCGAAGCCGTCCGGCACCCGCACGCCGCGGGTCTTCAGCGCCCCGATCAGCTCACCCAGGGACGCGTTCTTGCCTCCCACCCGGGGCACATCGGCCATGCCGATCTCCTCAAACCACAACACGTGTCCGGGCATGCGGTCGCTCCTCGGTGGTAGTCCGTCGATGCTCCGATCCTGCTGTGGGCGGCCCCGCGGGGTCAGAGTCTTTGGGCCCCCCGGACGCCGGCCCGGCGGTGCCGGAACTCGCGGTGCCGGAACGCCTTGTACGCCCAGTCCGCCAGTAGTACCGCGGGGATGGCGGCGAGCGCGACGGCCAGGCCGCCCGGTGTCGGCGGCGCCTGGCCCAGCAGATCTGCCACCGGGCCCAGAAAGAGGAAAACGGTGAGCAGCCCCAGCTCCGCGAGCACCGCCCACAGCAGCAGCCGGTTGCTGGCCCAGCCCAGCCGCCACGGCGGGACGGTGGCGCTGCGGCAGGCGAAGGCGTTGGCCAACTGACCGAGCACCACGGTGGTGAAGGCGGCACCTGAGGCGGCCATCAACGCGTCCGACGGCGGCAGCACGGCCCCCGGCGTCCAGGGGCTCCACCCGGCGCCGAGGAGCACCGCGGTGTACGCGGCCATCTCCAGAACCGCTTCCACCGGGCCGAGCAGTCCGAACACCCGGACCATCAGCGCCCGGTCCATCAGGTGCCGCCGCTCCGGTGGCCGCTTCAGGGCGCCCTTGCTGGGGGCCTCACTTCCCAGGGCCAGGGCGGGCAGCAGGTCGGTGCCGATGTCCAGGGCCAGGATCTGCAGGACACTCAGCGCCAAGGGGAACCGGCCGCCGGACAGCGCCCAGAAGACGAACGGCGTCAGCTCCGCGACGTTGTCCGTCAGGTGGTAGGTCAGGAAGCGGCGGATGTTGGCGTAGGTGGCGCGGCCCTGTTCGACGGCGGCGATGATGGTGGCGAAGTCGTCGTCGAGGAGCACCAGGTCCGCGGCCTCGCGGGCGACGTCGGTGCCGCTGAGTCCCATCGCGACGCCGATGTCCGCCTGCTGCAGGGCGGGCCCGTCGTTGACGCCGTCGCCGGTCATGGCCAGGACGTGGCCGCGGCGCTGCAGCAGCCGGGCGACGCGGAGCTTCTGCTCGGGTGAGACGCGGCTGACCACGACGCCGTCGCGGTCCAGGAGCGCGGCGAGCACCTCGTCATCCTCCGGGAGGGTGTGGCCCTCCAGCACCAGTTCCGGGGAGCCGATCAGCCCGGTCTCCCGCGCGATGGCGGCGGCGGTGAAGGCGTGGTCGCCGGTGACCATGGCCACCTTGATGCCGGCCTCGCGGGCGGCCTGCAGGGACACGCGGACCTCCGCCCGGGGCGGGTCGTGCAGGCCGATCAGGCCCAGCAGCTCCAGGTCCTGCTCCAGCTCATCGGCGGTGGCGCCGTCGGGGGCGGGGCGGGGCAGCCGCCGCTCGGCCACGGCGAGGACCCGCAGTCCGCGGGAGGCCATCCGGTCCACCAGTTCCCGGGATGCGCCGTTGCCGCCGCGGCAGACGGGCAGGACGGACTCGGGCGCGCCCTTGACGTAGAGGGTGGTCCCGGCGAGCGCGGACTCGCGCAGCCGGCGGGGGTCGAAGGCGAAGCGCCGGTCCGGCGTCGGCGTTGCACCGATGCCCGCGCCGCCGCCGCCGTCCGTTTCTTCGGCCGTCAGGGCGATCCCACCGCCCGTCAGCCGGGTGGCGAGCGCGTCGATGGCCGCCTCCATCGGGTCCCCCTCGGCGATCCACCGGCCCTCGTGAAGGACGGCCCGGCCGACGGAGGCCGCCCGCGCGGCGGTGCCGAGACGCCGCGCGGCCCGGAGCGCCTCGCCGGCGGGGGCGGCTCCGCCGGCGCTGATGTGGGCCTCGGGTTCGTAGCCCTGGCCGGCGACGTCCAAGGTCCCGGCGGGGGTCCAGACCTCCACGGCGTTCATCCGGTTCTGGGTGAGGGTGCCGGTCTTGTCGGTGCAGATGAAGGTGGTGGAGCCGAGTGTCTCGACGGCCTGCAGGTTCCGGACCAGGGCGTTGCGGCCGGCCATCCGCTGCGCCCCGATGGCCAGGGAGAGGGTGACCGTGGGCAGGAGGCCCTCGGGGACCAGTGCCACGGCGACGCCGATCGCGAAGAGGAAGGCATCCCGCCAGGAGATCCCCACCAGCAGGGACAGCAGGAAGAACAGCGCCCCGATCCCCAGCGCCACGGTGGCCACGATCCGGACAATGCGCTGCAGCTCCCGGGCCAGCGGGCTCGGCGGCGGTTCGACGCGGCCGGTCAGGGAGGCGATCTCGGCCAGCCGGGTGGTGGCCCCGGTGCCCTCCACCAGCCCCTCGGCGGAGCCGACCACCAGGAACGTGCCGCCGTAAAGCACCTCCCCGGCGGCGCGGGGCACCGGTTCGCTTTCACCGGTGAGCATGGACTCATCCACCGAGCAGCCCGCGGCCAGGATGAGGCGCAGGTCCGCGGGGACACGGTCGCCGGCCAGCAGCACGACGGCGTCGCCGGGGACCAGTTCCGTGGTGTGCACCTTGACCACCCGGCCGTCCCGCCGCACCGAGACCATGGCCGGCAGCAGCTCGCGAAGTTTCGCCGCGGCATGCTGGGCCCGTTCCTGCTGGATGTAGGCGAAGACGCCGTTGACCAAAATCACCACCACGATCGCGATGGCCAGCTGCGGCATCCCGGCGATGAAGGCCAGGACGGCCGCCGCCCACAGCATGACGGCAAAGAAGTGCGTCAGTTCTGCCAGCAGCCGCCGCCACCCCGGCACGGCCCGGGCCTCCGGCAGCCGGTTGGGGCCGGTGCGCTCCAACCGCCGGGCCGCCTCCGCCGAGGTCAAGCCCGTCATCGGCAGCACCGTGATCCGGCTCCGCCCCGGCGTGTCATGGATTCGACGATCCGCCCGCTCCCGCCCAGTGGGTTAGGGCCGAAAGTCCCCGGCGCGCGGCTGTTCCGGAGGGGGCTGGAGGCCCCGGCTGCGACGCCGGCCGCCCTAGCTGCCGGTGGCCGCCGGCGGCGCTTGCCGGCCCAGGGAGCGCAGGTACGCCGCGAAGCCCTGCGGTGCCCGCGCCTGCGTCCGCCCGGAGGTGAGCACCCGGACGCTGTCGGTGGCCAGGACGGTGAACGCCAGGCTGCGCAGGCCCTGGACCAGGGTGCGGTCCTCGTGCGACTGCTGCTTGGGGAAGCCGCCGGCGGCGAGGTAGGCGGAGGCCCGGACGCCGAAGTTGGCCCCGTAGATGTGTGGGTGGTTCTCCTCGAACGGGTGCCGCTCCAGCCAGCGGCGCAGCAGGTCCGGGTCCATGCCCACCGGGTCAGGTTCCACCGACCCCAGGACGGCGTCCGCCCCGGCGTCGGCGAATTCCAGTTGCCGGACCAGCCAGTGCGGCGGGACCCGGGAGTCGGCGTCGGTATTCGCCAGCCAGGTCTTTCCGCGCCAGGGCACGGGGGTGGAGCGCTGGCCCGGATGCCGGCGCGGACGGCCCAGCACGGCGGTGCGGATGCCCGCCGCCCGGCTGGCCCCGGCGCTGCGGAGCCCGACGGGGAGGACCTGGAAGCGCGGGTCGGCGTCAACGTAGCGTCCGGCGATCTCCGCGGACCCGTCGGTACAGGAGTCCAGCACCACCATTACCAGGACAACCACCTCCGGGCGGGCGCCGGCCAGCTGGTCCGCGGCGGCCTGCACGGCGGACAGCGCGCGGTCCAGGTGCTGGTCCTCGTTGTGGACGGGAAGGACGACGGCGACCGTGTCGATCGCGGGGCGCCGCCGGGCGGTCATGGCGACGGTCATGGCTGCCGCTCCGGCGCCCGGAGGATTTCCAGCACGAAGTCGCGTTCCCGGTAGAGCCCGGCCCCGGCCCAGCGGAGCCGGTCGCGGGCCGTGGCGTGGACCGTGTCACCGTCCAGGACCCAGCCCTCCAGCGGGTGCCGCCAGTGGCAGAGGACCAGGGTACCGCCGGGCAGCAGCGAGGCTTCGACCCGCCGGAACAGCTCGTCAAGTTCGTCCGGGGAGAGGTAGTAGCCCACCTCGGAGACGACGATCAGGTCGAACCCGCCGTCGGGCCAGCCGTGCGGGACGGTGAGGTGACGGGTCTGCGCGGCGGGCAGGTGCTCCAGACGTTCGGCGGCGCGGGCCAGGGCGGTGCTGCTGGCGTCGACGGCGAGGAAGGTTCCGCAGCGTTCGGCCAGTTCAACGCTCAGCGTCCCGATCGAGCAGCCGATTTCCAGCCCGGCCTCGTAGTTCTGCTCCGGCAGCGCGGCAAGGGTCAGGGCGCGTTTGCGCTGTTCATACCAGGTGCCGGTGTAGCCCCAGGGGTCCTCGTCGCGGCCGTGGACCGCGTCGAAGAGCCGTTCGGCGTCGGCGGCGGCGTAGCCGGCGGCCGCGTCAGCGACGCCCTTGTCCCCGGCGGCGGCATCCCCGGCGGCGGGCGGGCGGGGCTGGTGCCAGGCGAAGGTTTCCCAGTGCCGCTCGAAGTGGGCCAGGAAGCCCGCCGGCAGCAGCACCTCGTCCCCGGGCTGCTCCGAGAGCGGGGCCACCTGGGAGGTGTGGGCGGCCATCGCCCGGGCCTTGGCCTGCTGGTCCTCCGGCCGCAGCGGGAACCGTTGCCAGTCCTGCCAGGCCGCGTCCTCCGGGGCGGCCCAGAGCCAGTACCAGATGGGAAATTCCAGCAGGCCGTAGCCGTGCCCGGCGGCTGTTTCCGCGGCGGCCAGGCCCAGGGTGTCGTGGTCGGTGTGGCCGTCGTGCCGGTAGGGCGCCACGAGCACAATCCGCTCGGCAGGCTTCCCGGTGTCCGCGGCCGCCTCCCGGATGGCCGCCGCGATCTCTGCCCGGTGCTCGGCGAGCCGGCCGTCGGGCAGTCCCAGGTAGCGGCGCCGGGGTCCGCCCAGCAGGTGTCCCAGGGCGCCGTCGAATTCGCGGAGCCGCACCTCGGCCAGCCGTTCGGGCGTCACTGTGGGCGAATCCGGGTGGGAGGCCTCGCCGGCGGTGCAGAGCAGCACCCGCACGTCCGCGCCCAGGGCGTGCAGCCGGGCCATGAGGCCGCCGGCGCCAAGGGTTTCGTCGTCGGGGTGGGCGGCCAGCACCAGGAACGCGGTGGCGGCGAGCTCGCCGTCGTTCAGCGGCAGCTCGGGCAGCGCCGCGGCGCCGGATCGGGCCCAGGCGCTTTCAGGGGTGCCGGCGTCCTGGTGCGTGAAGCTCACCATGGCTCGTCACCCTCGAAGCCCTTGAAGACCAACGAGCCCAGCTGCGCGTCGTCGCGCATGGCGTGGTGCTGCCGGATGTACAGCGCGAGGTCCGCCATGCGCTTGCCGTAGGCGGCGTCGAAGACCAGCGGTCCGGGCCCCAGGTTCTGGCTGACCAGGGCCTGGATGCGTTCGACGGCGCTGGCGACGGCTCCGCGGACGCGCAGCGCCTCGGGCCAGGCGCCGCTTCCGGAGAGGTCACCGGCGTCGATCCGGTCCGCGGTGCGGGCCAGGTAGGCGGTGAGCCCGGCGAGGGTGCGGTCGATCTCGCCCAGGTGCACGAGGGCCACTTGGTCGGGGGCCCGGCCGCGGTCCTCTGCGGCTTTCAGGGCGTCCCGGTAGCTGCGGGCCACGGCCACGGCGCCGCCCAGCCAGCAGGCCGCCACGCCGATGCCGCCCCAGGCGAAGCCGGGGCGGCGGTAGTACCAGCCCCCGCCGAGCGGGGTGGCGGGGACGGCGTCGAAGTTCACGGTGCCGCTGGGAACTTCCCGCAGCCCCAGGCTGGTCCAGCCGGGGTCGGCGACGCTCACGCCGTCAGCGTGGAGGTCGACGGCGAACGCGGCGCGGCCGCCGCCAGGCAGGTGCGCGGTCAGCACGGCCCGGTCCAGCTGCCCGGCCAGCGAGCACCAGGGCTTGGCGCCGGTCAGCAGAGTCCGGCCGCCCTCTTCAGCGGCGGTGAGGCTGAGGCCGGGTGCCTCCGCGGCGAAGACACCCCAGGTGCCCTCGAGGTCCGTGGAGGCGCCGGCCTCCCCCGCGTCCCTGGCCTGCTGCAGGATCGCGGCCGCGTCCAGGTGCGGTTCCAGGATGCGCCCGGCCGCGACGTCGACGGCGGTGACGGACGCGAGCAGTTCCCAGAGGAACGCGGTGCGGCCGGCGCCGGGCGCCGGCGCCCATGATCCGGCGTCCGCGGTGAGGGACAGCAGGGCGGGAACGTCCCCGACGGCGGCCGCGACGTCGGCCAGGAACGGATCCAGCCGGGCGAGCGCGTCCGGTCCGGAGCTGATCCGCACGGCCTTGGGCGGGCGGGGGTCCTGGGTCGCGTTCATGGGTCCTTTACGGTTCGTGGCTGGCTCCGGGGGAGCCGGCCAGCGCCGCTGCGCCTTCCCCCGATTGAATCTCAGCTTACTTACCATCGGCGGGGATGGCGCCATCTGCATGACCGGGCTCCCGCGTCCCGGTACCGTAGTCGCAAATCCCCCCATGTGACAGGTGCTGCTGGTGGGGCCACTGGTACTATCGTGCGCATGCGTGCGGGAAGGCTGAACCGAGCTGTTGGGATTGTCATCGCTGTCATTGCCGGAGGAGCAGCGGCGCTCCTGTGGTTTGCCGTGGCCGCCGGCGGCCCGGCGCTCAGTGAATCCCCCGCCCAGGGACTGGTGTTTGGTTTTTGGAGCATCCTCTACAACACCGACGCCCCGGCCCCCCGCGTGCTTCTGGCGGCCATGGCGATGGCCCTCCTCCTGGCGGCCGGCGTTGCGACCGTTGACCGGAGGATCGTCAACCGCTCCCGGCGGTCGCTGGACCCCCTCACCGGTCCGCTCGCTCCCCGGGTGGTGATGGCCGCAACCCGCGGTGAGTTCGCCGGCCCGGTCACGGTGACGGTCCTGATCCCCGCCCACAACGAGGAAGCTTCCGTGGGGCAGACCATCGCCTCCCTGCTGCAGCAGTCGAGGTCACCGGACCGGGTGATCGTCGTCGCGGACAACTGCACTGACCGGACCGTCGAGCGGGCCCGGGCTGCCGGTGTGGAGGTCATCGAATCGGTCGGCAACACGCACAAGAAGGCCGGCGCGCTGAACCAGGTCCTGGCCGGCCTGCTCCCGGGGCTCGGGGACAACGACGTGGTCATGATCATGGACGCCGACACCGTGCTCGATGACGGCTTTCTTGCGGCCGCCGTGGATCGTTTTACCGCGGACAGGGCCCTGATGGCGGTCGGCGGGCTCTTCTATGGAGAGGAGGGCCACGGTCTGATCGGACAGTTCCAGCGCAACGAATATTTGCGCTACGGGCGCGAAATCAGCCGCCGCCGCGGACGCGTCTTCGTGCTCACCGGAACCGCCTCGCTTTTCCGGTCCCGGGCGCTGCGCACCGTGGCAGCCAGCCGCGGCGTCACGATCCCGGGCACCCCGGGGGACGTCTACGACACTGCCGCACTGACCGAGGACAATGAATTAACCATCGCGCTGAAGTCCTTGGGCGGGCTGATGATTTCCCCCTCCCAGTGCACTGTCGTCACCGAATTAATGCCCGGTTGGCGGACCCTGTGGGCCCAGCGGCTCCGCTGGCAACGCGGTGCGCTGGAAAATATCGGAGCCTACGGCGTCACCCCGCCAACCATGCGGTACTGGGCCCAGCAACTGGGAATCGGGTACGGCGTGATCGCCCTGGGTTCCTACCTGCTCCTGATCTTCCTGATGGTGTTCGCCCTCGATGCCTGGATCTGGTTCCCCTTCTGGCTCGGGTTAGGCCTGCTGTTCATGGCAGAGCGGGTTCTCACCGTGTGGTCCGGCGGGTGGCGGGCACGGCTTCTGGCCGCAACCCTCTTCCCCGAACTGTTCTTCGATATGTTCCTCAACATCGTCTACCTCAAGGGCGTGGCGGACATCGCCCTGGGCAGGACGGCGACGTGGAAGCACCTCACCCCGGCGCCGGCACGGGCCTCCGAAGAAGCGGAGCAGGCATGAGTCCCTCGTTCCCGTCCGCCGTCCCCGCGGGACTGCTGTTTCCGGAATCGCTCCTTCATACCGACTGGTTCGCCGTTCTCGCCACCTTCGTCGCCATCAACACCGTGATGTACGCGGCCCTGGCCTTGGCGAAAGTCCTCCCGAAGGTCCACCCCACGGAGTGGATCCGTACCCGGAATGAGCGCGCCGAGAGTCGCAGCATCTACCCTGACGCAGACTAGGGCGGGGCCTACTCGCCCAGGGCCCGCTCCAGCCGGTCCAGCTTGCCGGTCAGTTCGCCGGTGTAGCCGGGGCGGATGTCCGCCTTGATCACCAGGGACACGCGGCTGCCGTAGCGGCCCACCGCCTCGGTGGCGCGCTTGACGACGTCGAACACCTCGTCCCATTCGCCCTCGATGGTGGTGAACATGGCGTCGGTGTGGTTCGGGAGGCCGGACTCGCGGACGATCCGCACCGCGGCGGCGACGGCGTCGTGCACCGACGCGTCGTCCGCGCCGGGAGCCGTCTCGGGGGCGGCAGCGGAACCGGAGGTGGGGGCGAATGGGGGACGGCCGGACGGGGCAACAGAAAAGGCAAGCAGCATGGCTCCAGTGTGCCCTCCGCGTCATAAATATGTGAACCCGCGGGTAACCGGTTCGCGCCGCCCCGGCGTTGCTACCCTGAGCAAATGAACCGGGCAGTAGACCGCAGGCCGCTCCGCGCGGACGCTGCACGCAACGTCAATAAGATCATTGCCGCGGCCCGCCAGTGCTTCCGTGAGCACGGGCCGGAGGTACCGCTGCAGACCATCGCCGTGACCGCCGGCGTGGGCCCCGCCACCCTGTTCCGGAACTTCGCGGACAAGGAGGAACTGGTCCTCGCCGCGTTGCACCAGCAGCTGAAACTGCGCGTGAACCCGGTGATCGACGATGCCCTGGCCGGGACCGATGCCGCCGAGGGCCTGTTCCGCATCGTGGAAGCACTGATGGCGGTGGCCAGCGATGAGGCCAATCTCCTCGGAGCTGTGGCCGGACGCCGCGGGGTGCTGACCGGGATCACCGGGGACCTGATCGAGTCGGTCGCAATCCTGCTGGGACGGGGCCAGGGGCAGGGCACCCTGCGCAGCGACATCTCCATGGCGGACATGATCCGGCTGCTGGCCATGCTGATCGGCGTGGTGGACACCATGGAGGCCGGCTCGGACGCCTGGCGCCGCCCGGTGGCCCTGCTCGAGGACGCCATCCGGGCCGAGCGGCCGGACCGCCCGCTGCCGCCCCAGACCCTGGTGCCCGGGACCCAGTACGGCACGGCGTTCGGCGTGGGGTTCGGGTCGCCCTCGGGGGCAACGTACCGTTGAGACCATGAGCTGGGAAACCCTCGCCGGCGTGATCGGCGGACTGATGCTGGTCTACGCCGCGCTGCTGGTCCTGCTGTGGAATTACGCGCGCCGGCACCCCGAAACCGTGACCATGAGGGACGCTCTCCGGCTGCTGCCGGATCTGCTCCGGCTGGTGAAACGGCTGATCGCGGACGGCACCGTCGCCGTGGGGGTGCGGGTCCGGCTGGTGTTGTTGCTGCTGTACCTGCTCTCCCCGATCGACCTGGTGCCGGACTTCCTGCCCGTGATCGGCTACGCGGACGACGTCGTGATCGTCGCCCTGGCGCTGCGTTCCGTGATCAAGCGGGCGGGCCCCGACGCCGTGCGTCGGCACTGGCCCGGCACGCCCGAAGGCCTGGGGCTCATCCTGAAGCTCGCCGGTATGGGTGCCGCCCACTGAGACCGCTTTCACCCCGGCGGTGCGGAATAGCGGCCCGGATGCGTCCGTTGACGCCTGCATGAAAGCAATCACGTACAGCGAATACGGCACCCCCGACGTCCTCGAACTGACCGACCAGCCCATGCCCAAGGTGGGCCCCGGCATGGTCCTGGTCAAGGTCAAGGCAGCCTCCGTGAACCCGGTTGACTGGAAGATCGTCTCCGGCGGACTCGACGGCATGATGGACCTGCAGTTCCCCGCGATTCCCGGCTGGGACGTCGCCGGCGTGGTGGAATCCGTGGGCATTGACGCCCCGCAGTACCAGCCCGGCGACGAGGTCATCGCCTATGGCCGCAAGGACTACGTCCACGGCGGCAGCTTCGCCGAGTACATCGCGCTCCCGGAGCGGGTCCTCGCCCGCAAGCCGGCCACCCTGGACTGGAACGAGTCCGCCGGCCTGCCGCTGGCCGGCCTGACCGCCTACCAGGTCTTGACCCGGCTCGGCACGGGCGAAGGCAAGACCGTCCTGATCCACGGCGGAGCCGGCGGCGTCGGCTCCCTGGGCATCCAGATCGCCAAGTCCCTCGGCGCCTCCGTGATCGCCACCGCCTCGGAGAAGAACCACGACTTCCTCCGCTCCCTCGGCGCGGAACCCGTCACCTACGGTGAGGGCCTTGCCGACCGCGTCCGCGCACTCCGCCCGGAAGGCGTCGACATCGTGGCCGACTTCGTCGGCGGTGTCCTCGACGCCACCCTGGCCGTCCTGGCCGAGGGCGGCAAGCACGCCTCGATCGCGGACGCCGAGGTCGAACAGCACGGCGGAACCTGGATGTGGGTGAACCCGGTGGGCGCCCAGCTTCAGGAACTCGCGGATCTGGTGGACAGCCGCGGCCTGCGCGTGGAGGTCGCCAAGACCTACCCGCTGGAGCGCACCGCGGACGCCTTCCGGGACAACATGGAAGGCCACACCCGGGGCAAGATCGTCGTCACGGTCGACGGCGAGTAACAGCGTTTCCGCCCGGACGGGCGGGTGACCTGAGGGCAGGTGCCGTCTTCCGGTGCCTGCCCTCAGCCGTGCCCGGGCTCCCCGCCCGGACCGCCGGTGTCGTGGTGGGTGTCGTCACGCTGCCCGCCGGAGTGGCTTGCGTCGTCATGGTGCTGCTCCCCGTCGTGGTGGGCCGGCTTGTGCTTGGCCTCCTCGAGGTGCTGCTGGAGCTTCTCCTCGGCCTCGCGGCGGCGCCGCGCCAGTTCCTGCAGGTCGCGGGTGGACACTGCTCCGGTGGGGATCCCGCCGGCGGCGCGGGACGCGGCCGCCCGGTCGTGGCCCTTCGCCGGCTGTGCCGGTTCCGTTTGCGCCCCTTCCGGGGTGGAATGCTCCGGATCGGCGCCTTCCGGGGTGGAATGCTCCGGATCGGCGCCTTCCGGGTCGCGGGCAGCGACATTGTCAGGCTCGTTGGTGGTCATCACTGGATGCTGTCACCGGCGGCCGGGCACCGGCTAGGGGCTAAAGGCCGGGCACGCGTGCGCGCACCAGTAGGCGCCGCTACCCCCAGCCGAGCAGCCGCAACCCGGCCGCCGCACCGGCGCCGGCCAGCACCACCACCAGGAACGGCGCCCTGAGCAGCAGGGCCAGTGCGGCCGCGGCCAGCGCGCCCACCCTTGCGTCGAGGGCCAGCGCCTGCCCGGAGGCCACCGCGTTGACCACCGTCAGGGAGGCGAGCAGCCCGATGGTCATTACCCCGGCCACGCGGGAAATTCGGGGGTTCTTCAGCCAGGCGGCGGGCACCAGGTAGCCCAGCAGTTTCCACGCATAGGCAAGCACGCAGGTGAGCAGCAGCCATAGCCAGAGCGTCATGCGCCCTCCCCCGCGGCCGCCCCGGCGCCGTGCCCGCGCCCGTGTTCACGCCCGGGGTAGGGGTCGACGTCGGGCTCCAGGCCCTCGTCACGCGGGCCGGAACTGAACCAGCCGAACACGGCGGCCACCAGCGCGGCCACCAGGATGGGCAC
The DNA here is from genome assembly GCF_040686595.1 of Arthrobacter sp. NPDC080082. Lineage (NCBI taxonomy): Bacteria > Bacillati > Actinomycetota > Actinomycetes > Micrococcales > Micrococcaceae > Arthrobacter > Arthrobacter sp. NPDC080082. Next base: position 121,554 of record NZ_JBFBKQ010000003.1, on the reverse strand, counting down.
CCCGGCGGGAACCATCGGGACGGCCAGCACCGTGGCAAGCGCGCAGACGAAGGCGATCGCCACGGGTTCGCGGCCCTTCAGCCGCGGCCAGAGCAGCCCCAGGAAGGCGGCCACCGCGGCGCCGTCGAGCCCCCACTGCTTGGGGTCCCCCAGCGCGCTGCCGGCGAGCGCGCCCACGGCGGTGAAGATGTTCCACAGCACGAACACCCCCACGCCGGCGGTCCAAAACCCCCGGCGCTGCTCGTCCGGATCCGTCTGACCGGTGCTGGTGGCCGTGGATTCGTCGATGGTGACCTGCGCCGCGGCGAAGCGCCGCCAGCCCTTGGGCTGCAGCAAGGCGTTCAACTGCATGCCGTAAATCCCGTTGCGCATGCCCAGCAGGGTGGCCGCGCCCATGGCGGCCAGTCCCGAGCCGCCGCCGGCCACCACGCCGATGAAGGCGAACTGCGAGCCGCCGCTAAACAGCAGCAGGCTCAGCGCCATGGTCTGCCAGAAGTCCAGCCCGGAGGCGACGGAAAGGGCGCCGAAGGAGATGCCGTAGAGCCCGGTGGCGACGCTGATGGACAGCCCGATCCGGACCGCCGGGGTGAGGGCGGTCCTCACCGGTGTGTCTGCCGGGGCGCCCTCGCCAGGCTCCAGGACCAGGCGATCAGCGGCGCCTGCAGCGGTAGCCGGATGCCGTGGATTTTGCGGGCGCGCGGGGACCCCTCCGGTCCGAAGGCCGTTCGGAGCGCGTCAACGTGGGCGGTCAGGAACGCGGTGAACAGGGCGGTGACGCAGCCGGCGCTGATTCGGCGGGTCCGGGGCAGAAGGAGGCCTGCGGCCGCGGCGCCCTCGAGCAGTCCCGTGGCGGCAACCCATTCGTCCCGGGAGAGGACCGCCAGCGGGCCGTTGCGGTGCTCGCCGGAGTCGTCCCGGCAGAGGTAAGACGGGACCAGCGGGGCGAAGAAGCCGGGATCCCGGAAGTGCTTTGCGGCGCTGGCCAGCAACAGTCCGCTCAGGGCGGTGGCGGACAGGGTTCGGGTTGCCCCGGGGGACCAGCGAAAAGGCATGCATCCATGCAACCACAACCGCGGCGGCGCCAACGAAAACGGGTCCCGCCGACTGCGTCGCGCCCGCGCCAGAGCATGGCCACGGCACGGGAGCCGGACACGCGAAACGGGACCTTCCGCAGGGGATCCGGGAGCTTCCTCCGGGAGTACCGTGGTTGCTATGGGCAACGTCGTGGAAATGGCGGGTGTGGTCAAGCGTTTTGGAACCGTGACGGCGCTGGACGGTCTGGACTTCACCGTGGCCGCCGGGGAGGTGCACGGGTTCCTGGGGCCGAACGGCTCGGGCAAGTCGACCACGCTGCGGCTCCTGCTGGGGCTGCTGCGGTCCGACGCCGGAACGGCGCGGGTGCTGGGCCTGGACCCGTGGAAGGACGTGGCGTCCCTGCACCGACGGCTGGCCTACGTCCCCGGTGACGTCTCGCTGTGGCCGAACCTCACCGGCGGCGAGGTGATCGAGCTGCTGGGCCGGCTGCAGGGCGGCCAGGACCGGGCGGAGCGGGACCGGCTCCTGCAATTATTCGAGCTGGACCCCACCAAGAAGACCCGCGCCTACTCCAAGGGCAACCGGCAGAAGGTGGCGCTGGTGGCGGCCCTGGCCACGGACGCCGAGCTGTTTTTGCTGGACGAGCCCACCAGCGGCCTGGATCCGCTGATGGAGGAGGCGTTCCGCGGTTGCGTCCGTGCGCTCCGGGACCAGGGCCGGACGGTGCTGTTGAGCAGCCACATCCTGAGCGAGGCGGAGGCGCTCTCGGACCGGGTCAGCATCATCCGCGCCGGCCGGGTGGTGGAGACCGGTCCGCTGGAGAAGCTCCGGCACCTGACCCGGACGGCCGTCACCGCCGACGTCGCGGCCGTCCCGCCGGGACTGGACCGCCTGCCCGGGGTCCACGACGTCACCGTGGTCAACCACCGGGTCAGCGCGCAGGTGGATCCGCCCGGACTGGCACCCTTCCTGCAGGCCCTGACCGCCGCGGGCCTGAAGTCCCTGACCAGCCAGCCGCCGACGCTGGAGGACCTGTTCCTGCGCCATTACGGTGCGGGGACCTTCGGCCGGGGGTCCGGCGATGCCTGAGACCCTGGCGGGGACCGGCACGCTGCTGCGGCTGGGATTGCGGCGGGACCGCTGGCTGCTGCCCGGCTGGGTACTGGGCTTCGCCGTCGTCGCCTATTCCACGGCCCGGGCCGGCGCCGAGCTCTACCCGGACGTGCGCAGCCGCGTCGAGGCGGCGGACGCGCTCAACGCCACCGCCTCGATGGTGGCGATGTTCGGCCGGATCTACGACCCGGCGTCCCTCGGCGCGCTCTCCCTCATCAAGTACACGGCTTTCATGACGGCCATCCTGGCGGTCCTGATGGCCGTGCTGGTCATCCGCCACACGCGGGCCGACGAGGAGAGCGGACGGCTGGAATTGCTCGGGGGCGGACGGCTGGGCCGTGACGCCCCGCTGGCCGCCGCGCTCATCATTGCCCTCACAGGCAGCCTGGGCGTGGGGTTGCTGACCGCCGCGGGGCTGGCCGCAGGCGGGCTGCCCGCTGAGGGGTCGCTGGCGTTCGGGCTGGGCTGGGCCGCCACCGGGCTCGCGTTCAGCGCCGTGGCCGGGGTTGCCGCCCAGCTGACGGCCGGCGCCCGGGCCGCCAACGGATTCAGCGTGGGCGTGATCGCGGTGACCTACGGACTGCGCGCGGTGGGCGACCTGGCCGAACCCGGACCCTCGTTCCTGTCGTGGCTCTCCCCCATCGGCTGGAACCAGCAAATCCGGGCCTTCGCCGGTGATCACTGGTGGGTCCTGGTGCTGCCGGTCCTGCTCAGTGCCGTCCTCATTCCGGCGGCCTTCGCGTTGCGGGCCCGGCGGGACCTGGGCGCCGGGTTGCGGGCCGAACGCCCCGGGCCGGCCGTGGGGTCAGTGTCCGGGGTGTGGACGCTGGCCGTGCGGCTGCAGTACAAGGTGTGGCTGGCGTGGGCGATCGCGTTCGTGGTGTTCGGGGTGGTGGTGGGATCGCTGATCGGGAACGTCGCGGAGATGCTGAGTTCGGCCAACGCCCAGGACCTGATCCGGCTGTTGGGCGGGGCGGCCGCGCTGCGCGACGCCTTCCTTGCCGCGGAGATCAGCATCATGGGCCTGCTGGCGGCGGCGTATGCGGTCTCCGCGGCGAACCATCTGCGGGCCGAGGAGTCCGCGGGCCATGCGGAGGCGTTGCTGGCGACGACGGCGACTCGGGCCCGCTGGGCGTCCAGCCACTTCGGCTTCGCTCTGGCCGGGTCCGCCGTGCTGATGGTGCTGGCCGGGGTCTCGATCGGCATCGGGGCGGCGCTGACGGTGCAGGACCCGGCGCTGGTGGGCCGGTCCACGGTGGCGGCCCTGGCCCAGATCCCGGCCGCCTGGGTGCTGGCCGGGCTGGCGCTGGCGGTGTTCGGCTGGCTGCCGCGGCTGGCCGCCGGGGTGTGGGTGCTGCTGCTGGCATTCGTGGCCTTGGGCGAGTTCGGTGTGCTCTGGAACGCCCCGGGCTGGCTGATGGATGCCTCCCCGTTCCGGCATTCGCCGCTGCTGCCGGTGACCGCCGACGCCGTGCCCGCAATGGCGTGGCTGACCGCCGTCGCCGTGGCCCTGGCGGTGCTGGGGTACGCGGGCTGGCGGCGGCGGGACTTGGCGGCGTAGCCGATGCCGAAGCTCGCCTGGGGTTGCGGGCCAGGCCTTAGTTCTGTCCAGGTCCTCTGTCTGCACCAGCGTCGGCCCCGGCCGCACGGCGGGCGCGCCGGGCCCAGCGGGAACCGGCCCCCTCGGCGGCGGCCTCGTCGCCCGGGTTGATCAGGGAACAGCGGCCCAACGACAGGCAGCCGCAGCCGATGCAACTGTCCAGGGACTCCCCCAGAACCTCCAGTTCGCGGATCCGCTCCGCCACCAGCCCCGCCCAGTCCCGGCTGATGGCGGTCCAGTCCGCCTGGTTCGGGGCCCGGTCCGCGGGCAGGCCGTCGAGGGCGGCTTTGATCTGCTCCAGGCTCAGCCCCACCCGCTGGCCGGCCGCCACCACGGCCAGACGGCGCAGGGTGGTCCGCCTGTAGCGGCGCTGGTTGCCGCTGGTGCGTTGGGACTGCACCAGGCCGCGGTCCTCATAGTAGCGCAGGGCCGGCACGGTGATCCCGGCGCGGGACGCGACCTCACCGACGGAGAGCAGGGAATCAGGGGCGGAAGGCACCCGTGCAGTCTGGCACGCGCCCGGCTTGACCTCAAGTTCACTTGAGGTTGTTCACTGGAGCTGACAGAACCGCTACGAACGAAAGCAGCACCATGAGGACCTCCCGCAAGACCGCACGCCAGGCCACCGTCACCCCCGAGGGGGACCAGGCCCTCCCGGGAAAAACCCTGCGCCAGCGCCGGCCGTGGGAGAACCGCTCGGTGGACGCCGCCCTGTCCTCTCTGTCCCAGTTCCGCTAGGGGCGGTGGAACGGGGACCGGCCGCTACAGGCTGACGGAGATCCGCTCCAGGACCTCGGCCGGGCGGTTGGTGGTGATCTCCTGGATCCCAACCTCCCGGCAGAGGTCCACATCCTCGGGGGCATCAACGGTCCATACCCGGAAACGGCGGCCGGACTCGAGCCAGCGGCGGACCGTGTCCGGGAATTCGCGGACGTAGTCGATGCCGGGCCCGGCCAGGCCCACGGCGCCCTGGTCCAGCAGTTCCTCGCCCTCGAGCTGGGCGGCCTTCATGACGTTGGCCATCGCGTTGCCGGTGATGGAGCCGACGCTGAACCTCTCCCGCACTTCGTCGACGTCGACGTCGTCCACCAGTTGGCAGATGGCCTCGGCGGGGACGGTCTGCAGCAGGTGCCGGACGGAATCCGGGTTGAAGCTCATGAATGAGACGCGGATGTTCTCCAGCATGCCGGTGGCCGGGTCCCAGCCCTCGGCGGTGAGGACCTCCAGCACCCGGTCCTCGAGCTTGAGCTGGTAGGGGCTGGGGTGCTTGAACTCGATGGCCAGCCCGATCTCGCGGCCGGCGGTGCGCAGGATGTCGAGCAGTTCGGGCAGGGTCAGAAACTGCTCGGACTTCGCCCCATACGCCTCGGGGATCCGGGCGCCCTTCCAGGAGCTGAAGTCGAGCTCGCGGAGTTCGTCCAGGGTGCGTTCGGCCACCGGGCCCGTGCCGTTGGAGGTGCGGTCCAGGGTAGCGTCGTGCAGCAGCACGGCGTGCTGGTCGCGGGTCAGGTGGACGTCGCACTCGACGCCGTCGGCGCCGTCGGCGATCGCCTGCAGGTAGGCGGCGCGGGTGTGCTCCGCGAAGGCCCCGCTGGCTCCCCGGTGGGCGTAGACGAGCGGGCGGGCGGCAGCGGACTCCTCAATGGTCATGCGAACACGTTAGCGGACCCGGGGTCCGGGGCCCGGCTAGGCTGGGCACATGCAGGTGAACTCTGAGCGACCATCCCGTGCGGGCGCCATAACGGCGGGCGCGAACCACCGGCTCTCCCCTGCCGATGCCGCGAAGGCAGCCGCGCTGCGGAAGATGAAAATGCTGGCGGGCTCGCTCCTGATCGGGATGGCGGTGGTGTTCGTCGTCGCGTTCGCCCTGCAGAAGCAATACCCGGCGCTGGAGTACGTCCGAGCCGCGGCGGAGGGCGGCATGGTGGGTGCGCTGGCGGACTGGTTCGCCGTGACCGCGCTGTTCAAGTACCCGCTGGGCCTGAAGATCCCGCACACCGCCATCATTCCCCGGCGCAAGGACCAGATCGGGGCGTCGCTGGGCGAGTTCGTGGAGACCAACTTCCTCTCCGAACAGGTGGTCAAGGAGAAACTGGCCAGCGTCGACGTCGCCCGCAAGGTGGGCGGCTGGCTCTCCGGCCCCGGCGGCGCCGAGCGGGTGGCGAAGGAGGGCGCCGCGGTGATCCGGGGCGCGTTCACGGTGTTGAACGACGACGACGTCCAGGCCGTCATCGAGGGCATGGTGCGCCGGCATCTGCTGACCCCGCCGTGGGGGCCGCCGGTGGGCCGTCTCGCGGAGCGCATCTTCGAGGACGGGCACCACCACGCGCTGGTGGACCTCTTGGTGGATCGCACGGTGGACTGGGTCCGGGACAACCACGAGACCGTCAACCGGGTGGTCACGGACCGCTCCCCCACCTGGGTGCCCAGTTTCGTGGACGGCCTGGTGGGCGACAAGGTGTATGTGGAGATCCTGAAGTTCACCCGCGCGGTGCAGGCCGACCCGCAGCACCAGGTCCGGCGCTCCATCGACACTTACTTGAAGTCGCTGGCGCATGACCTGCAGCACGACCCGGTGATGATTGCCCGGGCCGAGGGCGTCAAGGCCCAGGTCCTGGGCGACCCGGAGGTCCGCGAGCTCGCCTCCCGCACCTGGGGCACGGTGAAGGCGGCGCTGCTGACCGCCGTCGACGATCCGCACAGCGAGCTGACCATCCGGTTCAAGGCGGCCGTCCACGACTTCGGCACCCGCCTCACGGTGGACCCCGAACTCGCCGGGAAGGTCAACGCCTGGGTGGGCGACGCCGCCGGGTACCTGGTGAACAACTACCGTTCCGACATTGCCGGCGTCATCACGGACACCGTGGCGCGCTGGGACGCGGAGGAAACCTCGGAGAAGATCGAGCTCCAGGTCGGCAAGGACCTGCAGTTCATCCGCATCAACGGCACCGTGGTGGGGGCGCTGGCCGGGCTGGCGATCTTTACGGTGGCGAGTTTGGTGTTTGGGTAGGAACGGGGCCGAACGGGCGCACGGGACCCTCACCAGGCGGGGCAGTCGGCCCGTTTAGACTGCTTCTGTGAAGCGAACGTCCGACGCCGGTTCCGAGGGAACACCTTCCGGCCTGCACCGCAACAACGATCCCAACCAGCGGCCCAGCAATAGAAGCCTCCGGTTCTGGGCGGCATTCTGGACGGTTTTTTGGGGCCTTCTGGTCGGCGTCGGGGCTGCGGTTGCGTACGTGTTCCTCACCGACCGCCACCCAGTCGGCATTCTGTCGATTCTGTTTTTCCTGCTCGGATGCGGCCTCGGAGTGGGCCTGTATCTGCCCGCCCACTTCAGCAGCGCCCGTACGAAACGCGAGATGTTTGTCCGTGTCGGCGGCGATCCCACGGGAATCACGCCCTGGATGTTCGGCGCAATGGGAGGCAGCATCACTGAAGACGGCGAGTGGGAGTGGTACACCCCCTCGGGGTCAAGCGGAGAATCCGCTGTTTAGATCCCGCGGGCCGGCTTCTTAATCGTCTTCGCAGCTGCCAAGCGAGTGCTGAGCTCGGGGTGCAGCGGAACGCTCCATGCAGATGAGCCGGGGTCTGACTTCCCAGGACGGGACGGGGACGAATCCGCGCCTCCGGTAGAGCCGGATGGCGTCCTCCCGCCAGTCCCACACCGTGAGCCGGACGGGATCGTGCCCGGCCCCGTCGGCGAACTCCAGCGCGGCGTCGAGTAATGCCGCACCGACCCCCAGGCCGCGGGCTGCCGGATTAACCCAGATCCGTTTGATCTCCCAGGCCGTTCCGGCGCGGTGAACCGTGATGACGCCTGCCGGTCCGGTCCCCGCGTCCGCCAGGAGGACCTCCGCGCCGGCATAGGCTCCCGCCGGGTCATCCACCTCACGGCGGTACCGCTCCGGAAGTACCCCGGAAAACGGCGCTCCGCCGAGCTGGGCTGCCTTTTCCCGCTCGGTCTGCAACAGGTAGGCGGCCACCAGCCCGCCAACAGCGGCGGCATCGGCACAGGTCAGGTCGGCGGTCCGGACCGGGGTCGTGCCCGAGGCGACACAGTCCACGGCGTACTTATGCGAAGGATTCCAGCTCGACGCCGGCCTGCTCCAGCGCGGAGCGGACGGCGGCGGCCACAGCCACCGAGCCGGGGGTGTCGCCGTGCAGGCAGAGTGAGTGCGGCGTGCGTTTCACTACGGTCCCGTCGATCGCTTCGACCTCGCCCTTGAGCGCCAGCCGCACCGCCCGCCGGACGATCTCGTCCGGATCCTCGATGAAGGCGTCGTTCTCCAGATGCGGTACCAGGGTGCCGTCCGGACGGTAGGCGCGGTCGGCGAAGGCCTCGTGGAAGACCGGGCTGCCGGCCTCGGCGGCGAGCCGCAGCAGGGCGGACCCCTCCAGCCCCAGGACCGGCAGGCCCGGATCGTAGGCCTGGACGGCGGCGACGACGGCGGAGGCCTGCTCCTCGTCGTGGACCGTGCGGTCGTACAGCGCGCCGTGGACCTTGACGTAGTCCACGGAGGCACCCACGGCGTGCGCGACGCCGTCGAGCGCCCCGAGCTGGAACAGCACCGAGCCGAACAGGTCATCGAAGCTGATGTCCATGGCGCGCAGGCCGAAGCCGCCCAGGTCCGGGTAACCCAGGTGGGCGCCGACGCGGACGTCGAGTTCGTAGGCCGCGCGGCAGGTGTCCAGCATGGTCACCGGGTCACCGGCGTGCTGCCCGCAGGCGACGCTGGCGCTGGTGACCAGGGGGAACATCGCGGCGTCATCGCCCATGGTCCAGGAGCCGAACGACTCCCCGAGGTCAGCGTTCAGATCCACCGTGCGCCCCTTTCAGCCCGGTTCCGGCGTCGCCCGTGTTGAGGTCGCCCGTGTTCAGGTCCGCAGAGTGCAGGTCGCCGGGAATGGTGATCGGCATGGGGCCGAAGGCCTCCTTGGCGTTCTCGATCACGGCGCGGCCCATCATGCGGTTGCCGACGCCACCCACCACGGCGCCGACGCCGAACGGCAGCGCCCGCCCGAGGAATGCGGTGCCCTGCCGCTTGAGCAGGTTACGCAGGAAGGCCCGCTGGATCTGCTCGCGGACCGAACCGAAGCCGGCCAGCGGGGCGCGCCGGGCGAACAGGGAACCCCACGCCTGGGTGGGGCCCTTGCCTTGGCCCGCGGCCTGGCCGCTGAGGGAGCTGAGCAGCGTGGTGCCCTCCTCGCCGAGCATGATCGCCATGACCAGGGTGCTGGCGCGCTCCGGGTCCTCCAGCCGCACGCCGTGCAGCTCGGCCAGGGACGTGGCGAACAGGGCGGTGGCCTCCAGGAAGCCGGCGGTCGCGGCGGCGGAGAGCCCCAGCGCGGCCACGGTTCCGACGCCGGGGACGACGGCCGAGCCGCCCACCAGGGCACCTCCCCCGGTGACGGCCATGAGGTAGTTGCGTTCCAGGATCGCGGCGAGCTGCGCGGCACTGGCGTTCGGGTGCTTCTTCTGCAGCCGCCGCAGGTTCGCCAGGACCAGCGGCCGCTGGATCTCCACGGCCCGCAGGAGCACGTTGTGCACGCCGGGTTTGGGCTTGCCCTCGGCGTCGAACATCGCGCTGTGGGCGGCTTGCTGGGCAATCTTCATCGCCGGGTTGCTGCGCTTGGCCATCATCGCCTCTCATAAACCATAAGGGTGCTGAACGTCGTCCTAGGTTAAAGACTAGGCCACGCCCGCATCGGGCACGGCGACGGCCGCGGACGGAGGCACTTGCCCCGTCCGCGGCCGTGAGTGGCCGGTCGCGCCGAAGCTTTTCGCACGGCGGCCGGCGGCGCCGTCGGCGTTTAGCGCGGGGTGCGGATGAGCTTCTTGTTGACGAACTCGTCCATGCCGAAGCGGCCCAGCTCGCGGCCGACGCCGGAACGCTTCACGCCGCCGAAGGGCATGTCAGCCTGGGTCTGGGCCACCGAGTTGATGAACACCATGCCGGTGTCCAGCTGGTCGGCGACGTCCTGGGCCTTCGCAGGGTCGGCGCTGAACACCGATCCGCCGAGGCCGTAGGGCGAGCCGTTGGCCAGGTCGATCGCTTCCTCCACGCTGGCCACCTTGTAGATGACGGCGGCGGGGCCGAACAGCTCCTCGGAGAACGCGCGCATCTCCGGGGTGACGTCGGTCAGGACGGTGGGCTCCACGAAGGCGCCGGGGCCGTCCACCTTGTGGCCGCCGGTGCGCAGGGTGGCTCCCTTGTCCACGGCGTCCTGGATCTGCTCGACCAGGCCGTCCGCGGCGCTCTGGGAGGACAGCGGACCGAACCGGGTGTCTTCCTGCTGGGGATCGCCGGGCTTGATCCGGGCCATCCGCTCGGTGAACTTCTCCACGAACGGCTCGTAGAGGTCTTCGAGGACGATGAACCGCTTGGACGCGGTGCAGGCCTGGCCGGCGTTGCCCATGCGGCCCCCGACGGCGGCCTTGACGGTGGCGTCCAGGTCATCGGAGTCGAGCACGATGAACGGGTCACTGCCGCCGAGCTCGAGGACGTACTTCTTGAGGTTCCGCCCGGCGACCTCGGCCACGGCCGCGCCGGCCCGCTCACTGCCGGTCAGGGAAACGCCCTGGACGCGCGAGTCCGCGATGATCTCGGCCACCTGGTCGTTGTCAAGGAAGAGGTTGGTATAGGCGCCCTTCGGCAGGCCGGCGTCGTGGAAGATCGTTTCGATCGCGAGGGCCGACTGCGGGCAGCTGCCGGCGTGCTTGAGCAGGATGGTGTTACCCAGGACCAGGTTGGGCGCGGCGAAGCGGGCCACCTGGTAGTAGGGGTAGTTCCACGGCATGATGCCCAGCAGCGGGCCGATCGGGGTGGAGCGCACGAGCGCGTCGCCGCCACCCTTGACCTCCAGCGGTTCGTCCTTGAGGAATTCGGGGCCCTCAGAGGCGTAGTAGTCGTAAATCGAGGCGACCAGCTTGACCTCGCCGCGGGCCTCGACCACGGGCTTGCCCATTTCCTTGGCGATCAGGCGCGCCAGCTCGTCCTGGCGTTCCCGGTACAGCTCGGCGACCCGGGCGATGACCTTGGTGCGCTCTTCCACGGGCGCCTTGCGCCATTCGAGGAACGCCTGCTGCGCGCCGGCGAGCGCCGTCTCGACCTCTTCCTTGGTTGCGAGCGGAAATTCCTTTTCCGTCTCTCCGGTCGCGGGGTTCACTGTCTTGTAGGCAGTCATTGGTCCACCATCTCCGTTTCTGGCTGGGTTGAGCCGGTGTGGGCGTGGGCCGTGAACGACGCCGGCACGGCGTCACTCCGCGGCCCCCGCCCGGGTGAAGACTGGCCGCAGCAGGTGCGCGGCCCATCCTTTAGGCGGCAACCGCGCGGTCTCCGGCTGTATTCCAACCGTGATCTCCTGCACGCCGGCGGCGGGTCCGCCGTTGGCGCCGGCGTCGCCGCCGGACGCGCCGCCGTCGTCGCAAATACCCCATCGCTCCGGCCCGCACAAGGCGGTGACGCATTTCGAAATGCAGTGCTGCCGCCGCGAGCATCCGGTCGTAACGTTGAAGAAATTAAGGACTTCGATTTCCACATCGCGCCACGAAGGGCTATAGGACCGTGTCACTCGAATCACTCCCCGTTCTGGACTACTCCCGGCTGAACGCCGGGCCGGAGGAAGCCTCCCGATTCCGGGACGAACTCCGCGACGCCATGCACAACGTCGGGTTCCTCTACCTTTCCGGCCACGGCATCCCGCAGGATTTGGTGGACGCCATGCTCGAGACCTCCCGCCGGTTCTTTGACCTGCCGGAGGCGCAGAAGCTCGCCGTGGAGAACATCCACAGCCCGCAGTTCCGCGGCTACACCCGGATGGGCGCCGAGCTCACAGACCGGGCCGTCGACTGGCGCGAGCAGATCGATATCGGCGTCGAGCGGGCCGCGGTGGAGCCGGGCGACGGCGTCGCCGACTACTGGCGGCTGGAGGGCCCGAACCTGTGGCCGTCGGAGCTGCCCGGGATGCGCGACGTCGTCGCCGCCTGGACGGACCGGCTGAGCACCATCTCGCTGAACCTGCTCCGTGCACTGGCCGTGTCCCTGGGCGCACCCGAGGACAGCTTCGACGACGCCTTCGGTGACCGCGCATTCCCGATGCTGAAGATCGTCCGCTACCCTGGCGAATCCGGCGACGAACCCAAACAGGGCGTCGGCTCGCACCGCGACGGCGGCGTCCTCACCCTCCTGCTGGTGGAACCGGACAAGGGCGGCCTGCAGGTGGAATACCAGGGCCGGTGGATCGACGCGCCGCAGGTGCCCGGGACGTTCGTGGTGAACATCGGCGAGATGCTGGAGCTGGCCACCAACGGCTACCTCAAGGCCACGCTGCACCGGGTCATTTCCCCGGCCAGGGGCACGGACCGGATCTCGCTGCCGTTCTTCTACAACCCCGCGCTGGATGCCACCATGCCGCAGCTGGCCATGAACGCGGAGTTCCAGGCCAAGGCCCGCGGCCTGTCCGTGGACCCGACCGACAGCCCCATCCTGGAGACCTACGGCGATAACGCGCTGCGCTACCGGCTGCGGGCGCACCCGAACGTCGCGGCCATCCACCACGCCGACCTGCAGGGGTAGGTTCCGCGGGTCCGCTTCCGCCGCCTAGACCGAACCCTCGGGGCGCACACTGTCGACTCCGCGCGTGCCGCCGTCGTCCGCCGTTTCGTGCAGGCCTCAGCGCGACGGCAGTCGGTAGACCGAGACGTGGCTCCGGGAGTCCGCCGTGAAGTCGCTCCGGTCCCAGTCCGCCCAGCGGGATTCCAGTTCGAAGCCGGCCAACCGGGCCATCAGGTCCAGCTCCGCCGGCCAGATGTACCGGTGCGGCGTGCGGCCCATCCGAGCCTCGCGGCCGCCGGAAACGTCCGGATCGAACCGCACATGGTGCGAGACCACCAGCTGTTGGAGCACGTCATAGGTGTCCACCAGCAGGTAGCCGGGCTCGCTGACCTCCACGGTCGCCCCGCGGCCGGGCGGCAGCGAGCGCAGCTGCGGCACCCAGAGTTCGACGACGAAGCATCCGCCGGGGGCCAAATGCCGGGCGGCGTTCCGGAAGCACCGGACCTGCTCCTCCTGCGTCAGGAGGTTGGAGATCGTGTTGAAGACCAGGAGGGCCAGGGCGAAGCCCTCCCCCGCCGAGGCCTCCACCATGTCACCCCGCACCACGGGAATCTCCTGCGGGCCGGCCTTCTCCCGCAGCCTGGCGATCATGGCGTCGGAGAGCTCGATGCCGGTCACCGGGACGCCGGCCGCGGCCAGCGGAAGGGCCACCCGGCCGGTTCCGATGGCGAACTCGACCGCCCGTCCCCCGGCTGCGAGCTCCGCAAGGACCGCGACGGTCGGTTCGAGCACCTCCGGGGCGAACATCCCCTCGCCGGGTGTGTCATAGCGGGAGGCGGCGTCGGCGTCCCAGAGCTGCTGCTGGTTGATCATCCCGCCACTATTGCACCCGGAACCCCGGTCCGAAAGGAGAGTGGGCGTTCCCGGACCGCCCTTCAGCGCCCGCCGTTTCGACGGTTCCCTGCCGGATAGACGCTCAGAAGCGTCGAATCCGCGGGGAACCGTCGAAACGGGAACGAAGAGCGGGCGCGAGCGGGCAGATGCGAAGAGTGGGCGCGAAGAGGAGCCAGCCCCCGCTCCCCTACCCCGCCGCGTGGATTACCGGGATGGACGCCGTCGCCGGGCCGGGAAAGACCGTCGGCTCGGGGCTCTCCACCGGCTGCACGGCGAAGGACACGGCGTCGGCCCCGACGGTGCGGTGTTCACCGCGCACGTGGACCTCCAGCGGGCCGCCATCGACCATGGCCAGCCGCAGTTCCCGGTGGTCCAGCTGCACGTGCAGCAGGCCGCCGCGGAGCTTCAGGTGGAAGTCCAGCGAATCCCACTCGGCGGGCAGCCGCGGATCGAAGTACGGCACCTCGCCCTGGTCCCGGAGGCCGGCGAAACCGCTGACCAGCGAGCTCCACACGCCGCCGGTCGAGGCGATGTGGACGCCGTCGATGGTGTTGCCGTGGGTGTCGTCCAGGTCGATGTAAACAGCGTGAAGGAAGTGGTCCAGCGCGGCCTTGCCGTAGCCCACCTCGGCCGCCATGATTCCCTGCACGCAGGCGGACAGGGTGGAGTCCCCGGTGGTGATCGGGTCGTAGAAGTCGAACGCCCGGCGCTTCTCCTCGGCGCTGAAGTCCTGCCACTGCAGGAACATCGCCAGCACCGTGTCCGCCTGCTTGAGCACCTGGTGCCGGTAGATCACCAGCGGGTGGAAGTTCAGCAGCAGCGGGTACTTCGAGCGCGGGGTGTTCCAGTCCCACGGCTCCAGGGTCATGAAGTCGTTGTCCTGGGAGTAGACCTGCAGGTCGCCGTCGTAGGGCAGGTGCATCCGGTTGGCGGCCTGCTCCCACAGTTCGCGCTCGGCGTCGTCGATGCCCGGGTGGTCCAGCGCCGCGGCGGCACGCAGGTTAAAGCGCGCCATGACGTTGGTGTAGAGGTTGTCGTTGACGACGGCGGTGTACTCGTCCGGGCCGGTCACGCCGTGGATGTGGAACAGTCCGTCCTTGCCGAAGAAGCCCAACGAGGCCCACATCCGCGCGGTCTCGATCAGCAGCTCGGAGCCCTGGGTTTCGCGGAAGGCCGCGTCCCCGCTGGCCCAGATGTAGCGGTTGGTGGCGAAGGCGATCGCGGCGGCGATGTGGAACTGCGCGGTGCCGGCGGCGTAGTAGGCGCTGGCCTCCAGGCCGTTGATGGTCCGCCAGGGGAAGAGCGCGCCGTCCACACTGAGTTCCTTGGCCCGGACCCGGGCCTCGGGCAGCAGTTCGTGCCGGAATTCCAGGACCTGCCGGGCGTTGTGCGGGTTCGTGTAGGTCAGGTACGGCAGGAGGTAGACCTCCTGGTCCCAGAAGTAGTGCCCGTCGTAACCGGAGCCGGAGACGCCCTTGGCGGGGATGCCGGCGACGTCGGCGCAGGCCGTGGCCTGGGCCAGCTGGAAGAGGTTCCAGCGGATAGCCTGCTGCAGCTCGGACCGGCCGCCCACCACGATGTCGCTGGTGGTCCAGTACTCGCGGTAGTGCGCCTCGCTCTGGGCGAAGATGTCCGCCACCGGCAACAGCTCGCGCTCGGCGGTCTCCGCCGGGTCCTCCTCCACGCCGCGGGCCACGGCGTAGCTGACGCTCTTCTCCAGCCGGAACGGCTGGTCCGGGCTGACGGCCAGGACGTAACGGACGCTGCTGTCGTCCTGGTCCACCTGGGTGTCGAAGGGCTGGACGTTGGCGGAGGTCCAGTGGTCCACGGCCATGCCCAGCCGCTGCCGGGACTCCGAGGCCTCCCAGGAGAGGCGCAGCGAGCCGTCGCCTCCGTCCAGCCGGAGCGGCAGCAGCACGCGTCCGGCGTGCCGGCCGGCGCGGCGCGGGTCGTGGGCGGAGTGGTCCTCCACCGGCTGGTCCTGGCGGTTGACGACGGCGGAGGTCACGTCCGCGGAGATCTCGCGGTCGGCGGAGACCTCCAGCGAGATACCGAGGGTGCCGCGGGCCTGATAGCCCACGGCGCGGCGTTCGGTGGTGGTCACCGTGGACCCGGACCGGCACTGCCAGACGATCCGGCACTCGTAAATGCCGGTGGCAAAGTCCACGCTGCGCCGGTAGTCCAGGACCGTGGACTCCTCCAGGCTGAGCATCTCGCCGTCGATCACCACCGCGAAGTTGTTGGCATCGGGGATGTAGAGGATCCGCTGGCCGGTGCGGGCGAAGCCATAGGCGTTCTCCGCGTGCTTGATGTCCCAGATTTCGTGGAAGCCGTTGATGAAGCTGCCGGGCAGTTCGGCGTCGGCGGCGGCCCAGTGCGCGCCGCGGATACCGAGGTGGCCGTTGCCGAGGCTGAACAGGGTCTCCAGGGTGCCGGCGTTGCCGGGGACGTGGGCGGTCTCCACGAGTTGCCAGGGGTCGTTGGGGAACCTGGCGCGGTCCGAGGTGATGAGAGCCATGGTGGGGGTCCTTCTGGGGCGGAGGGTCTGGTGCGGGTGGGGTGGGTGGCGGCTGCGGGCTAGAGCAGCTCGGCGAGGTCGCTGACCACGAGGGTGGCGCCGGCGTCGAGCAGGGTCTGTCGGCCCGCTCCCCGGTCCACGCCGATGACCGAGTGGAAGCTCCCCGCGCTTCCAGCCTGGACACCGGAGACGGCATCTTCGACAACAATGCATTCCTCGCTCGGCAGCTCCAGGAGCCGGGCCGCGTACTGGTACGTGGCCGGGCTGGGCTTGCCGGGCAGGCCTTCGGAGAGGGCGACGACGCCGTCGACCACCACCGGGAAGTAGTCCGAGAGTCCCGCGGCCTTCAGCACCGGGACCGCGTTGCGGGAGGAGGAGACGACGGCGAGCTTGAGTCCGCGCTGGAGGGCGGCCTCAATGAAGCGCACCGAGCCCTCGTAGGGCTGCACGCCGCCGGCGGCGACAATGTCGTTAAACACCTTGTTCTTGCGGTTACCCAGGCCGTGCACGGTGTCGTGGGCCGGGTCGTCGTCGGCCGGCCCCTCGGGCAGCACGATGTCGCGGGAGGCCAGGAAGTCGCGGACGCCGTCGAAGCGGGGCTTGCCGTCGATGTGGTCGAAGTAGTCGCTCTCCCGGTAGGCCTGCGCCCCGGGGACGTCCTTGAGGTACCCGTTGAAGAGTTCCTGCCAGGCGCGCTCGTGGACCACCGCGGTGGGTGTCAGCACGCCGTCGAGGTCGAAAAGGACGGCGGAGGCGCCTGCGAAGGCGTCGGTCGGCAGGGCCTCGGGGGAAGTGGCAGTCATGGCTTCGGGTGTCCTTTCAGACGGATGTAAAGATTCGGGGGTGGAGCCGGGGTCCGCTGTCCGGCCGCGGGGCCAGGAGTGTGGTCAGCGTCGTCGGCGGGTACTGCGCCGCTCCACCAGCTTGGTCTCGAGCAGGTGGACGGTGCGGGCCGGCGGTTCCGGCCGGAGCAGGCGCTCCACCAGCAGGTTCGCGGCGAAGGCGCCCTGGTCCGCGACCGGCTGGGCCACGGTGGTCAGGCCCAGGAACCAGCTCATTTGATGGTCGTCGATCCCGATGATCGAGACGTTTTTCGGCGCCGACATGCCCAGGTCGCGCAGGGCCATCAGCGCACCGAAGGCCGTTTCGTCGCAGCCGGCGAACACGGCGGAGGGGAGCCTGCGGTTCTCGACCAGTTCGGTCATGGCCCGGCGGCCGCCCTCGATGCTGGAGCCGGCATCCAGGACCAGGTCCGGGTCCAGCGTCAGGTCGTGCTCCGCGAGCGCCCGTTCGAAGCCGCGGCGCCGGGCGTCCGCGGTGACCACGGTGCTCGACGGCGGCTCCGTGCCGGCCAGCATTGCCAGGTCCCAGTGGCCCAGGTCCAGGAGGTGGCCGGTGGCCTTCCGAGCCGCTTCCTCGTCGTCGATCCCGACGTTGTCCCACGGCACGGACTGCATGCCCACGCTGGCGACGGCGAGGCCGCAGTCCTCCAGGGCCGCGACCTCGGCGGCGTCCAGCGCCACGTTCAGCAGCAGGACCCCGTCCACGCGCTGGGCCAGTCCGGCCAGGTCACTGAACAGCTTGCGCTGCACGCTGGGCCGGCTCCGGAGGCTGATCAGCACCGTGTCGTAGCCGCTGTCGGCGAAGACCTCCTCCGCGGCCTCGACGGCCTGGGCGAAGAACCACGCGGTGGCGGTGGGAACGATGATGGCGACGGCGCCGGTGGAGCCTCCGGCCAGGCGGGAGGCTGCGCTGGATGCGCGGTAGCCCAGCTTGCCGGCCGCGTCCGCGACCTTGGCCTGCGCCTTTTCGGACACATTGGGGAGGTTGCGGAGTGCACGGGAGACGGTGCAGATCGAGAGCCCGGAGAGGGCTGCCACGTCCTGGATGGTCACGCGCGGTGCCTTAGCCATGCGACACGGGCCTAGACCTTTCTCCCCAGCAAGTAGTGGGCCGATCAAATTGGCCAAATTAGAGTGTAAACGCTTATAAAAACAGGGCGCAAGTACCCGGATTCGGGCCATCGAATGGATTATCCGCCGGGCCCGGGCTCCGTCAACGCAGGACGTAGTGCCGCAGGAACGCCCCGACGTCCACCAGCTCGGCCGCCGAGATCGAATGCCCCATCCCGGGGTAGCTGCGGGCCGTGAGCTGGGTGTGCTCTTCCAGCCATTCGGCTGTGTGTTCGGTGGCGGCGTCGTTGATGACGGCGTCGTCCTTGTCCCGGCCCCAGAAGAACGGCGGGCGGGCGTCGAACGATTCACTCATGGCCAGCAGTTCGTTCTCCAGCACGAACCCGGAGAGCCCGACGGCGGCGCGGAAGCCTTCGGGTCGCAGGCGCAGCAGGGTGCTGGCCATGGCCATGCCCTGGGAGTAGCCAAGGAGAGTGACGCTGCTGTGCCGGTCCTTGACCGAGTCGATCCAGGCGAAGACCCTGTTGGCGGCGGAAATCACGTCCGCGAAGTCGTGGGTGAGGAAGTAGTCCAGCAGGAACCAGCCGTAGTCGTCGCCGATCACCTTCGGGCCGCGCAGCGCGGCGCAGGTGAACTCGGGCGGCAGGCTGCCGAAAAGGTTCGACATCCGGGTTTCGTCCGTGCCGTAACCGTGCAGCATCACCAGCAGCGGGGTGCCCTCCCGCTCCGCCTCCGGCCTGGACCAGGCAACCGTCTCCATCCCGCCAGCCTAGCGAGAACCCGGGCCGCGCCGTCGAACCGGGCCTGCCGCGCCGGTTCCGGACATCCGCTGCGCTTCCGGACCGGCGCACCCCGGGTCCGGGCCGCGCCGGTCCGGAAGGGGCGCGGAAACCCGGAAGTGACGCGAAAAACCGCCCTCACCTGCGGTTTTTCCGTCAAACCGGGGCCGAAATCGTTGTAGCCGGGGGTGCCGGGCTGTAGCGTGACAATGGACAGCATGCTTAGCGTTGGCCGCGGCCCTTCAGGCGGCGGCCCTGGTCGCGACCCGGACTCTTCGATACCGACTGCACCACAGGACTTCACCAGACTCAGCCAGTGACACCGTCCATCCGGACCCCTAAGGAGCAAGAAATGAGAATCGGATCCTCCATCTTCCTGATCGCCCTCGGTGCCATCCTGGCCTGGGCCATCACCCCCGGACTGATCCCCAACGTGGACCAGACCATGATCGGGTACATCCTGATGATCGTCGGCGTGATCGGCCTGATCGCCTCGCTGATCCTGGCCTCCCCCGGCCGCAGCCGCACCCGCCGCGTCAGCGAGACCCGCTCGGTGGTTGACCCCAACACCGGCGAGACCATTACCCGCAACGAGAGCCGCGACGCCGGCATCTAGCCCGAGGCCCGCCGTCCCGGCGGACTGAGGACCCGCAAAACACCGCCCGGATGCCGGGCCGGACCCCACAGGTCCGGCCCGGCATCCGGCATTTAAGCAGCATCCGCCCCACCCCTCCGGGCCCCGCCACCGAAACCTCCACACCAACGTTCTTTGTTCTTGTGGTTTTTCGTTGACAAAGCCACATGATCAAAGATAAAGTCAATCAATTCCACTTTGATGTGACAGCGGTCACCGAAGTCGGGACCAGCAGGATCCGCAGCCACGTCAACGCCGCAATGGAGGGCAAGTGTTCGCCGAGGAACGCCAGCAACTGATCGTTGAGCTCGTGGCCGCCAGCGGCCGGGCCAGCGTGACGGACCTCGCCGAGCGCTTCAGCATCACCACCGAAACCGTGCGCCGCGACCTGGCCGCCCTCGAGGCCGCCGGCAGCGTCCGCCGGGTCCACGGCGGCGCCGTCTCCCCCGAACGGATCAGCACCACCGAGGAGAGCATCCTCGAACGCACGGTCCAGCGACCCTCGGAGAAGACCCGGATCGCCTCGGCGGCCCTGGCCCTGATCCCCGAGGACCGTTCCGGCAGCATCCTGATCGACGCCGGCTCCACCACCGAGGCCCTAGCCGGCATGCTGGCCGCCCGCTCGGCGGCAGGCACCACCGGAACCGGCGCCGGCAGCAACGGTGCCGACGCCGAACTCGTCGTCATCACCCACGCCCTGCCGATCGCGGCCAGGCTCTCCGGCGAGACCGGCATCGCCCTGCACCTGCTCGGCGGCAAGGTCCGCGGCCTGACCCAGGCCGCCGTCGGCCAGTCCACCGTGGAGGCCGCCGGCCGGATCCGGCCGGACATCGCCTTCATCGGCACCAACGGCATCTCCGCGGCCTTCGGGCTGAGTACTCCCGATCCTGAAGAAGCAGCCGTCAAGGCCGCCTTCGTCCGCTCGGCACGCCGGATCGTGGTGCTGGCCGACTCCTCCAAGCTGGACGCGGAAACGCTGGTCCAGTTCGCCTCCCTGAAAGATCTGGACACCGTGATCACCAACTCGAACCCCAGTCCGGCCCTCGCGGCCGCACTCTCGGATGCCGGAGTGGAGGTGGTGGTCGCATGATCGTCACCCTCACCGCCAACCCCAGCCTGGACCGCACCGTCGCCCTCCCGGGTCCCCTGCAGCGCGGCGAAGTCCAGCGCGCCCTCTCCGTCCGGCAGGAATCCGGCGGCAAGGGCGTCAACGTCTCCCGGGCCCTCGTGGCCTCCGGGTTGAAGACCCTCGCCGTGCTCCCGGGCGCGGAGGCCGACCCGGTCCTGGCCGGGCTCCGGGACACCGAGGTACCCTTCGCCGCCCTGCCGATCGGGGAACCGCTGCGCAGCAACGTGGCCCTCACCGAACCCGGCGGCGTCACCACCAAGATCAACGAACCCGGCCCGGTTCTGAGCGCCGAACAGCAGGAGGCCCTGATCGGGCTGCTGCTGGACTCCGCCCGCGGCGCCAGCTGGGTGGTCCTGGCCGGCTCACTCCCGCCCGGAGTCCCGGCCGATTTCTACGCCACCGTCACCCGGCGGCTGCGCTCCACCCACGACGGCTCCGAGGCACCCCTCATCGCCGTCGACTCCTCCGGCGAACCCCTCGCCGCAGCGGTCTCCGGCGACCCCCTCGGCATGCCGGACCTGCTCAAGCCCAACGCCGAGGAACTGGCGGAACTGGCTGCAGCGGCCGGCTTCGCCACTGACAAGTCCGCCGAGGAGCTCGAGGCCGATCCGGAGGCAGCCGCCACGGCCGCCGCCGCCGTCGTCCGCTCCGGGGTGGGTGCCGTACTCGCCACACTCGGTTCCAAGGGTGCGGTCCTTGTGACGGCCGACGGCGCGTGGCTCGCCACGCACCCGCCGGTCACCGCGGTCAGCACGGTGGGCGCCGGCGATTCGTCGCTGGCCGGCTACCTGCTCGCCGCAAGCCAGGGCGCCGCCCCGGCTGATTGCCTTCGTCAGGCGGTGGCCCACGGTGCCGCCGCCGCCTCCCTGCCCGGCTCCCGAGTCCCGGCAGTGCACCAAACCACCCCCGATGCCGTAACCATCACGGCCCTGACAAAGGATTGACAGTGACCCAGCTCATCACTCCCGAACTGGTCGAGCTCGACCAGAATCTCGGCACTTCACCCGAGGACGTGATCCGGCACCTGGCAGGCAAGGTTGCAGCCAACGGACGCGCCACCGAGGTCGAGGGCCTCTTCGCCGACGCCTTCGCCCGTGAGTCCAAGACCGCCACCGGCGTGCCCGGCGGCATCGCCATCCCGCACTGCCGCTCGACGGCGGTCACGGAGGCCACGCTGGCCATGGCCCGCCTCTCCAACCCGGTCAACTTCGGCGCCAAGGACGGCCCCGCGGACCTGATCTTCTTCATCGCCGCCCCGGAAGGCGCCGACCAGGAGCACCTGAAGCTGCTCTCCAAGCTCGCCCGGTCCCTGATCAAAAAGGACTTCACCGCCGCCCTCCGCGCCGCGTCCAGCCAGGCCGAGGTCGTGGAACTGGTCGAGGGTGCCCTGGCCGACAAGCCCGCCGCCCACGCGGCAACTCCCGCCGAACCGGCAGCCGCAGCCACCGGCGCCGCTGCCGCTGGCACCGCCGGTACTGCGCGTGCCAAGCGCCTCGTCGCCGTCACCGCCTGCCCCACCGGCATCGCCCACACCTATATGGCCGCCGACTCCCTCGTCGCCGCGGCCAAGGAGGTCGGCGTCGACCTGCAGGTCGAGACGCAGGGTTCCTCGGGCGCCAAGGCCCTCGACCCGGCCGTGATCGCCGCTGCCGACGCCGTGATCTTCGCGGTCGACGTCGACGTCCGCGGCAAGGAGCGCTTCGCCGGCAAGCCCGTCATCAACGCCCCGGTCAAGCGCGGCATCGACGAGCCGGACAAGATGGTCCAGGAGGCCCTCGCCGCCGCGGACAACCCCAACGCCCGCCGCGTCCCGCACTTCGGTGCGGAGGAACAGGCCGAGCACGAGGCCGAGGAGCGCGGCGAGCACGTCGGCCAGAAACTGAAGAAGGCCCTGCTCACCGGCGTCAGCTACATGATCCCGTTCGTCGCCGGCGGCGGCCTGCTGATCGCCCTGGGCTTCCTCATGGGCGGCTACCTGATCACGAAGTTCGCGGACAACATCGTCCTGCAGAACTCCCTCTTCAACCTGCCCACCCAGTACCCGGACAACGCCTGGGGCCCGCTGGGCGCCTACCTCGGTGCCGTCCTGTTCAAGATCGGCGCCCTCTCGCTGGGCTTCCTGGTCCCGGCGCTGGCCGGTTACATCGCCTACGCGATCGCCGACCGTCCGGGCATCGCCCCCGGCTTCGTCGCGGGCGCCGTCGCAGGCTTCATGGGTGCCGGCTTCCTCGGCGGCATCGTCGGCGGCCTGCTGGCCGGCTACATCGCCCTCGTCATCGGCCGCCTGCAGGTGGCCCGCTGGCTGCGCGGCCTGATGCCCGTGGTGATCATCCCGCTGGTTGCCTCGCTGGTGGCCTCCGGCCTGATGTTCGTCATCCTCGGCGGCCCGATCGTGGCCATCACCAACGGCCTGAACTCCTGGCTCTCCGGACTGACCGGCGCCGGCGCGATCGCCCTCGGCGTGATCCTCGGCCTGATGATGTGCTTCGACCTCGGCGGCCCGGTCAACAAGGTTGCCTACTCGTTCGCCGTCGCCGGCCTCGGCGCCGCCTCGATCGACAACCAGGCCCCGTGGCAGATCATGGCCGCCGTGATGGCCTCCGGCATGGTTCCGCCGCTGGCCATGGCCCTGGCCTCGACCGTCCTGAACAAGAAGCTCTTCAGCCTGGCCGAGCAGGAAAACGGCAAGGCCGCCTGGCTGCTGGGTGCCTCGTTCATCTCCGAAGGCGCCATCCCGTTCGCCGCGGCCGACCCGCTGCGCGTCATCCCCGCCAGCATGCTCGGCGGGGCGGTGACCGGCGCCATCTCGATGGCGGCCGGCGTCGGATCCAAGGCCCCGCACGGCGGACTCTTCGTCTTCTTCGCCATCGACAACTTCCTGATGTTCGTCGTTGCGATCGCCGTCGGCACCGTGGTTACCGCCCTGTCGGTGATCGCGCTGAAGCGCTGGGCAGTCAAGAAGACCGTTGATACGGTGGAACCGGTCCCCGTCACCGTCTGAGCCGGTTCACCACAGACCATTCCACGCTGAAAATCTAGGAGCAACAATGACCGAACGTAACGCCACCATCGCCAGCCGCGTGGGCCTGCACGCCCGCCCGGCCGCCATCTTCGCCGAGGCCGCGGGCGAGTTCGATCTGGAGATCACCATCGCCCGGCTCGGCGAACCCGCGGACGAGGCCATGGACGCCGCCAGCATCCTCTCGCTGATGAGCCTGGGCGCCTCGCACGGCGAGGTTGTGGTGTTGCGTGCCGAAGGCGACGGCGCCGACGCCGCCCTCGACCGCCTGGTCCAGATCCTCGAAACGGACCACGACGCCGAGTAGTCACCGACGCCGGAAGGCCGCCGCCTCCTCCCCTTGCGGGACGGAGCGGCGGCCTTCCGCTTTTATGCCCGGGCTTCCTTGGGATGCAAGGCGGCGGAGCTAGGCTGGGGCCATGACTTCGGGGGAATCTCATCCGGCCGGCTCGCGCTTTCGCTGGCAATTACTCCTAGTGCCGCTCCTTGGGATGGCAGCCATCGCCGCCGGGATTGCCGCACTCCAAGCACCACGCCGGAGTGCAGGCTGGTTTGCCTATGCTCCGCTGGCCGACCAGGCATTCTTCTCGGGCGACTTCATCCTGATGGACGACCAGGCCCGTGCGGGTTACCTGCTGGTCGGGGCGGGACTACTCACACTGGCTTTCTGGCTCGGCTTCCGGCTGGGACGACGCCGCGCAGGTCACCACGGTCCTCGGATGTAACGGGTCCCACGGACGATTGGTCAGCATGCTGACGAAATGCTTGTGTTCGCTATCGCCCGTGGTTAGCGTGGGCAGAAAGGGCGCAGGAGGCCGGCCGGCTCCGGCGCCGCACGGATTCAGGACGGTTCAGGACCGATCAGGAGGAGTAGGCATGCCGACCAAGAAGGGCGCACCGCAGGGCTCCGAGAGCCCAAGCATCAAGGACCCCGAGATGTATGAGGCGCTCCTCGAGGACGGCGCCTCCAAGCAGAAGGCGGCACGGATCTCCAACGCCGCGGCCAAGCGCGGGCGTTCCAACGTGGGCAGCAAGGGCGGCCATTCGGGCGACTATGAGGACTGGACGGTCCCGGAACTGAAGAAGCGCGCCAAGGAAATCGGCCTGACCGGTTACTCGAGCAAGAAGAAGAGCGAGCTCATCTCCGCTCTGCGGAACTCCTAGGCGGTGTCGGCGCTGCCCCCGGCGGCCTCCCCCGGCTTAGGCGCCCTTCCGCGCCGCCGTCTTCGCGGTCCCGGACTTGGCGGCGCTGGTCTTAGCGGCGGCAGTCTTGGTGGCGGCCGTCTTGGTACTGGCAGTTCTGGTCGCGGCAGACTTGGTCCCGGCGGACGTGCCGGCGGCCGACTTCGCGGTGCCCGTCTTCGCGGCCGCGGGTTTGGCTGCGCTGGTCTTGGCGGTGCTGGTCTTGGCGGTGCCAGATTTAGCGGTACCGGTCTTGGCGGTGCCCGCCTTGGCGGCGGCAGTCTTTGTCGTGCCCGACGTGGCCGCACCCCTTGCGGACCCGCCGGACGAGCCCTCGGAGGCTTCGCCGTCGGACCCGCCGCCGCGCTTGCGTTCGATGCTCCGCTTCAGGGCGTCCATCAGGTCGATCACCTCGCCGGTGCCCGCCTCCGCCGCCGGAGCGCCGAAGGTCTCCTCCGTGTCCAGCGAGTCGCCCTGCTCGATCTTGGCGTCGATCAGCTGCCGCAGCTGGAGCTGGTAGTCATCGGTGAACTGCGCCGGATCGAAGTCGGCCGCCATCGAATCGACCAGGGCAGCGGACATCTCCCGCTCCTGGGCGGAGATCCGGACGGTGGTCTCCAGGGCCGGGAAGTTGGCCTCGCGTACTTCGTCGGCCCAGAGCAGGCTCTGCAGGACCAGCACGTCGCCGCGGATCCGCAGGGCGCCCAGACGGGTCTTCTCCCGCAGCGCAAACTGGACCACCGCCACCCGGTCCGTGTCCTCGAGCGCCCGGCGCAGCAGCATGTATGCCTTCGGCGACTTGGCGTCAGGCTCCAGGTAATAGCTCTTCTCGAACATCATCGGGTCCAGCTGGTCGGCGGGGACGAACTGCACCACCTCGATCTCGTGGCTGTTCTCCGCCGGAATGGACTTCAGTTCCTCGCGGCTGAGTATCACCGTCCGGCCGTCGTCCTCGTACGCCTTGTCGATGTCCTCGTAGTCGATGACCTTGCTGCACACCTCGCAGCGGCGCTGGTAGCGGATCCTCCCGCCGTCGGCGTTGTGCACCTGGTGCAGGCTGATGTCGTGATCCTCGGTGGCGCTGTAGACCTTGACGGGGACGTTGACCAGGCCGAACGCTATCGCGCCTTTCCAGATGGCTCTCATGGCTCAAGTGAACACCAGACCGGCACGGAGGTGAAGCCCCGTGGCTGAGGGCAAGGAACGGGTCCGGGTGGACGGACGGGAGCTCACGCTGACCAACCTGGACAAGGTGATGTACCCGGAGACCGGCACCACCAAGGCCGACGTGCTGGCGTACTACGCCGCCGTCGCACCCGTCCTGATCCCGGCCGCCGCGGACCGCCCGGCCACCCGCAAACGCTGGGTGCACGGCGTCGGCACCGCGGACGCGCCCGGCGAGATGTTCTTCCAGAAGAACCTGGACCATTCCACCCCCGGCTGGGTGCCGCGGGCGTCCATCACCCACAAGGACCGCACCGTCCAGTACCCCCTGGTCAACGATCCGGCCACCCTCACGTGGCTGGCCCAAATCGCCGCCTTGGAGATCCACGTGCCGCAGTGGCGGGTGGATTCCGACGGCGATCCGCTGCCCCCGGACCGCCTGGTCCTCGACCTGGACCCGGGAGAGGGCGCGGGCCTGGCCGAATGCGTGGAGGTGGCCACCCTGGCCCGGGCCATCCTCCGGGACGTGGGCCTGGACCCCGTGCCCGTGACCAGCGGCAGCAAGGGCATCCACCTCTATGCCGCCCTGGACGGCACGCAGAGCTCGGACCAGATCGCCGACTTCGCCCACGAACTGGCCCGGGCGCTCGAGGCGGACCACCCGGACCTGGCCGTGAGCGACATGAAGAAGACCCTCCGCGCCGGCAGGGTCCTGGTCGACTGGAGCCAGAACAACGCGGCCAAGACCACGATCGTCCCGTACTCGCTGCGCGGCCGGCTCCGGCCCACCGTCGCCGCCCCCCGCACCTGGCGGGAGCTCGCGGCCCCGACGCTGCACCAGCTGGACTACCGCGAGGTGATGAAGCGGGTGGCCGCCGGCAAGGACCCCTTCGCCGTCATTTCCGGAAGGCACGACGGCGGTGCCTCTGCCGCTGCCCCGGGCGACGGCGGGGACACCGACCCCCGCCTGGAGAAGTACCGCACCAAGCGCGACGCCGCCGCCACCCCGGAACCGTTTACCGCCGAGCGGCACCGCAACCGCGCCGCGGAGGAGACCCTCCGGGAGAGCTTCGTCATCCAGGAACACCACGCCAGCCGGCTGCACTACGACTTCCGGCTGGAGCGCGACGGCGTGCTGGTCTCCTGGGCGCTGCCCAAGGGGGTGCCCGTGGCCAAGGCCAAGAACCACCTGGCGGTGCAGACCGAGGACCACCCGATGGATTACGCGGACTTCGAGGGGACCATCCCCAAGGGCCAGTACGGCGCCGGAACCGTCAGCATCTGGGACCGCGGAACGTACGAGTGCGAGAAGTGGATCGCCGGCAAGGAGGTCATCGCCACGCTCACCGGGCAGGACGGCGGCGGGCTGGGTGGGGCCCGGCGCTTCGCCCTCATCCACACCGGCCAAGCCAAGGACCAGTGGCTGATCCACCTGATGGACGAGGCCAAGGAACACCACGAGGATTCGAATGACGGCGACGGCGGCGCGGCGGGAAACGACGGGCCGGGCCAAGACGGCGGCACGGTCGAGGCCGCCGCCCCGGACCCGGCCCAGCTCTCCCCCATGCTGGCCAGCCCGGGAACGCGCGCGGACCTGACCGACAATGACTGGCAGTTCGAACTGAAGTGGGACGGCGTCCGGGCCCTGGTGCTCGGCGACGCGCAGCGGATCCGCCTGATCAGCCGCAACGGGATCGACATGTCCGCCAGCTACCCCGAGCTGACGGACCGGTCCTGCTGGCCGCCGCAGGACTTCGCCGCCGACGGCGAGATCATCGCCGTCGGCCCGTCCGGGCGGCCCGACTTCGGGCTGCTGCAGGGCCGGATGAAGCTGACCAAGGCCGGCGACGTGGCCAGGGCGCGGGCCGCCACCCCGGTGCGTCTGATGCTGTTCGACCTGCTCACCGACGGCGGCGAGGACCTGCGCCGCCGACCCCTGACATCCCGGCGGAAACGGCTGGATGCCTTCTTCGCGGCCGTATCCCGGGGCGATTGCCCGGTGCAGCTCTCCGAGGTGATCGACGCCGACGTCGGGCATCTGCTCGAGAGCGCGCAGGAACTGGGCCTCGAGGGCATCATGGCCAAGCGCACGGGCGGCCGCTACGTCGGCCAGCGCAGCCGGTCCTGGCTGAAGCTGAAATTCGAGCGGACCCAGGAGGTGGTGGTGGGCGGCTGGCGGCCGGGCAACGGCGGCCGGAGCGACACCGTCGGGTCCCTCCTGGTGGGCATCCCCGACGGTTCGGGACTCCGCTACGTCGGCCGCGTGGGAAGCGGCTTCAGCACCCGCGAGCTCGCCGAGATGCGCCGGACCCTTGACGCGATCCCGCGCAAGACGCCACCCTTCGACGAGGTGCCCGCCGCGGACGCCGCCGACGCGCACTGGGTCTCGGCCAAGCTCGTGGGTGAGGTGACGTTCGGCGAGTGGACGGGCACCGGGAAGCTCCGCCACCCCGTCTGGCGCGGCTGGCGGCTGGACAAAAACCCGGCCGACGTCGTCGTCGAATCCGGCTGACGGGGCCTGAAGCTTTCCAAACCTGCGGCTTTCCAAACCTGCGGCATTCCGAACCTGAGCTTTTCCAACGATGAGCCATTCCAGCAATGAAGGGACCGGACCATGAGCGAGACCAGGCACGACGACCACCAGGAAGCCTCGGAACCCGGTGAGCCCGGAGCCCGGATCACCGCCGGCGCGGCGGGGATCGCGGCATGGCAGGAGGAACTGTACAAAGACCTGCACCGGCACCCCGAACTGGGCCATCAGGAGACCCGGACGGCATCCCTGGCGGCCGGCCTGCTGCGGGACTTCGGCTACGAGGTGCACGAGAACATCGGCTCCACCGGGGTCGTCGGCATCCTGAGCAACGGCGACGGGCCCACCGTGCTGATGCGCGCCGACATGGACGCGCTCCCCATGGCCGAAGACACAGGGCTGCCCTATGCCAGCACGGACACCGCCGCGGACGGCCACGGCGGCACCGTACCGGTGGCCCACGCCTGCGGCCACGACGTGCACGTCGCCTGCCTGCTCGGCGCCGCCCGCCTTATGGCGGAAGGCAAAGCCTCCTGGGCCGGCACCTACATCGCCCTGTTCCAGCCCGCGGAAGAGGTGGCGGATGGGGCGCGGCGGATGGTCGACGCCGGCCTGGCGGACCTGATTCCACGGCCGGACGTGGCGCTGGCCCAACATGTCCTGGCGTTCCCCGCCGGCCAGGTGCGGACCCGGCCGGGCGCGGTCCTCTCCAGCGCGGACAGCGTCAAGATCACGCTCCACGGGCGGGGCGGCCACGGTTCCATGCCCCAGCTCGCCGTGGACCCGGTGGTGCTGGCGGCATCGATTGCCCTACGGCTGCAGACGGTCGTTTCCCGCGAGGTGGCACCCGGAGAGTTCGCCGTCCTGACCATCGGCCGTCTCAGCGCGGGAGCCAAGAGCAACATCATCTCCGACCGGGCAGAGCTGGAACTGAACATCCGCACCTTCAGCCCGGCCACCCGGGAGCAGATCATCGCCGCGGTCCGGCGGATCGTGACCGGCGAGTGCCTGGCCGCCGGGTCCCCGAAGGAGCCGGAGTTCGAGTTCTACGACCACTATCCGCTCACCAATAACGGCGGCGGGGCCACGGCTCGGGTCGACGCCGCCTTCCGCCGGCACTTCGGCGCGCAGGCGTCCGGCCTGGACCGGCAATCCGCCAGCGAGGACTTCAGCGAGATACCCGACGCCCTGGGCACGCCCTACACCTACTGGGGCCTGGGCGGCAGCGACCCGGAAGCGTACGCGGCGGCGGAGTTTGCCGGGACGGTCACGCAGGACATCCCGGCCAACCACTCCCCGCACTTTGCGCCGGTCATTGACCCCACCCTGCGGACCGGAACGACGGCCGCCGTCGTTGCCGCGATGGCCTGGCTCGCCACGGATTAGGGACGGGCCAGCGGCGGCCGCAACCCGTCCTAGTCGTGGTGCGGGATCTGCGGCCGGCTTTGGCGGTGCATGGCGGCGTCGGCCACCTGCTGGCCCTGCTGTGAGTGGACGGAGTCGCGGTCCCTGGGGTGGTGGTGCTTGCCGCTGCCGTCCGGCCACGGGTGGCCGTCCGCCGGCGACGGCGGGGCGGGCCGCTTGATCTCCGGGCCGGGGACCTTGTCCATGGACTGGGTGAGGTGTTGGGCGACCTCCGGCTCAAGCTGCTCTTTCGAGTGATGATCCGCCATGACTCTTCCTTTCCGCGATGAAATGAAGCGTCCCACCATGGTAGGTCTGCCGCCGTCGCCATGTCTCTAGGCTGGGGGCATGGAATACCACCTGCGGCAGGCCACGCCCGCCGACGCCGAAGCCCTGGTCGAGATGCACACGCTGGCCCATGAGGAGTGCTACTCCCACGTCCTCCCGGCGGAGTTCTTCGCAGCCCGCCGCGCCTCCTTGCCGGAGCGGACGGAAAGCCGGCGGCCCTCCCTGGTGGGCCCGTCCGCGCCGGTGATCGCCCTCGACGACGGCGGCCGGATCGTCGGGTTCGCCCACGGCGGCCCCGGACGGGACGAGGACCGGCCGGACCAACGGGAGCTCTACGCGATATACACGCTGCGGGCCGCCTACGGTTCCGGGCTGGGCGCGGCCCTGCTGCACGCCGCCGTCGGCCCCGGCCCGGCCTACCTGTGGGTCCTCGAAGACAACCCCCGGGCGCGGGCCTTCTACGCCCGGCACGGCTTCACGCCGGACGGCACCCGGAAACTGCTCCCCAAGGACTGGTTCGAGCTCCCCGAAATCAGGCTGGAACGGCGGTAAAAGGCCCGAAATCCGGGGCTTCGGGGCGGTCGCGGCCCAATTGTTACCAAACTAATAAGCTCACTGCTTACTTCCCAGTGATGACGCGGAATATGCAGTCACGGCTTCGCGCCCGCCCCGGGCGTCCGGCGGCCGAAAAGGGGCATCCTACGGCACAAAAATCGGAATGACTACGGAAATCCCGTAAAATTGAGAGCCTGCCCAGAGCGGGGCAGCTAGAAGTCGCAAGCAAATGACCTCCACAGGAGCCTCCCAAATGCCCACAGACCGAAGCACGACCGACTCTTCCGCAGGCGTAGCCAACGCCACCGGAACCAACCCTGGCGCACCCGTCGCCGCCAAGAAGCCACGCCTCCGCCGCCGCCGGCTCCGCGAGTCCGACGTCAACGTCGTTGACCAGCCGATGCTGAAGAAGGCCCTCGGCGGAACCATCGTCGGCAACACCATGGAATGGTACGACGTCGGCGTGTTCGGCTACCTGATCACCACCATGGGCCCGGTCTTCCTGCCCGAGGCAGACAAGACCGTCCAGACCCTCTTCCTGCTCGGCACCTTCGCCGCCACGTTCATCGCCCGCCCCCTCGGCGGCGTCGTGTTCGGGTGGCTGGGCGACAAGGTGGGCCGCCAGAAGGTCCTGGCCGCCACCCTGCTGATCATGGCGGCCAGCACCTTCGCCGTCGGCCTGCTCCCGGGCTACGCGCAGATCGGCATCTGGGCCGCCGTGCTGCTGGTGGTCTTCAAGCTCATCCAGGGCTTCTCCACCGGCGGCGAATACGCCGGTGCCACCACCTTCGTCAGCGAATACGCACCGGACAAGCGCCGCGGCTTCTTCGCCAGCTTCCTGGACATGGGCAGCTACCTGGGCTTCGCCCTCGGTGCCGCACTGGTGTCCGTCCTGCAGCTGACCCTGGGCCAGGACACCATGGAGCAGTGGGGCTGGCGCATCCCGTTCCTCGTGGCCGGCCCGCTCGGCGCCGTCGCCGTGTACTTCCGGAGCAAGATCGAGGAATCCCCGCAGTTCCAGGCCACCCTGGATGCCCAGGAGAACCTCGCCAAGGACGCTTCCGCCGCGGATGACGCCGCCTCCAAGGGTCCGGTGGGCATCGTGAAGGCCTACTGGCGCTCGATCATCACCGCCATGATCCTGGTGGCCGCGGCGAACACCGCCGGCTACGCCCTGACCTCCTATATGCCGACCTACCTCACCGAGTCCAAGGGCTACGACGAGGTGCACGGCACCCTGCTGACCATCCCCGTCCTGGTGGTCATGAGCCTCTGCATCCCGCTGACCGGCAAGCTCTCCGACCGGATCGGCCGCCGGCCCGTGCTTTGGATCGGTGCCATCAGCACCGTTGTCCTGGCCACCCCGGCGTTCATGCTGATCGGCGTCGGCGAGATCTGGTCCACCCTGGCGGGCCTGGCGCTGATCGCGTTCCCCGTGACGTTCTACGTCGCCAACCTGGCCTCCGCCCTGCCGGCCCAGTTCCCGACCGCCAGCCGCTACGGCGCCATGGGCATCGCGTACAACTTCTCGGTGGCGATTTTCGGCGGCACTACGCCGTTCATCGTCGCGGCCCTTATCTCGGCCACCGGCAACGACATGATGCCGGCGTACTACCTGATGGCCACTTCGGCGATCGGCGCCGTCGCGATCTACTTCCTGCGCGAATCCGCCCAGATGCCGCTGCCCGGCTCCATGCCGAGCGTGGACACCCAGGCCGAGGCCCGGGAACTGGTCGCCACCCAGGACGAAAACCCTCTGATCGACCTGGAACACATGGATATGCCCCTGGTCGCTGCGGGCGACGCCGACGGCGGCAAGGTCGGCGCGCCGGCCTAGCCACCCCCGGCCGAGCACGCCGGCCCAGCGCCCCGCCCTCCGAGGCCCCTCGCGGGCCGTCCGTCCCCACCGGGGCGGCGGCCACGGCGGGCCTTTGGCGGCTCCGGCCCGCTTCGATTCCATCCCTGGCCGCGCCCCCATCCGTTCTCCACCACCACACCACCGCAGGAGGTCCGCTTGCCGTCCACGCCGCGGTCCTCCCTGCTCCGCCATGCCAAGGGACTGCACTCGCTGGGACCGGCCAACCGGGACCACGCCTCGGCGGTGCGCGTGGCGCTCAGCGTCGCAGTGCCTTCTCTGGCACTGCTGGCCGCCGGGCGGCCGGACCTGATCGTCTACGCCGTCTTTGGGGCCCTGATAGGCATGTACGGCCGCTCCGATCCGCACCAGCTCAGGCTCCGGCACCAATTGCAGGCGGCGCTGGTCCTGGTGGGCGGCCTGGCCGTGGGCGTGCTGCTCTCGGTCAACCACCTGCACTCCTGGACGCTCGTGGCCGTGGAGTCCGGCCTCGCCGCCGTCGGCTCACTCTTCGCGGACCGGGTGAACCTGAAACCGAACGGGCCCTTCTTTGGCCTCCTGGCCCTCGGCGCGTGCGCGTCCATCCCCACCCCCGTGCCGGGACCGGCTGCGGTCCTGATCGGCGCCGGGTCCGCGGCGTTCTCCATCCTGGTCGGCTTCGCCGGCTGGGTCCGCAGCCGGAAATGGGTACGCGGGGCGGGACGGACCGTGCCGCCGCTGCGCGGTTCCCGCCGCCGGGCGGCCTGGATTCACGCCGCCCGGTACCTGGCCGCGGTCGGGGCGGCCGGCAGCATCGGGGTGCTCAGCGGCAGCGGCCACCCGCACTGGGCGATGGCCGCGGCGGCGGTGCCGCTGGCGGGCGCCGACCTGCCGAGCAGCGTCTACCGCGGCCTGCACCGGATTGTGGGCACGCTGCTAGGCCTGCTGGTGGTGGCGGCCGTGCTCTTTCCCTGGGCAGGCTCCCCGCTGCGGTTGTTCCCCGGCAGCGAGACCGCCGCCGTCGCGGTGCTGGTGATCGTGCTGCAGTTCGGTACGGAGCTGTTCATGGCCCGGCACTACGGGCTGGCCATGGTCTTCTTCACCCCCGTGATCCTGCTGATGACCCAGCTCTCCTCCCCCGCCGACCCGCACCTGCTGGTGGCCGAACGGGCGGTGGAGACGCTGCTCGGCGCCTGTGTGGGGATCGCCGTTGTGCTGTTGATCCGCCGCCGGGCCGCTACTTAGCCCGGCGGGGCGGTCCGGCCACGAGCTTCGCCGGCAGCAGCCGCGCGGCCGCGACCAGCGCCTTGTAGCGCCGGCTGGGGATGGACACGCCACGTCCACGGGCGTTGTCCGCCAGGCCCTCACGGACCACCTGTTCAGCGCTCAGCCACATCCAGGACGGCGCCACGGACTTATCCATGCCCATCCGATCGTGAAATTCGGTGTGGGTGAAGCCGGGGCAGACGGCCGTCACTTGTATGCCCCGCGAGACATATGCAATGTTGGCCCACCGGCTGAAGCTCAGCAGCCAGGCCTTCGCGGCCGAGTAGGTTTCCCGCGGCAGGAACGCGGCGACGGAGGCCACATTGATGATTCGGCCGGAGCCCCGCTGGAGCATGCCCTGCAGGGCGGCGTGCGAGAGCTCCATCGCCGTCTCGACGTGGAGCTTGAGGTGGCGCTTCTCGTCCTCGATCGGGTTCTCGGCGAACGAGCGGAGCAGGCCCATGCCGGCATTGTTGACCAGGATCTCCACCGGGCGGGCGGGATCGGCGAGGCGCGCGACGACGGCGGCAACGCCCGTGTCCTCGGTCAGATCGGCCGGGAGCACCTCTGCCGTCACACCGAAGCTGTTCTCCAGCTCCTCGGCGACGGCACGCAGCCGCCCGGCGTCGCGGGCCACGAGGACCAGCCGGTGGCCCTGCCCGGCCAGCTGGCGGGCGAACTCGGCCCCGAGCCCGGCGGTGGCGCCGGTGACCAGGGCAGTGGATGCGGGCGTGGCTCCGGGGGTCTCTGCTGTCATAGCTGAAGCCTAGTCCCGGTCCCGCCTGCAATCAGGCACAAAAGGCTCAGGCAACATCAGACTCGGATAGAAACGGCTCAGGCGGAAATTGGGCCGGCGGCGCGTTCGCCGTCGGGGGTGTCGTCGTTATCCCCGTCGACGGCAGCCCGGAGCGGGTTACGGTCCTGGGTTCGGACGGCCAGTTCGGCCGCGGCGCGTTCGGTGGCCGAGGGATCGGCCTCGTCGAGGTCTTCCCCGGCGAGCATCTCGGCGGCCTGGTCCATGGCGGAGATGTCCTCCGGGGTCAGCTCTGCGGAGGCGTCGGTGGCCAGCCCGGAGGTCAGCTCGGCGGAGCCGGCCCCGGGCAGCCCGTCCTCACGACGGTGGCGGTGCTGCAGCTCCTCGGCGGCAAGGTCATACCA
The DNA here is from genome assembly GCF_040686595.1 of Arthrobacter sp. NPDC080082. Classification (NCBI taxonomy): domain Bacteria; kingdom Bacillati; phylum Actinomycetota; class Actinomycetes; order Micrococcales; family Micrococcaceae; genus Arthrobacter; species Arthrobacter sp. NPDC080082. The sequence continues at coordinate 86,981 of NZ_JBFBKQ010000003.1, read as the reverse complement.
GGTGTGCGCGCCGAAGGAGGGGTGGGTGGTGTCGAGGTGCCTGTACAGGGCGTCGGCCAGCTGGCCGAGGGCGTCGTCGGAGAGTGCCCGCACGGTCGCCGCCGGGTCCAGGGTCCCCTCGAAGTACTGGGCCAGCTCCAGGCCCTGGATGCGCTCCCCGGTCTCCACCGGGTCCTCGTCCACGTCAGCGGTGGTGGACGGCACTTCCAGCCGGTCGTCGCCCAAGGCGCCGGCCTCGTCGTCGTCGGCAAGCTCCCCGGCGGCCGGCCCCACGTGGGCCAGGCAGACCGGCAGGTCCGCCGGCTCCAGCAGTTCCAGCGCAAAACCCTCAGCCCGGGAGGACGAGGATTCCCTCAGGGACAGCAGGATCTCGGGATCGAGGTGGGAGGCGCCGTACAGGTCCAGGGTCACGTCCGCACCGGCGGCAAGGCGGCTGGAACGCCGCATGATGTGCAGCAGGGCGGGGTAGCTGTCCTGGGTGAGGCACCCTGAGGCTTCCAGGGTCACGTGGCCGGTATCGGCATCAACACGGACAAGCACACGCAGTTTGTGGTTCACGGGATACTCCAAAAGACACGTCCGTGAGCCAACTGCATAACTCAGAGCTAACCATACGAGCTTGTTGCCGGGCTCACAAGCTGTCAGGCACCGGCGGGCGGCTGCTCCGGCCAGTCGACGCACTGGTTGTAGGACTCGTGCTTGCGCAGGTAGCGGTAGATGAACGGGCAATGCGGGATGATCCGTTTGCCGGAAGCGACGACGTCGTCCAGGGCGAAGTGCGCCAGCACCTTGGCCAGTCCCCGGCCGGCGAACCGTTCCTCGGTTTCGGTGTGGGTGAAGTCCACGTGGCCCGGGCGGTCGATGTACCGGGCCTGCACGGCTAGCTCGCCGCCGACGTGCAGCTCGTACCGGTGCAGCGCGTCGTTGCGGGTGGTGGTGACGTCCGGGCCAAAGGTGTCTTCGGTTCTTGCCGCGCTCTCGGTCATGGTTCGACCTTGGCATGTATCTCCGGGGGTGGCAATGGGTCCCCCGCACCGTGCCGACCGGGCGCCGGGGCGCGCACCGGTATGCGGCCCAGCAGCAGGGCGGCGAGCGCGAAGCAGGCGGCACCGCCGCCCAGCAGCCCCACGGTCAGTCCGTTGACGGCGGCCTGGACCACCGGCAGGAAGACCACGACGGCGGCGGTGGCCACGGCGGTGGCCGGCCGGGACCGGGGCGGCCCGGGCGCCGTCGGCCGCTCCTCCAGCCTTCCGAAGAGGGCCAGGACGGGCAGCAGCAGGAGGGCGACGGCGAGCAGCAGCAGCGGACGGGTCCACCACCAGGCGGCGCTGCCGCCGGCGGGCAGGGCCAGGCGGGTCAGCAGGAGCAGCCCGGAGAGGGCAGCGATCAGCGGCAAGTGCCAGAGGTAGATGGTCATGGACCGGCGGCCGACGGCGGCGAGGACGGCCCCGACCGGCCGGAGGGCCGCCAGCCGGACCAGCCAGGGCCGCAGCAGCTGCAGGGCCGCGGCCTGTGAGACGGCCAGCAGGAAGAGGGTGAGGTTGGGCGGGTTGAGGTTCACCAGCATGTTCCCCGAGTAGAGGCGCAGCACCACCGCGGCGCCCAGGACGGCGTTGCTGCCGGCCACCAGGCCCAGCAGGGCCGCCGGGCCCAGCCGCAGCGTCCCGTCGGCCAGCAGGAACCCGAGCTGCTGCACGGCACACCAGAGGAACACCATGTTGGCGTACGCCAGGCCGGGCACCGCGCCGCGGAGGCAGTCGACAGCCACCACCAGCGCCACCAGCGCGGCCAGCGTCAGCCACGGGGCCCTCGCATGCAGGGCGGCCAGCCACGGAAGGTTCAACTGCGCGGCCAGGTACGCCGCCAGGAACCACAGCGGCATGCCCGCGCCGCTGGCCAGCAGCTGGACCACCTGCGAGTCCACCCCCGCCAGCCGGGCCGCCCACAGGCCGGTGAACATCATCGCCAGGAGCACCGCGGCCGGGCGGATCAGCCGCAGCAGCCGGGCCTGGACGAATTCGGAGGCCGTTCCGCCGATGGAGCGCAGCCGCCGCCACGAGTAGAGCCCGGTCACGCCCCCGGCCACGAAGAACAGCGGCATCACCTGCAGCACCCACACCACGGGCTCAAACCAGCGTTGGTTGCCGAGGGTGTTCTCCGAGGTGACCGTGCCGTCCGGGTGCAGCACCGGGCTGACCATCAGCGTGTGGCCAACCACCACCAGGGCCAGGCAGAACAGCCGGGCGAGGTCGATCGCCGGATCACGGCCGTCCGTGCTCCGGGTTCCGGTCCCCCGCTGCCCCGAGCCCCCGGTCATGGCGGGGCTACACCGCCCTCACGCTGTCCACAGCACCATTGTGGCCCAGCGCCGCGGGCCGGGGTAAGGGCAGGAAGGGCCGGCGAGCGCGGCCAGGGTGGGCTAGGTGAGGATGGCGGCGAGGCCCAGCACGACGGCGAGCAGCGGCAGGGTGCCCTGGGTGGCGGCGGGGCGGAGGTACTTCCTGCCGCTGAGGGCCAGCACCAGGGCCGCCAGCAGCATCGAGCCGCAGCAGCTGAGGATCAGGGTCCAGCCGACCACGGCGGCGGACGTTCCGGGCCCGCCGAAGGCCACGCAGCCCGCGCCTACGAACGCGCCGATGGCCAGGAACAGGTTGTAGAAGCCCTGGTTGTACGCCATGGGGCGGGTGGTTTCCGCGTCCGCCTGCGAGGCCAGGCCGAACCGCTTCCAGGTCGCGGGCCGGGTCCACTGGAAGGACTCCAGGATGAAGATGTAGACGTGGAGCAGGGCTGCCAGCAGGGCAAAGACGAGGGAGGCCAGGATCATGGGTTGATCCTAGCCTCCCGCCGCTTTGCAGACTTCCTGCGTGGCCGGGTACCCGTGCTACCGGGCCAGGGCGGCCAGGGACGCGGCCGCGAAGCTCCGGGCGGAGCCGGTCCAGTGGCCCAGCAGGCCCTGCAGGTTCTCGCCGTCGGCCCGGTGCGCGGGCAGCTGCTCGGTGAGGGCCTGCAGCACGCCGGTGCGCAGCTCGGTGTTGAAGTTGACCTTGCCCACGTTCATCGCAGCGGCCTTGGCCAGCTCGGAGGCCGGAATCCCGGAGGCGCCGTGAAGCACCAGCGGCACCCGGACCCGCACGGCCACCTCCTGCAGGACGTCCCAGCGCAGCCGGGGCTCGCCGCGGTACTTGCCGTGGACGTTGCCCACGGCCACGGCCAGCAGCCGGGCGCCGGTTCGGGCAACGAAGTCCTCCACCTGGCCGGGATCGGTCAGGCCCGCCTCGCCACCGGCGGCGTTCCCGCCGGCGTCGGGGCCGAAGGCGCGGTCCTCGTCGCCGGCGAGGCCGCCGAGCTCGGCCTCGATCACGACGTCGTCCCTGCCCTGCGCTTCGAGCCGGGCCCGGACGTCCCGGACCAGGGCGATGTTCTCCTCGTAGGGCAGCGCGGAGCCGTCCACCAGCACCGAATCGGCCCCGGCGTCGACGGAATCCAGGATCAGCTGCGGGTCCGCGGCGTGGTCCAGCTGGACCGCGACGGGGACGCCGGCGTCGTCGGCCAGGCCGCGGAGCGCCGTGATCAGCCGCAACCCCTCGGGGGTCCCCGCGGTCTTCGGCGCGACCAGCAGGATGATGCCCCGCCCGGCCTCCTCCGCCGCGCCCACCACGGCCAGCGCCGTCGTGAAGTCATAGCAGGTGAAGGCCGGGACGGCCGAGCCCTGCTGCAGGGCGCCGGCGACCAGGGTGTCCAGACGGGTACGCATCAGGCGCTGAGGCCCGAGACCAGGAGCCAGGCCACGAAGGTCAGCGCGAAGCCGGCCACGCCCAGCACGGTGGTCAGCACGGTCCAGGTGCGCAGGCCGTCGGCGACGGTGAGGCCGTAGTAGCGGACCACCACCCAGAAGCCGGCGTCGGTGACGTGGGACAGTCCGAGCGAACCGAAGCCGATCGCGATGACCAGCACCGCGATCTGTGCCGGGGTGTAGCCGCCGGAGGCGACAGCGGAGGACAGCAGGCCGGAGGTGGTCACGATCGCCACGGTGGCCGAGCCCTGCGCGGCGCGGAGTGCCAGGGAGATGATGAAGCCCAGCAGCAGCAGCGGCACGCCGAGCGTGTCGAGGGTCTGGGAGAGGGCCTGGCCGATGCCGGAGACCTGCAGGACGCTGCCGAACACGCCGCCGGCGGCCACCACCATGAGGATCGAGGCGATAGGGGGCAGCGCGTCCTCGAAGATTTCACCGGTCTCGGTCAGCGACCAGCGGCGGCGGACGGCGAGCAGGAAGAAGCAGAGCGCCACGGCCACCAACAGGGCGAAGAACGGGTTGCCGACGAAGGATGCGACGCCGTACCAGGCGCTGCTCTTGGCGATGGTGAGGGTGCCGACCGTGCCGAGCAGGATCAGGACGATAGGGGTGGCGATCAGGAAGATGATCAGGCCCGGCCGCGGCGGGGCGACGGCGGCGGCGCCGGGACCGTCGTGGCCCACCTTCACCAGGGACTTGGTGCCGAACTCATCCACCTGGGTCTTGACCGCGGGCAGCAGTTCGTAGTCCTTGCGGTTCATGATCGAGGCCACCCAGTAGGACAGGAAGCCCAGCGGGACGCAGATGACCAGGGAGATCAGGGCGATCAGGCCGATGTCGGCGCCGAAGACGCCCGCGCCGGCCACGATGCCCGGGTGCGGCGGGACGGCGACGTGGATGGCCAGCATGATGCCGGCCATCGGCAGCCCGAACTTCACCGGGTGGACCTTGGCGATCTTGGCGAAGGCGTAGACGATCGGCACGAGGACGATGATGCCGACCTCGAAGAACACGGGGATGGCGACGAGGAAGCCGACGGCGGTGAGGGCCACGGCCACGCGCTTGGCACCGAGTTTCGCGGTGAAGTGGTCCGCGAGGGACTGCACGCCGCCGGAGACCTCGATCATGCGGCCGAGGATGGCGCCGAGGGCGATCAGCAGCGCGACCTTGCCCATGGTGCTGCCGACACCGTTGGAGACGACCGTGAAGACGTCCTTGAGCGGGATCTGGGCGGCGACGGCCACCAGGATGCTGACCGTCAGGAGTGCCACGAAGGCCTGGATCTTGAAGCGGATAATCAGCACCAGCAGGAGGGCGACGCCGGCGGCGGCGATGGTCAGCAGCAGCGGAGTGCCCAGCTCCACGGCCGGTTTGATGACGGGCGCGTCAGCCGCGCCCACCATCAGGGAATTGAGCAGGGGGTTCATCGGGGGTGTCTCCTTTGACAGGCGGGAGGGAGGGTCCGGCCGCGGCGTTGGGGGCCGCCGCGGCCGGGGTCGGGGGGTCGGAAGGCTTAGGCGGTGCGCTTTGCGGGGGCGACGACCTTGATGACGGCCGAGTCGTCCTCGGCGGCGAGGCCCTGGGCCTGACCGAGGAGGTAGAGCTGTTCGGCGGCGGCGGCGACCGGCGCGGCGAGCCCGGCGGCGCGGGTGGCCTTGCCGACGATGCCCATGTCCTTGACGAAGATGTCCAGGCGGCTGAGCACCTCCGCGCCGTCCTCGGTATAGGCCTCGAGGATGCGGGGGCCGCGGTTGGAGAGCATGAAGGACCCGGCGGCGCCGGCCTCGAGGGCGGCGAGGGTCTTCGCCTGGTCCAGGCCCAGGGCGTCGGCCAGGGCCATCGCCTCGGCCGCGGCGGCGATGTGAACGCCACACAGCAGCTGGTTCACGGTCTTGAGCGCCTGACCGTCGCCGGGCTTGTCGCCCACCACAGTCAGGGTGGAGGCGAGCAGTTCCAACACCGGGCGGGCGGCTTCCAGTGCGGCGGGTTCGGCGCCGACGACGATCAGCAGGTCGCCCTCGCCGGCGCGCTTCGGGCCGCCGGAGAGCGGGGCGTCCACCAGGCTGACGCCGTACTCGGCCAGCCGGGCCACGGTGGCGGGAACGGCGTCGGTGCCCACGGTGCTGCCGAGGATGACGACGGAGCCGGGCTTGAGGACCCCGGCGACGCCGGTGGCGCCGAAGAGGACCTCGTCCAGCTGTTCGCCGTTGCGCACGGCCAGCAGCAGCGCGTCGGCGCCCTCGGCGGCCTCACGGGCGGAGCCGAAGGTGCGGACGCCGGCCTCTTCGGCGAGCCGCAGGCGGGGCTCGGCGATGTCGAAGCCGTGGACGGTCAGTTCCGTGGCCAGCCGGGCTGCCATCGGCAGGCCCATGGCGCCGAGGCCGAGGACGGTGACTTGGTAGTTCATGGTTTTCTCCGTTGAAAGGGTGCGGCTGGTTAGAAGGTGGCGCTGAGTTTGCGCGTGACCTGGGCGAGGGATTCGTCGTCGCCGACATTTCCGGCGAAGACGACGTACGGGATCCCCTTGGCGGGTCCGTCGACCGGCTCCCAGAGGGAGACGATGCCCGGGAGCATGGGGCCGCGGACGATCGCGCGGCGGATTTCGAGGCCGTGGGCGGCCACGTCCGAGGAGGTGATCCCGCCCTTGGCGATCACGAAGCGGGGCGGGAAGGTCTTCAGCGTCCGGTTGACGACCGCGACGACGGCGGCCGAGACGGTACGGGCGATCCGCAGGCTCTCCGCGGCGTCGTCGGCCTTGATCAGGAGGCGACTGGTGTGCAGGATGACGTCCGCGCCGTGCAGCGCGTCGACGACGTGGGCGACCGTGGCGTCCAGGTGCGCCTCTGCGCGGCCGTCCAGGAGCTGTTCGACGTCGATCTCCACGATCCGGGCCGACCCGTGCTGGGCGGTCAGGGCGTTGAGCTGGCGGGTGGTGACGCCCACGTGCGAACCCACCACGATCAGGCCGCCGGCCTCGGAGGGCTGGTTGCCGGCGTAGGCCTCGGCGCCGGTGAGTTCGGTGCGGATTTCCTGCCCGATCCGGGCGCGGACGAACGGCGGGCCGACGCGGTAGAGCAGCTTCTTGCCGCGGCGTTCTGCCTCCTGCAGGCCCAGGGAGAGGAGCCGGAGGTCGTTCTCGGAGACGATGTCCGCCACGATCGGGGTGGAGTCGACGGCGGCGTCGATGGCGTCCGCGATGGCGCGGGCCGAGGCCTGCGGGTCCCCGGCCCGGATGGTGTCCAGGTCCAGGACGATCACGGAGCCGGCGCTGAAGCGGCCGCCGGACTTTTCCTCAACGTAGCGGGCGAGCTCGGAGTTGGCGAAGCCGAAGCTGGCGTCGCGGGCGAACTCGGTGTCCGCCACCGGGGTGAGGCGGCCGGGGCCGCCGGCACGCATGTAGTGCACCCCGCCGATCGTGACGCGGCCGGCGTCCGGGAAGGCCGGGACGATCACGACGCCGTCTGTGGCCCCGCCGTCGACGGCGCTGACGGTGGCGGCGATGACGTCCGGCTCCAGCGGGTAGTGACCGCGGAGGGTGGAATCGCTGCGGCTGACGAAGCCCACGCTCAGTGACTCGGCCTGCGCGGCGGCGAGCGCGTTGCGGACGATTTCCTCGTTGCGGGCGGCGGCCTCGGCCGGGTCCAGGCTGCGGGTGTTGGTCAGGACGTAGACGGCGTCCGCGGGACGGCCGTTGATGCGGTGGGAGAAGGCCCAGGCGAAGTCCTCCATCTCCCACCGGGTCAGGACGGGGAGGTCGGCGACGGACTGGGTGCCGGTGGGGTCATCATCCAGCACCACGAGGGTGCGGGGGCCCGCCGCGGCGGCTGCGGCCACGCCGTCGGCCACCAAGGCTGCCGGTACCGGGACCTCCGCCGGGAAGGCGGCCAGGACATCTGCCTCTAAGGGCTCTGCTGCTATGGGCACGTGCACTCCATTGTGGAAACTCTGTTGCGGTGGAATCTGCGCGGCTGGTCTCCAACCGCATTTGTAAGATGTCTGACATCTAACAAGTGAGTGTTAGTGTGGCATAAGGCACAGAGACGCGCAAGTAGACTTGTCGGGCACGCGTGTGGATGACGTTGGACGGGGAGATTTGGCTAGGAAATCGCTGGTAGGCGTCGTGGCCGACGAGCTGCTGGACCGCATCATCGCCGGCGAGTTCCCGCCCGGCTCCCCGGTCCCGGGCGAGCTCGAGCTGAGCGCGCGGCACGACGTGAGCCGGATGACCGTCCGTGAGGCGATCAAGACCCTGGAGGCCCAGCACATCCTGAGCGTCGAGCGCGGGCGGGGCACGTTCGTCAACCCGCTGAGCCGCTGGGCATCGCTGGAGGCCGTGCTGCGCGCGGCCTCGGAGGGCACCAACGACGCCGCCACGGCGGTCCAGCTCATCGAACTGCGGCGGATGCTGGAATCGGGGGCCTGCGAACTGGCGGCCTCGCGGATCAGCGACGCCGACCTGGACACCCTCCGCGGCCAGGTGGAGTCAATGCGCGCCGCCCACGAACACCACGACGTCGCGGCCTTCGTGGCCGCGGACCTCGCCTTCCACGACCTGATCCTGCGCGCCTCGGAGAATGTTTTCGCCGCGGTGCTGTTCGCGCCGTTGCACCGGGTCCTTGAGAGGCGCCGGACCCAGACCTCCGAGGTGCGTGAGATCCAGGCCCATGCGATCGAGCACCACGGAAAAATTGCGGCGGCGCTGGCCACCCGCGACCCACGGCTTGCGCGCGACGCTATGGACGCCCACATGCAGCAGACGCTGGATGACCTGCGGACCTACGTGCTGGCGGCCCCGGCGGGCTGACGCCGCCCGATGGCCGCCCAATGGCCGGGCTATCGGCGCCCCAAGCCTGTTTAGGCCAGGGAGAGGAAGAGCTTCTCCAGTTCGGCGCGGTCCAGGCTGGGGTCCTCCTGCTGCATGCACTGCTGCAGGCCGGTGGCGATGATGGAGAAGCCGGCCTTGTCGAGGGCGCTGGAGACGGCCGCGAGCTGGGTCACGACGCTCTTGCAGTCGCGGCCCTCCTCGAGCATGCGGGTCACGGCGGCAAGCTGGCCCTGGGCGCGGCGAAGCCGGTTAATGACGGACTTCATGTCCGTGGGATCGAGTTCCATGGGAGCCTCCCGGAAAAGTGGTGGATTACCGTCTATCATATACCCCCTGCCGTATCATGCATACCCCCGGCAGGTATCGGGAATCCTCCCCGTGGGGGCCGAAAGTACCTTGCCCCGGCGTCGGTCCGGGCGTATTTCTGAGCTTGTGAACTCGGCAGCATTCCTCGATCCGGCACTCCCCTTCGGCAACGACGCGCCGGGCGGCGGCCACTGGAAGCGGCTGGTATCCCTGGGTGACTCGTTCACCGCCGGCCTGGGGGACCCTGAACCGGGCAGTCCCGGCGGCATCCGCGGCTGGGCGGACCGGATTGCGGAGGAGCTCGCCGCCCTCCGTGCCGACTTTTCCTACGCCAATCTCGCCGTCAGCGGCCTGGTGCTGCAGGAGATCGTCGACCTGCAGTTGGAGCGGGCCATCGCGCTGCAGCCGGATCTGGTGACGCTCTCCGCGGGCGGCAACGACCTGGTCTTCCACCGCCGCGACCCGGACCGTCTCGCCGTCGACTTGGACGCCGCCGTCGCCGCCCTGTCCGCCACGGGGGCGACCGTGGTGATCTTCACCGGCCCCGACTGGGGCCACACGCCCGTTTTTGGCCGCATCCGCGGGAAGGTGGCGGTGTTCAACGAGAACATTCGGACCATCGCGGCACGCCACCATGGCGTGATCGCGGACCTGTGGACCATGCGGGAACTCAGCGATCCGCGGATGTGGGACCCGGACCGGCTGCATTTTTCGCCGCTGGGCCACCACACCATTGCGGGCATGGTGCTGGACACCCTGCAGGTTCCGCACACCTTGGTGCCGCTGCGACCCAAGCCGCTGCCCGCGCCCGGCTGGCGCCAGACCCGCACCGAGGACCTGTCCTGGGCGACGCACTATCTGTTTCCGTGGATGGCCCAGCGGCTCCGGCCGCACCCGCCCGAGAGCCCGGCCGCGCCGAAGCGCCCGGACCCCGGCCCGGTACTGCGGGTGACCGCTTCCCCCGCCGGCAGCCCCTAGTCCGGGGCGGTCCGGTCCGCTAGCCTGCAGGGACGGCCCCCGGCCGCCGCGGCCGGGTCAACGGACCGACGACGATCCCGAGGAGCGAAGATGTCCAACCACACCTACAGCATTTCCGAAATAGTCGGCACCTCGACGGAGGGCGTCGATGCGGCCGTCCGTAACGGCATCGCCGAGGCCGCCAAGACCCTGCGCAACCTGGACTGGTTTGAGGTCAAGGAGATCCGCGGACACCTGGAAAACAACGAGGTGGCCGACTGGCAGGTCACCATCAAACTCGGCTTCCGGCTGGAGCGCTGACCCGTCGTCCTGCCGTGCTTTCTGCTGGACGCCTGCTAACGATTGCATCTCCCTTGCGGCGATTTCCTCCGCCCGGGTGGCAATTTGATAGTAAGCATGATTAGTATTTACCCAGAAGGACGAAGCGCACCCGGCAACCCGGGTGTCTCCTCAACAGAAAGCGAAGGACAGCAAATGGGTATTCTCGGATTTCTGATTCTGGGTCTCATCGCCGGCGCAATCGCCAAGGCCATCCTGCCGGGCCGTCAGGGCGGCGGATGGGTCATCACGATGGTCCTCGGCGTTGTTGGCGCCCTCTTGGGCGGCTTCATCGGCAGCGCAATCTTCGGCACCGGTCTGCAGGACTTCTTCTCGCTGACCACTTGGCTGCTGGCGATCGTTGGTTCGATCATCGTTTTGCTCATCTACGGCATGATCACCCGCCGTTCGCACCGCTAAGTCGGAGCACCAGGAACCGGCTCCGGGATTTACTCCCGGGGCCGGTTTTTTGTTCCCGGATATCCACCGGGGGTTGTAAAACCACCGCGAATATCCACCAATCAGCACGGATTAGGAGCGCAGTATGAAGAACAAACTTGTTTTCGGCACAGGCCTTGCCGCCGGCTACATCCTGGGGTCCCGCTCGGGCCGCGCCGCGTACGAGAAGCTGAAGACCCGCGCGTCGGAACTCTGGCAAAGCAAGCCGGTGCAGGACGGCGTCTCCGCGGCCGCTGAAGCGGTCAAGGACAAGGCCCCGGAAGTATCGGGCCAGCTGGCCGAGGCGGCCCGCCGCGCCGGAACGGTCATCACCTCCAAGGTCCACCACGACGGCTCAGCGGACGACGGCGCCACGAACGCAGCCGACGCCGCCTCTCGTGAGGACACCGCCACGGCAGAACCCACGGGCGCAATCCCGGCGCACAGCACCCACGTGGGCACCCCGAACCTCGGCACCGACGAGGCGCCGAAGCACGTCACGCCGAACTAGGCCGCAGCTAGCGGTTTTCGCTGCGGTTTCGGAGAGGCCTCGACTGCCGCCCGGAGTTACGCTCCGGGCGGCAGTCGGCTTTCCACTAACGTGGCGTCGAGCGCGGCGGAGGTGCGGATCCAAGCGGCGAAGCCGTTGTCCGTCAGGATGGAACGGGTGGCGCGGGCCTGGCTCCGGCTGGTTTCGATCAGGAGCCAGCCGCCCGGGGTTAGCCACTCCGCGGCGCCGGCGGCAATGCGCCGGTGCAACGCGAGGCCGTCCGCTCCCCCGTCGAGCGAGATCCGGGGTTCGTGGAGCCTGGCCTCCGGGGGCATCGCGGCAATGGCATCCGTGGGCACGTACGGCGCGTTCACCGCCAGCAGGTCCACGCGGCCCCGCAGCTCCTCGGGCAGGGCTTCGAACAGGTCGCCGGTGTGGGCAGCGGCGCCGGGTGCGCTGAGGTTACGCCGCGCGCAGGCGACGGCGGCAGGGTCAAGGTCCGCGGCGTGCATCTCCAGCGGGCCGGCGGCCGCGACCAGCGCCGCCCCCACCGCTCCGGAGCCGCAACACAGGTCCACCACCACGGGCGGCCGCCCGGGACCGGCGTCGAGCTCCCGCAGCAGCGTCGCCCCACGCCGGACGAGGTATTCCGTGCGGCGGCGGGGGACGAAGACCCCGGGATCCACGGCGATTCTCAGCCCGCAGAAGTCCGCCCAGCCCAGCAGGTGTTCCAGCGGTAGGCCGGAGACGCGGCGGTCCACGAGGTTTTCGAGTTGTTCCGCGTCGGCGGCAGCGCCCAGCAGCAGGTCAGCTTCTTCTTCGGCGAAGACACAGCCGGCGCTGCGGAGCCGCCGGATAATGTCCTGCCGCCGGGTACCGGTGTGCTGCATGGGCCGTTCCGTCCGCCGCGGGTAGGGAACTTCATGCTAGCGGCGCGGTCGGGGTCAGCCCACCACCCGGAGGGACGGCTGCGGGCGTGCCGGTACCAGCCGGAGGACTTTCTTGCGGGCGGCGGCGGCGCTGGGCCGGTCCGCGGGGTTCATGGCCGTCATCGACTTCAGCAGGCTGGTCCAGCCGTTGCCCAGCGTTGCGGGGATCGCGGGGCTGCGGAGGGTGCGGGCCACGAGCGACTCCACCGGGGTCCCCGGGTAGGCCTTCTCCCCCGTGAGGCACTCGAGGAGCACCAGGCCCAGGGCGTAGATGTCGGTGGCGGGGTGGAGCGGCTGTTCCTTGGCCTGCTCCGGGCTCATGTAGTGCACCGTACCGGAGGACATGCCGGCCTCGGGGGTGGTGCCGGCCGTCACGGCGATGCCGAAGTCGGCCAGCCGTACCGAGCTGCGCCGCAGCTGGCTAACGAGGATGTTGGCGGGTTTGATGTCCCGGTGGACCAGGCCCCTGCCGTGGACGTGGTCGAGGCCGGCGAGGGCATCGGCGGCCCACGACGCGACGTTGGCGGGCTCGGTGGCGCCCTGGTGGATGCGGTCGCTCAGGCTTCCGCCGCTGGCATATTCCTCCACCAGGTAAGGCCGGCCGGCCCACCGGTCGCCCTCGGGGACGGTGCCGGCCGCAACGAAGCGGACGACGGCGGGGTGGTCCAGGGAGGCGAGGACCCGTGCCTCGTCGAGGATCCGGGAGGCGTCCTTTTCGGCCGGCCCCTCGGCAACCTTGATGGCGACCGGCCGGCCGGTGGCGAGGTCGCTGCCGCGGTAGACCGTGGACGTTGCGCCGCGGCCCAGCCGCTCGTGGACCAGAAAGCGGCCCTGGGGTTCGTTGGGGAGGGCCAGCAGGCTGGCGTCGAGGCCGGGCAGCTCGGCTGCCGGGAGGAGGGCCTCGGTGACCGGAACGGCGCTCACGAAAGGGAGGCCAGTGCGTTGGAGGGGTGGAGGATGCCGTCGACTTGGAAGCCGCAGGAGCAGCGCCAGACCGGCGGCAGCGAGGCCGGCCCGCCGTCGGGCTCATAGGAGTAGTCGGCCATGGTGGCGAGCGCCGGGGCCTCCCACTGCATTGGGGTGCCGCAGTGGCTGGGGGCCAGGGCGCGGATGGCAGCGGAGGTCCGGTCCGCGGTCTGGGCCTGGTTTTCCAGCTCCACATCCAGGGAGCCCGCCTCGGGCCCGAAGCCGTGGTCGATGGTCAGCAGCCGCGACTCATCATTTTTGCGCGATAGGTTATCCAACACATTGATAAGCATACATATCGCTAGCTGAACTAGCTAGTTTTGAGGCCCGGAACTTTGCTCTAGTCAGTGGCTGGCGGTGTGCTCGTCCAGGGCCTCGGTCATCTTGCGCAGGAAGGACACGATCACGCGGCTCTCGTCGGGCGTGAGGCCCTCGGCAACCTCGAGCATCCGGCGGTGCATCTGCCCCAGGGTTTCCCGGACCTCGGTGTCGGTCTCCGTCGTCGGGACGATCACCAGGGAGCGCCGGTCGGTGGGGTGCGGCTCGCGGCGGACATGCCCGCTGAGCACCAGCCGGTCGATCAGGGAGGTGGTGGACGCCGTCGTGATTCCCAGCATGCGGCTGAGGTCCTTGGGCCCCACCCGCTCTCCGGAGGACTGGGCGCGGAGCAGGTAGCGCAGCGCCAGCAGGTCGGTCTCGCCCATGCCCATGGAGTCCCTGGTGGAACGCCGGGTGGCGACCTCGGCGGAGCGGTAGCCGCGGAGCGCCTGCAGCACGGCGGTGGGGGCATCAACCTGCCCCTCCAAGCCGTACCAGTAGCCTGAGTCTGCCGTTACATGGGAGTCCATAGATCAATCCTAGCCGAGCTGATAACTAGACAGGCTTCCTAACGTGGCCTGTCGGGTGCGGGACGCAAAAAAACCCCCGGCGTCCTGTCGCCAGGATGCCGGGGGAATTTCCACTCTTCGCTAAAAGAGTGGGCCCTGTGGGGATCGAACCCACGACCCACGGATTAAAAGTCCGATGCTCTACCAACTGAGCTAAAGGCCCCCTCAAGCGGCCGCTGCACGGGAAACGCGGCAGAAACCGGCTCCGGGCGCAGTGGCAGCGCCATCCATTTCTGGACGTTAACACTGTACCGCAGACCACGCCGCGCTTTTCACCGCCGACGCGCCGTAACGGGCCGATCCCGCGGCGGCGCGGGCGCCCCGGACCGGTTCCGGGCACCTTCCCGGTTCGGGCTGCCGGGCCCCGCCGGACGCTCGATTCCCCGATGGCACAGGAGTAGCGTGGTGGCATGAGCGAGCAAGCAGGTACCGGCAATCCCGGCCCCGTCCGTCACCACAAGCCGAAGCCCTTCGCGCCGATCGACTTCGAGCCGTTCGCCGGCGGCGCCGATCCGGCCCGCGTGTCAGAGGCGGCCCACCTGGCCGCCCAGGCGCTGGTCCGCCGCGGCCGCGACAGTGACGACCCCAAGGTCACCAAACGCCTGGTGAAGCTCGCCGACGAACAGGGCCTGGAGGCGATCGCCGAGATGTGGGCCGAGAGCCCGGCCCGGTCCCTGCCCGGCGCCCTGTGGCGCTTGTATGCCCTGCGCGCCGCGACGGTGCAGGATCCGGAGCGGATCTCGGTGTACTTCCGGGCCGGCAAGGACACCGCGCAGGTGTCCCACGCCGTCGCCGGTGCCGCCGAGCCGCCGGGCGCCGAGGAGATGCGCACCATGGCGGATGCAATCCTCTCCGGGGCCTTCGACGGCGAGTTCGACGTCGCGCTGGAACGGTCCGCGGCGTTTTGCCGGGTAGTTGCCCTGGGGCAGGCCACCCTCGCCGACGGCGCCGAGCACAGCAACGCCGGGCACGCCACCAAGCTCACGCGGAACTCGCACCTGCTGGTCAAAACCGCGGAGGACCTGGAGCACGCGGCCAACGCGTGGCGCCTCGGCGAGCTCGACTAGAGACCCACCGGACCGGCCGTGGCGGGGTCCGGATACGCCCGCCGGGGCCCCGGTGTCAATCTTGACTTGGTCCGTCGGGCGTAGAAAACTAAAATCGGTGCCGAGCTGCGAAACCCCCGGGCTTCAACAATTAGCCGCCTAGAGCGGCCTACCGCCGAGAGGCGTATCCGGCTCGGCACCATCTACTCTTCCCCCTCTGTTCCGCCCCCGCAGGGCCGCCGTCCACCGGACGGTAAAGTGATCTTCATGCGCGGGCCGATCAATTCGAATCAAGGCCGGCGGACCACGCCCGTGTACGCCTCATTCGGAGACCGGTAACCCCACGTGAAGCTGCGACTTTTTCCCCAGGAAC
This sequence comes from Arthrobacter sp. NPDC080082, assembly GCF_040686595.1. Taxonomy (NCBI): domain Bacteria; kingdom Bacillati; phylum Actinomycetota; class Actinomycetes; order Micrococcales; family Micrococcaceae; genus Arthrobacter; species Arthrobacter sp. NPDC080082. The sequence continues at coordinate 71,632 of NZ_JBFBKQ010000003.1, read as the reverse complement.
CTGCGGGACTGAACCTCCTGTCCCAGATGGCCCGGCAGATCCTGCTGGCCACCGGCACGCTCTCGGAGATCCTCGGTGCGCCCGCGGCCGAACACTCCCGCCTGGTCGAGGACATGCACAACCACGAGGCGAAGGCGGCCGAGCTGCACTTCGCGCTGCTGACCCACATGCGCAGCAGCTTCCTCAACCCGGTACCCCGCGACGACATGTACGCCCTCTCCCGCTACCTGAACGAGGCGATGGAGAAGCTCGACGCCGCCGCGGACCTGGTCTTCCTCTACAAGCTGGACCGGCTGCCCCGCCGCGCCGCGGACCAGCTGGAAATCATTAGCCGGCAGGCGGAACTGACCGTCGAGGCGATGCGCCAGCTGAACAACCTGGACGAGCTGGAGGACTACTGGATCGAGGTGCTGCGCCTGACCAAGCGGGCCGAGCGCACGCACCGGGTCTGGGTGGCGGACATGCTCAAGGACATGAAGTCCGCCCAATACGCCCGCAACCGGGACATCGCCGACCAGCTGGTTGATGTCACGAAGGACATGCGCCGGATCGCCACCCAGGTAGGCAGCATCATCGTCAAGGAATCCTGACGTGTCCCTGTTTTTCTTCGCCGCGGTGGTGCTGTTCGCCGCGGCCTTCGCCTTCTTGAACGGTTTCCGGGACGCCTCCTCCTCGGTGGCGCTGGCCGTCCGCAACCGTGCCTTGACGCCGACTATTGCGGTCCTGCTGGCCGGGCTGTTCAACTTCGTCGGGGCGGCGCTCAGCGCGGCCATGGCCCTGGAGGTCAGCCGTACCTGGGTGGTGCTGCCGGCCGGCGGCAACGGCCTGACCATCCTGATGGCCGGACTGCTCAGCGCGGTGCTGTGGGGCGTCTACAACTGGTGGCGGGGCATCCCGTCGTCGTCCACGCATGCGCTGGTCGGCGGCCTTGCCGGCGCCGGCCTCGCCAGCGTGGCGGTGGGCGGACATTCGGTGCTGGGAGTGGACCAGTCGCTGATGGTACAGGTGGTGCTGCCGCTGCTGATCTCCCCCGCCATCGCCTTCGCCGGGTCATACCTGCTGGTCTGGCCGGCCACGTGGGCCGCGCGCTACACGCCCCCAGGCGTCGTCAACAGCCGCGCCCGGCGCGCCCAAGCCGTGGCCGCGGGCGCCGTCGCGTTCGGCCACGGGCTGCAGGACGGGCAGCGTACCAGCGCCGTGCTGATCCTGGCGATGATCGCGGCGGGCCTGGCCGACGGCGGGTCCATACCGGTGTGGGTGGCCCTGCTGACCGCCGCGATGCTGACCGCCGGGACGCTGGCGGGCGGGTGGCGGATTTCCTATACCCTGGGCCACCGCCTGGTCCGGATCGATCCGCTGCGCGGGTCCGTGGCCCAGCTCTACAGCAGCCTGATCCTGCTGGTGGGCGCGATCGGGCTGCACTGGCCGGTGTCCACCACGCACACCGTCACCGCGGCGGTGCTCGGTGCCGGGGCGAACCAAGGCTACGCCGCCACGAACCGGCGGCTGGTGCTGCGGATCCTGGCGTTCTGGACGCTCACGCCGCTGGTGACCGCCGCCGTGGCCTTCGTGCTGGAGCTGGCACTCTCGCCGCTCTCAAACCTGTAGTGCAAGGCAAAGGCGGAACAGCCCCCCGGCTTTATCCGAAGCGGCCGGAGACGTAGTCCTCGGTGGCTTTCACGGTGGGGTTGCTGAAGATGGTGTGGGTGTCCCCGTACTCGATCAGCTTGCCCGGCTTGCCGGTGCCGGCGATGTTGAAGAACGCCGTCTTGTCCGAGACGCGGGCGGCCTGCTGCATGTTGTGGGTCACGATCACCACGGTGTACTCATCCTTGAGTTCGTTGATGAGGTCCTCGATGGCGAGGGTGGAGATCGGGTCCAGCGCGGAGCAGGGCTCGTCCATCAGGATGACCTGCGGTTCCACGGCGATCGCGCGGGCGATGCAGAGGCGCTGCTGCTGGCCGCCGGAGAGGCCGGAGCCGGGCTTGGCCAGGCGGTCCTTGACCTCGTTCCAGAGGTTCGCGCCGCGCAGCGAGCGCTCCACCAGCGCGTCGGCGTCGCCCTTGGAGATCTTCTTGTTGTTCAGCTTCACGCCCGCCAGCACGTTGTCGCGGATGGACATGGTGGGGAACGGGTTGGGCCGCTGGAAGACCATGCCGATCTGCGAGCGGACCGTCACCGGGTCCACGCCCGGGCCGTAGAGGTTGTCGCCGTCGAGCAGCACCTCGCCCTCCACGCGGGCGCCCGGGATCACCTCGTGCATCCGGTTCAGGGTGCGCAGGAAGGTGGACTTGCCGCAGCCGGACGGGCCGATGAAGGCCGTGACGGACTTGGCGTCGATGTTGATGTTGACGTCCTCGACGGCCAGGAATTTGCTGTAGTAGACGTTGAGGTCTTTGACGTCGATGCGCTTAGACATGCTGTTCCTTCACTGGGAGAGATTGAGGGTCCGGAGCCGGCGCGGGCCTAGCGGCCGACTTTCGGGGCGAAGATGCGGGCCACCAGGCGGGCGGCGAGGTTGAGCAGCATCACCAGGATGATCAGGACCAGGGCCGCGCCCCAGGCGCGCTGGTCCGACGGTCCCGGGTTCGACGGCGAGGTCGGGTTCAGGATCTGGGTGTAAATGAACGTCGGGAGCGAGGCCATCCAGCCGCCGAAGACGTTGTTGTTGATCGAGGTGGCGAAGCCGGCGGTGACCAGGATGGGGGCGGTCTCGCCGATCACGCGGGCGATCGCGAGGGTGACGCCGGAGGCGATACCGGAGATCGCCGTCGGAATGACCACCTTGAGGATGGTGCGCCACTTCCGCACGCCCAGGGCGTAGGACGCCTCGCGCAGTTCATTCGGGACGATCTTCAGCATTTCCTCGCTGGAGCGGACCACCACCGGGATCATCAGCACGGAGAGGGCGACGGCGGCGACGGCGCCGGTCTTGGTACCCGGGCCGGCGACGGCGAAGAAGAACGCCGCGGCAAAGAGACCGGCCACGATCGAGGGGATGCCGGTCATCACGTCGACGAAGAAGGTAATGGCGCGGGCCAGTGGGCGGTCATCGCCGTATTCAACCAGGTAGATCGAGGTCAGCAGGCCCACCGGCACGGAGATGACCGTGGCCAGCAGGGTAATTTGCACGGTGCCGATGAGGGCGTGGTAGATGCCGCCGACCACGGGGGCGCCGTTCTCGACGCTCTTGTTGTCGAACGCGCCGGTCACCCCGTTCATGGAGGTGCCGAGGAACCCGGGATCCAGCAGGCCGGGAAGGCCCTTGACCAGCACGGTCCAGATCACGGAGACCAGGGGAAGCAGGGAGATCAGGAACGCGCCCACCACCAGGCAGGTAGCCAGCTTGTCCTTGGCCCGGCGGGAGCCCTCGACGGCGGCGCTCCAGCCGACCAGGCCCGCGGTGAAGAGGATGGCCGAGACGATTCCCCAGCCGAAGGGGTTGAAGCCGATCAGGGCCAGGATGGCGGCGCCGAGGATCAGGGCGAGGGCCAGGACGATGTACGGCGCGGCCTTGGGCAGCTGGCCCTTGGTCAGGGCCGAGCGCTTCTTGACGGGGGTCAGGGTGGCAGTCATTTAGTTGGCTCCCGAGAATTCTTTGTGCCGGGTGATGATCCACCGGGCGAGCATGTTCACGCCGAGGGTGATGATGAACAGGACCAGGCCGGCCGCGATCAGGGTGCTGACCTTCAGGCCGCTGGCCTCCGGGAAGTTCAGGGCGATCTCGGCGGCGATGGTCTGGTTGCCGGACTGGATCAGGCTGGCGGTCAGGGCGCCGGAGGAGAGCACCAGGGCCACGGCCATGGTCTCTCCGAGCGCGCGGCCCAGGCCCAGCATGATGGCGCTGATGATGCCGGGGCGGCCGAACGGCAGTACCGCCATCCGGATCATCTCCCAGCGGGTGGCGCCCAGGGCCAGCGCGGCCTCCTCGTGCAGCTTGGGGGTCTGCAGGAAGATTTCGCGCGAGAGCGAGGTGATGATGGGCAGCACCATGACGGCCAGGACGATTCCCGCGGTCAGGATGGTCTTGCCGGTGGCCGACGCCGGGCCCTGGAAGATCGGCAGCCAGCCGAGGTTGGAGGCGAGCCAGCCGTAGGCCGGGGAGATTTCGCGGGCCAGGAAGGCCGCGCCCCAGGCGCCGTAGACCACCGAGGGGATGGCGGCGAGCAGGTCGATCACGTAGCCCAGGCCCGAGGCGAGCCGGCGGGGGGCGAAGTGCGAGATGAAGAGCGCGACGCCGATCGCCACGGGGGTGGCGATGACGAGGGCGATCACGGCGGCGATCAGGGTACCGATCACGATCGGCCAGATGTAGGCGAAGAAGCCCGCTCCGCCCTGGATCTTGTCCGGCGGGGCGACGAGCGCCGGGACGGCCTGGATCACCAGGAAGAGCGCCACGCCGAAGAGGACGGCAAGGATCAGGCACCCGGCGGCCAGGGTGGCTGCGGAGAAGACTTTGTCACCGGCGCGGCCTGCGCCCCGGGACGTGGTCAGGGAGGTGGTGGTCACTTCACGATCCTTCAGCTTCGATCTGCGCTGCGCGGCGGACGGGTCACGCCCGTTGCGCGGCGGTCAATCTGGGGTACGGCGGACAAACGGCTAGGTTCCCTGCCCCGGTCAGGCGGTCAATGACCGCCCGGCCGGGACAGGGAACCTGGCTCAGGCTGGTGTTTCCACTATGCCTTGCGGGGAAAGGGATCCCCTAGGACTTTGCCTTGATCGATTCGATCGACTTCGCGGCCTTGTCCTGCAGTGCCTTGGACAGCGGTGCGGACTTCGCGGACTCGGCGGCAGCCTTCTGGCCGGCGTCGGAGACGACGTAATTCTCGAAGGCCTTGACCAGGTCCGCGGTTTCCTTGCTGTCGTAGGTGCTGCAGACGACGTGGAAGGAGACCAGGACGATCGGGTAGGCACCGTCGATGGTGGTCTTGCGGTCCAGCTTGATGGAGAGGTCGTTGGCGGCGCGGCCCTCGACCGGCTTGCCGGCGTCGACGGCCTTGGCGGCGGCGTCGGCGGAGATCGTGGTGAAGCCGTTGCCCACCTTGATCTGGGCAACGCCCAGCTTGCCGCTGACGGCGGAGTCGTCGGCGTAGGTCACGGCACCGGGGGTGTCGGTGACGGTCTTGACGACGCCGGAGGTGCCCTTGGCGTTCTCACCCTTGAGCGATGCGGGCCAGACGCCGGAGGACTTGTCGGTCCAGACGTCGGACGCGGCGGCGGACAGGTAGTCCGTGAAGTTCTGCGTGGTGCCGGAGTCATCGGAGCGGTTGACCGGGGTGACCTTGAGGTCCGGGAGCTTGGCGTCCGGATTCAGGGCGGCGATGGCCGGGTCGTTCCACTTGGCGATCTGGCCGCGGAAGATCTTGGCGACGGTGGCGGCGTCCAGCTTCAGGTCCTTGACGTCGGGCAGGTTAAAAGCCACGGCGATCGGGGAGATGTAGACCGGGATGTTCAGGGCGCCGTCGGGGCCGCACTTGGCCTTGGAGGAGGCGTACTCGTCATCCTTGAGGTACGCGTCGGAGCCGGCGAACTGGGCCGAGCCGTCGAGGATGGCCTTGCGGCCCGCGCCGGAGCCGTCCGGGGAGTACTGCACCTGGGCGCCCTGGTTGGCGGAGGCGAAGTTGGTCTTCCACACGTCCATGGCCGCACCCTGCGCGGAGGAACCGATGCCGGTCAGCGTGCCGGTGACCTTGGGGCCGGAGGCGGCCGGGGTGCCCGCGGTGGAGTTGGTCGCGTTGTCGGAGCCGCAAGCGGTGAGCGCCAGGGCGCCGGCTGCGATAACAGCGATGGCCGCGTTGCGGCCGAAGCGTGATGCCTTCACTAGATGTACCCCTTCCAGGGATAAACAGATGCGTGCCGGACCGGAGACGTCCGTACAGAAAAGACGGTGGGTACGTTTTGTACCTTTACCGACGCTAAGTGCCCCAAGTGAAGAGAATTGGGGTCCAAAGTGAACGGCGGGTTAACGAATCCCGGCCATCGGCTGACATCTGCAGCGATTTCGACCGTTGATGGTTGCGTTGCGGGCGGACCGGTCGTAAGAGCCGCGCCACGCGGAGCGGGCAGCGGGGCCAGCAAATAGACTGGACCCCATGGCCGCCGCTACAGGGATTTCCGCAAGCGCACGGTTCCTGCGTGGGCGGATTCGTACCGGCTTCGTCCGGAGCCGGAACTCGTTGCTGCCGGCGGTCCAGATGACCGCGTGCGCCGTGGGGGCCTACGCCTTCGCCGAGTACGTCCTGGGCCACACGGGGCCGCTGTTTGCCGCCACCTCCTCCCTGATCGCCCTGGGCTTCTCCCGTGATCCGCGGCTGCGCCGCGTCGTGGAGGTGGGCCTGGGCTGCACCATCGGCATTGTGGTGGGTGACCTGCTGCTGCATTGGCTGGGCGCGGGAATCTGGCAGGCCGCCGTCGTGCTTCTCTTCTCGATTCTACTGGCGCGGTTCCTGGACAGCGGAACGATTTTCACCACGCAGCTGGGCCTGCAGTCGCTGCTGGTGGTGCTGCTTCCGGCCCCGGCCGGCGGTCCGTTCACCCGCAGCATCGACGCCGTCGTAGGCGGGGTCTGCGCGCTGCTCGTGACGTTCCTGATCCCACGGGACCCGCGCCGCGAACCGCGCAACGACGTCAAGAAGCTGCTGCACGAACTCGCCGAGGTGCTCCGGGAATGCTCGGAGGCGCTGACCCGCAGCGACGCCACCCAGGCCTGGCACGCGCTGATCCGCGGCCGGAACTGCCAGCCGCTGGTGGATGCGATGCGGCAGAGCCTGCGCTCCTCCGGCGAGGTGGCCACCCTGGCGCCCGCCTACCGGCGCTACCGCGACGAACTGGACCAGCTGTCCCAGTCGCTGGACTACATCGACCTTGCCCTGCGCAACAGCCGCGTCTTCGCCCGCCGCCTGACCAGCGCCATCAACCACGCCGCGCTCTCCGACGACGCCACCGAGAACATCGCCGAGGTGCTGATGGAAACGGCGGCGGCGATCGACGAGCTGGGGCTGGGCCTGGCGGAGGTGCACGACGGCGTCCGCCGCGCCCACCTGCGCACCGCCCGGGTGGAGCTCAGCGAGATCGCCGGCCGGTTGCACCCGCGCCTGCTGGACGTGCAGCGGCTGGAGGGCGAGACCGTGGTGATGCTCTTCCGTCCGCTGATGGTGGACCTGCTGGAGGCCTCCGGCGTGAACTCGGACGAGGCCCGGGACATCCTGCCTGCGCTCTAGCCTGTCGGTGCCCGAGGTTAGGGTGGAGCAATGGCTACAAAGACTTCCCGGGCCGCCAAGGCGCCGGGCTATAAATGCGCGGAATGCGGCTGGACCACTGCCAAGTGGGTGGGCCGCTGCGGTGAGTGCCAGGCGTGGGGCACCGTGGAGGAAACCGGCGCCGCGGTGGCGCGGACCACCGCCGCCACCACCGTGCTGGAACCGGCCCGCCGGATCGCCGACGTCGACGCCACCACCGCCGCCTTCCTGCCCACCGGCGTGGACGAACTGGACCGGGTGCTCGGCGGCGGGCTGGTTCCCGGCGCCGTGATCCTGCTCGCCGGTGAACCCGGCGTCGGCAAGTCCACCCTGCTGCTGGACGTCGCGGCCAAGTTCGCCCGGACCGCCCAGGACGTTCTCTACGTCACCGGCGAGGAGTCCGCCGCCCAGGTGAAGCTGCGCGCGGACCGGATCGACGCCGTCGCCGAGTCGCTGTACCTCTCCGCGGAGACCGACCTGGGCCAGGCGCTGGGCCAGGTGGAAAAACTCGAGCCGAGGCTGCTGGTGGTGGACTCGGTGCAGACGCTCAGCAGCGCCGACGTCGACGGCAGCGCCGGCGGCGTCTCCCAGGTCCGCGAGGTGGCCGCGTCCCTGATCGCGGCGGCGAAGCGCCGCAACATGACCACCCTGCTGGTGGGCCACGTGACCAAGGACGGCTCCATCGCCGGGCCCCGGCTCCTGGAGCACCTGGTGGACGTGGTCTGTCAGTTCGAGGGTGAGCGGCACTCCCGGCTCCGGCTGCTGCGGGCGGTCAAGAACCGCTATGGGCCCACGGACGACGTCGGGTGCTTCGACCTGAACGAGGACGGCATCACCGGGCTGGCCGATCCGAGCGGGCTGTTCGTCTCCCGCACCAAGGATCCGGTGTCCGGCACCTGCATCACGGTCACCCTTGAGGGCCGCCGGCCGCTGCTGGCGGAGGTGCAGTCGCTGCTGGCAGAGAGCGCCAACGCCCAGCCCCGCCGCGCCACCAGCGGCCTGGACAGCTCAAGGGTCGCTATGCTGCTGGCGGTGCTGCAGCAACGTGCCGGCTGCCAGCTGCACAAGGATGACTCCTACGTGGCGACGGTGGGCGGGGTGAAGCTCAGCGAGCCCGCCACTGACCTCGCCGTCGCCCTGGCGGTGGCGAGCGCCAAGGCCAGGAAGCCGCTGCCGCAACGGCTGATCGCCTTCGGCGAGGTGGGCCTGGCCGGCGAGGTCCGGCCCGTCCCCGGGATCAACCAGCGGATCCAGGAGGCGCACCGGCTGGGCTTCACCCACGCCGTGGTTCCCGCGAGCCCGGCCGGGCACGGTCCGGTCCCGGAGAGTTTCTCGGTCCGCGAGGTGGGCCACCTGACGGAGGCACTGAGCCTGCTGATCGCCTAAGCCTCTCCGGCGCTGCACAGCCCCCGGCAACTGCCGGACGATGGGCGCCCGGCCGTGAGGCCCTTGCCATGCATACCCCCTAGGGGTATGTTGAGTGGTGCACGATGCCGATGAGTTTTCAGGAGGCAGCACCATGGAACACCAGCACGGCGGCCACACGGACCAGCTCCGGAGCCAGCACCCCCACCCGGACCAGCACGACAGTGCCCGAGGCCACGGCGTACACGGCCATGCCGGGATGCCGGCCGGGGACGCCGCCCATCACGGCCAGCACCCGCCCCTGGATGACGACCATGCCGTCCACCAGCACGGCCAGCATGCCGGGCACAGCGTGGCGATGTTCCGGAACAAGTTCTGGCTGAACCTGGTTCTGTCCGTCCCCGTGGTCCTGTTCAGCCCGATGTTCGGCCACCTGCTGGGCTACGAACCCCCGCAGTTTCCCGGCTCCGCCTGGATTCCGCCGGTGCTGGGCACGGTGGTCTTCCTGTACGGCGGCCAGCCGTTCCTCAAGGGCGGCGTCAGCGAGCTGAAGTCCCGCAAGCCCGGCATGATGCTCCTGATCGCTATGGCCATTACGGTCGCCTTCCTCGCGTCCTGGGCGACCAGCCTGGGCCTCGGCGGCTTCGACCTCGATTTCTGGTGGGAGCTGGCGCTCCTGGTGGTCATCATGCTGCTGGGCCACTGGATCGAAATGCGCGCCCTGGGCTCGGCGCAGGGGGCCCTCGATGCCCTGGCCGCCCTGCTGCCCGACGAGGCGGAACGGGTCACGGACGGCGGCACCGAGACGGTGAAGGTCTCCGACCTGGCCGAAGGGGACACGATCCTGGTCCGCCCCGGCGGCCGGATGCCCGCCGACGGCGAGGTGACGGAAGGCCAGGCCGAGTTCGACGAATCGATGATCACCGGCGAGTCCCGCACCGTCCTGCGCTCCCCCGGTGACGCCGTCGTGGCCGGGACCATCGCGACGGACAACAGCGTCCGGGTAAGGGTCTCGGCCACCGGCGAGGACACCGCACTGGCGGGGATTCAGCGGCTGGTGGCCGAGGCGCAGTCCTCCTCCTCGAAGGCCCAGGCCCTCGCGGACCGGGCGGCGGCGTTCCTGTTCTACTTCGCCGCAGGCGCCGGCGTCGTGACCTTCATCGCCTGGACGCTGCTGGGCAGCCTGGCCGACGCCGTCGAACGCACCGTCACCGTCCTGGTCATCGCCTGCCCGCACGCCCTGGGCCTGGCCATCCCGCTGGTGATCGCCATCTCCACGGAGCGGGCCGCGCGTGCCGGCGTCCTGATTAAAAACCGGATGGCCCTGGAGCGGATGCGCACCGTCGACGTGGTCCTCTTCGACAAGACCGGAACGCTCACCAAGGGCGCCCCGGAAGTCCGGGATGTGGCCGCTGCGGAGGGTTCGGACCGGGACGAGGTCCTGGCGTTGGCGGCCGCGGTGGAGGCCGACAGCGAGCACCCGGTGGCCCGTGCAATCGTCACCGCCGCCCGCGGACGCGGGCTCGATGTTCCGGCGGCCAGGGACTTCACCTCCCTGACCGGCCGCGGCGTCCGGGCCGACGTCGGCGGCCGCCGGCTCCACGTCGGCGGACCGGCGCTGCTGAAGGAACTGGGCCTGGCGGAGCCCGCGGACCTGGCGGCAGCCACCTCCGGGTGGGTCCGCCGCGGCGCGGCCGTCCTGCACCTGGTGGAGGGCGACCGGGTGCTGGGCGCAGTCGGCCTCGAGGACGCCGTGCGGGAGGAATCCCGGCAGGCGGTCGAGGCCCTGCAGCGCCGCGGCATCAGGGTGGCAATGATCACCGGCGATGCCCGGCAGGTGGCGGATGCCGTGGCGGAAGAACTCGGCATCGATGAGGTCTTCGCCGAGGTCCTGCCGGCGGACAAGGACAAGAAGGTTGCCGAACTGCAGGCCCGGGGATTGAAGGTGGCCATGGTGGGCGACGGCGTGAACGACTCCCCCGCCCTGGCCCGGGCCGAGGTGGGCATCGCGATCGGCGGCGGCACGGACGTGGCGGTGGAATCCGCCGGGGTGGTGCTGGCCGGCAACGATCCCCGGGCGGTGCTGTCCATGGTGGACCTGTCCCGGGCGAGCTACCGGAAGATGTGGCAGAACCTCATCTGGGCCACCGGCTACAACGTCCTCGCCGTGCCCCTCGCCGCCGGAGTCCTCGCCTTCGCCGGGTTCGTCCTCTCCCCCGCCGCCGGCGCCATCCTGATGTCCGCCTCGACGGTGGTGGTTGCGCTGAACGCCCAGTGGCTGCGGCGCCTGACCCTCAACCCGGCCCAGGTGCGCTAGGCCGAACAGACACGAAAAGGGGCGTCCGCCGGAATGGCGGGCGCCCCTTTTCGGGTCAAACGGGAACTACGAAGCTGCTAGGCCTTCTTCGGCGGCAGGGCGAGCTTAAAGATCTTGGCCCAGGTGGAGCCGACCTGCTTCCACATGGGGCCGGTGTTGTAGGGCAGGTTGTACCGGCGGCAGATGTCCCTGACCTTGGGCGCAACCTCGGCGTACCGGTTGGACGGCAGGTCCGGGAAGAGGTGGTGCTCGATCTGGTGCGAGAGGTTGCCGGTCATCAGGTGCATGAACGGTGAGCCGGAGATGTTGGCCGAGCCGATCATCTGGCGCACGTACCAGTCGCCGCGGGTCTCGCCGTCGACCATTTCCTCCGTGAAGGTGTCCGTGCCGTCCGGGAAGTGTCCGCAGAAGATCACCGCGTGGGCCCAGACGTTGCGGATGGCATTGGCGGCCAGGGTGCCGTAGAGGGCCTGCTTGCCGGAGCCGCTGAGCATGGCGACGGCGGGAGTTGCGGCGTAGTCCTTGGTGAACTGCTTGACCGCCTTGATGCCGAGGGCCTTCAGGTCCTTGACCAGGGCCTCCTTACTCTTCTTGCCCTCGCGGTATTCCACGAGCTCCAGATCGTAGACGGCGATGCCCCATTCGAAGACCGGGGCCAGCAGGGCGTTGTAGACCGGGTTGCCCAGGTTGAAGGGCTTCCATTCCTGCTGCGGATCCATCCGGAGCAGGTTGTATCCGATGTCGTTGTCCTTGCCGACCACGTTGGTCCAGCGGTGGTGGAGGTCGTTATGGGTGTGCTGCCAGGACCGGGACGGGGTGACGAAATCCCATTCCCAAGTGGTGGAGTGGATGTCCGGATCGCGCATCCAGTCCCACTGGCCGTGCAGGATGTTGTGGCCCAGTTCCATGTTCTCGAGGATCTTGGCGAGGCTCAGCAGGGTGGTGCCGGTGGCCCATGCCGCCTTGTTCTTGCTCACCAGCAAGGCCGCTCGGCCGGAGATCTCGAGCCCGCGCTGGATCTTGATCATCCGGCGGATGTACGCGGCGTCCTCGGCGCCGCGCTTGGCCAGCACCGCGTCCCGGATGGCATCCAGCTCGCGGCCGAGTTCCGCGACCTGTTCGTCGGAGAGGTGGGCGGCGGCCGGCGGCCGGACCAGCGGGCTGCCGGTTTCGGCCAGGGCGCCCTTGCGGGGCTTGGCGACGGCGGCTGCCGGAGCGGCGGCTTCGCCGTCGACGGTGGGCTTTTCTGCAAGCGTGGTCATAGGGTGGCTCTCCTCAGAGGTCGAGGTTCACGGGCCCGGCGGCTGCCGAGACACACGTCTGGATAAGTTGGCCGGGCTCGCCGTGCACCTCGCCGCTGCGAAGGTCACGGACCTGGCCGGCCCGGAGCGGGGTCAGGCAGCTGTGGCAGATGCCCATGCGGCAACCGCTGGGCATCAGCACGCCGGCGTCCTCACCGACGTCGAGCAACGGCGTGGCGCCGTCGGCCTCGACCTCACGGTCGGAGGCCTCGAAGGTGACCAGGCCGCCGTCATGCCCCTCGCCGCCGCCCAGGTTGGTGCTGAAGCGTTCAATCGTGAGGTCGGTTCCGGGCTCGTTGGTGCCCGATTCGATCGCCCAGAGCGATTCGGCATCGTCAAGGAACCCCTCCGGACCGCAGGCGTAGGCGGCCCGGTCCCGCCAGTCCGGGCACAGCCGGTCCAGCTCGGTGCTGGAGCTGAAGTCCGCCCGGCCACGTTCGCCGGTGAACCAGTGGGTCACCGTGAAATTGGGGAACTGGTCGGCTAGCTCGGCGAGCTCCTCCAGGAAGATCGAGTCCTCCCGGGTCCGGGCGGTGTGGATGAGGACGACGTCGGCATCGGGCCGGTGCGGGACCAGCGTGCGGATCATGGACATCACCGGGGTGATGCCGCTGCCGGCGGTGAGCATCAGCAGGGGCCGCGGGTGCTCGGGGAGGACGAAGTGGCCCTGCGGCGGAGCCAGGAACAGTACGTCACCGGGCTTGGTGTTGCGGACCAGCGCGCCGGAGACGGCGCCCATGTCCGTGACCGTGATGGCGGGATCCTCGCCTGCGGGTGCGCTGAGCGAGTAGGAACGCCACTGGCGGACGCCGTTGAGTTCGACGCCGATGCGGGCCCACTGACCGGCGCGGTGCGCCTGCCAGCCGCGGCCGGGATGGAAAAAGATGGTGGCGGAGTCGGCCGTTTCCGGGACCACCCTGGTGACCACGCCGCGCAGTTGGCGGGCGGAAAACACGGGGTTGAATAGCGACAGAATGTCTTCTGGGGCTAGCGGGGTGGTCAGCAGAGATGCGGCGCGCGCCAGCTTACGGAGCCGGATCATTTATCAAGTGTATGTCGGCAGGAGTCATAATTCTTCACCCAGGGCATACGATCGAGATGTAGAAACTATCTCTCCACAACAGTTTTTGGAGTCCACCATGGATGCGGCACCCACCTCCGGCACCGGCTACCCCGCCTATGACCCGCCCTGGCTGGCCCTGCCCACGGAGGTCAGCGACGTGCTCCGGCCCCGGATGCCGGGCATCGTGGAGGCCATCATCGACGCGGTGCCGCAACTGGTGCCGGCCTACGCCCGTCCCATCGAGGGCCGCTTCGGCCGGGGGCTGAGGCGCGGGGTGGCCGCGGCCCTGGACCGCTTCCTGCAGCTGCCCGGCACGGCGCTGCCGGCTCTCTCGGAGGAAAGCCGGGAGCTGGTGGCAGGGCTTGGCAGCGGCGAATTCCGCCAGGGCAGGAGCATGGACGCGCTGCTGAGCGCCTACCGGATGGGCGCCCGGGTGACGTTCCGGGAGATGTCCAAGGTCTCGATGGAGCAGCACTTGGGCCAGAACGTGGTGGTGGACCTGGGCGAATCGATTTTGGCCTACATCGACGAGCTGTCCGCCGTCAGCGCCGAGGCCTACGCGTTCGAACAGTCGGAGCGGGCGGGCGCGGTGGACCGCCGCCGGACTGAACTGCTGGACCTGCTGCTGCTCGGCCAGGCGGACGAGGCGGCCCTCCGCCAGACCGCCGCGATGGCCGACTGGGCGCTGCCGCGGCGGATGTGCGTGGTGACGCTGCCGCTGGACCGGGCGGCGGGCCTGCGACTGCGGCTGGGCCCCGGGACCCTGGTGATCGAACGGGAGACCGACGCCGTCGTGCTGGTCCCCGCGCCCCGTTCGGCGGCCGCGCGGCGGGACGTGGACAACGCGCTGCGCGGCCGCGGTGCCGCGGTGGGGCCGGCCGGGGGCTGGGAAAAGGTGCCCGACTCACTGCGTCTGGCCGTGCTGGCCGCGTCGGTCCTGCCGCACCGCGACGGCCCGGAGGATCCACCAATCTGGGCGGACGAGCACCTGGCCGCAGTGGTGCTGGGCGCCGAACCGTCGGCCATCGCCGAGCTGGCCAGCCGGCGTCTGGCGCCGCTGGAGGGACTCCGTCCCGCGCAGCGCGAACGGCTGGCCGAGACGCTGCTGTCCTGGCTCCGGCATTGGGGCCAGCGGGGCCCGGTGGCCGCGGAGCTCGGGATCCACCCGCAGACCGTGGGGTACCGCGCGGTACAGCTGCGGGAGCTGTTCGGCGACGCGCTGGAGGACCCGGTGGCGCGCTTCGAGCTGGAACTGGCGCTGAACGCGGGCAGGCGCTAGCTCAGCAGGCACTAGCGGCGCCGGTTGCGCTGCCTCCCTGGCCCGGGCGGATCAGCCCGCGGCCAGCTCCCGGCCGCGCAGCCTCAGCTCCAGGTCGTTCATGACCAGGGCGGCCAAATCCTCGAGCGTGCGGGTCTCCTCCTCGCTGAAGTCCCGGGGCTCCCGGTCCAGGATGCAGAAGGTGCCCAGGTTGTAGCCGTCGGGGGTCCGCAGCGGGATGCCGGCGTAGAACTGCAGCCCGAAGTCGCCGGCCACCAAGGGATTGGCGAGGGTCCGCGCGTCGTGGGTGGCATCGTTGACGATCCAGGGGCCGTCCTGGAGGATGGCCGAGGCGCAGAGCCCTGGGTCGCGGCCGATCTCGCTCACGTCGGTGCCGTGGTGTGCCTTGAACCAGATCCGGTCGTGGTCGACGATGCTGATGATCGCCACCGGCACGGAGAAGACACGGGCGGCCAGCGCCGCGATCCGGTCGAAGGAGCCGTCCGCGGGCGTGTCCAGGATGCCGTAGCGCTCCACGGCCAGCATCCTTCCGGCCTCGTCGGGCACCGGGGCCCCACGGCGCCGCCGTCCGGAGGTGCTGATGATTTCCTGGCGCAGGGCCAGCGCCACCTCCCTTGCCGCGGGCCGATCGGCCGGGTCCCTGGAGAGCATGGAGGCGAGCAGTTCCGCCCATTTCGGCGCGAGCCCGTCGGGGATTTTCGGGTCGTGAAGGAGCCGCGCGACGGCGGACTGGATCGGCGCGCCGGGGTAAGCCATGTTTCCGGTGAGGCCCTCCAACAGCACCAGACCCAGGGAGTAAACGTCGCTGGCGGGACCGGCCGGGCCGCCTGAGGCCTGCTCGGGGCTGAGGTAGGCGGGCGTTCCGGAGGTGCCGCCGTCTTCCGCGTCGTCCTCCGGAGCATCCGCGAAACAGGCGACGCCGAAGTCGGTGAGCTTGGCCCGCGGCCTGCGGTCCTGGTTGCTGTAGTCCACCAGCAGGACGTTTCCGGGTTTGACGTCCCGGTGCACCACGCCGTGGTGGTGGATGTAGGACAGGCCTTCGGCCAGGTCGTAGCCGATGTGTGCCATATGCGCGGCAGAGAGCGGCCCGCGCAGGGTTCGGTGCCGCAGGTCCTGGCCCGGCACGAACTCCATCACCAGGTAACTGAGTTCCTGGCCGTCGTCGTCGTGGTCCGAACCGGCGTCCAGCAGCATCACCAGGGCATGGTGGCTCATTCCGGCGAGGATGCGGGCCTCCTGCCGCTGCAGCCGGACGGCACCGGGGCCTTCCGGGTCGGCGCGGAAGAGTTTCACGGCTACCTCTCGGCGCAGCTGCTGGTCGTAGCACCGGTAGACGGTGGACTGGCTTCCCCGGCCGATCAGGGACTCAATCCGGTAGCGCCCTCCAAACAGGGAGCCCGGTTCGATGGTGATGGTCAACGCGTGTAGGTGTTCCCTCGTTCGGGGTCCGCTGAACCTCGGCGGATCGGTGCTGTGAGCTGGCCTGGGGCCGGCGCCCGCAAATTAGCAAGGTTACTTATGATAACGCGGAATCGCCGGAATGATAGGGGCCGCGGCGTTTATTTCGCCGCGGTCCCCGGGCGTCCGGGCCAGGTGATGCGGTGGCTACTTCGCGGGGTTGTGGGTGCCGATCGGGACCAGCGTCAGGTCCGGCAGGTTCTTCTCGATCCGCCGCAGCGCCCACACGTCGTTGAAGAGGGCCAGGTACTCGCCGTCGGAGCGCAGCAGCACCTCCGCGCCGGTGACGTTGGCCAGCGCGGGCATGGCGTCCGCCGTCGTAATCCGGGCCAGCGAGTAAGGCAGCCGCTCCAGCCGCATCGGGGCGCTGAAGTCGTGGGCCATCCGGTCCTCGACCACCTCGAACTGCATGGGGCCGACTGCGGCGAGCACGGGTGCCTGGTCGCCGCGGATGTCCGAGCGGAGCACCTGGATGACGCCCTCGTGCTCGAGCTGTTCGATGCCGCGGCGGAATTGCTTGAAGCGGCTGGGGTCCTTGGAGCGGGCCACCTGGAAGTGTTCCGGCGCGAACAGCGGGATCGCGGGGAATTCCACCGGCTGCTCCAGGAACAGGCTGTCACCCACCCGCAGCGCGGAGGCGTTGACCAGGCCCACGACGTCGCCGGGGAAGGCCTCGTCGATCACCTCGCGTTCGCGGCCGAAGACCTGCTGGGCGTACTTGGTGGCGAAGGACTTCCCGGTGCGGCCCTGGGTGACCACCATGCCGCGTTCGAAAACGCCGGAGCAGACCCGGATGAAGGCGACGTGGTCGCGGTGGGCCTTGTTCATGCCGGCCTGGACCTTGAAGACGAAGCCGGCGAACGGGGCGTCCACCGGCCGCGGGTCGCCGTCGACGTCGGGGCGGGGTGCGGCGGGCGGGGCGAAGTCCACCAGCGCATCCAGGATCTCCTTGACGCCGAAGTTGAGCGCCGCGGAGCTGAAGAGGATGGGCGTGGCCTTGCCGGCGTGGAAGGCCTCGACGTCGAACGCGAGGTTGGACTCGATGACCAACCCGGCCTCGTCCACCGCGTTGGACCAGTCATCGCCCTGGCTCTCGGCGGCCTCTTCCGGGGTGAAGTAGTCGGTCAGGGCGATGTTGGCGCCGGCGTTGTTGCGCTGGAACCGGGCGAAGCGGTCGTTGCGCAGGTCCCAGACGCCGCGGAAGTCGCCGGAGATGCCCACGGCCCACGTCAGCGGCATGGGCTGCAGACCGGTGCGCTCGGTGATCTCGTCCATCAGCGCCAGCGCGTCCAGGCCGGGGCGGTCCCACTTGTTGATCACGGTGATGATGGGCAGGTTCCGCTGCTTGCAGACCTCGAAGAGCTTCATGGTCTGGGTTTCCAGGCCCTTGGCCGCGTCCACCAGCATGACGGCGCAGTCAACGGCCGCGAGCACGCGGTAGGTGTCCTCGGAGAAGTCGGCGTGGCCGGGGGTGTCCAGCAGGTTGATGACGGTGTCCCGGTAGGCGAACTGGAGCGCCGCGGAGCTGATGGAGATGCCGCGGTCCTTTTCCATCTGCATCCAGTCGGAGACCGTTTCCTTGCGGTTGGCCTTGCCGCTGGACGCACCGGCGGTGCCGATCACCTTCGCGTGCAGCGCCAGCGCCTCGGTCAGCGTGGACTTACCGGCGTCGGGGTGGGAAATGACTGCGAAGGTCCGGCGCCGGCCCGCCTGCTTGTGAATCTCCTGGACTCGGGCGGGGCTGTGGACATCTTGAGACACGGTGCTACTTTCGCTGCGGCTTGGGGCGGGTTCACTGCGCGGAGAGCCCGCGATACACCCAGGACTCCAGTTTATCGCAGGGGCGGGACAGCCCCGGCGGAGCCCAAAATGCGGTCCGCCGGGGTCCGCGGGAAGAGCACTTTCCGGGCCCCGCCGGAGTGCTCCCATGGACCACTTTGGGGCTTGTCCGTGCGGAAAACGGGGCACCGTACCCCTATGATGGTGCTACCGGGCGACCGGGCATTTTTGTTCTGACCGGCCACCGCGTGAAATCCGCGGATCCGGCGCACAGCAGGCAGCGGCCTGCACCTTTGAAGGGAAACACCCATGGCTCGGAGCCCCGAAGACGCACTCAAGGCGACGCTGGCCAGGGTGGCCCCCGGCACCGCCCTTCGGGACGGGCTAGAACGGATCCTGCGCGGCCGCACCGGCGCGCTGATCGTGCTGGGCATGGACCGGACCATCGAATCCATCTGCTCCGGTGGGTTCGAGATCGGCATCGACTTCTCCCCCACCCGGTTGCGGGAACTGGCGAAAATGGACGGCGCGATCGTCTGTGACAAGGACGCCAGCAACATCCTGCGCGCCGGAGTGCAGCTGGTGCCCGATTCCAGCATCGAGACCCAGGAGACCGGCACCCGGCACCGGACCGCCGAGCGCGTCGCCATCCAGACCGGCGTGCCGGTCATCTCCGTGAGCCAGTCGATGCAGATCATCGCCCTGTACGTCAACGGGCTGCGGCACGTGCTGGAGGGCTCCGAGAAGGTCCTGGCCCGCGCCAACCAGGCCCTCGCCACCCTTGAGCGGTACCGGTCGCGGCTGGACCAGGTCACCAGTTCCCTGTCCGCCCTGGAAATCGAGGCGATGGTGACCGTCCGCGACGTCGCCGTGACCCTGCAGCGCCAGGAGATGGTCCGCCGGATCTCCGAGGAAATTTCCCAGTACGTGCTGGAACTCGGCGAGGACGGCCGCCTCTTGTCGTTGCAGCTGGACGAGCTCACCGTGGGCCGCGGTCCCGGCAGCGACGTGATCATCCGGGACTACTCGGGCCCGCACGCCTCGGTCGAGGACATCGACAAGGCCGTCAAGGCCCTCGTCAGCCTGGATTCGACGGAGCTGATCGACCTAGGCAAGATCGCCGGGATCGTCGGGTTCGCCGGCGGGGAGGCCAACCTCGACGCCGTCGTCCAGCCGCGCGGCTACCGGTTGCTGTCCGGGCTGAAGGCGGTCCCGAAGGCCGTGGCCGACCGGCTGGTGGACCACTTCGGCGGCCTGCAGTTCCTGATGGCGGCCACCATCGATGACCTGATGACCGTGGACGGGATCGGCGACCAGCGCGCCCGGACCGTCCGCGAGGGCCTGAGCCGGATGGCGGAGGCCAGCCTGCTGGACCGGTTCCTCTAAACCGGCTCCGCTAAACCGGCTCCCTCAACCGGCTCCGCCGGGTTTTCTCCTCGAGACCGGCAGGCTTAGCCGAGCTGGAAGACGGCCTTGGGGCTGGTCTTGTTCCCCAGCCGCGCCGTGAAGACGTAGTACGCGCCGCCGCCTCCGGGCTGCGCCGCGACTGCCTTGCACCCGTCGACGGACCGGTTCCGGGCCCACGGGAAGTTGGCCGTCTCGCTCTGGCCGGGTCCGATCGACTTCACCAGGTCGCCGCTCTCGGCCTGGCAGTCCGCCGAGGAGAAGATCCGGTCCGCGCCGCTGGTGACGACGTACTCCATCTGCGAAGTGCCGATATTGACCTCACAGGGGACCTGGTTGCCGTTCGTGACCTTGAGCGTCAGCAGCGGGTTCTCGCCAGGACCGTAGACGGCCTTGTCCGTGGCGGCACTGACGGTGATCAGCTTGTCGTCGCAGGCCGACGTCGGGCTGGGCGTCGCGGAGGCAGTCGGGCTAGCGGACGCTGAGGCGCCGGCGGAGGCCGTCCCGGACGCGGCGGCAGACGCGGTGGCGCCGCTAACGTTGGCGCTGCCTGCCTGCCCTGCGTCGTCGGAAGAGCCGCCGGAAAGGGCATTGGAGACGGACACGACACCGGCCACGGCGAGCGCCAGGACCAGGAGCAGGACGGCGCCAGCAAGGAGGCGTCGACGGCGGTAGACGGCTTTACCCGGTTTCCGGGCCGTACCGCGAGCGTTGCCTTGCCTGACCATTCTTCTAGGCTAGAGAACCGCGCCTCCGATCACGCACCACCACGCCGCTGGTCCGGCTATGGTGCGCGTCTCTATTAAGCTGGTCCGATCAAAACAATGACTCCCTCCCCCGAAACAACGGCCGCCCCCACCGCGCCCGGCTCACCCGCCGCGCAGGCAGTGGGCGCCCCCGCCGCTCCGCCCGCCGGCCGGCTGGCGGAGCTCCACGCTGCCCTGGACTCCTGGTTCGCGGACACGGCCCGGGACCTGCCGTGGCGCGAGGCGGACCGCACCCCCTGGGGCGTCCTGGTCAGCGAGATCATGCTGCAGCAGACCCCGGTAGTGCGGGTGCTTCCGGTGTGGGAGGAGTGGCTGCGGCTCTGGCCCGAACCGGCCGACCTGGCCAAGGAAGCCCCCGGCGAGGCCGTCCGCGCCTGGGGCCGGTTGGGCTATCCGCGGCGCGCCTTGCGGCTGCACGCTGCCGCGGCGGCGATCGTCAATGACCACGACGGCGACGTGCCCGGCACCTACCCGGAGCTGCTGGCGCTGCCCGGCGTCGGAACCTACACCGCGGCTGCCGTCGCCGCCTTCGCCTTCGGCCGCCGCGAAACGGTGGTGGACACCAACATCCGCCGGGTGCACGCCCGGCTGATCGGCGGCGCCGCGCTGCCCGCCCCGGCCCTCACCGCCGCGGAGATGCGCCTCGCGGCGGAGCTGCTGCCCGAGGGCGGGCCGGAATCGGTGCGCTGGAACGCCGCTGTGATGGAACTCGGAGCCCTGGTCTGCACCGCCCGCTCACCGAAGTGCGGGCAGTGTCCGGTCCGGGACGCGTGCGCCTGGCTGGCCGCCGGGGAACCCGCGCCCACTTACACCCCCAAGGGCCAGGCCTGGCACGGCACGGACCGCCAGGTCCGCGGGGCTGTGGTCGCGGTGCTGCGTGTTGCCGAGGCACCGGTGCCCAGGGAGCTGCTGGACCGCGCGCCCGCCGACCTGGGGTTCACGCCTGTCGGGATCGGTATCCCGCTGGCCGCCCTGCACCGGCTGAATGCCCCGCCGGAACAGCTGGAGCGTGCCGTGGCCGGGCTGCTGGCCGACGGCCTGGCAGAACAGCATCCGGCCGGGCTGCAGCTGCCGGCCTGAGCGCCCAGACGAACTAGGTGAAGCCTAGGGCTCACCAAACCCGTCGCTGATGAGTCCGCCCAGGTAGTCGACGGCCTTGACCGCGTCCGGACCGCTGGCCTCGATGTGCAGCACGGTGCCCTGCCCGGCACCCAGCATCATCAGCTCCGTCATGGACTCCCCGTCGACGCCGTTGATGGTGACCGTGGCGTCCATTCCCGCGAGGCTCCCAGCGATCTTGGCGGCCGGCCGGGCGTGCATGCCGGCCTTGTTGACCAGTTCGAAGTCTCCCTGCGCGTCCGGAGCCGCGGCGCTCTCCGCATGGACGTGGTGGTGCTCCGGCGGCCGGTAGACGGCCTCGGCCGCCTCCTTCACGGTCTCCGCGTCGGCTCCGGTCTGCGCGGACACCGCGGCCGCCACCAGGCCCTCGATCAGCGGAGCATCGGCCAGGTGGATGGAACCGGGGTCCGCGGCAAACTCCACGGCAGATTCCGCAGTCATCACGGCGGAGCCCAGGTCCGTGAGGACCACCACGCCCTCGCCGCCGTCGGCCTGTTCCAGCGCGGCCATGACCTTCTCCAAGCTGGTACCGATCCGCCCGTCGTCGGTGCCGCCCGCCGCGATGATGGGCACGTCCGGCGCCATCTGGGCGGCGAGTTCAACGGCGCCCTCGGCGATTTTCGCGCTGTGTGAGACCACCACCAGCCGCACCGTCATGCGGCGCCCTCCGCAGCCTCGGCGGCGGCGCGCAGGATCAGGGCGGTGGACACGGCCCCCGGGTCGCGGTGGCCGATGCTGCGCTCCCCCAGATAGCTGGCGCGGCCCTTCCGCGCCTGCATCGGGTCGGTGGAGACGGCCCCGGCCTCCGCGGCGTCAGCCGCCGCGGCCAGCACACGTCCCGGGCTTCCGCCGTCGGCCCCGGCAGCCGCCGAGCCCGCGTCGACGGCAGGGGTCCAGGCATCCACCATGGTCTTGTCCCCCGATTCGGCCTTGCCGCGGGCCACGATCCCGTCCCGGGCTGCCGTCAGCGCCGTGGCGAGCGTGCCGGCGTCGATGTCCGCGGCGTCACCGAGGGCGGTCGCCGCCCGCAGGAAAGCGGTGCCGTACAGCGGTCCCGCGGCTCCGCCCACCTTGGACATCAGCGTCATGGCGGTCAGCTTCAGCGCGGCTCCGGCGGTTTCCGGGGGCGCCTCGGCGAGCTTGTCCATTACGGCTTTGAAGCCGCGGTCCATGTTCTCGCCGTGGTCCGAGTCCCCGATGGGCCGGTCCAGTTCGATCAGTTCCACCCGGTGCTCGGCCATGGCCTCGGCCGACAAGGTCAGCCAGCGGACGGCCCAGCCGACGTCCAGCCCCACGGTCAGGCGCCCCAGCGCAGGGCCGCGGTGTGCACGGGTGCATCCCAGAGGGCTGTCATCTCGTCGTCGAGCCTCAGAACGGTGATGGAGCAGCCCTGCATCTCGAGGGAGGTGATGTAGTTGCCCACCAGCGAGCGCTCCACGCGCACGCCCTGCTCCTCGAGCCGGTGCACCGCGCGGCGGTAGACGATGTAGAGCTCGCTTTGCGGGGTGCCGCCCATGCCGTTGACGAACAGGAGGACCTTGTCCCCGGACGCCAGGCCCAGGTCGCTGACCACCGGGTCCAGGAGGCGGTCGGTGATGCCGTCCGCGGGCTCCATGGGGATCTTCTGCCGGCCGGGTTCGCCGTGGATGCCAATGCCGATCTCGATCTCGTTGTCCTCCAGCTCGAAGCTGGGGACACCCGCGTGCGGGACCGTGCAGGCGGTCAGCGCCACGCCCATGCTGCGCACGTTCTGGTTGACCCTGTCCCCTATCGCGGCGACGGCATCCAGGTCATCGCCGCGTTCGGCCGCGGCGCCGGCGATCTTCTCGACCAGGACGGTGCCGCCCACGCCCCGCCGCCCGGCGGTGTAGAGCGAGTCCTGCACGGCGACGTCGTCGTTGACCAGCACGGTGCGGACCTCAACTCCCTCGGCCTGGGCGAGTTCGGCAGCGGTCTCGAAGTTCAGCACGTCGCCGGTGTAGTTCTTCACGATGTGGACGACGCCGGCCCCGGAGTTGGAGGCGAGGGTGGCGGGCAGGATCTGGTCCGGCGTCGGCGAGGTGAAGACGGCGCCGGGGACCGCGGCGTCCAGCATGCCCTTCCCGACGTAGCCGCCGTGCAGGGGTTCGTGGCCGCTGCCTCCGCCGGAGACGAGGCCCACTTTCCCGGCCACCGGGGCGTCCTTGCGGACGATGTATTTCGGGTCGGGGTGGACGGTGACGAGGTCCGCGTGGGCGAGCCCGAAGCCCTCCACTGATTCGTCGACCACGGCCTTGGGATCGTTGATGAGTTTCTTCATGGCTGCGCTCCTGGATGGTGTCCTGGCTGCTTTGGTTGAACCCTACTACCGGCGTCCGGCCCGCGGTAGGCTCCGGGGCCGGGCGGGACTGCGGAGGGGAATTCCGGCCACGCGTCCGGCCCCAGTCCCTCCTGCGGGGGCAGCCGCCGGCCGGGGCGCAAGCCGCCGCCGGCTTCACCGCCACCGCCGGCGCCGTCCGTTGCTCCGCCGTCGTAGGCCGGAGCGTCGCACGGCGGCAGCGGAGGGGCGTCCACGGACATCTGGAACGCGGAAAAGTCAGGAAAGATGACACGGTGATGCACAGTCTGCCTCCGGACGACGGCGGCCCTTCCCCGCCGGGCCGGCATCAGTTTATCCACCGAGTGGAGGTGGCGGAAGAGGCCGGGTGGCCCTTACAAGGCGCGGATCATCCGGGTGTTGCCGAGGGTGTTGGGCTTGACCCGGGCCAGGTCCAGGAACTCGGCGACGCCCTCGTCGTGGGAGCGCAGCAGCTCGGAGTAGACCACCGGGTCCACCGCCGTCTGGTCCGCCATGACGGCGAAACCGTGGCGCTTGAAGAACTCCACCTCGAAGGTCAGGCAGAAGACCCGGGAGACGCCCAGCGCGCGGGCGTCGTCCAGCAGGTGCTCCACCAGCTGGTGACCCACGCCCTTGCCGCGCCACGCGTCGGAGGTGGCCAGTGTGCGCACCTCGGCCAGATCCTCCCACATCACGTGCAGCGCGCCGCAGCCGATGACCTCGCCGTCGGGCGATTCGGCGATCCGGAACTCCTGCAGGCTCTCGTAGTAGGCGACCGTCTCCTTCGCCATCAGGATCCGCTGGTCCGCCAGGGGCGCCACGAGGGTCTTGATCGCGGCGACGTCATGGGTGCGGGCAGGGCGGATCCGGATGGGCTCAGTCACAGCCCCATCCTACGGCTCCGCCCCGCCGCCCCCGTGCTTCTCCCGCCTCCCCGCCGGGCTAGACGCCCAGCTCCGCGGGCACCGCGATGTCCTCCTCCAGCAGGTGCCGGGCGAGGAAGTGCTCGATGACGCCGTACCAGACCTTGGCGTGCTGCGGCTGCAGGATCCAGTGGTTTTCGTCCGGGAAGTAGAGGAACCGGTGGTCGGTGCGGCCATCCCCGTCCGCGGCGAGCTGGGACTTGGCGAGCAGCTCGTACCAGAGCCGCAGGCCCTCGCCGATCGGCACCCGATAGTCCTTGTCGCCGTGGATCACCAGCATGGGGGTGCGGATGTTCTCCACGAACAGGTGCGGGGAGTTAGCCGCGGCCATCTCCTCGGTCATTTCCTTCAGCCAGTACTGGGCCGCGTCGGTGGTGGGGCCGAACTGGTCCAGTGCCCAGAGGCTGGCGTGGGTGACGATCGCCTTGAACCGGTCCGTCTGGCCCGCCACCCAGTTGGCCATGTAGCCGCCAAAGGAGCCGCCCATCGCCGCGGTGCGGGTCTGGTCGATGTCCGGCCGGTCCACGACCGCGTCGGTGATGGCCATCAGGTCCGTGAAGGGGGCCTTGCCCCACTCGCCCCAGCCGCTCTGGATGTGGTCCTGGCCGTAGCCGGTGGACAGGGCCGGGTCCGGGAGCAGGACGGCATAGCCCCGGGCCACCAGCAGCCACGGGTTCCAGCGCCAGGTCCAGGCGTTCCAGGAGCCCAGCGGGCCGCCGTGGATCCAGAGCAACAGCGGAGCAGGGCTCTCCGCCGAGGCGTCGTCGGGCAGGGCCAGGTAGGCGGGGACCCGCCGGCCATCCGCGGCGGTGGTTTCCACCCGCTCCAGCCGGCCCGGGTGCGCAGGGCGCCCGGCGGGGGCGGGCAGCCGGGTGACGTCGCCTGAGGCGAGGTCGATCCGGACCGCCTCGGCGGGGAATTCGTAGGAGCTGCGGAGCGCGTAGGCATGCTGCCCGTCCGGTGAGACGACGACGTCGGTGTAGGCCGCGGCGTCGTCGGTCAGCCGGCGCGGTGAAGCGGACGGGGCGCCGGTGCCGGAGTCCGCCACGTCCACCCGGAACACCGGGGTGGCCCCGTCCTCGTCCGCGGTGACCAGCAGGGCCGATCCGTCCGGCAACCAGGCGGCCGGGCGCGGCCAACGGTCCCAGCCTTCCGCCAGCGGGCTGAGCCTCGCGTCGGGTCCGGTGAGGTCCAGCAGGTGCAGCCGGACCTGCGGCGCTTGTTCCGGGGTGGTGTCGGTTTCGCTGAGCACGGCCAGGGTGCTCCCGTCCGGGCTGACGGGGCCGGGGAAGTAGCTCATGCCCGGCTCATCCAGCAGGACGCGGGTGGTGCCGGTGGCGACGTCCACGGCCACCAGGACGATCCGGGAGTCGGCGTTGGCCAGCGGCCGGGTGAAGCTGCTGTAGATGGTCTTCCCGTCCGGGCTGACCGACATATCGGCCTCCCGGAGCCCGCTGCCCGCCTCCGGGGTGAGGTTGCGCAGGGTGGCGGGGGTGGCGGCGTCGACCGTTCCCGGGGTGCCGTTCTCCGGTTCCGTGCCGGGTTCGACGGCGAAGATCCGCGGCTGGCCGGGACCGAGGTCGGCATCCCAGTACCGCACCGGATAGCCGGTGTGCAGGATGGCGGCTACCTTCTTGTCCTTGCGGGCCTTCCGGCGCTCCTCGTCATCGGTTTCGTCCATGGAACCGGCCAGCACCGGGGCGGTGACGAACACGGCGTCGGCGTCCCGGGCGGCCAGCACGCCGCTGACCCCGCCGGCGCGGGAGAGAGCCAGGCGCGCTTCTCCGCCGTCGGCCGGCAGCGCCCAGAGGGCCTTAACGGCGTCGGCGTCGGGGTTCTCCGGGTCGGGTCGCTCGGAGGTGAAGTAGAGGGTGCCGTCGGCGGCGAACGCGGCTCCGGCCTCGCCCTTGGCGCTGCGGGTCAGCCGACGGGCCGGGCGCGTCCCGGCCGGGTCGATCTCCCAGAGCGCGGTGCGGTAGTCGGTGCCCTTATCGTTCAGGGTGGCGACGGAGGTGACCAGGCGCCGGCCGTCCGGGCTCATCGCGAGGCCGCTGAGGCGCGGGATAGCCAGGTAGTGGTCCAGGTCGTGGAAGGGTGTCTGCGGGAGCCCGCCGGTCGAAGGCGTTTCGGTTGAAGGCATGGTCCGATTCAACACCCGATGTGCCCCCGATCACACCGGGTTCACTAAGAGTGAAACAATACTTTCAAGTTTCCGGTGTGTAGGCCCGCAGCCAATTCCCAGCGCCGGTTGGCAGAATGGGGCCATGAATGCTGAACAGATGCTCCCCCGACGTTCCCTGCTGCTTGGCGCCGGAGCAGCCGGCGGCACTGCCCTGACGCTCTCCGCCTGCTCCGGGCCGGAGTCCGACGCGGCCGCCACCAGCGACGCCGCGGCGTCTTCCGTCCCCGCGGGCACCCCCGTGCAGGTGGGGAAGGTCAGCGAGGTCAAGGTGGGCGGGACCGCCACCGGCAAGGTCAACGGCAAGGCCGTGGTGATCTTCCGCCCGGACGAGAAGACCGTCCTGGCCTACGACGCGGCCTGCACCCACGCGGGCTGCCCGGTGGCCCCGGCCGGCGGCGACTTCGAATGCCCCTGCCACGGCTCCTCCTTCAAGGGCAGCGACGGCAGCGTCATCCAGGGCCCGGCCCGCGCGCCGCTGGCCAAGCTGAAGGCCGCGATCGACGGCGAGTGGATCACCGTCACCGCCTGATGACCCGTCGCGGCCCTGGGCGCGGGCCTCGACGCTTTAAGGCTTAACGACGACGGCCCCGGCCGCTCCCGCGAGGGAAGCGGCCGGGGCCGTTGCGTCTGGTGCCATGCGGAGCAGCGAACCTGCCCTAGTGGGTCGGCGCGATCTCCGGGATGCTCGGCTTGGCGTTGCCGGCGAAGGTGAACTTCGCGTCGTCGCCCTCGCCCTCGACGTCGACCACCACGATGTCGCCGGAGTGCAACTCACCGAAGAGGATCTTCTCGGAGAGCTGGTCCTCGATCTCGCGCTGGATGGTGCGGCGCAGCGGCCGGGCACCCATCGCGGGGTCGTAGCCGCGGGTCGCCAGGAGCACCTTGGCCGCGGGCGTGAGCTCGATGCCCATGTCCTTGTCCTTGAGGCGGCGCTCCAGGCGGGTGACGAACAGGTCGACGATCTCGATGATCTCGTCCTGGGTCAGCTGAGGGAAGACCACGACGTCGTCAACACGGTTCAGGAACTCGGGGCGGAAGTGCTGCTTGAGCTCCTCCGTGACCCGGGCGCGCATCCGGTTGTAGCCGGTCTGCGTGTCCGTGCCGGACTGGAAGCCGGTGGCGACGCTCTTGGAGATGTCCCGGGTACCGAGGTTGGTGGTCATGATGATCACGGTGTTCTTGAAGTCCACCACGCGGCCCTGGGAGTCGGTCAGGCGGCCGTCTTCCAGGATCTGCAGCAGCGAGTTGAAGAGGTCCGCGTGGGCCTTCTCCACCTCGTCGAAGAGCACCACGGAGAACGGACGACGCCGGACCTTCTCGGTCAGCTGGCCGCCTTCCTCGTAGCCCACGTAGCCCGGAGGGGCACCGAAGAGCCGCGAGACGGTGTGCTTCTCGGAGTACTCGGACATGTCCAGGGTGATCAGCGCGTCTTCCTCGCCGAACAGGAACTCCGCGAGGGCCTTGGCCAGCTCGGTCTTGCCGACGCCGGTGGGGCCGGCGAAGATGAACGAGCCGCCGGGACGCTTCGGGTCCTTGAGGCCGGCACGGGTGCGGCGGATCGCCTGGGACAGGGCCTTGATGGCCTCGTCCTGGCCGACGACGCGCTTGTGCAGTTCCTCTTCCATCTTCAGCAGGCGCGAGGACTCTTCCTCGGTCAGCTTGAAGACCGGGATGCCGGTGGAGTTCGCGAGCACCTCGGCGATGATGTCCTCATCCACCTCGGAGATGTCGTCCATGCCGCCGGTCTTCCACTGGCGTTCCTTCTCGGCGCGTTCGGCAATGAGCTTCTGCTCCTTGTCGCGCAGCGAGGCGGCTCCTTCGAAGTCCTGGGCGTCGATCGCCGATTCCTTCTCCAGCTTCATGGCCGCAATCTTCTCGTCCATCAGCTTCAGCTCCGGCGGAGCGGTCATCCGGCGGATGCGCAGCCGGGCGCCGGCCTCATCGATCAGGTCGATGGCCTTGTCCGGCAGGAAGCGGTCCGAGATGTAGCGCTCGGACAGGCTCGCGGCCGAGGCGAGGGCGCCGTCGGTGATGGTCACGCGGTGGTGCGCCTCGTAGCGGTCACGCAGGCCCTTGAGGATCTCGATCGCGTCCGCGACGGAGGGCTCCTTGACCTGGATCGGCTGGAAGCGGCGCTCCAGGGCGGCGTCCTTCTCAATGTGCTTGCGGTACTCATCCAGCGTGGTGGCGCCGATGGTCTGCAGCTCGCCGCGGGCCAGCATGGGCTTCAGGATCGAGGCCGCATCGATGGCACCCTCGGCCGCGCCCGCACCCACCAGGGTGTGGATCTCGTCGATGAACAGGATGATGTCGCCGCGGGTGCGGATCTCCTTGAGGACCTTCTTCAGTCGCTCTTCGAAGTCACCGCGGTAGCGGGAGCCTGCCACCAGGGAACCGAGGTCCAGGGTGTAAAGCTGCTTGTCCTTGATGGTTTCCGGGACGTCGCCGCGGACGATCGCCTGGGCCAGGCCCTCGACGACGGCGGTCTTACCGACGCCGGGTTCACCGATCAGGACGGGATTGTTCTTGGTGCGGCGGGAAAGGACCTGCATGACGCGTTCCATTTCCTGCTCGCGGCCGATCACCGGGTCGAGCTTGTTCTCCCGGGCGGCCTGGGTCAAGTTCCGGCCGAACTGGTCGAGGACGACCGAGCCGGCGGGGGTACCCTCGGCCTGGCCGGCGCCGACACCGGCTCCGGCGGATTCCTTGCCCTGGTAGCCGGAGAGCAGCTGGATGACCTGCTGGCGGACCCGGTTCAGGTCTGCTCCGAGCTTGACCAGCACCTGGGCGGCAACGCCTTCACCCTCGCGGATGAGGCCGAGCAGGATGTGCTCGGTGCCGATGTAGTTGTGGCCGAGCTGCAGGGCCTCGCGCAGGGAGAGTTCCAGCACCTTCTTGGCCCGCGGCGTGAAGGGGATGTGACCGGACGGCGCCTGCTGGCCCTGTCCGATGATCTCCTGCACCTGCTCGCGGACGCCGTCGAGCGAAATGCTCAAGGACTCGAGGGCTTTGGCGGCAACACCTTCACCCTCATGGATCAGACCCAAGAGGATGTGTTCGGTACCGATGTAATTGTGGTTCAGCATGCGTGCCTCTTCTTGGGCAAGCACAACTACGCGACGGGCACGGTCCGTAAATCGCTCAAACATTTCGCCACACTCCTAGCTACGACGTACTTTGATGCTACGTGGCGGTCTTCGTAATTTGTGGCTTGTTCGCCACAGGGGAAACCGGGGCGGTTGCGGGGACCCGGGCGGCGTGCACGGCCCGTGTATGCGCTCCTACCCGGTTACCTCCGCCGCACCAGGCCGGGTGGTCCCCGGAAACGGCCCAAACACTGCCCGGCCGGGCTCCGGCGTCGGCACGCCGGGCCAGCCTCCGGACGGTAACCGGGGAGGAACGTACGGACCCCGGACGCAGCGAAGCCCCCACCGGATGGCGGGGGCTTCGCTGTAGGCAATTCGTTCCGGCCCTAGGGGCCGGAAACGGCGCCAATCTTAGGAATTGGCCTTTTGGTAGGCTTCCTGAATTTCGGCCTGGATTCGGCCGCGGCTGTTGACCGCGTAGCCATTGTCACGGGCCCACTGGCGAATCTGGGCCGAATCCTGATTTCGGCCGCTGGCGGCCTTCGTGCGGGCGGGCCGGCCGGCGGACGTTTTGCGGGCCTGGCCCACATAACGTTCGAGCGACGAGCGCAGTTCTGAAGCATTGTTGGCCGACAGGTCAATTTCGTAACTGACGCCGTCCAGCCCAAACCGGACAGTTTCGTCCGCGGATCCCCCATCCAGATCATCCACGAGGATGATTTCAACTTTCTGTGCCATAAAGACTCTCTTTTCGAAGGAGGAGCATTTAGAAAAGCAGGATGTAACTGTAAAAAGTATCCATCGCTTTATGGCACCGAGTCAAAGCGAAAACTACGCTGCGGGAAAACAGCGCCGGCTAATGACTTTCTAGGACTGTTCCGGGGAATGCCCCTGATCCGGCGCGGAATTCGCGGCCGGGGCGTTTACTGCTGCGTCGGCTTCCGCCTGGGCGCGGGCCTCGGCCTGGCGTTCGGATTTATCGGCGTTGAATATTGCCTTCATCACGAACCAGAAAATGAGGCCCACCACCACGGAGGGCAGCAGCACGGCAATGTAATCCATGATCAGTTGCCTTCGGGCTTGAGCAGCGGGAACAGGATGGTCTCGCGGATGCCCGCACCGGTGAACAGCATCACTAGCCGGTCAATGCCGAGGCCAATGCCGCCCATCGGCGGGGCGCCGTATTCGAGTGCCCGGAGGAAGTCCTCGTCCAGCTGCATGGCCTCGACGTCGCCGGCAGCGGAGCGCAGCGACTGTTCGGTGAGGCGTTCGCGCTGGATGACGGGGTCGATCAGCTCGGAGAACGCGGTGCCGCGCTCCATGCCGCCGATGATCAGGTCCCAGGCCTCGATCAGGCGGCCGTCCTCACGGTGCTGGCGGGCCAGCGGCTGCGCGGACGGCGGGTAGTCGTACACGAAGGTCGGGTTCAGCAGGGTGGGCTCGACCAGTTCGCCGAAAAGTTCGACGACGAGCTTCTCCGCGTCCCAGGCGGCGTCCACCTTGACCTCGTGCTTTTCCGCGAGGGCCAGCAGCTCGGCGGCGGGGGTGTCCGGGGTGATCTCCTGGCCGACGAAGTCGGAGAGGCCCGGGTAGACGGCCATCCAGGCCCAGTCGCCGTCGAGGTTGATCTCGCCGGCCTCGGTCTGCAGCACCCGGCCCACGCCAGCGGCGTCCGCGGCGTCGAGGATGATCTCCTTGATCCGGTCCGCCATGACGAACTGGTCGGCCCAGGCCTCGTAGCTCTCCAGGGTGGTGAATTCGGGGCTGTGCGTGGAGTCGACGCCCTCGTTCCGGAAGACGCGGCCCATGTCGTAGACCCGGTCGATGCCGCCGACGACCGTGCGCTTGAGGTAGAGCTCGGTGGCGATGCGCAGGGTCATCTTCTGGTCGAACGCGTTCATGTGCGTCTCGAACGGGCGGGCGGTGGCGCCGCCGTGGACTAGCTGCAGCATGGGGGTCTCCACCTCCACGTAGCCCTGGCGGTGCAGGGTCTCGCGGATGGAGCGGGTGATTGCGGCGCGGGTGTAGACCATCTCGCGGGCCTCGTCGCGGACGATCAGGTCCACGTAGCGCTGGCGGACGCGGGTTTCCTCGTTCAGTTCAGCGTGCAGCACGGGCAGCGGGCGCAGGGCCTTGGACGCCATGGACCAGGACTCGGCCATGACGGAGAGCTCGCCGCGGCGGGAGGAGATGACCTCACCCTTGATGAAGACGTGATCGCCGAGGTCCACGAGGGACTTCCAGTCGGCGAGCGCCTCCTCACCGACGTTGGCCAGGCTGAGCATGACCTGGAGGCGGACCGCCTTGCCGTCGAGGCCGCCCTCCTGCAGGGTGGCGAAGCAGAGCTTGCCGGTGTTGCGGATGAAGACGATGCGGCCGGTGACACCGACGACGTCGCCGGTGGTCTCGTCGGCGACGAGGTGGGCGTACTTCTCCCGGATATCCGTCAGCGAGTGGGTCCTCTCGACGCCCACGGGGTAGGCCTCGATCCCGCGCTCGATCAGCTTCGCGCGCTTTTCCATCCGGACCAGGGTCTGTTCGCTGGCCTCGGAGTGCTCGGGCGTGTTCGGGGCAGGAGTGTTTTGGGAAGTCACAATCCCTAAGTTTACCGGGGATTCCTGAGCGCCCGGGATCGGGGGCGGTGGCACTAGAATCGGGGGCGACCGCTCCTGAAAGGACCCCCTTGGCCAAGCTCTACTTCCGCTACGGCGCGATGAACTCCGGCAAGTCCACGGGCCTGCTGCAGGCGGCCTTCAACTACGAGGAACGCGGCCAGCGGGTGCTGCTGGCCAAGCCGGACATCGACACCAAGGGCGACACCGCCGTCGTCTCCCGCCTGGGCATGACCCGCGACGTCGATTTCCTGATCCCGGCGGGCGCATCCGCGCGGGAACTGTTCTCCGCCCTGGCGCACGGGGATGATCCGGACGCGCTGCTGCAGCACGTGGACACCCCGCCGGTGGCCTGCCTGCTGGTGGATGAGGCGCAGTTCCTGACGCCGGAGCAGGTGGATGACCTGTTCCGGATCGCCGTCCTGGACAACGTGCCGGTGCTGGCCTACGGCATCCGCACGGACTTCCGGACGCGCGCCTTCCCGGGGTCGCTGCGGCTGCTGGAGATCGCGCACACCCTGGAGGAGCTGAAGACGATCTGCCGCTGCGGCCGCAAGGCGATCTTCAACACCCGCCGGATCGGCGACCGGGTGGTGTTCGACGGCGAGCAGGTCGCCATCGACGGCCAGGACGCCTGGTACGAATCCCTCTGCGGCTCCTGCTATCTCGAGGTATCCGGCGGCCGGCTGGGTTGACCGACGGAGCCGCGTGAGCGACGTGGGCTCCCTCAAAGCGCAAAGAACCGGCTCCGTCCCTGAGGGGACGGAGCCGGTTCCTGTGGTCCAACGAATGCGGGAGGATGCCTTAGAGGCGGTGCGTCCCGCCGGTGGAGTCTGCTTCCGGCGTGTAGGTGTGGACGGCGTCCTTGATCTGTTCGGTGGCCGGGGGAGAATTCTGGGCCTCCGACTTGATCTTCGGGGCCTCGGCCTCGGCCTTGTTCAAGTAGTGCTCCCAGCGCTGGGACATGGGCTTGATAAGCCCGCCGCCGACGCCTACAACAAGGATGCCCACGATCGCGGCAAGCACAGCGATGAGGATCGGGGTCGTCACGGTGGTGGCAATGTCGACCTGGTTCAGGGCAGCGATGATGCCGATGCCCAGGATGAAGATGCTGGCGATGTTCGCAAGCGTCTTGCCGTAGGAGAGGCCGCCGAGGGAGCCCTGAATGAGGGTCTTGACGGCCGCGGCGATCGCGGCACTGACGATGACGATGATGATGGCGACGACGACGCGCGGGAGGAAGGCGATGATCGCGGCGAGCAGCGTGCTGACCGGGTTGGGCCCAAAGACACCGAACGCGAACTGAAGCACGAAGAGCACCAGGGCGTAGTAGATGATCTTGGAGATAACGTCACTGGCATCAAGCTCGGAATTGGCCAGCGCCTTCTTCACGCCGCCTCGCTCCACGGCGCGGTCGAAGCCGACCTTGTGCAGCAGCTTGGACAGAGCCTTCGCGATCGCCTTTGCAATCAGCAGGCCGACGATCAGGATGACCAGGAACAGCACCAGCTTGGGGACGAAGTCAATGACGGTGGCCAGGCCGGCCTTGAGTGTATCTTCCATTTTTCCTCACATATCGGCTAAGGGTCGAACGAAACTAAGCATGCTTTCCAAATTGAGTACACACGATCGAAAAGGTAATAGCAAGCACGCTTAGTAATAAATTTTGCCGTCCCATCCACCGGCGCGAGGGCTACGAAACTGGCGGGGAATGTGCACGCCGCTCTCAGAAGGCTCCATATAGGGCCGCCCGCGCAGCCTGGGCCGAAGCCGCCTGCGCGAGGGCGGCCGGCTGGGCTAGGCTCAAACCATGACGCGCGAGAACATCCACACCCCCGACGGCGGAACCCTCGAGTTGTTCAGCACGGGGGCGGAACTGTCCGCGGCCGGCTCCGGCGTCGTCGTCGTGTCCGCCTCGATGGTGACCGCCGCCGACTACACCAAGTTTGCGCAGAAGCTCAGCGCCTCCCTCGGCCGGCCGGTCCACACCTTTAACCGCCGCGGCCGCGGCGGCTCCTCCCCGCAGCCGGAGGACTACACACTTGACGTGGACATCCACGACCTCGACGCCGTGATGAAGCACACCAACAGCACGGACGTGTTCGGTCACAGCTTCGGCGGCGCCGTAGCCCTGCACGCCGCCCGCACCCTGCCGGTGGAGCGGCTGGCGGTCTACGACCCGGCCGTCTCGGTCAACCACAGCGTCACCGCCGACTGGATCCCCGAGTATGAGCGCCTCACCGCCGCCGGCGACGACGACCGGGCCCTGGCCGTGCTGGTCCGCGGGCTGGAAACCGGCAGCGCCGTTTCCCGGATGCCGCTGTCCATGCTGACCCTGGCCAACAAGCTGACCGCCGGGACCCCCGTGGGCAAGCAACTGCGGGAGCTGATGAAGACCGGCGTCCGCGAGATCAAGGCGATCATCGCCGCGGACATGCCCGCCGAACCGTTCCTGGCACTGCCGCTGGAGACACTGATCGTGGTGGGCGAGAAGAGCCCGGCGTACTTCGGCGTGGCCTGCGCCCAGATCCACGACGTGCTGTCCGGTTCGAGCTACACGATCCTGCCCGGCATGGGCCACGACGGCGTGAACAAGGCCCCGGAGAAGCTCATCACCGAGCTGAGCGCCTTCTTCGCCGGCTGAAGCCGCTCCCCCGCGGCGGCGCCAGCCGCGTCTGTTGACCCGGGAGCGGGACTTGCCCGCTCCCCCTGCCCCAGTGGCCGGTTCTCTCAGTGGCCCGCTGGCCCTGCCGCCCCTTCGGTCTTGCGCATCAGCAGTGAGAGCACGAGCGCGGCGACGGCGATCGCGGCGGCGGTCAGGAACGCCGCGTGCATGCCCGCTGCCGGACCGGACGAGACGGAGACCACCGCGAAGATCGAGACCAGCAGCGCGGTGCCGGCCGCGCCGGCCACCTGCTGCAGGGTGCTCAGGATGGCCGAACCGTGCGAGTACAGGTGCGGCGGCAGCGGGTTCAGCCCGGTGGTGAAGGCGGGGGTGAACAACAGCGCCAGGCCTAGGCTGAGGGTCACATGCAGGCCGATGATCCAGCCCACCGGCGACTGCGCGTCCAGTCCGGCGAGCTGCCAGAGCGAGAGCACCATCAGCACGGAGCCGGTCACGGTCAGCGGCAGCGGGCCCACCTTGTCGAACAGCCGGCCGATCACCGGGCCCAGCAGGCCCATCGCGAGACCGCCCGGGAGCAGCACCAGGCCGGTTTCCAGCGACTTCAGGCCGCGGATTTCCTGCAGGTAAAGCGGCAACAGGATGACGGCGCCGAAGAGCGCGACCATCGCGACCACCAGCAGCAGCACGGAGACGGTGAACATCCGGAAGTTGAAAGCCCTCAAGTCCAGCAGCGGCTCGTCCCGCTTCTGCAGCCGCAGCTGCCGGAACACGAACGCGGCCAGGGACACGACGCCGACGGCGAGCGCGGCCACCGCGGGGGCGGGCGGGCCGGAGGTGCCGCCGCCGATCTGGCTCAGGCCGTAGACCACGCCTCCGAAGGCCGGGATGGTCAGGACCACGGAGAGGGCGTCCAGCCGGGTCTTCTCGTTCTCGCCGATGTTGCGGAGGTACTTGGCGCCGATCGCGAGGGCCAGCAGCGCGATGGGCAGGACGAAGACGAACATGAAGCGCCAGGAAAAGTTCTGCAGGATCAGGCCGGAGACGGTGGGACCCATGGCCGGGGCCACCGAGATCGCGATGCTGACGTTGCCCATGACCGCGCCGCGCCGGGAGATCGGCACCAGGGTCAGGATGGTGGTCATCAGCAGCGGCAGCATGATGGCGGTTCCGGCGGCCTGGACGATCCGGGCCAGCAGGAGCACCGGGAAGCCCGGGGCAAGGGCGGCCAGCAGGGTGCCGCCGGAGAACAGTCCCATGGCCAGCATGAAGACGGCCCGGGTGGTCAGCCGCTGCAGGATGAACCCGGTGGTGGGGATGACCACGGCCATGGTCAGCATGAAGCCGGTGGCCAGCCACTGGACCGTGGGCGCGTCCACGCGCAGGTCCACCATGAGCCGCTGCAGCGCGACGTTCATGATGGTCTCGTTCAGGATCACGACGAAGGTGGCCACCAGCAGGGTGGCGATGACCGTCACGGATTCGCGGGACAGCTTCTCCGGCGCGGGTTTGGCCGTGCGGGCGTTCGCTGCCGGGGCGCCGGCGGGGATTTCCGCGCGGTTTCCGGTTCCGGTGCTCTCTGCGTCGGTGCTTTCGGCGTCGATCCGGGGCGGGGCCAGGCCCTCCTGGACGGTGGAACGGGATTCTTCAGGCATGGGGTTCCCTCGGGGATGCGATGGCGGATTGGCGGACACGGCCGCCACTACGATTCTCAACCCTCCGGCCGGAAAGGTCATTCCCTCCCGGCGGACTATTTGTTCCCTAGGAGTCCAGGGGCACGTTGTCGATCAGCCGGACCGGGCCCACCTTGGCAGCGATGAGCACCAAAGCTTCGCCCCGGAACGGCGTCTCGCGGCAGTTCTCCGCGAGCGGCTCCAGGGTGAGCGGATCGACGACGTCGAAGTAGTCCAGTTCCACGAGCGGCTGGGATTCCACCAGCGCGCGGGCGGAGTCCAGGTCGAGGGGTTCGTGCGCGTTCGCCCGGTCCTCCACCAGCCGCAGCGCCCGCGAGAGGACCAGCGCGGCCTCGCGTTCGGCGTCGGAAAGGAAGCGGTTCCGGCTGGAGAGCGCCAGCCCGTCCGCCGACCGCACGATCGGGACGGCCACGATCTCCACCGGGAAGTTCAGGTCCGCCACCATCCGGCGCACCAGGGTCAGCTGCTGGGCGTCCTTCTGGCCGAAGTACGCCCGGTAGTCGGCCTGGCCGGCACCAGGCAGCCCGTAGTGCAGCAACTTCGCCACCACGGTCAGCGCGCCGTCGAAGTGCCCGGGGCGGGAGGCGCCCTCCCACTTCTCGGCCAGCGCGCCGGAGGTGATCCGGACCATCGGCTCCCCGCCGGGGTAGACCTCCTCGACGGACGGCGCGAACACAAGGTCCACGCCCTCCGCCTCCAACAGCGCCAGGTCCGCCTCCAGCGTGCGCGGGTAGCGTTCCAGGTCCACGGCCTCGCCGAACTGCAGCGGGTTAACGAAGATGGTGGCCACCACCACGTCGTTCTGCGCGACGGCGGTGCGCGCCAGCGCGGCGTGGCCCTCGTGCAAGGCGCCCATGGTGGGGACGATGCCCTGGGAGCTGCCGCCCTTTTCGGTGAGCAGGCGGGCACTCTCGGCACGCAGCTGCGCGGCGGTGGTCACCAGCTGGATGGGCATATCGGGGTCCTTCCTCAGGAAACGGTCAGTCCGGTGCGGCGCCGTCGAGCGCCTGGCGGATGCCGTCGATTTGGTCCGGCCTGAGCAGCCCGCGGCTGCCCGCGCGGCGGGCCGTCGCCCGCGCCATGGCCAGGTAAGCCTCCAGAATATCCCCGCCGGAGCCGCCGTCGAGGTCCCGCAGCGCCTCCGCGTGCGCGGCGACGGTGCCGGCGTCCCCGCGGGCCACCGGTCCGGTCAGCGCCGACTCGCCGGAGGCGAGGGCATTCTCCAGGCTGGCGCGCAGCAGCGGGCCCAGCATGCGGCCGGGTTCCTCGACGCCAACCTCGCGCAGCATTTCCGCGGCCTGTGCCACCAGGGTGACCAGGTGGTTCGAGCCGTGGGCCAGGGCGGCGTGGTACAGCGGCCGGTCCCCCTCGGCGATTGCGACGGGCTCGGCCCCCATCTCCACCACCAGGGCCTGGGCGATGGGCAGCATGGCCGGGTCCGCGGTCACGCCGAAGGTGCAGTCCAGCAGGCGGGTCAGGTCAAGGCTCATCCCGGTGAAGGTCATGGCCGGGTGCAGGGCCAGCGGCACGGCGCCGGCGGCACGGACCGGATGCAGGATGCCGACGCCGAAGCGCCCGGAGGTGTGGGCCACCAGCTGCCCCGGCTGCCAGGCGCCGAGTTTCGCGAGCCCGTCCACCAGCGGGCCGAGGGCGTCATCCGGGACGGCCAGCAGCACCAGTTCGGCGCGTTCGACGATGTCCTGGATCTCCAGGACCGGCACGCCGGGCAGGAGCGTGTCCGCCCGTTCACGGCTGGCCTCGGAGACGGCGGAGACGCCGACGACGGCGTGTTCGGCGGCGCGCAGGGCCGCGCCGAGGACGGCTCCGACCTTTCCGGCGCCGATGATTCCGACGCCGAGGCGTCCTGGCTTAGCCATGCTGTGGGCCTTCCTGTGGATCTTCGGCGGTGTTCCCCGCCGGCTGGGGATTGGGGCTCAGGCGTGCAGCCTGGGCCAGGAGCAGGGCGCGGCCTTCGGCCATGCCCGCCTGGATCACCCGGGGGGCCACCGGTCCGGAGGTGGTGTGCAGGACCAGGTCCACGACGCCGAAGCGCCGAGCCACGGGTCCCTGGTGCAGGGCGATGGACTGGGTGCGTCCGTGCGGCACCACGGTCAGGTGCCGCCACCAGCGGCCGGTGCGGATCAGCAGCGCACTGCCGGTCACGGCGAAGCCATTGCGACGCCATCCCAGCGGCGCGAGCAGCCGGGCGCGGCGCGGGGTGGTGGTGAAGCCGCCGTCGGTATCTCCGATGGTGTGGGCGGGGTCCCGCCGGGCCTGGATGCGGGCTGCGGGCGCCAGCCCGCTCAGCCCGGCGGCGAGGACGGCGTGGGCGTCAGCGCCCTCGGCTTCCGCGGCGAAGGATTGATCGGAGCCCGGCCGCGCGGCCCCATCGGGCAGCACCAGGTCCAGCAGCGCGGTCACGTCCTGCAGGGTGCCGACCGGCAGCAGGGTGGTCCGGGCGGATCGTTGGCTGTCCTGGCCGGGCGTCCCGTAGCCGGCGACGTTGACCTGGATGCGGTACCAGCCCAGCGGCCGCCAGAGCGGCGGCTGGCTGATCCGCAGGGCCTGGATCCTGCCCGGCGGGAGCGTCTGGGCGAGGGTGTCCAGCAGCCCGTACTGCAGCCGGATTCCGGCCCGGGAGGCAGCCGCGGTGAAGTTGTAACCCTTGCTGAAGGAGGTCCAGAAGCCGGCCAGGATGCCGAGCCCGGCGGGGACCAGGTAGAAGGAGAAGCTCCGGTTCTCCGTGAAAGCGGAGAACAGCACTGACGCAGCGGCACCCAGCAGCAGGACCACGGCCTGCTCGCTGAGCAGCAGTGAACCGGCCAGGCGTCGGGGCGGGACGGCCAGCACCGGCCGTTCGGGCGGGTCCGCGGGCGCGGCCGGTCCGGGCGGCGCCGCAGGTCGCGCAGCGAGCTGTGCATCGGGCTGTGCATCATGTCCCTGGGCGACGGGTACCGCGGCGGCCTGTCGCGCAGCGCCCCGCAGGGCGGCCTCGCGAACGGCGGCGTCAAGGATGGCGGCGCGCAGCCGGCGGGCCTCCGCGACGCGCAGGTAGGCCAGATGCACCGCCGACTGCCCGGCGTCGGCCACCTCGAAGCGCAACTCTGCGAGGCCGAAGATGCGGGCCAGCAGCGGCTGGACGACGTCGATCGCCTGGACCCGGTCCAGCCGCGCCTGCCTGTGCTGCTTGACCAGAACGCCGGTGGTAACCCGGACGAAGCCGCCTGCCACCTGATAGCGGGTGGAGTACCAGCTCAGGACGAAGCCGGACACCACCAGCAGCAGCATGGTGCCGCCGCCCAGCAGCAGCCAGGGCGCGCGGCCCGCGAAGCGCTCGTCGAAGACCGGGCCGCCGCGCAGCAGCCGTTCGGCGGCGTCGCGGCCGAAGAAGAAGAACAACGCCGCGAGTGCCAGCCAGCCGCGGACAAACGGCGAGGCGGGGTGCACCCGCTGCCAGTTGTCGGTGCCGCCGTTCACAGTCCGGCCAGCCGGGCCTCGCCGCGGGCGGTCAGCTGCTCCCGGAGCCGGGCGCCCTCCGCGGCGGGCAGGCCCGGGATCACGGCGCTGGTCCCGGCGGAGGCGGTGTGGAGTTTCAGCGTGCAGAGCCCCAGCGCCCGCTCCACGGGTCCGGCCGCGATGTCCACGTACTGCATCCGGCCGTAGGGAACCACCAAGGTGCGCTGGAAGAGGATGCCGCGGCGGATCAGCAAATCATCGAGGCGTTCGGCGTAGCCGACGGCGCGGACCTGGCGCGGAATCAGCACCAGCCGCCAGAGGGCCAGCAGCAGGTAGGCGGACGGCAGCGCGACGGCGAACCACAGCGGCGGCCACCGCCACGCTCCGGCGAACACCAGAGCCAGCGGCAAGGCCAGGGCGGCGGTGACGAGCACGGTCTCGGCGCCCCAGCCCAGCAGGCGGGCCGTCAGGTAGCGCGGCGAGACCCGCAGCCAGGAGATGCCCGGCGGATCAATCGCCTCGGTAGGCATATTCGCCTTCGGCTTCCGGTTTTCCGCGCTTCCCGGCCACCCCCGGGGGCTTGCCTGCGTCGCCGTCCTCCGGCGGGATGCGGCAGAACCGCTCCACCATCAGCCCCACCACGATCATCACCAGGCCGCCGCCAGCCATGGCCGCAATCTGCCAGGTGATGGCCTGGCCGCTGCGGACATTCCAGAGCCGGAGCTGGTCCATGAAGATCCCGGCATGCCAGCCGAGCAGCATGGCGCCGGTGTACGCGCAGGCCTGGGCGAGAACCAGGGTCCAGGCGGCCAGGATGGGGTTCAGCAGCTGCTTCTTCTTGCCGTTGCGCCAGCGCAGCACCCGGATGCCCAGCACCAGGGTAAGGACCACGATCACGCCCATGGTGATCAGGCCGGTCAGCGGCAGCACCGGGGTGGCCAGGCTGTAGCGGGCCGCCAGCAGGGTCGCGGCCCAGCCGGCGGCGGCCAGGCCGACGCCGATCACCAGTAGCACCAGCGGGTTGGTCAGCTTCATGGCGACACCGCCGGGCCGTTGGCGCCGTTGAGTTCCTCGAAGCCGTCGAAGGGGGCCAGGTCCCGGAAATCGGCAGCCCGGACGGCGAGATCGGCGACGCGTTCGCCGCCCAGTTCCGCCGCGGGGTCGATCAGGGACCACGGGTACAGCACGAAGGCCCGCTCGGCCGCGCGCGGGTGCGGCAGCGTCAGGACCGGGTCGCCGCTGACCAGCTCGCCGTAGGTGACGATGTCCACGTCCAGGGTGCGGGGGCCCCAGTGGACCTCCCGGACCCGGTGGTGCTTCCGTTCCACGGCGTGGCAGTGGTCCAGGAGCTGGCGCGGGGACAGGGAGGTCTCGACGGCGATCACCATGTTCAGGAAGTCCGGTTGGTTGGGCGGGCCGCCCACGGCCTTGGTCTGCACGATCGGCGAGATGGCCAGCAGCCGCACCTCCGGCGGGTCAACGAGGTCGGCGACGGCGGCGGAGAGGGTGTCATTCCGGGCGCCGAGGTTGCTGCCGAGCGCCAGGACGGCGCGGGCGTACGTGGCGGGTTCCGGCGTAGCCGGGGCGTGCGCGGCGGAGCTCATGGGCGTTCCCGGTGCACACTGACGGCAACGTCGCCGAAGTGGACCTGAATCGGGGCCTTGGGCTTGTGCACGGTGATGTCCACGGCGGTGACCGGGAAGCGTTCCAGCAGGTCCTCGGCGATCCGGACGGCCAGGGCCTCGATCAGGTTCACCGGCGCACCGGTGACCCAGCCACGGATGCATTCGGCCACCTCACCGTAATGCGCCGTGTCCAGCACGTCGTCGCTCTCGGCGGCGGCGGTGAAGTCCAGGTGCAGGACGGCGTCGACGACGAAGGGCTGCCCCTCGCGCCGTTCGAAGTCGAACACGCCGTGGTGCCCGACGGCGGTGACGCCGCTGAGCGTGATCCGGTCCATGGTTCCGCCGGCCTAGCTGTTGCCGGACGTGGTCATCCGGGCGGCGGCCTTGACCGCGTCGAGGTTCGGCCCGACGTCGTGGACCCGGACGGCCCAGGCGCGCCGGAAGGCGCTGATCGCGGTGATGGCGGCGGTGGCGGCGTCGCGGTCCTCGGGGGCGGCGGCCTTGCCGGCGACCGTCAGGAGGCTGCCCAAAAAACGCTTCCGGGACGCGGCCACCAGCACCTTGTGGCCCATCGCCTGCAGAACGTCCAAGTGCTGCAGGAGCTCCCAGTTCTGTGCCTCGTTCTTGGCGAAGCCCAGTCCCGGGTCCACGATGATCTGCTCCGGCGCGGCGCCGGCGGCGACCAGCTTGTCGCGGACGCCGGCCAGCTCGGCCGCCACCTCGGCGGCGACGTCCCGGTAGTCGGTCAGGGAGTCCATGGTGCGGGCGTCCCCGCGGCGGTGTGTGAGGACGTAGGGCACCTTGCGGCGGGCCACGAGTTCCACCATCTCCGGTTCGATGGTCAGCCCGGAGACGTCGTTGATGACGGCGGCGCCAGCGGCCAGGGCCGCCTCGGCCGTGGCGGCGTGGGTGGTGTCGATGCTCACCAAAGCGCCGGCCTTCACCAGCGCCTCGATCACGGGCAGCACGCGGCGCTGTTCCTCGTCCGGGGTGACCTCGGCGGCGCCGGGGCGGGTGGACTCGCCGCCGACGTCGATGATGTCCGCGCCGGCGTAGTACATCCGCAGCCCGGCGGAGATGGCCTGTTCCGGGGTGGCGTGGCGGCCGCCGTCGCTGAACGAGTCGGGGGTGACGTTGAGGATTCCCATGACCAGGGTGCGGTTCGTGGGCAGGTCCTTGAAGGCGGCTGCCGGCCTCGGCTTCCGCAGCACGGGCAGCGGCGAGGTGGCAGGCCCGGTTCCGGGGGCTGCGGCGAGGGAGTCCATAGTGTGTCTTTCTTACCTTCCGAGGATGAGGCTCATGGCTTCGGCGCGGGTGGCCGGGTCATGCAGTTGCCCACGGACCGCGCTGGTGACGGTCTTCGCGCCGGGTTTACGGATGCCGCGCATCGACATGCACAGGTGCTCGCATTCGACGACGACGATCGCGCCGCGGGGCTTGAGGTGGGTGGTGAGCGCCTCGACGATTTGGGTGGTGAGCCGTTCCTGCACCTGCGGGCGGCGGGCGAAGAGATCCACCAGCCGGGCCAGCTTGCTCAGGCCCGTGACCTTGCCGTCGTGCGAAGGGATGTACCCGACGTGCGCGACGCCGTGGAACGGCACCAGGTGGTGTTCGCAGGTGGAGTAGAACGGGATGTCCTTGACCAGGACCAGTTCCTCGTGGTCCAGGTCGAAGGTGGTGGCGAGGATTTCAGCCGGGTCGTGGTGCAGGCCGGCGAACATCTCCGCGTACGCCTTGGCCACCCTCTTGGGGGTGTCCAGCAGGCCGCCGCGGTCCGGGTCTTCGCCGATGGCGAGCAGGATTTCGCGCACGGCCGCCTCGATCCGGGGCCGGTCCACCAGGGTGGCGGTGCCGCCGTCGGCCCCCGCCGCCACGGAACTCTCCGGGCGGAAGGGATCGGCGGCGGCCGAAACGTCGTCGTCGTCGAAGTAAGAAGTCACAGCAAAAGCCTAGCCGGGAAGGCCGTCAGGCCCCAGATCCGTGGTCCCGCCCTGGAAGGGCTCCTGGCCGGGGACGCCCTGGGCGTGCGGCGGCTGGGTGTCCAGCGGTTCCTCCAGGCGGGCCTTGGTGGCTTCCTCCTGCGCCTCCCGTTCGGCCTTCTCCTGGCGGGACTCCACCGGGCCGACGTCGTGGATGGGCCGGGTCTCCTTGGAGAGCCAGATCTCGCGGAAGTCGCGCTTGCGGATGTCCGCGAAGACCTGGGCGATCTCGTTCTGGTTCAGGGTCTCGCGCTCGAGCAGTTCGAGGGCCAGCTGGTCCAGGACGTCGCGGTTGGCGGTGAGGATCTCGTACGCCTCGTCGTGGGCGTTCTCGATCAGGCGCCGGACTTCCTCGTCAACGACGTAGGCGATCTGGTCCGAGTAGTTGCGCTCGTGCCCGGCGTCGCGGCCCAGGAACGGCTCGCCGCCGCCCTGGCCGAGGCGGACCGCGCCGACGCGCTCACTCATGCCGTACTCGGTGACCATCTTCCGGGCGATGCCGGTGGCCTTCTCGATGTCGTTCGAGGCGCCGGTGGACGGGTCGTGGAAGACCAGTTCCTCGGCGACGCGTCCGCCCATGGCGTATGCCATCTGGTCCAGGAGCTCGTTGCGGGTCACGGAGTACTTGTCGTTCTCCGGCACCACCATGGTGTAGCCGAGGGCCCGACCGCGGGGCAGGATGGTGATCTTGGTGACCGGGGCCGAGTTCCGCAAGGCCGCGGCGACGAGGGCGTGGCCGCCTTCGTGGTAGGCGGTGACCTTGCGCTCGTGTTCCTTCATGACGCGGCTGCGCTTCTGCGGGCCGGCCATGACGCGGTCGATCGCCTCGTCAAGGGCACGGTCGTCGATCAGGTTCGCGTTGGAGCGCGCGGTGAGCAGCGCGGCCTCGTTGAGCACGTTGGCCAAGTCGGCACCCGTGTAGCCGGGGGTCTTCTTGGCCACGGCCTTGAGGTCGACGCCGGGAGCCATCGGCTTGCCCTTGGCGTGAACTTTGAGGATCTGGTCGCGACCGATCAGGTCCGGGGCCTCCACGGAGATCTGCCGGTCGAAGCGGCCGGGGCGCAGCAGCGCCGGGTCCAGCACGTCGGGCCGGTTGGTGGCGGCGATCAGGATGACGTTGGTCTTGACGTCGAAGCCGTCCATCTCCACCAGGAGCTGGTTGAGGGTCTGCTCGCGTTCGTCGTTGCCGCCGCCGATGCCGGCGCCGCGGTGACGGCCCACGGCGTCGATCTCGTCGACGAAGATGATCGCCGGGGAGTTGGCCTTGGCCTGCTCGAAGAGGTCGCGGACGCGGGAAGCGCCGACGCCGACGAACATTTCAACAAAGTCCG
Source organism: Arthrobacter sp. NPDC080082 (assembly GCF_040686595.1). NCBI lineage: Bacteria > Bacillati > Actinomycetota > Actinomycetes > Micrococcales > Micrococcaceae > Arthrobacter > Arthrobacter sp. NPDC080082. The sequence goes on along the minus strand of NZ_JBFBKQ010000003.1, from coordinate 26,714 downwards.
AGCCGGAGATGGAGAAGAAGGGGACGCCGGCCTCGCCGGCGACGGCGCGGGCCAGCAGCGTCTTTCCGGTGCCGGGAGGGCCGTAGAGCAGCACGCCCTTGGGGATCTTGGCGCCTACGGCCTGGAACTTGGCCGGTTCCTGGAGAAATTCCTTTATTTCCTGGAGCTCCTCGACGGCCTCGTCGGCACCGGCGACGTCGCTGAAGGTCACCTGCGGCATGTCCTTGTTGACCATCTTGGCCTTGGACTTGCCGAACTGCATGACCTTGGAGCCGCCGCCCTGCATCCGGGAGAGCAGGAACCAGAAGAGCACACCCAGCAGCAGGACCGGCACCAGCAGGGAGAACAGGCCGGAGAACCAGTTGCTCTCGACCGGCTGGTCGGTGAAGCCGCTCGGCGGCTTGGAGTCCGTGACGGCCTTGACGACGTCGGCAGCGCGGGCGTTGACGAAGTAGAACTGGACGTTCTTGCCCTTGTCCTGGCCGTCAATCTGCAGGTTGTCCTTCAGGACCAGGTCCACGCGGTTCTCGGCGTCGAAAATCTTGGCCTGTTCAACCTTGCCGCCGTCGGTCAGGAGCGCCAGGCCCTTGTCCGTGTCGATGCGGCTCGACCCGCCCGGGGCGAGGGTGGCAAAGGCCAGCAGGAGCATGCCGATGACGACGACAATCCAGATGCCGGGGCCCTTGAAGAAACTCTTAGCTTTCATCTGATCGGGGGCTGGCCCCGTCCCTCCTGGTAGTGCTGCACGGCGTCCCATGGGCGCGCGTGTGGTGCTGCGTCAGTCTAGCTATACACCGTCGCTGTACCTCACGCACGGTCGGGATCAAAAGTTCCCTATGGGCGTAGCGGAGGGCGGGGTCCGGCCCGGCCGCCGGGTCCCGTGGGCGCCGGCGGCGGCGCGGCGGACTTACTCGTAGACGTGCGGGGCGAGGGTGCCCACGAAGTCCAGGTTGCGGTACTTCTCTGCGTAGTCCAGGCCGTAGCCGACGACGAATTCGTTCGGGATGTCGTAGCCGACGTACTTGACGTCGATCTGGACCTTGGCCGCGGTGGGCTTGCGGAAGGCGGTGCAGATTTCCACCGACGCGGTGCCGCGGGATTCCAAGTTGGTCTTGAGCCAGGACAGGGTCAGGCCGGAGTCGATGATGTCCTCGACGATCAGGACGTCCTTGCCCATCAGGTCCGTGTCCAGGTCCTTGAGGATCCGGACGACGCCGGAGGACTGGGTGCCGGAGCCGTAGGAGGAAACGGCCATCCAGTCCATGGAGACGTGGCTGTGCAGCGCGCGGGCGAGGTCGGCCATGACCATCACGGCGCCCTTGAGCACGCCGACGATCAGCAGCTCGCGGCCCTCGTAGTCCCGGTCGATCTCTGCGGCGAGTTCGGTGATGCGGGACTGGATCTGTTCCTTGGAGTAGAGAACGTGCTTAAGGTCCGCCTGGACGTCGTTTGAATCCACCAATGGCTCCTGTGTAGATGCGGGTGCGACTAATCTTGGGGCCGTTTGTGAGGCCGGAATACTAGCTTCCCACAGCGGGCCGCCTCGCGGGGAACGCCGCCGGTGGCCGGGCCGCCCTCCGCGGGGTGGCCGGGCGCCTGGTCGGACGGCTGACCGGACGCCTCCCCGGCGGCCGCCTGCAGCTGGGCGAGCGAGAGCCGGTAGACGCTGACGCCGCCGGGCAGCTGCACGGGACCGGCCGATCCCCGGCGCCGCAGCAGGTCCTCGGCGGCGAGCAGGCGCTGGTGGCTGGGCTGCTGGCCACCGACCTCGGCCGCGGCCTTCGCGATCACCCGAAACCTGAGCGCGGCCGGCAGGGCGCGGAGCTCGTCCTCGGGCAGGCCGAGGTCCCCGCCGTCGTAGGTCTTCAGCGTGAGGTACGTGTCGTTCGCCACGGAGTCCAGGTAGTCGGCGTCGGCCTGCAGGATGGCGGCGGTGCGGGCCAGGGACTCGGCGACGCCGGGGCCCAGTTTCTCCTCCAGCATCGGCAGGACCTCCACCCGGGTGCGGGAACGGGCGAAGGCGGGGTCGGCATTGCTCGGGTCGTGCCAGGGATCCAGGTCTTCGGCCGCACAGATTTCCAGCGTCTCGGCCCGCCGCAGGCCGAGGAACGGCCGGAGAAGCCGCCCGCGGGCCGGCCGCATGCCGGCCAGGGAGCGGGTGCCGGAGCCGCGGGCCAGGCCAAGCAGGACCTGTTCGGCCTGGTCGTCCAGGGTGTGGCCGAGCAGGATGGCCTGCGCCCCGGCGTCGTCAGCCGCCGCGTCCAGGGCGGCGTGCCGGGCTTCCCGGGCGGCCGCCTCGGGCCCCATCCCGGTTGCGGCGACCGTGACGGTCCGGATCTCCACGGGAGCGAGTCCCAGCTCCCGCAGCGCCGCGGCGGCGGTCCGGGCGACCTCGGCGGAGCCGGGCTGCAGCTGGTGGTCGACGACGACGGCGCCGACGCTGATCGGGTGGCCGTCCACGTGGCCGCGGCGGGCGAAGTACGCCGCGGCGGCGGCGAGCGCCAGGGAGTCGGGACCGCCGCTGCAGGCGACGAGGACGCGTTCGGGGTAGCCGGCGTCGGCGAGGGCGGTCTCGAGCAGCTTCCGCGCCTTGCCCAGCACTGGCGAGAGGCGGCCTGGCCGGCGCCGGCCGGCGGGACGGGCTACGTGTCCGCTGGCGGGCCCGCTGGTGTAGTCGTGGGCGTCCGCGGTGGCGGGTTGGTTCGTGGGGGGCATGCCGCTTAGAGGCCCATCCGTTCGACCCAGAGCTTGGAGTCGTGGATTTCGGGTTCGGTGGGCAGGTGGTCCGCGGATTCCCAGACCCGGTTGAACCCGGCCATGCCGACGGTATCCACCACCTCGCGGACGAACTTGGAGCCGTCGCTGTACTGGCGCATCTTGGCGTCCAGGCCGAGCAGGCTGCGGATGAACTTCTCCACCGCGCCACGGTCCTTGCCGCGGGCGTTGAAGCGCTGCCGGATGGTCTTCACGGACGGCACGATGCTGGCGTCCACGGCATCCATGACCACGTTGGCGTGGCCCTCGAGCAGGCTCATCACGGCGGTCAGGTGCGAGATCGCGGCCTTCTCCTCCGGGTCCTGCAGCAGGTCCAGGATGGCGCCGCGGCCGGGGGCGGCCCCGGGAGCGGACCGGTCCTTGAGCGACCTGGCTGCCGCGGCTGCGCGTTCCATGATCGAGTCGACGTTGCCCAGCAGGTGCCCGCTGAGGCCCTCGATCTGGTCCAGCATGTGGTGCCTCAACCAGGGTGCGGCGGCGAACTGGACCCTGTGGGTCTGCTCGTGCAGGCAGACCCAGAGCCGGAAGTCTTCGGGTGCGACGTTCAGTTCCCGTTCCACCGAGATGATGTTCGGCGCCACCAGCAGCAGGCGGCCGGCGGCCGGGGCGGTAGAGCCGGGGGCCAGGGCGGAGAACGGGTCGTACTGGCCGAGGACCTTGCTGGAGAGGAAGGCCAGGATGGCGCCGAGCTGGCTGCCGGTGATGGCGCCGCCGACGCTCGCGCTGCCGGGGCCGATGCTGCCGCGGCGGCCCTCCAGCATCTTCTCGATGGCGGGCTGCAGCATGACGGCGAAGCTCTGGGTGTTGGCCTTGGCCCAGGAGGCGCGGTCCACCACCAGGACGGAGGAGTCGCGCAGGTCCCGGGCGGCCTCCAGGCCGGTGATGTCGTGGACGTGCGGGACGGAGAGGTCGGCCATCAGGCGGAGGTTCTCCACCGCGGCTCCGATTTCCTTGGCCCCTAGCGTGGGACCGGCCGGCGTGAGCCGCGCGGCAGTGGACGCCGCAAGCTCCCAATTCACCAGGGCCTGGGCCTGGGCTGACGTCTCTGCTGATCCGGCGCGCGAGGGGGTCTCCATAGTCCCCATCAGATCACAGGGCCCGGGCCGCCGCACAGGACTCCGCCCCGGACCGGGCCCGTTTCGACGGTTCCCTGCCGGTTCCACGGCCGGCAGCATCGAATCGGCGGGGAACCGTCGAAGTGGCGGGTCGGGTGGCCGAGGACGGAGACGTGTGGCGGGCTGGGTCAGTAACGGGGGCTGGCTCAGCGGCAGCCGCAGGCCGCGAGGGTGGAGGCGGTCCGGTCCAGGGCCTCCTTGTTGCCGGCCGCCCCCGGGGTCAGGCCATTGCCGATGAAGGAGAAGACCAGGAGCCGGCCGTCGGCGTCCACCACGTAGCCGCTCAGGGCGATCACGGAGTTCAGCGTTCCGGTCTTGGCCCGGACCAGGCCCGCGCCGGCGGCGGTGGTGGCGTCCGTGTACCGGCTGCCGAGCGTGCCGGTCAGACCGGCCACCGGGAAGCCGGCCAGGGCGGAGCGCAGCCGGGTGTCGGGGCCGTTGGTCATGGCCCGGACCAGCTCCGTGAGCTGCCGGGCGGTGACCCGGTTCTCCAGGGTGAGCCCGGCCAGGTCCGCGGCGTGCAGGGTGTCGGTGGGGATCTTGAGTTCCTGCAGCTGCTTCAAGACGGCGGCGATGGCGCCTTCGCCGCTGCCCGGCTGCCCACTGGCCAGTGCCACCATCCGGCCCATGACCTCGGCGAGGTAGTTGTCCGAGGTGCGCAGCAGCAGGTCCACCTGTTCGCCGACGGTCGCGGATTCGGCCTCGGCCAGCACCGCCCCGGCGCGAGGGCCGGCATCCGCCGCTTCGGACGAACCATCTGACGATCCGTCGGACGCGCCGCCGTCGCCCTTCTCTGCCGGATCACTGCCTCCCTGGCCATTGCTGCCCACGTCCCGCGTGGGCGCCTTCGCGCGCACGACGCCGGGTGCCACGGTGATGCCAGCCTCGCCGAGCCGGGCGGCGAAGGCCTCGGCGGCGGTCATGGCCGCGTCCTGGGGCCGGGCCCCTGCGGTGCTGCCGGGCGCGAACCGGGCCCCGTTCAATGCCAGCGGGAACAGCGGCGCCACCTCGCCGGCGGCCACGTCATCCGGGCTCCAGGCGGGGCTTAGGGACGGGCCGGTGAAGAGTGAATCGTCCAGCTGCACGGTGACCGGACCGGTCACACCTGCCTGCCGGAGGGCCGTGACGGTGGACTTGGCCAGGGTCGCCAGGCCGGCGTGGCCCAGCACCGCGTCCGGGGCGGAATCCCCGGCGCCCAGCAGCACGTCCCCGCCGCCGGTGAGGACCACGGTGCCGGGGGTGGCGCCGGCAATCACCCGGGTGGTGAAGCGGCGGTCCGGGCCGAGGGTGCGGAAGGCCGCGGCCGCGGTGAGCAGTTTGATGTTCGACGCCGGCGCGCGGCCCTCGTCGCCCGCCCGGTCGAAGAGGACCTCGCCAGTGACGGCGTCCTGCACCATCCCGGTGAAGGTGCCGCCGCCGTCGGTCTTCAGGGTGGTGTTGAGCCGGCCCGCGAGGGTGGCCGCGTTCGGGACGGGGGCGGCGTCGTCGAGCGGTTTAACCGCGCCGGGGACGGCGGTGAGGGCCGACGGCGGGAGCTGCCACGGGCCCGCGGCGGGCACTGCCGGGGGGCGGGAAGGGCCGGCGAATCCGGGGCCAAGGGCGAAGCCGGCGGGGATCAGGAGCGCGATGACCAGCAGCCCCAGCAGCACGGCCGGAACGCTCCGGCGCCACCCGTCAGCCCGGGAATCCTGCCCGCGCGGGCTGGTTGTGCGTGTCATGGTGCTGATGGTCCTTAGTTCCGAAATGTCCCCACTAGTTCCTGAAACCAGGGCCTGTCGCTATATCCTCAATAATAGTCGGCGGTACCGGGTGGCCTTTTTGGGGCGCCAGCCCGTGCCGCGCACCCCCTTACATCCGTCGAGGAGCATTCCATGAAGCATGACGTGACCATCGAGATCCCCAAGGGATCGCGCGTCAAGTACGAAGTCGACCACGAGACCGGCCGCGTCCGCCTGGACCGCGTCCTGTTCACCTCCATGCAGTACCCGACGCACTACGGTTTCTTCGAGAACACCCTGGGCGAGGACGGCGACCCGTTGGACGCCCTGGTCCTGCTGCAGGACTTCGACCTGCACCCCGGCGTGATTGTCGAGGCCCGCCCGATTGGCGTGTTCAACATGACCGACGACGGCGGCGGGGACGCCAAGGTCCTCTGCGTGCCGGCCGACGCCCGCTTCGACCACATCAACGAGATCAGCGACGTCAGCGAGTTCCTGATCAAGGAAATCGAGCACTTCTTCACCCGTTACAAGGACCTGGAGCCGGGCAAGTGGGTCAAGGCCGAGGGCTGGGGCGACCGCGCCGCCGCCGAAGCCGAGCTGGAAGCCTCAATCAAGCGCTTCGTTCCGCACGCTCACTAAGGCCGCGTCGGTAAACGACACTGCTTTCAGTTTTCTCCTGCCGGGGCCACCCGCGCCGACCGCCCATCTGGGGCGGCGGCGCCGGGTGGCCTCCGGCGTTTAACGGCCGAGCCTTGATCAGCGGCGGACACTGCCAGCCGCGAATCAGGAAGATGTGAAATCGTTGGTTCATGACCACCGAGCCCGCGTTTAACCCGCCCTGCGGCCCCGTGACCGGCTGGCACGACGGCGAGGTGCTGCGCGCCACCGGCATTCCCTACGCCACGGCCGCCCGGTTCCAGCCGCCGGCACCGGCCCCGGAGTGGACCGCGCCCTTCGCCGCGACCGCCCTCTCCCCTGCGTGCCCGCAGGCCCCGGTGCCGTTCCTGGACGACATCCTGGGCACCCGGTACGGCGAACTGCCCGGCAGCGAGGACTGCCAGCGACTCTCCATCACCATCCCGGCGGGCCTCGGGCCGGGAGAAAAAGTCCCGGTGATGGTGTGGCTGCACGGCGGCTCCTACACCTCCGGCTCGGGCGACCTGGCCATCTTCGACCCCAAAGCCCTGGTGGCGGAGAACCGGGTAATCGTCGTCTCGGTCACCTACCGGCTTGGCCTCTTCGGCTACCTCGCCGCCGGCGACGGCCGCCCGGCGAACCTGGGGCTGCTGGACCAGCTGGAGGCCTTCCGCTGGGTCCGCCGCAACATCGCCGCGTTCGGGGGCGACCCGGAGAACGTGACCGCCTTCGGCCAGTCCGCGGGCGGGGATGCCGTAGCCCACCTGATGGCCGTGCCGGAGGCGCCGTCGCTGTTCCGCCGCGCCATCATCCAGAGCGCCCCGCTGGGCATCACCCGCGGACGCGACAAGATGAGCGCCGCAATGGGGGCCGCGGCCCAACACGTCACCGAGGACACCCCGGCACTGGATGTCGTGGCCGCCGAGGCCCGGGTGGCGCGGGCGGCCCGGAAGTTCGGGCTGGCCTCCGCCATGCCGTTCGGCACCCAGTACGGCCACGAACCGCTGCCGCCCGAGGCCGCCATCGAGCAGGCCTGGGACGCCACCGCCCCCGGGATCGAGGTCCTGATCGGGCACACCACGGAGGAGGCGCGGATGTTCCTGCCGCGCAACCGCATCGTGGGCCGGATCGGCCGGGTCCCGGTGCTGGGGAACGCCGTCGTCAAGGCCATCAACTGGGCGGTCACGGAGGCCGTCTACGGCCGGGCGTCCCGGAAGTTCGCCCGCCGCCACGTCCGCGCGGGCGGCCGCGCGCACCGCTACCTGCTCTCCTGGCACGCCCCGGGCAACATCTACGGCGCCGCCCACACCGTGGACCTGCCGCTGCTCTTTGGCGACGAGCAGACCTGGGCCGGGGTGGGCCTGCTCGCGGGCGCCAGCTGGGAGGACGTCAACGTCCCGGGCAAGGCGATGCGGTCGCTCTGGGCCCGCTTCGCCTCCGGTGAAGGGCTCGACGCCGACGGCGGGATCCCCGGCGCGCTCCGCTACCGGGCGGTCTAAGCCGTGCGGACCCTCGGGGTGGACCTCGCCGCGGCGACCAAGAAGACCGCGGCCGCCATCCTCGAGTGGGACGGCGGATCCGCCCGGCTGGTGCACCTGGCCCTCGACGTTGACGACGCCGACATCGTTCGGCTCTTCGGCGGCTGCGCCATGACGGGCATCGACTGCCCGGTGGGCTGGCCCGACGCCTTCCTGCCCTTCATCGCCGCGCACCTGGCCGGGGAGCCGCACCCGGTGCTGGACTATGACGGCATCGAGGGCCGCCGGCTGCTCGCGTACCGGGAGACGGACCGGTTCACCACCGGACTGACCGGATTGATCCCGTTGAGTGTCTCCGCGGACCGGCTGGCGCACCCGGCGATGCGCTGCGCGGTGATCCAGGCCAAGATTGCCCGGGAGCACGGGCTGCAGCCGCGGGATGGCAGCGGCCGGCTGGCCGAGGTGTACCCGGCGGGGTCGCTGAAGACCTGGGGGCTCCTGGCCCGCGGGTACAAGGGCCGGGGCGCGCCCGAGGCGGAGCGGCTGGGCGGGCTGCTGGCCGCGCTGCGCGATGCCGCGCCGTGGCTTGACCTTGCCGGAAACGAGGAACGGCTGGCCGGGTCCGATGACCTGTTCGACGCCGTGATCGCCGCCCTCACGGCCCGGGCCGTGGCGGTGGGGGCAACCGTCGGGCCGGATGAAGCCCACGCCGCGGCGGCACGGACCGAGGGCTGGATCCACGTGCCAACGGGCGGCCTGGACGCCCTCGTGGCCGCCGGATAGACGCCGGATGACGGCCGACGTCGTCCGTTTGCGGCGGCACGGCCACCGGGTAGTGTGGCATCCAGAATGTTCACCCTGACGATCAATCAGACCGACAGCCGTCACGACGGCGACCGCGTGCCGCAGCTCCTCAAGGACCTGCGGCATATTCCGGCGCGCCTCGATTTCGACCGGTCCGTCGAGGATGAGGTCCAGGGCATCGTGGATTGCCCGCGACAGGCTGTGGACGCGGCGCTGATCGCCCTGCGCACCGGCGCTTGGTACGTCGGGATCGGCGTCGGACCCGTGAATGAGCCGCTGCCCAACCAGATCAAGGACGCCTCCGGCCACGGGCTGGTCTACGCCCGGCGGGCCGTGGACCGGCTGCGCAACGGCAAGGAACGGATCCCGGTGGCCGTCGAGGGCCCCCTGGCCGAGCTGGCCGCGGAGGCGGAAGCGGTGCTGCGCCTGCTGGGCCAGATTGTGCACGACCGCAGCGCGGCGGAGTGGCGGGTCCTGGACCTGCTGACTCCCGGCGTCCGGGGCCAGCAGAAGGCCGTGGCCGAGGAGCTCGGCATCACCACGCAGGCGGTGAGCAAGGCAGTGGCGCGGGCCCAGTGGAACGAGGAGCACGCCGCACGGCCTGCGGCCGCCCGGTTGCTGTCCCTGATCCTCGAGGTGCGCTAGAGCAGACTGCGCAGCACGTGGGCCGCGCCGTCCTCGAACACCGAGTGGGTGACCTCGTCCGCGGCGGCAATGACTTCGGCGGGAGCCTGGCCCATGGCCACCCCGCGCCGGGCCCAGGTCAGCATCTCGATGTCGTTCCGTCCGTCGCCGACCGCCACGGTGCGGTGCGCCCCGATGCTCAGCCGGCCGCGGAGCTGCTCCAGCGCGCTGGCCTTGGTGACGCCGGCCGCGGCGATGTCCAGCCAGGCGGTCCAGCCCACCGAGTAGGTGACACCGGCGAGCCCGACGTGCCGGATCGCGGCGTTGAATTCCTCCGGGGTGTTCTCCGAGCTGAACACCACGACGCGCACGGCGGTGGCCTCCAGCATGGTCTGGAAGTCCACGCCGATGGCCTCGACGCCGAAGCTGGCGTCCTGGAAGCGCTCGGTGGAGAGGAAGTTGCCGTCGGCGTCCTCGAGCGCGTACTTGGCGGAGGGCAGCCGCTTCCGGAGTGCCCGCAGCGCGGGTCCGGGATCGAAGGTGGCCCTGTGCAGCACCTCGTAGCCGTCGGCGAGTCCGGAGTCGACGCGGAGGGTGACGCCGCCGTTGGAGCAGACGGCGTAGCCGGTCTCGATGCCGATGTGCTCGATGATGGGCAGCGTGGCGCCGAGGGAGCGGCCGGTCGCGATCATCACCTCATGCCCCGCGGCCACCACGGCCTGCGCGGCTTCCCGGACGGGAACGGACATGTGGCCGTCGTGGTCGACGAGGGTTCCGTCGACGTCGAGGGCGATCATCATTTTGTCGTTGGCGTTGCGCTGGTCGTCGTTGCCAGCGACTGAGGTTTCAGTCAATGTAGTCATCCAACAAGTAGAGCAGACACCCCCGACAACCAGCTAGGACGCGCGCCACAGCACGAAATGAAGCGCCCGTGAACACTTGGGTGGCTGGATGGCGGGGCCGACGGCGGGAGGCTGGCGGGGGGCTGGAGCGAATGGTCAGAGGACGGGCAGGACGGTCATCCCGCCCAGGTACTTCTGCAGCGCGGCCGGCACGTTGACCGAGCCGTCCGGGTTCTGGTGGTGTTCCAGGATGGCCACGATCCAGCGGGTGGTGGCGAGGGTGCCGTTGAGCGTGGCGACCGCGCGGGTGCCCTTGGGGGTGCCGTCCTCGGTGATCACGCGTTCGCGGATGTTGAGCCGGCGCGCCTGGAAGGTGGTGCAGTTGGAGGTGGAGGTCAGCTCGCGGTAGGCGCCCTGGGTGGGGACCCACGCCTCGCAGTCGAACTTCCGCGCCGCGGAGGTTCCGAGGTCGCCCGCGGCGGTGTCTATCACGCGGTAGGGAAGCTCGCACTTGGCCAGCATTTCCTCTTCCCAGGCCAGCAGCCGGGCGTGCTCTGCGGCGGCTTCCTCGACCGTGGTGTAGATGAACATCTCCACCTTGTTGAACTGGTGCACGCGGATGATGCCGCGGGTGTCTTTGCCGTGCGAGCCGGCCTCGCGGCGGTAGCAGGAGCTCTGGCCGGCATAGCGTATGGGGCCAGCGGAGAGGTCCAGGATCTCGTCCGCGTGGTAGCCGGCGAGGGCCACCTCGGAGGTGCCCACCAGGTAGAGGTCGTCCTCGGCGAGGCGGTAGATCTCGGCGTCGTGCTTGACGTCGAAGCCAGTGCCCTGCATGGTCTCGGGACGGACCAGGGTGGGGGTGATCATCGGGACGAAGCCGGCGTCGATGGCCTGTTCCATGGCCATCTGCAGCAGCGCCATCTCGAGCCGGGCGCCGACGCCGCGGAGGAAGTAGAAGCGGGAGCCGGAGACCTTGGCGCCGCGTTCCATGTCGATGGCGCCGATCAGCTCACCGATTTCCAGGTGGTCCTTCGGCTCGAAATCGGGGAACTCGCGCGGGGTGCCGACGGTCTTGACTACGACGTAGTCGTCCTCGCCGCCCTCCGGGACGCCGTCCTCGACCAGGTTGGGAATGCCGCGCAGCAGCTCCTCCTGGGCGGTCTGGGCGGCGTCGGCCTCGGCGGACGCTTCCTTGACCGACGCGGCAAGGACCTTGACCTCGGCCAGCAGGGCCTGCTTCTCCTCGCCCTTGGCCTGCGCCACCTTCTTGCCGAAGGCGTTCTGCTCGGCGCGGAGGTTCTCGTAGCGGATCAGGGCCGCCCGCCGGGACGCGTCCGCGGCGATGATCGCGTCCACCACGGATTCGTCGGCGCCGCGGGCGCGCTGGCTGGCGCGGAACTTGTCCGGATTTTCGCTGAGGTCTTTTACTTCGATCACCAGACAAGAGTATCGAATCCGCACGGGGACGCCGGGCAGTCCGGCCGCGGGGCGGGCCCGGGTTAGTGTTGGAGCACCATGCGCGACTGGCTGCTCTACCTCGTCATCGCTGGAGCCCTGGCCTTTGCCGTCTCCAGCTGGTGGGGCGTGCGCCGACTCAAGGCCAAACACACGCGCAGCGCCGTCTGGGAGGAGACCCACCATCCGGGCCTGGAGCGGCAGAAGGTCGCGGTGGTGCTGAACCCCATCAAGGCCCGCGCGGCCGAGGCGCGTGCCCTGGTGGAAGGGGCGTGCCTGGCGGCCGGCTGGGAGGCCCCGCTCTTCTTCGAGACCACGGCGGAGGATCCCGGCTTCTCGCAGGCGCGGGCCGCCGTCGCATCCGGCGCCGACGTCGTCCTGGTGGGCGGCGGGGACGGCACCGTGCGGGTGGTCGCCGACGTCCTGGCCCACTCGGACATCGCCATGGGGCTGCTGCCGCTGGGCACCGGAAACCTGTTGGCCCGCAACATCCACCTGGACATCGGGAACCTGCATTCCTGCGTGGAGACCGCCCTCTTCGGTCACCAGCGCTTCATCGACACCGCCCGGATGACGGTGGCCAACGGCGTCACCGGCCAGTCGTCGGAGCACGCCTTCCTGGTGATCGCCGGGATCGGGATGGACGCAGAGGTAGTTAGCGACACCAGCGACGGCCTGAAGAAGGCGGTGGGCTGGCTGGCCTACACCGAGGCCGGGGTGCGGCACCTGCCGGGCCGGCGGAAGCGGGTGTCCATCTCCCTGGACGACGAGCCGGAGCAGTCACGCAAGATCCGCAGCGTCCTGTTCGCCAACTGCGGGCTGATTCCCGGTGGCATCGACTTCATTCCGCAGGCAATGATCGACGACGGGATGCTGGACGTGGTGGTGATGAGCCCGCGCAGCGCGATCGGCTGGCTGGCGATGTATTGGAAGATCGTGCTCAAGCACAAGCGGAACCTGCCCGTGATGACCTACTACCGCTCGGGCAAGGTTGTCATCACCTGCGCCGAGCCGATGCCGACGCAGGTGGACGGTGACCCCTCGGGCGAGGCCACGAAGGTCACCGTCCAGATCGCCCCCCGGTCCCTGCTGGTGCGGGTCCGGGAAGACGAAGCCGTCTAGCCTAGCTGGCTTCCTTGCCGGCCTCTTCGGCCTTCTTCGCGTCCTCGGCGGCCTTGGCGGCGCGCGCCTCGCTCTGTTCGCGGATCATGGCCTGCTCCTCTTCGAAGCGCAGGCGGTCCGCGCGGTCTGCGTCGTCACCGTCCCAGTCCTGGTTTTCCGCCGTCGGCTTGGGATTGACGATCATCCCCTGGCCATCGTTGTCATTGCTCGTCGTTGACATGCCCTGCTCCCTCCAGTCGAGGTCTATCCCGGTTTGGTTCCCGCCAGCATACGCCCGTTTACGAGGGGCGAAAGTGCAGGATGGGGCATTTGTCTACGCTTTGGGCGAATGCCGGGAGCGCTATCCGGCGGGCAGGGTTAACCCGTCGGAATCCGGGCCGGTGCCGGACCGGAGGGCCTCCACCCAGGCATGCGCCGCGTGGAACGCCTGGTCCGAGGTGTGCGGCTGGACCTCGGTGCGCTGGCCGTCCGCGCGGCCGTAGGAGCCGAGGAACCGGGTGGCCGGGCTGATCCGGTGCAGTCCGGCGAGGGCGTCGGCCACCCGGGCGTCGAGGAGGTGGCCGTCAGCGTCAATACTGAAGAAGTAGTGCCCCAGATACTGCCCGGTGGGGCGGGACTCGATCCGGCTCAGGTTGACCCCGCGGGTGGCGAACTGGTCCAGGATCTCCATCAGCGCGCCGGGCCGGTCCTCCGGGAGCGGCACCACCACGGTGGTCTTATCCGAACCGGTGGCCGCCGGCAGCTCACCGGGACGTCCCACCAGCACGAACCGGGTGACGGCACCGGGGTTGTCGCCAATGTTCTCCGCCAGGACCTGCAGGCCGGGCTGTTCCGCCGCGACGATCGGCGCGCAGATGGCGGCGTCGTAGGGGGCGCCGTCGAGCAGTCCCATGGCGGCGGCCGCCGTCGAGGACCCCGGGATGTATTCCGCATGGGGAATATGAGCATCCACCCAGAGCCGGCACTGCGCCCAGGCATGGCCGTGGGTGGAGACCCGGCGGACGTCTTCGAGCCGCACCCCCGGCCGGGCGACCAGCACGAAGGTGATCGGTACCAGCGCCTCGCGGAGGATCCGCAGTTCGGGGCCGGTAGCGATGGCATCCAGGGTGGCGGTCACGCCGCCCTCCACCGAGTTCTCGATCGGCACCATGGCCGCGTCCGCCTCGCCGGCACGGACCTTGTCCAGGGCGGTGTTGACGTTCGACGCCGGGATGCGGATGGCCTCCGCGGCGCCGGGAACCTGCAGCAGGGCCGCCTCGGTGAAGGTTCCCTCCGGTCCCAGGAACGTGTACGTGAGCGGTGCGGCAGGCATGGGGTCCCTTGGGGTTAGAGGATGACGGGCTTGAGGCCGTTGTCGGACACCAGCGGCAGGCCGGTCTCCAGCCACTGGTCCATGCCGCCGGCGACGTTCAGGGCCGAGTAGCCCTGGCCCACCAGCCACTGGGCGGCGCGGAAGGATCGGCCGCCGGTTCGGCAGATGACGTAGAGGTCCTCGTCCGGGTCCAGCTCGTCGATGCGGCCGGGCAGCTGGTCGAGCGGGATGTGCAGCGCGCGCTCGGCGTGGCCGGCGGCCCATTCGTAGTCTTCGCGGACGTCCAGTATCTTCGCCGACTCGGGGATGTCGGAAACGGTCACGGTATCGATGTCACTCATGGCAGTCCTCTCCGCAGTACCAGGTGTGCCTCCAGCGTATCGCCAGCCCCGCGCCCTCCCGCGTCCGGCGCGTCAGGTTACGCTTCTGGGACGACGTAGGGAGACCGATGGCAGCGAACCTTGGCTGAGATCCACGAACTGTCCGCCGTGGCGCTGCGGGACGCCCTCCGCGCCGGCGCGCTGTCAGCCCGCGAGGCAGCGGCGCATTTTCTCGCCCGGATCGGGGAGCAGAATCCGCGGCTGGGCGCCTTCATCACCGTCACGGAGGAGCAGGCCGCCAGGGACGCCGACGACGCCGACGCGGCGTTCCACCGGGCCTCCAAGGCCGGCGCCGTGGACTCGCTGCCGCCGCTGCACGGCATGCCGGTCGCGTTCAAGGACCTGACCGACGTCTCAGGGGTCCCCACCAGCCACGGCAGCGCGGCGCTGGAGGCCCGGCCGGCGCTGGAGGACGGTGCACTGGCCGCGGCGTTGAAGGGCGCGGGCGTCGTGTCCCTCGGCAAGACGCAGGTTCCGGAGTTTGGGCTGACCGCGTACAGCGAGAACCGGATCGCCCCGCCCTCCCGTAATCCGTATTCCTTGAGCCGCAGCTCCGGCGGTTCCTCCGGCGGCAGCGCGGCGGCCGTGGCGGCGGGGCTGCTGCCGTTTGCGCCGGGCTCCGACGGCGGCGGCTCCATCCGCATCCCGGCGTCGGCCTGCGGCTTGGTGGGGCTCAAGCCCGGCCGCGGGCTGGTGCCCGCCGGGGAGAGCCCCGGCGACCGGGCCGGGCTGGTGGTGGCCGGGCCGCTGTCGCGCTCCGCCGCCGACGCCGCGCTCCTGCTGGACGCCCTCGCACCGCCCGAGCCTGGCCGGCCCGGGTATCTGGAGCGCACCGGGCAGGCCCCTCCCCCGCTCCGGATCGGCGTCAGCCTGGACAGCCCGTGGCAGGCCGCCTACCCGATCGCCCCCGAGCCCGAGGCCCTGGCCGCGCTGGCCGCGGGAATCGACCTGCTGGAGCGGGCCGGGCACCGGACCGGCGAGGCGTCCATCCGGTACGACAACCGGTATCCGGCGGCGTTCACTACCGCCTGGACGGCCGGCGTCGGAAGCGCCCGGATCCCGCCGCAGCGCGAACCGCTGCTGACCCCGCTGACCCGGACGTTCCGGCGCCGCGCGCAGCAGCGGAGCGCGGCCAAGCTGGAGGAGGCCCTGTCTTTCCTGCGGACCTTCCAGCGGGACACCCTGGCCCAGTACGGGGCGTGGGACCTGATGCTGATGCCCGCGCTGGCGCAGACCCCGCGCCCGGTGGGCTGGTTCACCGGGGCCGTGCACGGCGACGGGTACTGGCCCGCCGCGGAGTGGGCCGGCGACGCCGACGAGGACTACCGCCGGCAGTGCCAGTTCGCGCCCTGGTCCTCCATGATCAACGTCTGCGGGCTCCCTGCCATCAGCATCCCTGTGCACTGGACCGGCGGGCGGCCGGGCGAAGGGTTGCCGATGGGCATCCAGCTGGTCGGGCCGATGGGTTCGGAGGCCCTGCTCCTGCAGGTCGCGGCGCAACTGGGCTACTGACGCCGGCTTTCTGAACCACCGGGCCGGCGACGCGGATTTCCCGGCCGCCCCCGCCTGCGGTTTACTGGAGCGGACACGGCCACTGGCGGCCCCGAGGACGGAAGAGGGATCGATGAAGATCACCGGAGCAGTGCTTGAGGAGATCGGCCGGTCCCGGCCGTTCGCGGAGTCCAAACCCATCAGCATCGCGGACCTGGAACTTACCGGCCCCGGCCCCACCGAAATCCTGGTCAAGCTCGAGGCCGCGGGCATTTGCCACTCGGACCTCAGCGTCGTGGACGGGAACCGCGTCCGGCCCGTCCCGATGCTCCTCGGCCACGAGGCGGCCGGCCGGGTGGTCGAGGTCGGCGCCGAGGTCACGGACCTGGCGCCCGGCCAGCGTGTGGTGATGTCCTTCTTGCCCCGCTGCGAACAGTGCGAAAACTGCGCCGCCGACGGCCGACTCCCCTGCACCGCCGGCTCCAAGAGCAACAACGAGGGCACCCTGCTGCACGGCAGCCGACACCTGAGCCGGGACGGCCAACCCGTCCACCACCACCTCGGCGTCTCCGGCTTCGCCAGCCACGCCGTGGTCGACCGCGCCTCCGCCGTCCCCGTGGACGACGACATTCCCGCCGACATCGCCGCTGTCCTCGGCTGCGCCGTCCTCACGGGCGGCGGGGCCGTCCTTAACGCCGCGCAACCGCGCCCCGAGGACAGCGTGATGATCGTGGGCCTGGGCGGCGTCGGCATGGCCGCGTTGATCACCGCCGTGTCCCAGGGGATCTCCCGCATCATCGCCGTTGATACGCTCCCGGAGAAGCTGGAACACGCCCGTCGCCTCGGAGCCCACGAGGCGTACGCCCCGCAGGAACTGTCCGAGTTGGGCGTGAAGGCGCGCTTCGTCATCGAGTGCGCCGGCAGCGCGCGCGCCTTCGAGACCGCGTTCGCGGCCACCGCCGTCGGCGGCACCACCGTCACGGCCGGCCTGCCCGCCCCGGACGCTCTCGCGCACCTCTCCCCGCTGACCATCACGGCGGAGGCCCGGACCATCGTGGGCAGCTACCTCGGCTCCGCGGTCCCGGCCCGCGACATCCCCACCTACGCCCGGCTCTGGCGGGAGGGCAAGCTGCCGGTGGAGGAGCTCATCACCTCGCGGATCAGCCTGTCCGGGATCAACGAGGCCATGGACCAGCTGGCCGACGGGAAGGCCGTTCGGCAGGTCATCCTGTTCGACGCCGACTAGCGGATCCACGTGCGGAAACATCGCGAAACACCCCGGTATTGACTTGCGCCGGGGCCGTTCCGAATGTGACAATCCCGAGCTCCGGTGTCAGCATTAAGTAAATGAGCACAACTCATTTAGCTGATCCCCCCGCGACTACGCCGGGCGACACCTCATTCTTTGGCCACCCGAAAATGCTGGCCAGCCTCTTCTCCGTAGAAATGTGGGAGCGATTCTCCTTCTACGGAATGCAGGGCATCCTCCTGTACTACATGTACTTCTCGGCCACCCAGGGCGGCCTCGAGATCGACAAGGCCCTCGCCGCCAGCCTGGTCGGCGCGTACGGCGGCGGCGTCTACCTCTCCACCATCCTCGGCGCCTGGCTCGCCGACCGGCTCTTCGGCTCCGAGCGGGTCCTCTTCGGTTCCGCGATCATGATCATGGCCGGCCACATCGGCCTGGCGCTGATCCCGGGCATCCCCGGCCTGATCACCGGCCTGGTGCTCGTTGGCATCGGCTCCGGTGGCCTGAAGGCCAACGCCACCGCGCTGGTGGGAAGCCTGTACCGGGAAAAGGACGAACGCCGCGACGCCGGCTTCTCCATCTTCTACATGGGCATCAACACCGGCGGCCTGATCGGCCCGCTGGTGACCGGCTGGCTGCAGGAAAGCCAGGGCTTCCACTGGGGCTTCGGCGCGGCCGCCATCGGCATGGCGATCGGCCTGGGCATCTACGCCATGGGCCGCGGTAAGCTCCCGGCCGAGGCGCACCGCGTCCCCAACCCGCTGCCGGCCACCCAGCGCACCCGCTACGGCCTGATCTTCGCGGCGATCGTCGTCGTCATCGCCCTGCTGCTGGGCACGGGCGCGGTCAACGCCAATAACCTGGCCATGTCCATGGCCTACGCCGCGATCGGCGCCTCGGTGCTGTACTTCGTGCTGATCTACAGCAGCAAGAAGGTCACCACGCTGGAGCGCGGCCGCGTGACCGCGTTCATCCCCCTGTACATCGCCTCGGCCGCGTTCTGGGCCCTCTTCCAGCAGCAGTTCACCTTCATCGCCGTGTACTCGGAGGAGAAGCTGGACCGGAACCTCTTCGGCTGGGAAATGCCCGCCGCCTGGGTCCAGTCGATCAACCCGGTGTTCATCATCATCTTCGCCGGCGTCATGGCCGCGCTGTGGACCCGGCTGGGCCGCAAGCAGCCCGGCTCGGCGCTGAAGTTCTCCATCGGCCTGTTCGTGATGGGCCTGGCGTTCCTGGCGTTCATTCCGCTGGCCGGCGGCGGCAAGACCCCGCTGCTGGCGCTGATCGGGATCCTGTTCCTGTTCACCCTCGCGGAGCTGTTCCTCTCCCCGATCGGCCTGTCCGTGACCACCAAGCTGGCCCCGCAGGCGTTCCACACCCAGATGGTGGCGCTGTTCTTCCTGTCGGTGTCGCTCGGAACCACGCTGGCCGGCATCCTCTCGGGCCTCTACAACCCTGACGATGAGCTGCCGTACTTCATCGGCGTCGGCGGCACCGCGATGGTCCTGGCGGTCGGCCTCGCGGCCGCATCCCCGGCCATCAAGAAGCTCATGGGCGGCGTACGCTAGGCCGAATGAGCACCCCGCATCGCCCGCCGGTTGAGGCGCGCGTCTACGTCCCCGCTCCCGGCGAGGCGTCCGACGTCGAACTCATGCCGGCGGGCGATGTTACTGAGGGCGTGGTGCGGGTCGGCGGGACCATCCGCCGGCCGCACCAGCCCCAGAGCCTCGCCGTCGCGGCGTACCTGGACTGGCTGGAGGACGCCGGGTTCGACGGCTCGCCCCGGTTCCTGGGCCGCGACGCTCAGGGCCGGGACGTGCTGACCTACCTGCCGGGGTCGTGCGCCGGGGCCGAGCCGGAACCCTGGGTGCAGTCCGAGGAGCTGCTGGCCTCCGTAGCCCGGCTGGTCCGCCGGCTGCACTGGGCCTCCGCCGGCTTCGTCCCGGACGCCCACCCGTTCCCGGACCGGCCGTTCCCTGTTCCTGATTCCGGCGCCACAGCCTCCGACGGCCCGGTCCTCGTGTGCCACCTGGACGTGACGCCGCAGAACGTAGTGGTCCGGGACGGCCTGGCCGCGGGGCTGGTGGACTTCGACCTTGCCGGTCCCACCACTGCCCTGCGTGATTCGTACAACGCGGCAATGCACTGGGTGCCGTTGCTGGCCCCGGAGGACGTCTGGCCCGGCTGGGCCGGCACGGACCCCTTCCACCGGCTCCGCGTCTTCGCCGACGCCTACGGCTGGACCCCGGAAGAACGACGCCGGGTGCCCGCCCTGGGCATCGAGGCGGCGGAGCTGAGCTACGGCCGGATGCAGGAGCGGGCCCGGACGCTCGGCGGCGGCTGGGCCAGGATGTGGGATGAGGGCGTGGGCGGACTGATCCTGCGCCGGCGCGACTGGCTGGAGGCCAACGCCGGGCGGCTGCTGGAGGCCCTTAGCGGGTGACGAACTCCGCGTTGGAGAAGGCGACGCCCAGGACGATGACCACCAGCAGCGTGATGGCCATCGCGATGTAGCCGAGGACCAGTCCGGCGATGGCCAGGCCGCGGCCGCCCGGTTCGCGGAGCAGGGCCAGGTGCCCCAGCAGCACGGCGGCGAGCTGCGGGAGCAGGAAGAATCCCAGGCCCAGGAAGGCCGCGATGCCGCAGCAGAGGCTGGCGATGCTGAGGCCCTTCGGGGCCGCGGGCACCGGGTAGTAGAGCGGCTGGCCGTAGGCGTCGACGGCGGGAGGCTGCTGCCGGACGCCTCCCCGGTAGTCCGGGGGTCCGTAGGCGCCGGGGCCGCCCATACCCGAGCCGGCAGGGCCGTAACCGCCGGCGAGGCCTCCCTGGTGGGGCGCGGACGGTGGCATCGGCGGCACCTGACCGCGGTAGCCGCCGTCGTACCCTTGCCCGGTCTGCTCGGTCATGGCACTCCCCTTGTTGACGTGTGTTCGTCCAGCGTACCGCCGCGATGCCGGCCCGGGCGGCAGCCGTTCCCGCCGCCCTCCCGCCGCCGTTTCCGCCGTCACCCGCGGCCGCATTGCGACCAAACCGTGCCACCGGGCCCACGGTTCTGGCATGCTGGAGCCATGGCTAGCCGCGCGGGCACAGTTGCCCAACCCCAGGACCTTGTTGACCTCACAGCGCTCCTCGACGCGTACTACGACGTCGCGCCGAACCTCGAAGACCCCGGGCAGCGGGTGGTGTTCGGCACCTCCGGCCACCGGGGCTCCAGCCTCAAGGCCTCGTTCAACGAGCCGCACATCCTCGCCATCACGCAGGCAATCGTGGAATACCGCGCCGGGCAGGGCATTACCGGCCCGCTCTACCTGGCCAAGGACACGCACGCCCTGAGCGAGCCGGCCCAGAATTCCGCGCTGGAGGTCCTTGCCGCCAACGGCGTGCACGTGCTGATCGATGCCCGCCACGGCTACACGCCCACGCCGGCCCTCAGCCACGCGATCCTGACGCACAACAACAAGGCCGCGGCCGGCGCCCCGCAGGCAGACGGCATCGTGGTAACCCCCAGCCACAACCCGCCCGGCGACGGCGGCTTCAAGTACAACCCCCCGCACGGCGGCCCGGCGGACACCGACGCGACCGGCTGGATCGCCAACCGCGCCAACGAGCTGCTCGAAAACGGCCTCCGCGGCGTCAAGCGGGTTCCGATCGCCGAGGCGATGGCCGCCGGCACCACCGGCAAGTTCGACTTCCTCTCCAGCTATGTCGACGACCTGCCCTCCGTCCTGGACCTGAACGCCATCCGCGACGCCGGCGTTCGGATCGGCGCGGACCCGATGGGCGGCGCCTCCGTGGACTACTGGGGCGAGATCGGCGAACGCCACCACCTGAACCTCACCGTGGTGAACCCCACCGTGGATCCGCAGTGGGCCTTCATGACCCTCGACTGGGACGAGAAGATCCGGATGGACTGCTCCTCCCCCGCCGCCATGGCGTCCCTGATCCAGCGGATGGGAGCGGGCGCGGACGGCGCCGCCCCCTTCGACATCGCCACGGGCAACGACGCCGACGCCGACCGCCACGGCATCGTGACGCCCGTCGTCAACGGCCGGGGTGGGCTGATGAACCCCAACCACTACCTCGCCGTCGCCATCGACTACCTGTACCGGCACCGCACCGGCTGGAACCCCCAGTCCGTGATCGGCAAGACCCTCGTCTCCTCCTCGATCATCGACCGGGTCGCCGAAAGCCTGGGCCGGAAGCTCGTGGAGGTACCGGTGGGCTTCAAGTGGTTCGTCCCCGGACTGCTCTCCGGCGAGGGTGCCTTCGGCGGCGAGGAATCCGCCGGTGCCTCCTTCAACAAAATGGACGGCAGCGTCTGGACCACCGACAAGGACGGCATCCTGCTGGCCCTGCTGGCCTCCGAGATCACCGCCGTCACGGGCAGCTCGCCGTCGGAGCTGTACAAAGGTCTGACCGACCAGTTCGGTGACCCCGTCTACGCCCGGATCGACGCGGCCGCGACCCGCGAGCAGAAGGCCGCGCTGGGCAAGCTCTCCTCCTCGGACGTCAGCGCGACGGAACTGGCCGGCGAGACGATCACCGCCAAGCTGACCGAGGCTCCCGGCAACGGTGCGGCCATCGGCGGGCTCAAAGTGGTCACCGAGAACGCCTGGTTCGCGGCCCGCCCGTCGGGTACCGAGGACGTGTACAAGATCTACGCCGAGTCCTTCAAGGGCGAGGAACACCTCAAGCAGGTCCAGGCCGAGGCGAAGGCGCTGGTGGACTCGGTCATCTCCTGACCCGTTCCCCGGGGCGCTGCGGCGCCCCGGGCCTGGCGTGCGCGTCCGCTTCGGCGGACGCTCGGGGCGCTGCGGCGCCCCGGTTTCCTGACCCGGCCGGCTCAGACGGTGCCGGCGGTCTCTTCCTCGCCGAGGCTGGCCGCCAGCACAGACTGGTCGCGGCCCTGGGTCTTGGCCCGGTAGAGGGCAGCGTCGGCGCACTCCACCAAGGCCTTCAGGTCCGCCCGGCCCGCCCCTGTGGCGGTAATCCCATAGCTGACGGTGGGAAGCTTGGCCTCAACCTGGGGCTGCTTTTCCTGCAGCCGCCTGCTGATGGTAGCGGTCATGTCTTCGGCGCGCTCGGGGCTCACGCCGGGCAGGAGCATGATGAACTCCTCGCCGCCGTAGCGGCCCACCAGGTCGGTGGAGCGGACCGATTCGGTACACGCCTCCGCGAATGCCTGCAGCGCCACGTCGCCGGCGGCGTGGCCGTACCGGTCATTGACAGTCTTAAAGTGGTCAAGGTCGGCGAGCACCAGGGCTGCAGGCGTCCGGGCGTTGCTGAGCCGGCGAAGTTCCTCGGCCGCGAGGTCCATGAACGCGGTCCGGTTCAGCAGCCCGGTCAGGCCGTCCATCGTCGCCCGGGACCGGAGGTCACGGGTCAGCTGCTCGTTGCTTAGCTCCACCATGGTGAAGGAGGCCACCACCAGAACCATCGTGGTCAGGATGGTGGTCACCACCGAGCCGAAGTACGTTTCGAAGACCGGGCTGTTCGGCCCCTGTAGCAGGAATACCACCAGGCGGCCGACGTAGAAGATGGTCAGCAGGGCGGAGCCATAGGCGAGCGGCCTGTGGACGCGGGAGTAATCGACCTCGAGGAGGAAGAGCTCGCGCGAGGAAAGCCCCAGCATGAGGGCCATGAGGCCGAGGAGCACCGGGCCACCGGACCAGTTATTCGTGGCCGGGTTGTCGAGGACGGAGACGATACCGGTGAGAACCGGACCTGCGATCAGGTACCAGATCTTTGGACTGGTGGAGCGCAGCGAGCGGGCCCCCGCCCACATGGCCCCGGCGCCGCCGACCAGCAGGGTGTTCCCAAGCGGGTTCGCCCATTCCTGATGCACGGTTCCGTCCAGCAGATAGGAGGCGGAGCCGGTGAGGAACAGCAGCAGCGCGGAACACCACCATGCGCTGTAGGCCGAGCGGGTTTTGCGGTATGTGATGAAGAAGAAGAGGAAGAGCAGCGTCAGCGTGACGACGGCCAAGGAAACTCGCAGGGTCGACGTATCAAGCACCATCCGCTTTTTCTCCCGCCAGCACCCGGTGACCCCATTTCAGCGGTGTCAGACTCCCCATGTGCCCCCAGTATGGCACCACGGGATACAAATGAAGAGCTTCATTCACAATGTGGCATCCCACAGCGTCAGGACCTTGCGGGAACTGTGGGTTCCGCCCGGTGCCATGTCCACCAGTGCGACCCGGTCGAGGACCAGCCGGTCACCGGTCTTCAGCAGTTTGGCGCCCTGGTGGGAGACGTGGGGGCGGTAGCCGGACCGGGTGTAGGCACCGGTGGCGACCCGCCCGTGCAGCGATTCGACGATGTCGAGCAGCCCTTCGTGCAGCTGCTGCAGGCGCTCGTTGGGTTCGATCAGGGTGACCGGGATGGAGCCGTTACGGCCGAAGTTGGCCGGTTCCCCGGCCGTGAGGACCTCACCGAGCGCGGCGCGCACCACCGGGTCCATCCGCCGGGCGACCTCGTCCGCCAACGGGTCGGTCTCCTGCGGGCCAGTCTCCTGCGGGCCAGTCTCCGACGGACCGGCTTCCGTTGGACCGGTCTCCGGATTTACGGGCGATGACGCCGAGGGCGCTGCGCCCGACGCCGGGGCCCGGTACCCGCCGTCGTCGTCCTTTGCCTCCGCAGGCGGGTCCGCGACGTCGAAGCGCACCAGTGTGATGTGCAGGGGCCACGCGTCGCGGGCGAAGACCTGCCCCGCGCTGACGGGTTCTACGAAGGCGACGGCCACCAGGTTCCGCATGGGCCCAGTCTGCCACCGAGCTAGACGGTGCGGACGACGTCCTCGTAGGCGAACTTCGGCTTCGGGGCGCCCCAGGCGTTTTCGGCGGGACGGCCGATGTTGACCACCATGAAGCTCTTCTGGCTGCCGTCGGGGAAGAACGAGGCGTCAATCGCGGCGAAGTCGGCGCCGGTCATGGGGCCCGCGGAGAAGCCGAGGGAGCGGACGGCGAGGATGAAGTAACCGGCCTGCAGGTGGGCGTTGTTGTTGCCCGTGGCGGCGGCGAGGTCCGGGGAGGCGTCGTACATGGCCTTCGGGGCGTTGTAACCGGGGAGGAAGGCGTCCCACTGTTCGTGCCAAGCGGTGTCGGTGCTGAGGGTGGCGACCAGCGGAGCGGAGGCGGTCTTGGCGCGGTTACCGGCGGACAGGGCGTCCACTAGCGTGGCGCGGGCCTCGTCCGAGCGGACGTAGGTGATGCGCAGCGGCTGGGAGTTGAAGGCGGTGGGGCCGAACTTGGTCAGTTCGTAAATGGCGCGGGCCTGCTCGTCGGTGACCTCGCCGGTGAAGGCGTTAGCGGTGCGTGCCTGGGCGAAGATGGCGTCTACCGCCTCGGCGTCGATTACTGCTTCTTCGTGGGCGATGGTCATGTGCGTCTCTTTTCCCTGGTCTGCGTTGCTGCTTCCCGGCCCGGTCCGTGCGTTGTCCGTGGATTTCCGCGCGTTGTCCGTGCATTGGGAGCGCTGCTGTCTTAGGAATTAACCGGCGCCTTCAGCGGCCGCTTCCCGCCTCAGGGCGTGAGATCAGCCACATCCGACGCCTGTGCGCGGGCGATCATCCGGGCGCTGTCCCGGCGGTAGCCCGCGGCATGCTCGTGCAGTTCCGTGCGTCCGGTCTCGACGGCGCGCTGGTCGGAGTACTCCGCGAGTTCCAGCAGCCGCCGGCCGAGAGTCTCAAAAATGTCGGTGTGGGCGAAGGGCTGGCCGTAGGCCTCGATGAGGTCGTCCAGCCGGGCCTGCTTTTCCTCCTCCGCGGGTTCCCCGGAACCGGTCCCCTCGATCAAGGGCACCAGCTGATAGGCCAGGTAGGCGACGTCCCAGATGCGGGGACCGGGAGAGGCGGCGTCGAAGTCGAAAGCCCCGGCGAGTTTCCGGTCCCGGAAGACCATGTTGTAGGGGGCGAAGTCGTTGGCGCAGACCACCTCTGCCGGTTCGTGGGTGGCCAAAAGCCAGGGCCGGCTTGTGTCCGCGAGGTGGGCTCCGGCGTCGTGGATTTTCCGCAGCATGGTGGCGGCGTCGCGGAGGATGTCCGGGTGCCAGATCCAGGCGGGGAGTGGGTAGCGGACGACGTCGCCCGGCACGAAAGTGAGGATCTCGCGGCCCTGCTCGTCGAGGCCGAGCGCTTCCGGGACGTTGGTGACGCCGCCGGCGTGGAGGGCGTGGAGGAAGTCATGTACCGCGGGTGTCCATGGACCGGTGTTGCGGCGGACGGTGTCCCCCACGCGCACCACGACGCTCGAGTTGCCGCCGTCCAGGACCTCTTCGTTCTCCACCGGACCAATCTATGCGGTTCCGGGGCTGGTGCTGGTTTTTGGTTGGCGGGCGTTGTTGTGGGCAGCCTTGGCTGCCCCGGTTGGCGGGCGGGCTTAATTGTCAGAGGCCGGCGAGAGTATTGGGTCATGGACGCACTGGCTGCGCTTTCGTATCTACCGGCTCACTGGCCGGTCGGTGACGGGCGCATGCGGCCCGCCTGGGCGAGGTTAATTGTCAGTGGTCGGCGGGATAGTCGAGTCATGGACGCAACGGCTGCGGTTTCGTATCTACCGGCTCACTGGCCGGTCGGTGACTGGGGCATGCGTCCTGCCTGCGCGGGCTTGATTGTCAGTGGTCGGCGGCAGGATTAACCCATGAACGCAACGGCTGCGGTTTCGTTTCTTCCGGTCCCCGGACCGGTCGCTGGCGGGTGCGGCGGTATTGCGTTGGGGGATATCGCTGCTTCGCTGCGGGAGTTCTGCACGTCTGCGGTCGACGACGCTGGGGTGCTGGGTTTCACTGAGGCGGCGGCTTTCGCCGGGGATGTGGAGGAGCTCGCCCGGGCCGTGGAGTTCCTCCAGGTTGTTGCGGCGGGCGCTGTCGACCGGACGCGCACCCAAGCGGCGATATCGGCAGCATCCACGCGCGGCGGCGCGGGGCTGACCGGTGAGGACGAGGCCGGCGGACCAGGTGCCGCCCCGGAAGCCATCACCTGCGGGCCGGAGGGTGACGGGTACCGGCGGACCACGGACTTCCTGCGGGACCGCTTGCGGATCAGCGCCGCCGAAGCCCACCGCCGCCTCTGCCTTGCCGGGGAAGTCCTGCCCCGTGTTGGGTTGTCCGGCCAGCCGATCCCGGCCGTTCATGAGGAACTCGCCGCGGCGTTCGCGGGAGGGGAGGTCCCGTCCCGGTCCGCGACCATCATCACCCAGGCACTGGACCGGGTCCGACTCCTGACCGACACGGCCACCGTGACCCGGATGGAAGAAGTCCTGACCACGGTCGCGGCGGTTCATGACCCGGACTTCCTGACCCGGGTCGCCCGCCGCTGGGTCGACGGCCTGGACCAGGACGGTGCCGAACCCTCCGAGGAGCTCCTCCGCCAACTCCAGGGCGCGTTCATCCGCCGACCCCGGCACGGTCTCCAGCACCTGGAAATCTTCGCGACCACCGACCAGTTCGAACACCTCCTCACCGTCATGAACACCGCCACCAACCCCCGAACAGCCGCGACCGTTCCCGGAGCGGTGGATGCCAGCGGGACCACCCCGGCCGCTGCCGACAAAGATGCTGCCGTAGGCTGCACAGTTTCGGCGGAGGAGGTTTTCGCTGCGGAATCGGGAGTGTCCAACGAGCGGCTGGATCTCCGGTCCCGCCCGCAGCGGTTGCTCGACGGCCTGATCGGCGCCTGCAAGGCCGCTCTCGCCACCGGCGGACTCCCCGCC
>NZ_JBFBKQ010000002.1:33285-510346 GCF_040686595.1 Arthrobacter sp. NPDC080082 | reverse complement strand
TACTGGTCCCGCGGCGGATCAACCAGCACAGACAACGGTGTCCTGCTGTGCTCACACCACCATCACCTGATCCACAAAGAACAATGGACCATCCAGTCACGCGCCGGGACTCCCTGGTACATCCCGCCACCCCACCTCGACCCCCACCAAAAACCCCGACAAAACCACTACTTCACGCAGTGAACATGCGCATGATCGGGGCAGAAGTCCAGATGCGCGGATGGAACCACGAGCGGGCGAGACGCAGCAGGCGGCCGGGCGAGGAGTCCCGCAGCGCGGTTTCTGTGGGAGGGCTTGCCGCGGGAGCAGTTGCTTTTAGAGCGAGAGCGGCGTTACAGAGGACGCGTTGGGACACGCAGAAGTGGCGAGGGCACGGCATTACCGGCCCGAAAAGCCCTACGCCGGGCTGGAGACGTCCTCGAGGGCCACTGCGATCTCCGGCGGCAGGGGTGCGAGCGTGGCATCGAGGATTTCCTTCAACTGCACCGGGGTGCGCGCGCCCACCACCGCGGTCGCCACGCCGTGCTGGGACAACAGCCAGCTCAGGGAGACGTCCAGGATGCTGCGGCCCAGGCCCTTCGCCGCCATGGCAACCGCCTCGACCACGCTGGAGGAGCTTCCCTCAAGATATGGCTCGACGTACGCCGCCAGCTTCGACTGGGCGGCGCGGGAGTCGGCCGGGATGTGGCCGCGGTACTTTCCGGTCAGGACACCGCGTCCGAGGGGAGCCCATGCCATCAGGCCCAGGCCGGCGTCTTCAATCGCGGGAATCAGCTCGGCCTCGGCCTTGCGCTGCAGCAGCGAATACTCGGCCTGGCTGGCCACCAGCGGGAACCCGGCCACCGCCGCGGCCTTGGCGGTCTGCCAGCCGGAGTAGTTGGAGACGCCGGCGTAGCGCACCCGGCCGGAGCGGACCGCGTACTCCAGCGCCGCCAGGGTCTCGTCCAGTGGGACGTTGGGATCCCAGGCCTGCGCGAACCACAGGTCCACGTAGTCGGTGCCCAGCCGGGCCAGGGAGGCATCGAGGCTGGAGAGGAGGGCGTTGCGTGAGGTGTCCACGCTGTGGCGTGCGCCCGACGTCGTCAGCCCCGCCTTGGTGGATATGACCACCTCGCTGCGCGCCACGACGTCGTTGAGCATGCTGCCGAGCATCGCCTCGGCCCGGCCGCCGGCGTAGGAAGCCGCGGTGTCGATCAGGGTGCCGCCGCCATCGACAAAGGTATGGAGCAGGGCAGCGGCATCCTGCTCATCGGTCTCACCGGCCCAGGACATGGTGCCAAGGGACAGGGACGAGACACGCAACCCACTGTTGCCGACATAACGCTGCTGCATGCCTGCAAGCTTACGGTGCTTCGGCCGGCCGTACCGGTAGGGTCTATAAACGTGAACTGGATAGAAGCGGCCTTTCTGGGCCTTGTGCAGGGACTGACAGAGTTCCTCCCGATCTCCTCAAGCGCCCACCTTCGGATCGTCGGGGAGTTCCTCCCGGACGCCTCGGACCCCGGAGCCGCCTTTACCGCCATCACGCAGCTGGGCACCGAGACGGCCGTGATCGTCTACTTCTGGCGCGACATCGTCCGGATCGTGAAGGCGTGGTTCGGCTCGCTCACCGGCAAGGTCTCCCGCCAGGACCCCGACGCGCGGATGGGCTGGCTGGTCATCCTCGGCAGCCTCCCCATCATCGTCCTCGGCCTGCTCTTCCAGGACCAGATCGAATCCGTGCTGCGCAGCCTCTGGATCGTCGCGACCATGCTGATCGTCTTCGGCATGATCCTCGCTGTCGCCGACGCCACCGGCCGGCAGGAGCGCGACCTCAGCCGGCTCACCTACAAGCACGGCATCCTCTACGGGTTCGCCCAGGCCCTCGCGCTCATCCCGGGCGTGTCCCGCTCCGGCGGCACCATCACCGCGGGCCTCTTCATGGGCTACACCCGCGAGGCCGCCGCCCGCTACTCCTTCCTCCTGGCCATCCCCGCCGTCTTCGGCAGCGGCCTCTACCAGCTCTACAAGGTGCTCACCAAGGAAGGCCTCAGCGGCCCCTACGGCCTCCCCGAAACGGGCCTGGCCACCGTGATCGCGTTCGTGGTGGGCTACGTCATCATCGGCTGGTTCCTCAAGTACGTTTCCACCCGCAGCTACCGGCTCTTCGTCTGGTACCGCATCCTCCTGGGCCTGGCACTCTACCTACTGCTCGGTTTCAATGTCATCAGCGCCTAGCACTAGGCTTGGTCTGTGAAATCCTGGACCTCCCGCCCCGTTCCCCAACTGCCGGGCGCCATGCCCGCCGTGCGTCTCTTCGACACCGCCCAGGGCGGCCCCGTGACCCTCGACGTGGCGGGGGAGCAGTCCATGTACGTCTGCGGCATCACGCCCTACGACGCCACCCACATGGGGCACGCCGCCAGCTACGTCGCCTTTGACCTGCTCAACCGGGCCTGGCGCGACGGCGGCCAGAAGGTCGCCTACGTCCAGAACGTCACCGACGTCGACGACCCCCTGCTGGAGCGCGCGACGGCGACCGGCGTCGACTGGCGCGACCTCGCGGCCAGCCAGATCGAGCTCTTCCAGACGGACATGGAAGCCCTCAACGTCCTCGCCCCGGATGACTACATCGGCGCGGTCGAGGCCATCCCGCTGATCGTTCCCGCCATCGAATCCCTGCTTGAACGCGGCCTGGCCTACCGGGTTGCCGGCACGGACGGCGAGCCCGACGGCGATGTCTACTACGACGTCGAAGCCGCCGGGAAGCATTCGGCCGAGGACGCCGGTGCCTGGACCCTTGGCTGCGTGTCGCACCTCTCCGACGCCGAGATGCTCGAGCTCTTCGCCGAGCGTGGCGGCGACCCGGGCCGCCCCGGCAAGCGGCAGGCCCTGGACCCGCTGCTCTGGCGCGTGGCCCGCGACGGTGAGCCCAGCTGGGCCGGCGGCGAACTGGGGGATGGCCGCCCCGGCTGGCACATCGAGTGCACCGTCATCGCACAGAAGTACCTCCCCGCGCCCTTCACCGTCCAGGGCGGCGGCTCGGACCTCGTCTTCCCGCACCACGAAATGGGTGCCGGCCACGCCTACTCCCTTACCGGGACGCCGCTGGCGAAGCACTTCGCACACGCCGGAATGGTGGGGCTCGACGGCGAGAAGATGAGCAAGTCCAAGGGCAACCTGGTGCTTGTCTCCAAGCTCCGCGCCGCCGGCGAGGAACCGGCCGCCATCCGCCTGGCCATCCTGGCCCACCACTACCGCAGCGACTGGTCCTGGACGGCCGAAGGCTTCGAGGAAGCCAAGCGCCGCCTCGATTCCTGGCGCAAGGCGCTCCAGTCCGCGCCCGCAGGGTCCGCCAAGGCCCTGATCGAACAGATGCGCGCCGCTCTCTCGGACGACCTCAACGCCCCTGAGGCTCTGGCCGCCGTCGACGCCTGGGCCGGTGCCGCCCTGGCCGCCGGAGACACCCCGGCCTCGGCCACCGACGCCGCCTTGGTGTCCGATGCGGTCAACGCCCTGCTCGGTATCGAGCTCTAGGCAACCACCAACACAAAAGCGCCGGCGACCCTCTGACAGGGTCGCCGGCGCTTTGCAGTTTAAGCTGGGCCTAGGTGATCAGGCCTACGGCTTGTCCTTGCCGCGGCGCTTCAGGTACCGCTCGAACTCCCGGGCGATCGACTCGCCGCTGGCCTCGGGCAGGTCGGCTGTGTCCTTGGCCTCCTCGAGCTGCCGGACGTAGGCCGCGATCTCGGGATCTTCGGTGGCCAGCTCGTCCACGCCGCGCTCCCACGCGTCCGCGTCCTCCACCAGCTCCTGTGTGTCCAGCGGAAGCTGGAGCAGTTCCTCGATCCGGTGCAGCAGCGCCAGCTGGGCCTTCGGCGAGGGCGCCTGCGCCACGTAGTGCGGCACGGCGGCCCAGAGGGAGATGGTGGGCAGCCCGGCCAGCAGCGCGACCTCGGACAGGACGCCGACAATCCCCACCGGGCCCTCGTACTGCGAGGCCTCCAGGTCCATCCGCTCCCGCAGGGCGGCGTCGTCGGTCGAGGCGCTGACCGGGATGGGGCGGCTGTGCGGCACGTCCGCCAGCAGGGCCCCCACCAGGATGACGTAGTCGACGTTCAGCGCCTCGGCGTGGACCAGGAGTTCGGCGGTGTAGGCACGCCACTTATAGGACGGCTCGGTGCCCTGGACGAAGATGACGTCCACGTTCGAGCCCGGCACGCTGGCCTTGAAGATCCGGGTGGAAGGCCACTTGATTTTGCGGTCGCCGGAGGCGGTCCGGCGGATGACCGGGCGGGTGAACTGGAAGTCGTAGTACTCGTCCGCCTCGATGGTGCCGACCTTTTTGCCGCCCCAGAGCTTGTTCAGGTAGCGCAGGGCGTCGCTCGCGGCCTCGCCGGCGTCGTTCCAGCCCTCGAACGCGGCCAGCATCACCGTGATCCGCTGGCCTTCCGGGACGGGCTTCAGCAACCGTTCCGGCTCAGGCAGGGCGTCCGTTTCGGGGGTGTCCGAGTCGAAGCTATTCATGAGTTCACCCTACGTCCAAGTTCCGGACGAATGCAGTCAGGCCGGCCCCCTGAGTCCGGCGTCTTCGCCCTCGGCGTAGCGGCCCGCGCCAGGGTGCGGCCGGCACACCGGCGCTGAATCGGCGCTGAAGCACTGCACCGTAGACTGGAAGGCATGCGATCGCCAGCCTCCACGCCCCTGCTCAAAGCCGCTCTCTGGGACATGGATGGCACCATCGTGGACACCGAGCAGTACTGGATCGCCGCCGAGCACGCGCTGGTCGAGGAACACGGCGGCCAGTGGTCGCAAGAAAAGGCGATGCAGCTGGTGGGCCAGTCCCTGGTGTTCTCCGCCGGCCTGCTGCAGGACGCGGGCGTGCGGCTGGAAATCCGCGAGATCATCGACACCCTCACCGGCCATGTGGTCAGCCTGGTCCGCGAGGAGGTGCCATGGCGCCCGGGAGCCCGCGAACTACTGGACGAACTGCACACCGCCGGCATCCGCTGCGCGCTCGTGACCATGTCCGAGGCGCCGCTCGCGCGTGAAATCGTGGCCAGCCTGCCCAAGCCCTACTTCGAGTTCCTTGTCACCGGAGACACCGTCACCCAGGGCAAGCCCCACCCAGAGGCCTACCTCAAGGCCGTGGAACTGCTGCAGGAGGCCGACCCGGAGCTGGGACTGCAGCACTGCGTGGCCCTCGAAGACTCCGCCCCGGGCGTCGCCGCAGCGGTCGCCTCCGGCGTCACCACGGTGGCCATTCCGCACATCGTTCCGTTGCCGGAAGATCCCCGCCGCGCCACCTGGGACACCCTGGCCGGCCGCACCGTCGCGGACCTCCAGGAACTCGTAACCCTGCGCCACGCAACCACCCCGGCACCCGCTCCGGCCTTCAGCGGCGGTGGCCGCAATGACTGAACCGTCCGGGCCTCCGGCAGGCAGGGAGCGCACCGACAAACCGGCCGAGGACAAGCCGTTCTCCCTGCGCGGCGGCATTCCGCTCGGCCGGATCGCCGGCATCCCCGTCATCCTGGCCTACTCGTGGTTCGCGATCGCCGCGTTTACCGTGATCGCCTACGGCCCGGTGCTGGCGCACAACAATCCCCGGCTCGGCGCCACCGCCTACCTCGTGGCGTTCGCCTACGCCGTGCTGCTGCTCATCTCGGTGCTGGTCCATGAACTGGCCCACGCCCTGACCGCCCGGATGTACCGCTGGCCCACCAGCAAGATCGTCCTTAACCTGTGGGGCGGCCACACCCAGTTCGAGGAGTTCACGGCCTCGCCCGGGAAGTCCGTGCTGGTGGCCATGGCCGGCCCCGTCGCGAACCTGGTCCTGGCCGGCGCCGGCTGGCTGGTGGTCTCCGGCGGCCAACTGACGGGCGTCGCGGACACCCTGGCGAACATCTTCGTGTGGGCCAACCTCCTGATCGGCATTTTCAACGTGCTGCCCGGCCTTCCGCTCGACGGTGGCCGCCTGGTGGAATCCGCCGTGTGGAAGGCCACCGGCAGCCACGAGAAGGGCACCATCGCCGCGGGTTGGGCGGGCCGGATCATCGTGGCCGCCCTGGTCATCTGGTTTGTGGCGCTTCCCCTGCTCAGCGGCAACCGGCCGGACACCTCCCTGCTGTTGATCACGCTCTTGGTGGGGAGCTTCCTCTGGCTCGGCGCCACCGCCTCGATCCAGCAGGCCCGGTACCGTAGCCGGCTCCCGCTCGTGGCAGCCGCCGCACTGGCCGAACCGGCCATCGGCATACCCGCCGCCGCCAGCGTCGCCGAGGTGCTGCGGTTCTCGCCCGCCGGCAGCCCCGCCGTCGTCCTCTACGGCCCCGACGGGCGTCCCTCCGCCGTCGTCGACCCCGCTTCCGCCGCGCAGGTACCCGCCGGTCTCGCCGACACGACGCCGGCGGCGGCGGTCGCCTACCCGCTCACGGCCGGCGCCTACGTCAAGGGAACGGACCGGGGCGCGGAACTCCTGACGTACCTCGCGCAACTGGAGGGCTCGGACTACGCGGTGATCGACGACGCCGGGCGCGTCACCGGCCTGCTGCGCCAGCTGACCGTCCTCAACACCCTCACCGGCAAACAGCGCGGCTGACTGTCACCGGACCACCCGAAACCCCAAGCGGGCCGGAAACCGGTAGAGTTACCTGCCGGCCGTGAATCTCCGGCCAACCCACGGGCCGCCGCCGAATCTGCGGCCACCCAGCGTCACAGGAGCGAGGAACTTCCCATGAGCAGCGACACCGCCGCCAACGCCACCCCTCACGGGGACGTCCCCCCGCTGACCCCGGCCGGTGCCAACCGCCGCCGCGGCCCGTTCCGGGTGGGCGAGCGGGTGCAGCTGACGGACGAACGCGGCCGGATGAACACGATCAGCCTGGAGACCGGCGGCGCGTTCCACACCCACCGCGGCTTCCTCAACCACGACGAGATCATTGGCAAGCCGGACGGCTCGGTGGTGGTCAACAACGTCGGCCAGCAGTACCAGACCCTCCGGCCGCTGCTTTCGGACTTCGTCCTCTCCATGCCGCGTGGCGCGGCGGTCGTCTACCCCAAGGACGCCGCCCAGATCGTCACCATGGCCGATATCTTCCCCGGCGCCCGCGTCGTCGAGGCCGGCGTCGGCTCCGGTGCCCTGTCCATCTCGCTGCTCCGCGCGGTGGGCGACAACGGCTACCTGCACTCCTTTGAGCGGCGCGAGGAGTTCGCCGACATCGCCCGCGGCAACGTCGAAACCATCTTCGGCGGCCCGCACCCGGCCTGGCAGATCACCCTGGGCGACTTCCAGGAACAGGTCGTCAAGACCGAGGAACCCGGCTCCGTGGACCGCGTGGTGCTGGACATGCTGGCGCCCTGGGAATGCCTCGACGCCGTCGCCACAGTCCTGGCGCCCGGCGGCGTCTGGATCAACTACGTCGCCACCGTGACGCAGCTGTCCCGCACCGCCGAGGCCATCCGCGCCGACGGCCGCTTCACCGAACCCGATGCCTGGGAATCCATGGTCCGCGGCTGGCACCTTGAGGGCCTGGCCGTCCGCCCGGACCACCGCATGGTGGCCCACACCGGCTTCCTGCTGGTCACCCGCCGCCTCGCCGACGGCGTCACCGGCATCTCCGTCAAGCGCCGCCCGTCCAAGACCGAGTTCGACGCCGAAGACGTCAACGCCTGGACGCCCGGCGCCGTGGGGGAGCGGGCCGTGTCGGATAAGAAGCTGCGGCGCGCGGCCCGCGACGCGATCGCCGGCACCAACGTGGTGGACGGCCCCGAGGTCACGAACTAGTCCGTATTTCGGAAGTCTTCCCCGGCGTCGGCCCTCTTCGCGTTATGGTCTTAATAGCTGTACTGAAGGGGCTGATGCACGATGGAGACTCCGAACACCGACCAGGGCCGCACGCCCGATGAGCAGTTCCCCGCCGCCGCAGGGCAGCAGGGGAACACCGGGGACGCGGCACGCACCGCCGCCGAGGCCACCGTTGCCGAGCGGCAAATCAACATCCTGCGCGACAAGCTGCGCCACATCGACCGGCAGCTTGCCGCCGCCACGCAGAACAACGCCAAGCTCGTGGGGATGCTGGAGACGGCCAAGGCCGAGATCCTTCGGCTGAAGAACGCCCTCGACCAGGAGGGCCAGCCGCCCTACAGCTTTGGCACCATCCTGCAGCTGAACCCGAAACGGCACGTTCCCAACGGCGGCGGCCAAGCCACCACCGAGGAATCGGTGGACATCTTCAATGCCGGCCGCAAGATGCGCGTGGGAATCAGCCCGCTGGTCAACATCAGCCAGCTGGCGGTCGGCCAGGAGGTGCTCCTCAACGAGGCGCTGCTGGTGGTGGCCGGCCTCGGCTACGAACGCGCCGGCGAGCTGGTCACCCTGAAGGAGCTGCTCGGCTCAGACCGCGCCCTGGTGGTGGGCCGTGCCGACGAGGAACGCGTCGTCCGGCTCTCCGGCTCGCTGCTGACCCGGAAACTCCGTGTGGGCGACGCGCTCTCGGTCGACACCCGCACCGGCTACGCCCTGGAGAAGATTCCGCGGTCCGAGGTGGAGAACCTGGTCCTCGAGGAAGTCCCGGACATCACCTACCAGGACATCGGCGGCCTGGGCCCGCAGATCGAGCAGATCCGCGACGCCGTCGAACTGCCGTTCCTGCACCCGGACCTGTACCGCGAGCACGGGCTCAAGGCCCCCAAGGGCATCCTGCTCTATGGCCCTCCCGGCTGCGGCAAGACCCTGATCGCCAAGGCAGTGGCCAACTCCCTGGCCGCACGCGCCGCGGAACGCGCCGGCAAGAGCGACATGAAGAGCTACTTCCTGAACATCAAGGGCCCGGAGCTGCTGGACAAGTACGTCGGCGAGACCGAACGGCACATCCGGCTCATCTTTGCCCGCGCCCGGGAGAAGGCCTCCGACGGCAGCCCCGTCGTCGTCTTCTTCGATGAGATGGATTCGCTCTTCCGCACCCGCGGCACCGGCATCTCCTCCGACGTCGAAACCACGATCGTGCCGCAGCTGCTGAGCGAGATCGACGGCGTGGAGCGCCTGGACAACGTGATCGTGATCGGCGCATCGAACCGCGAGGACATGATCGACCCGGCCATCCTGCGCCCCGGCCGGCTGGACGTCAAGGTGAAGATCCAGCGGCCCGACGCCGAGGCCGCCGCGGACATCTTCAACAAATACATCACCACGGACCTGCCGTTCCACGAGTCCGACATCGCCGAGCACCACGGCGACGTCCAAGCCACCGTGGACGCCATGATCCAGCGCACCGTCGAGGCGATGTACTCCACCGAAAAGTCCAACGAATACCTCGAGGTCACCTACGCCAACGGCGACACCGAGATGCTCTACTTCAAGGACTTCAACTCCGGCGCCGTCGTCCAGAACGTGGTGGACCGGGCCAAGAAGTCCGCCATCAAGGACCTGCTCACCACCGGCCAGAAGGGCCTGCGGATCGACCACCTGCTGCACGCCGTGGTGGACGAATTCCGCGAGCACGAGGACATGCCCAACACCACCAACCCGGATGACTGGGCCCGGATCTCCGGCAAGAAGGGCGAACGCATCACGTACATCCGCACCATCGTCCAAGGCAAGGCCGGACAGGAACCCGGCAAGACAATCGAGACGATGCCCACCACAGGCCAGTACCTGTGACGGCTGGCCCCGCCGCCGGAACCGGCGCCCTGCCCGCCGGCGGCGTGATGCGGGTGATGGGATCAGAAACCGAATACGGGATCCACGCCCCGTCCGCGCCGGGCGCGAACGCCACCATGATGTCCGCCCGGGTGATCCAGGCATACGCCCAGGTCACCCGCCAGCGGGCCGCCGGCGGAGCGGAAACCCGCTGGGACTACACCGACGAGGAGCCGCTGCACGACGCCCGCGGCTGGACGGTGGAGCGGGCCGCGGCGGACCCTGAGCAGCTGACCGACCGGCCGCCGGTGCTGGACGCCGAGTCGGTGGCGCTGGCCTACGGCCGCGGCGAGCTGGAGCGCGACGGCGAGGACGAGTCCGGCTCGCTGCTGATGAACATGGTCCTGGGCAACGGGGCCCGGCTTTACGTCGACCATGCCCACCCGGAGTATTCCAGCCCCGAGGTCACCAACCCGCACGACGCCGTCGTCTGGGACGCCGCCGGTGACCTGGTGGCCCTCGCCGCCGTGCGCCGGCTGGCGGCCGACCCGGAACTGCCGCCGATCAACCTCTACAAGAACAACACGGACAACAAGTCCGTCTCCTACGGTTCACACGAAAACTACCTGATGCCGCGCTCCGTGCCGTTCGGCGACATCGTCCGCGGGCTGACGCCGTTCTTCATCACCCGACAGGTCATGTGCGGTGCCGGCCGCGTGGGTCTCGGCCAGGACAGCTCCCGCGCCGGCTACCAGATCAGTCAGCGCGCCGACTTCTTCGAGACCGAGGTGGGGCTGGAAACCACCATCCGCCGGCCGATCATCAACACCCGCGACGAACCGCACGCCACGGCGGACAAGTACCGCCGGCTGCACGTCATCATCGGCGACGCCAACCTCAGCGAAGCCGCCAACTACCTCAAGTTCGGCACCACCGCGGCGGTCCTCAGCCTGATCGAAGCGGGCCTGGCCCCCCGGATCGAGGTCCACGACCCGGTGGCGGCGCTGCAGTCCGTCAGCCACGACACGGCCCTGACCGCCACGCTTCGGCTCAAGGACGGCCGCCGCGTCACCGCCCTGGACATCCAGTGGACGTACCACGAGGCCGCGTCCAAGCTCGCCCAGGAGACCGGGGTGGGCGACGCCGACGACGGCGACGGGCACACCCGCGCGCTGCTGGACCGGTGGGCGGCGACGCTGACCGCGCTCGACGGCGACCGGGCGGCGGCCGCGTCCTCCGTGGAATGGCTGGCCAAGCTGTCCCTGTTGGAGGGCTACCGGCAGCGGGACGGGCTGGACTGGTCCGATGCCCGGCTGGGCCTGGTGGACCTGCAGTGGGCGGACATCCGCCCCGAGAAGGGCCTCTACCACCGGCTCCTCGCCCGCGGCCGGATGCAACGGGTTGCCACGGAGGCGGAGATCCAGCGCGCCGTCGGCGAGCCGCCGCCGGACACCCGGGCCTTTTTCCGAGGCCGCTGCGTCAGCCGTTTCGGGCACGACCTGGTCGGTGCCAGCTGGGATTCGGTGATCTTCGACCTCCCCGGCCGGGGCAAGCTGCAGCGCGTCCCCACCCGCGAACCGCTGCGCGGAACCGAGGCCCTGACCGGCGCTTTGTTCGACCGGCACCAGGACGCCGGGGCGTTCCTGGCCGAGCTGCTGGGCCAGGCGCCGGCCTCCTGACGCCAAAGCCCCCGCAGGGTCCGGCAGCGTGGCAATATGGCTTACAGGAAGTCCCGCGCCGAGCGGGACGGACAGCGAAGGAGAAGATCATGGCAGGCCAGGAGCAGATGCAGCCGCAGTCCCGCGACACCGAGGTCGAGGAGGACGTCGCCCCGCCGCCCGCCGCGCCCGAGGCCCAGGCATCTGAGGCGACCCAGGGCGTGGATGACCTGCTAGACGAAATCGACGGCGTCCTGGAATCCAATGCCGAGGAGTTCGTCCGCGCATTCGTGCAAAAGGGCGGCCAGTAGCCAGCCCCGGGCCGCGGACGGGCCGCGGCAGCCATTGATTCACTACGTGGAGGGAGTGCACCAATGCTGGACAATTCAGCCGACCAGGTGATGGCGGGGGCGTCGTCCTCATTCGCCGAGCACCTGCAACGCTCGCGGCCCGAACTGCTGCCCTACAACGCACTCTCTGCGGGGTCCGGCGCCCCGGCGGGACTGACCGCCGGCCACCTTCCCGGCAACGGCTCGGCCCTGGCCGGCGTGCCACACGCCACCACGATCGTCGCCCTGACCTACGCCGGGGGAGTCCTGATGGCGGGGGACCGGCGCGCAACGATGGGCAACATGATCGCCAGCCGGCACATCGAAAAGGTTTTCCCGGCCGACCACTACTCGGTGCTGGGCATCGCCGGGACCGCCGGCATCGCCATCGACATCACCCGTCTCTTCCAGGTCGAGCTCGAACACTACGAGAAGATCGAGGGCACGCAGCTGAGCCTGGACGGCAAGGCCAACCGCCTCGGCGCCATGGTCCGCGGCAACCTCCCGATGGCCATGCAGGGCCTGGCCGTGGTCCCGCTGTTCGCCGGCTTCGACCGCACGGCGGGCATCGGCCGGCTGTTCTCCTACGACGTGACCGGCGGCCGCTACGAGGAGCAGGAGCACCACGCTGTCGGCTCCGGCTCCGTCTTCGCCCGCGGCGCGCTGAAGAAACTGTGGCGGCCGGGGCTCAGCGGCGCCGATGCCGTCCAGGTGGCCGTCGAGGCCCTCTACGACGCCGCCGACGACGACTCCGCCACCGGCGGGCCCGACCCCGTACGGCAGCTTTGGCCCGTGGTCTACACCGTCGACCGGGCCGGCGCGGTCCGGGTCCCCGAAGCGCAGCTGGCCGCCGTGGCCGGCGGCATCATCGACGCCCGCACGGCCGCACAGAGGGAGGCCTGAGATGACCCAGCAGTTCTACGTCTCCCCGGAACAACTCATGAAGGACCGGGCCGACTTCGCCCGGAAGGGTATTTCCCGGGGCCGGTCCGTGGTGGTGGTCAGCTGCCGGGACGGCATCGCCCTGGTGGCGGAGAACCCCTCCCCGTCGCTGCACAAGATCGGCGAGATCTACGACAAGATCGCCTTCGCCGCGGTCGGCAAGTACAACGAGTTCGAGAGCCTCCGGCAGGCGGGGGTGCGCTACGCCGACGTCCGCGGCTACTCCTACGACCGTGAGGACGTCACCGCGCGCGGCCTGGCCAGTGTCTACGCCCAGAGCCTGGGGGCCGTGTTCACCGCGGAGCAGAAGCCTTTCGAGGTGGAGCTGGCCGTCGCCGAGGTGGGACCCGCCCCGGAGGCGGACCACCTCTACAGGCTTACCTTCGACGGTTCGATCGCCGACGAACAGGGATTCATCGTGATGGGCGGACAGGCCGACAAGGTTTCCGAGGCCGTGGCCGACGGCTGGCGCGGGGACCTCGACTTCGGCGGGGCCATCCGGCTCGCGCTGGCCGGCCTCGTGGCGGACCGGGACGCGGCTGCCCTGCCGGTCTCCGCCGTCGAGGTGGCCGTCCTGGACCGCGGCTCGGAAACCGCGCGCGGCACCCGGCGGGCCTTCCGCCGGCTCGACGACGCCGAACTTGCCGCGCTGCTGGCGGAGGGAAACTGACATGGACAAGAGAATTTTCGGCATCGAAACCGAATTCGGGATCTCCTATTCGAGCCCGGAGTCCCGGCCGCTCGCCCCGGAGGAAGTGGCCCGCTACCTGTTCCGCAAGGTGGTCAGCTGGGGACGCTCCTCCAATGTGTTCCTCACCAACGGCTCACGGCTATACCTGGACGTTGGATCCCACCCGGAGTACGCCACCGCCGAATGCGATGACCTGGTGCAGCTGATCGCCCACGACCGCGCCGGCGAGCTGATCCTGGATGACCTCGTGGCCGAGGCGCAGGAGCGCCTCGCCGCCGAGGGTTTCAACGGCACCGTCTACCTGTTCAAGAACAACACCGACTCGGCCGGAAACTCCTACGGCAGCCACGAAAATTACCTCATCCCGCGCCGCGGCGAGTTCTCCCGGCTGGCCGAGATCCTGATCCCGTTCCTGGTCACCCGCCAGCTGATTGCGGGCGCCGGCAAGATCCTGAAGACCCCGCACGGCGCCACCTACGCGTTCTCCCAGCGCGCGGACCACATCTGGGAGGGCGTCTCTTCGGCCACCACCAGGTCCCGGCCGATCATCAACACCCGGGATGAGCCGCACGCCGACGCCGAGTTCTACCGGCGGCTGCACGTGATCGTGGGCGACTCGAACATGTCCGAGACCACCACGCTCCTCAAGGTCGGCACGGTGGACCTGATCCTGCGGATGATCGAGGCCGGGGTAATCATGCGCGACATGCGGATGGAGAACCCGATCCGGAGCATCCGCGAGATCTCCCATGACCTGACCGGCCGGGCCCTGGTCCGCCTGGCCAACGGCCGGCAGCTCACCGCCCTGGAGATCCAGCGCGAATACCTGAACAAGGTCACCGAGTTCGTGGCGGACAAGGGCGCGCACAACGCCCACGTCCCGCTGATCCTGGACCTCTGGGAGCGGACGCTGGACGCGATCGAGAGCGGGGACACCAGCGCCATCGACACAGAGGTGGACTGGGCCATCAAGAAGAAGCTGATGGACAGCTACCGGACCCGGCACGGCCTGGAACTGGATGCCCCCAGGATCGCGCAGCTGGACCTGACCTACCATGACATTTCCTGCAGCCGCGGGCTGTTCTACCTGCTCCAGTCGCGCGGCGCGGCCCGGCGACTGGTGGACGACACCGCGGTCAAGGACGCCGTCGACGCCCCGCCGCAGACCACCCGCGCGAAGCTCCGCGGCGACTTCGTCCGCCGGGCCCAGGAACTGGGCCGGGACTACACGGTCGACTGGGTCCACCTCAAGCTCAACGACCGCGCCCACCAGACCATCCTCTGCAAGGATCCGTTCCGCAGCGTGGACGACCGGGTGGATGCCCTGCTGGACTCTATGGGCTGATACCCAGCTTTCCGCGTTACTCTGGAGAAGGTGCCGTTTCCCGGCAACCGCCTGCCTTGCCGCCGGCATGAGCCCGGCATGGCGTCCATCCTGCCCCGACGAAAGTTCTTACGTGCGCCGACTATTAGCAATTCTTCTTCCCGGACTGCTGCTGCTCACCGCCTGCGGTGGCGGCGACAAGGCGGCCCCGGAGCCCACCAGCCAGTCCGCCGGCGAGACCGCGAAGCTGGACTCGCTGAAACTGACCGACAACGGCGACAAGAAGGCCCCCGGCGTCGACTTCGCCAAGCCGCTGGAGGTCAAGGAATTCACCGCCAAAGTAATCACAGAGGGCTCAGGCGAAAAACTCAGCGCAAACCAGATTGCGACGGTATCTGTAGCCGGATTCAATGCCACGGACGGAAAAGCACTTGGCGACAATTTCGGTAAGGACCCGGAACAGCTGGAGCTGAGCGACGCTCTCAAATCGGGTAACCCTGTCATGTACGGCGTCTTCGTTGGCGCAAAGGTCGGTTCCCAGATTGCTTTGGTCGCCCCTGGACAGCCGGCTACGGAAGGTACAGCAGCGCAGCCTGCGCAGTTGTACATAGCCAGGATCATGGGTGTGAAGGAAGCACCGAAGCCGCTGAGCCAAGACGAAACGGAACAGCTCGATAAGGCCGGAAAGCTGCCAAAGATCACTTTCGATGACAAGGGCATCCCCTCCGCAAGCATTCCTAAAACGGACGCGCCGTCCGGGCTTTCCGTGAAAGTTCTTTCCGAAGGCTCAGGCGAGAAGGTGGCAGCTACTGACACCATTGAGGCCAACTACACTGGCTGGCGTTGGGAAGATGGCAAAGAGTTTGAGTCGACCTTCGGAAAAAATCAGCCAGCGACCTTCCCGCTCACCGGGGTTATCAAAGGTTGGACGATGGGACTGACGGATCAAAAAGTCGGCTCCAAGGTCCTCCTTACAATTCCTAGCGATCTCGCATACGGCGCTGACGCGGCAGCACAAGGGAAGCCAGCCGGTCCTCTCGTCTTCGTAGTCGAAATCAAGTCCAAGAAGTAATCCCCGCAAAACGAACCTCGCTGAAGAACCGCACCACACCCAAGCACCCCCGAAGGAGCACACATGTCATTTGGACAGCGCAACCTCGACCGCCAGAAGCCCGAGATCGACTTCCCGGAAGGCGATGTCCCCACCGAGCTGGTCATCAAGGACCTGATCGAGGGCGACGGCGCCGAGGCCAAGGCCGGCGACACCGTGTCCACCCACTACGTGGGCGTGGCCTGGTCCACCGGTGAAGAATTCGACGCCTCCTGGGGCCGCGGCGCACCGCTGGACTTCCGGGTCGGCGTCGGCCAGGTCATCCAGGGCTGGGACCAGGGCCTCCTGGGCATGAAGGTCGGCGGCCGCCGCCGGCTCGAGATCCCCTCCGAACTGGCCTACGGCTCCCGTGGCGCCGGCGGAGCGATCGGCCCCAACGAGGCCCTGATCTTCGTGGTCGACCTCGTGGCCGTCCGCTAAGGGCGTACCACCCCCGCCGGGCCCCTAAGCCCGGCACCTTCCGCGGCGGCGCGGCACCCAGGAGGAAACGACTTCCCCGGGTGCCGCGCTTCCGCCGTTTAACGCCGCGGAACTTTAGTAGCCTTGCGGGGTGTCCGCCTCACGTACCGAACGTCTCCTGAACCTGCTGATCGCGCTGCTGAACACCACCTACGGCCTGCGCCGCGGAGAGCTGCGCCGCAAGGTCTACCACGACACCACCAGCTCCGAGGCCGCCTTCGGGCGGATGTTCGAACGGGACAAGGACGAACTCCGCCGCTTCGGCTTCGAGGTGGAGACCGTCATGGACAAGGGCTGGGGCTCTGACGACCCGGCCACCACCCGCTACCGGATCGGCAAGGAATCCAACCGGCTGCCGGACGTGAGCCTCACCCCGGAGGAATCCACGGTCCTCATGCTGGCGGCCCAGCTGTGGGAGCAGGCAGCGCTGGGCTCCGCCGCCCGCAACGCCGTCCGCAAGCTCCAGGCCGCCGGCGGCCTGGCCGACGCCGAGCTCCCCGCCGGCGTCCAGCCCCGGATCCGCCCCGCCGGGCAGGGCTTCGAGGACCTGGTCACCGCCGTCCACGCCCAGCACCCGGTGGCGTTCGCCTACCGCGCGGGCAGCACCGGCCGCGAGGAACAGCGCACCGTGGAACCCTGGGGCCTTGGCAGCCGCTTCGGCCAGTGGTACCTGATCGGCTACGACCGTGGCCGCAAGGACAAGCGGTTCTTCCGGCTCTCCCGATTTACCTCCGCCGTCACGGTCCTGGAACAGGAAACCTTCACCCCGCCGCCGGCGTTCAACGTCCGCGACCAGCTCGCGGCCCTGCCCGAGCTGCCCGTCCGGCACGCCGCCGTCGACGTCGCCGCGGGCGCCCTGCCGGGGCTGCGGCGGCACGCAGCGGACCCAGACACAGTGGACGCTACTGGGGGAGCGGACGACGGCGGCGCTGGCCCCCGCGGGGGCTACGACCGGCTGCTGTTGCCGTACCGGGACGAGGAGACGTTGGCCGCCGAACTCGCCGCGTACGGGGCGAAGGCCGTCGTCGCCGGCCCGGCCCAGCTGCGGGACGCGGTGCTGCGCCGGCTGGATGCCGCGGCGCAGTTCGCGGCCGCTCCGGCGCCCGCCGTCGACTTCGCCCCCGCCGGACCCCAGGCAGTGAAGCGCACCCGGAAACGCACCTCCGAGGATCAGCTCAAGCGCATGCTCCAGCTGATCCCGTTCCTGGTGCACAACCAGGGACTGCACATCAGCGAGGTGGCCGACCGCTTCGGTGTCACCCGGAAGGTGCTCGAGGAGGACCTCCAAATCCTGATCTGCTCCGGCCTCCCGGAGGGTTACCCAGACGACCTGCTGGACATCCGCTGGGATGACGACCACGTCTTCATCATCCAGGACCTGGACCTCACCCGGCCCGTCCGCTTCACCGTCGATGAGG
Source organism: Arthrobacter sp. NPDC080082 (assembly GCF_040686595.1). Classification (NCBI taxonomy): domain Bacteria; kingdom Bacillati; phylum Actinomycetota; class Actinomycetes; order Micrococcales; family Micrococcaceae; genus Arthrobacter; species Arthrobacter sp. NPDC080082. The sequence continues at coordinate 492,798 of NZ_JBFBKQ010000002.1, read as the reverse complement.
CCTGCGCGCTGCTCACCGGCATGGAGGCGCTCAACGGCCTGCCCGGCATCGCGGAGGGCGGAGCCCTGGAGTCCGTGACCCTCAAGCTGATGTCCGCCGCCGGCGAGGAGGGCCTCAAGGCCGCCGCCCTCTCCGGTCCCGAGGTCACCCCGCAGGACTCGGCGGCGCTGGAGACCGCACGGGAGGCCATCCGCTCCGGCTCCCAGCTGCACCTGCAGTACCTCGCCCCGCAACGCGACGCCGTCTCCGAACGCGACATCGACCCGCTGCGCCTCTACTCCCTGGACAGCACCTGGTACCTCGAGGCGTACTGCCACTCGGCAGAGGCGGTCCGGAACTTCCGCCTCGACCGGATCCAGGACCTTCGCCCCAACGGCAGGCCGGTGAGCGCCGCCGGAGCGCCCGCCGACGGTTTCCCGGTAAAGCTCTTCACCCCGAACGACGACGACGCCGTTGTGGTCCTCGAATTGACCCCGCGCGGCGCTGGCCTGGCGGACGAGTACTACGCCGAACGCACCGCCCCGCTGCCCGGGGGCAACCTCCTGGCCGAGGTGCGCTTCGGCAGCACCGACTGGGTGCCGATGCTGATGGCCCGCCACGGCGGCGACGCCCGCGTGGTGGCCCCCGCGGGGCTCGCCGCCGACGTCGCCCGCTGGCTGGATGCTGCGCTGGAATCGTACGGCGCGGCCGGAAACCCGCCGGCGCCGGCGCACCAGCGGCGGCAGCGCGGCTAGACTGAACAGCATGCCTTGGTGGTCCTGGATCCTGCTCTGGACGGCGCTGATTGCGTTGTCGCTGCTCTTCATCGGCGTGCTCGGCGTGCGGTTGTTCCGGCAGTTCATGGCCACCCTCAAGGATCTCGGTGAGGCGGGGGACCGGCTCGCGGCCTTCGGGGCGGCGCCGTCCACTCCCGGTTCAGCCGTTGTTCATGTGGACGGCCTAGGCTCGGACGGCGGCGCGGCAGAAGGCGGCACCCCGGGTCCTATGACGGCTCCGGGCGCGGCGGTTTTTGCCGCTCCCGCGCTGATGCGTCAGAATTACCATGCATCCAAAGCGGCACGGCAGGAAGCCCGGCGCATTCGCCGGATCCGGCGAAAAACGGAACGTGGCCAGCCGCAGGCACTGCGGGACCTCGATATCCGTTAGTCATTAGGATGTACCTAAACGAAAGGACCACCCAGCATGAGGCTTGAAGGCTGGCATCTCATCATCATCATCGTCCTGGCACTGGTGCTGTTCGCAGCGCCGAAGCTGCCGGGGATGGCCCGCAGCCTGGGTCAGTCGATGCGGATTTTCAAGTCCGAGGTCCGCGAAATGAAAAAGGACGGCAAGCCCGAGGCCGAGGTTGACCCGGACGCCGTCGAGGGCCGCGTGGTCAACCACCCCCGGACCGCAGGCCCCGAAGGCCACCCCGGCGGCGGAACCGACGTTCCCCCGTCCACGCGCGCCTAGAACCACATGGCAGTGACCATGAACCGACGGTCGAACCCCGAGGGCCGGATGGCCCTGATCGATCACTTCAAAGAGCTGCGCAACCGGCTCTTTAAGTCGGCGATCGCCGTTGTGCTGGGCACGGTCGTCGGCTTCCTGGTTTACCAGCCCATCCTCGCGGCCCTGATCAAACCGATCCGGGACCTCAACGAGCACGAGGGCCGGCAGGCGTCGCTGAACTTCGACGGCGTCGCCAGCTCCTTCGACCTGATGATCCAGGTCTCCGTGTTCCTCGGCCTGCTGGTGGCCAGCCCGGTCTGGATCTACCAGCTCTGGGCCTTCATCGTGCCCGGGCTGCACAAGAAGGAACGCCGCCTGGCGCTCTCCTTCGTGGCCGCGGCCGTCCCGCTCTTCGTCGGCGGCGTGCTGCTGGCCTGGCTGGTGCTGCCGAACGCGGTCCGGGTTCTCACCGAGTTCACCCCCTCCGGCGGCTCCAACTTCATCAGCGCCCAGGTCTACCTGTCCTTCGTGCTGCGTCTGCTGCTCGCCTTCGGCATCGCGTTCCTGCTGCCGGTGGTGCTGTTTGGACTCAACCTGGCCGGACTGGTCAAGGGCCGCCAGCTGCTCAAGAGCTGGCGGATCACGGTCTTCCTGGTCTGCCTGTTCGCGGCGATGGCCGCCCCCGGCGCGGACGCGACCAGCATGTTCTACCTGGCCGTGCCCATGCTGGTGCTGTTCTTCACCGCGATCGGGTTGTGCCTGCTCAACGACCGGCGCCGCGAGAAGAAGGCGGCGAAGATCGACGCCGAGACCGAGGCCACGGCAGACCGCGCCACCCCCAGCTCCGAACTGGAGAATCTCTAGGCCGGAGCGCATTAGGCTGGAAGCATGTCGTTGAACCCTGAGCCCGAGTCGCCCTCCGAGCGCTACCGGGCCAGCGTCGAACGGGCCGCCGAGGCCAGGACCTACCTGGGTGGTTTCACCCGTTCGCTCGCCTTTGACCTTGACCCGTTCCAGCGCGAGGCCTGCCTGTCCCTGCAGGCCGGCCGCGGAGTGTTGGTGGCTGCGCCCACCGGCGCCGGGAAGACCATCGTCGGCGAATTCGCCATCTACCTGGCCCTGCAGCGCGGCCTGAAGGCGTTCTACACCACGCCCATCAAGGCCCTCAGCAACCAAAAATACACCGAGCTGGCCGGCAAGTACGGCGCCCAGAATGTGGGCCTGCTGACCGGTGACACCAGCATCAACGGCGAGGCCCCCGTAGTGGTGATGACCACCGAGGTGCTGCGCAACATGCTCTACGCCGGCTCCGAGACCCTGGACGACCTGGGCTTCGTGGTGATGGACGAGGTGCACTACCTCGCCGACCGGTTCCGCGGCGCGGTCTGGGAGGAGGTCATCATCCACCTCCCCAGCGAGGTCCAGGTGGCCTCGCTCAGCGCCACCGTCTCCAACGCCGAGGAATTCGGCGCCTGGCTGGACACCGTCCGCGGCCAGACCGACGTCATCGTCTCCGAACACCGGCCCGTCCCGCTCTGGCAGCACGTCATGGTGGGCCGGAAGATCGTGGACCTCTTCGCCGGGGACACCACCTTCGACGAGGTCGCCGCCGCCGGACCGTCTGATGCGGACGACGTCGCCGCGGGCGACGGGGTCACCGTTGCCGGCACCCTCGAGGGTGGCACGACCGACGACGGCGGCAGCCGCCCCGCGGCGCCCGCCAAGCGCCGGGCCATCACCGAAAAGGCCGGCTTCGAGGTCAACCCGGAACTGCTCTCGATGGCCAAGGCCGAGAGCCAGATGAACTTCCGCGGACGGTTCGGCCACGGCGGCCGCAGCCAGCGCCGGCACCGGAACCAGCGGGATGAGGCGCCCCAGTCCGCGCAGCGCAGCCCGGTCCGGAAGGCCAGCCGCCCGCAGGTAATCGCAAGCCTGGACCGGATGGACCTGCTCCCGGCCATCACCTTCATCTTTTCCCGGGCCGGCTGCGACGCCGCGGTGGCTCAGTGCGTCTCCGCCGGGCTCTGGCTCACCACGGAGAAGGAACAGGCCGTCATCGCCAGCCGCGTGGACGAGGCCGCCCAGGACATCCCCTCCGACGACCTGGACGTCCTGGGCTTCTGGAGCTGGCGGGACGGGCTGCTCCGCGGCTTGGCCGCCCACCACGCCGGCATGCTGCCCACCTTCAAGGAGGTAGTGGAGAAGCTCTTCGTCGACGGTCTGGTCAAGGCCGTGTTCGCCACCGAGACCCTGGCCCTGGGCGTGAACATGCCCGCCCGCTGCGTCGTGCTGGAGAAGCTCGACAAGTTCAACGGCGAGGCGCACGTGAACATCACGGCGGGGGAGTACACCCAGCTCACCGGCCGTGCCGGACGCCGCGGCATCGACGTCGAGGGCCACGCGGTCGTGCTCTGGCAGCCGGGCACCGACCCCGCCGCCGTCGCCGGCCTCGCCTCCCGCCGCACCTACCCGCTCAACTCCAGCTTCCGGCCCACCTACAACATGTCGATCAACCTCGTGGCCCAGTTCGGCAGGGCCCGGGCACGCGAGATCCTCGAATCCTCGTTCGCGCAGTTCCAGGCCGACCGGTCCGTGGTGGGCCTGGCCAAGCAGGTCCGCAGCCGGGAGGAGTCGCTGGCCGGCTTCCACAAGGCCATGACGTGCCACCTGGGCGACTTCACGGAATACACCCGGATCCGCCGGGCCCTCTCCGAGGCGGAAAAGTCGGCGTCGCAGAACTCCTCGCGGGCCCGCAAGTCGGTCACCGAGGACTCCCTGAGCCGGCTGCTGCCCGGCGACGTCGTCGACGTGCCCTCCGGCCGCACGCCCGGTCTCGCCGTCGTCCTCAGCTCCGACCACCAGTCGCGCGAACCGCGGCCGGCCATCATGACCATGGAGCACCAGCTGCGCCGGATCGGCCTGCACGATCTCGAGGGCCCCATCAGCCCCCTGACCCGGGTGCGGATCCCGAAGTCGTTCAACGCCAAGGTGCCCAAGTCCCGCCGGGACCTGGCCTCCTCCGTGCACAACGCGCTGCGGGAAAACAGGCCGCCGGCGCCGCCGAACCGCAACGAGGACTTCGGCCGCGCCGCCGCGGCGCCCAACCTGGAGCGGAAGATCACCGAGCTGCGGCGGGAACTGCGTGCCCACCCCTGCCACGGCTGCAGCGAACGCGAGGACCACGCCCGCTGGTCCGAGCGCTGGTGGAAGCTCCGGCAGGAGACCGACGGCCTGGTCCGCCAGATCCAGGGCCGGACCAACACCATAGCCAAGACCTTCGACCGGGTCTGCGGCGTCCTCTCCGCCTACGGCTACCTGGAAACAGGGGAGTCCGGAACGGTCTCGATCAGCCCTGACGGGCAGCGGCTGCGCCGGATCTACGGCGAGAAGGACCTGCTGATTTCCCAGTCGCTGCGCCTCGGAGCGTTCAGTGACCTGGATGCCGCCGAGATCGCGGCCCTCGCCAGCGTGCTGGTTTACCAGGCGAAACGCGAGGAGCGGGGCCTGCGGCCCAAGATGCCGAGCGTTTCCCTGGAGTCCGCGGTCGACATTGTGGTCCGGGAATGGTCCGCGCTGGAGGACGTCGAGGAGGCGAACAAGCTGCCCCTGACCGGGGAACCGGAGCTGGGGCTGGTCTGGCCGGTCTTCAAGTGGGCCAAGGGCCGGCACCTTCAGGAGGTGCTCAGCGGCACCGACCTGGCCGCCGGCGACTTCGTCCGCTGGGTCAAGCAGATCATCGACATGCTGGACCAGCTGGCCAAGATCCCCGGGCTGGAGCCCCGGGTCTCGCGGCTCTGCTCCGACGCGATCAGCCTGATTAAGCGCGGCGTCGTCGCTTACTCGGCCGTCGCCTGACCCCGGCCAGCTCCCTGGCCCTCACCAGATTCACGGCGGTTTCGGCCGCCCACCGCAGTCACGCCGCCGGAGTGCCCGGCGGCCCGCAGTAAGGAGTTCGTTGTCCATGACCGCTTCACCCTCCGAGTCCCGGCCCGCCACCACCGAGCGTAAGGTCACGCTGTACCGCAACGGCTCGGTCTACACCGCGGCCGATCCCTTCGCGACGGCGATGCTGGTGGACGGGGACACGGTGGCGTGGGTGGGGTCCGAGCAGGCCGCCACCTCCATCGCGGACGACTCGATGACCATCGTCGACCTGCAGGGCGCGCTGCTGGCCCCGGGCTTCGTCGATTCCCACGTGCACCTGACCGAGACCGGCATCGCGCTCGAATCCTTGCAGCTGGGCCAGGTGCGCTCCGGCGCCGAGCTGCTCGATGCGGTCGCCCGCCACGCTGCCGCGGCATCCGGCAGCAGCACGGGAGCCGGGACCGACGGCGGGACGATCCTGGGCCACGGCTGGGACGAGTCCCTGTGGTCCGATCCGACCCTGCCCGGCCGGGAGGAGCTCGAGCGCGCCGCCGGCGGCCGCCCGGTCTACCTGTCCCGGGTTGATGTCCACTCCGCGCTGGTGTCCGCGTCCCTGGCCACCGCCGCCGGGCTGTCCGGACTCGACGGCTTCGGCGCCGACGGCCAGGTCAAGCGGGCCGCGCACACGGCCGCCCGCCGCGCCGCCCGGGATCTCCCGGCCGCCGCGCTGCGCGGCTACCAGCAGGCGGCGCTGGCCCGGGCAGCCGCCAACGGTTATGTGGCGCTGGCCGAGATGGGCGCCCCGCATATCGGCGGCGTCGAGGACCTGCGGATCGCCGCAGGCTGGAACGACGCCGGCCGTCCCGGCCCCGCCATGCCCGAGGTGCTGCCGTATTGGGGCCAGCTGGCAGGCTCGGAGGCCGAGGCCAGGTCCATCCTGGCGGACCTGGGCGTCTCCGTCCTCGGCCTGGCCGGTGACCTCAACATGGACGGCTCGATCGGCTCCCGGACGGCAGCCCTGCGCGAGGACTACGCGGACGCACCGGGGGAGCGGGGCACGCGGTATCTCTCGGTCGAGGAGGCCGCCGCCCACATCGCTGCGTGCTCGCTGCTGGGCCTGCAGGCCGGCTTCCACGTGATCGGCGACGCGGGCCTGGACGCCGCCCTTGAGGCGCTGGACCAGGCGGCGTCCGAGGTGGGCGAGCAGCGCGTGCGCGCCGCCGGCCATCGCCTGGAACACGTCGAATTGGCCGACGCCGCCGCGATCGGCCGCCTGGCCAAGTACTCGGTGACGGTCAGCGCCCAGCCGGTCTTCGACGCCCTGTGGGGCGGCCCGGACAGCCTCTACGCGCGGCGCCTCGGCGGCCGGCAGCTGGGCATGAACCCCTTCGGGTCCTTCTACTCCGCCGGCGTGCCGGTGTGTTTCGGCAGCGACAGCCCCGTCACCCCGCTGAGCCCCTGGTCCAGCGTCCGGGCCTGCCTGGAACACCACGACGAGGGCGAACGCATCTCCGCGCGGGCAGCGTTCCTGGGACACACCCGCGCCGGCTGGCGCGCGGCCCGCTACCGGAACCCGATGGCGGGCCAGCTGGTCCCCGGCGCCCCGGCCAGCTTCGCGGTCTGGGAGGTCGAGGAACTCATGGTTCAGGTGGCCGACGGCCGGGTGCAGTCCTGGAGCACCGATCCGCGCGCCCGCACTCCGCTGCTCCCGGCGCTGGACACCGGCAGCGACCCGGTCTGCCTGCAGACCGTCCGCGACGGCGTCGAACTCTACGCGAGCGGTTCGCTGGGCCGCTGACCCGCCGCCGGCGCGGCCCGAACGGCCCGCCGGCGCCCGGACTCCCTGTCTATAATGGGAAGCTGTGCCCGTCGTCGGCTCCCGCCGACCATTCCGGCCTGCCGACCGCTCCCTCCAAGGAAAGGCCCCGCTGTGCGTGTCCTCACGATCATCCCGACTTACAACGAGCTGGAATCGTTGCCCAAGACCCTTGGACGCCTGCGCACCGCCGTGCCCGCCTCCGATGTGCTGGTGGTCGATGACAACAGCCCCGACGGCACCGGCGCGCTGGCCGACCGGATGGCGGCTGAGGACAGCCAGGTCCACGTGCTGCACCGGGCGGGCAAGGCCGGCCTGGGTGCCGCCTACATCGCGGGCTTCAAGTGGGGCCTCGACGCCGGCTACGACATCCTCGTGGAGATGGACGCCGACGGTTCGCACAAGCCCGAGCAGCTCCCGCAGCTGATCGAGGCCGTGGAGCAGGGCGCCGACCTGGCGATGGGTTCCCGCTGGGTTCCCGGCGGCAGCGTGGTCAACTGGCCGCTGTACCGCCAGGCGATTTCCCGCGTCGGCAGCACCTACGCCCGAATCATGCTCGGCGTCAACATCAAGGACGTCACCGGCGGCTTCCGCGCGTTCCGCCGCAGCACCCTGGAGAAGCTGAACCTGGATTCGGTCGATTCGGTGGGCTACGGCTTCCAGGTGGACCTGGCCTGGCGCGTCGCCCGGTTGGGCCTGACCATCGTCGAACGCCCCATCACCTTCGTCGAGCGTGAGCTGGGCGCCTCCAAGATGAGCGGCAACATCGTGGTGGAAGCCATGATCAACGTCACCAAGTGGGGCCTGACCGCCCGCTGGAACACCCTGAGCCACAAGCTCGGCCGCAAGTAGCCAGGGGCCGACCGGCACAACGGCGCAGGCAAAGCAGCCAAAGAAAAAGCCGGGCCGGAACCCCTGAGGGGTTCCGGCCCGGCTTTCTTTGTCTCATGACCTAGGCGGAGCGGCGTTCCCCGCGGCGTTCGCGCAGGATGGTGAGCCGGTCCTCGAGGATCTGCTCCAGCTCCGGCAGGGAGCGGCGTTCCAGCAGCATGTCCCAGTGCGTGCGGACAGCCTTTTCGTTGCCGTTGACCGGACGCTCGCCGTCAACCAGGAGCGCTTCCTTACCGGTCTTGGAAACCCACACAGGGGGAATCTCGGCCTCGGAGGAGAAGGTGACGAATACCTGCTCGCCGTCCGCGCAACGGTATTCGACCCGCTGGCGCGGAGCGGGCTCGACGCCGGATTCGGTCTCCATGCTCTGTGCGCCCAGGCGCATACCCCGCAGGCTGCGATCGCTCATTTTTTCTCCCTCATGATCGGTTCGCAGGGCCGGAACCCTGCGCTAGTCCGTGGACTGAACCCGCCGGACTACTGTGTGCATTGCGTTCTCCGGTGAACCCGTTGCAGGCGGCGCGGCCGGTCGGAGGACCTGCCGTTGTGCCGCGGTGTTCTGCCACCGGATATAACGCTCAGCGAAGCCTATTTGTTCCAGCAGGGTGAACCGGCCGGACAAATACTCCACTATACTCGGCCGGGGCCCGTCCGGCAAAGGGGGCGCGGTAAAGGCAAAGCGGCAAAGAGAACGCCGGGCCGCTGCCGGCCCGGCGCTCCCAAGATTTCGCAGGGAGTGCGGTCAGTGCTCCGCGGCGCCCGCTGCAGTGCCCGTCGACGACGTAGCTGCCGGGACTGCCGGCGTCGTCGGTGCCCCACCCGCAGCCGGCGCACCGGCCGGAGGTTCGGGGGAGAGGCCGCCCAGGGCGCCGCCGATGCCCTTGAGGGCCTCGCCCACCTCGCTGGGGATGATCCAGAGCTTGTTCGAGCTGCCCTCGGCCAGCTTGGGCAGCGTCTGCAGGTACTGGTAGGCCAGCAGCTTCTGGTCCGGGTTGCCCTGGTGGATCGCCTCAAAGACCTTCTGGATGGCCTGGGCCTCGCCGTCGGCCCGCAGGATCGCCGCCTGGGCGTCGCCCTCGGCCTTGAGGATGGAGGACTGCCGCTGGCCCTCGGCGGTGAGGATCGCGGATTGCTTCGTGCCCTCGGCGGTCAGGATCGCGGCGCGGCGGTCACGCTCGGCGCGCATCTGCTTCTCCATCGAGTCCTGGATGGAGTGGGGCGGATCGATGGCCTTGAGCTCCACCCGGGACACCCGGATTCCCCACCGGCCGGTGGCCTCGTCCAGCACGCCGCGGAGCTGGCCGTTGATCTGGTCGCGGGAGGTCAGTGCCTCCTCCAGGTTCAGGCCACCCACCACGTTGCGCAGCGTGGTGGTGGTGAGCTGTTCCACGGCCTGGATGTAGTTGGCAATCTCGTAGGTGGCGGCGCGGGCGTCGGTGACCTGGAAGTAGACCACGGTGTCGATGGAGACCACCAGGTTGTCCTCGGTAATCACCGGCTGCGGCGGGAAGGAGACCACCTGTTCGCGTAGGTCCAGCAGCGGCAGGAGCCGGTCAACGAAGGGGATCAGGATGGTCAGCCCGGGGTTCAGCGTCCGCTGGTACTTACCGAGCCGTTCCACCACGCCGGCCCGGGCCTGCGGGATGATCCGCACCGACCTGACCAACACGATTATCACGAACGCCACGAGTACCAGCAGTACTACTGCGACTGCGATATCCATACATCACCTTTTCCCCAAATATGTGGTTTTGCTGTGCGGCGGGTCCGCCGCGGGATCTCACGTTGTGTGCTTGCGGGCCTAGGCGCCGGAGTCGGGGGCGCCCGGGTCCAGTGTCCGGTCCAGGACTTCAGCGCCTCCACGCGGGACGACGACGGCGGTGGCGCCGTCGATGGCGCTGACGGTGGCGGTCTGGCCCGGTTCGAGGACGCCGGAGTCCAGCCGGGCGGTCCAGACGTCGCCGCCGATCTTGACCAGGCCGCCGGCTGAGCTGACCTGCTCCAGGACGACGGCCGGCTCGCCGATCAGGCGTTCGATGTTGCTGCGCTGGTCCGCGGGACTGCTGCGCAGGTGCTTCAGGGCGATGGGGCGGACAAAGCCGACCATCAGGAGGGACACGACGCTGAAGATGACGATCTGCAGCCAGAGGTCCGCTCCGCCGAGGGAGGCCGCCAGGCCCGCGAGTGCGCCGCCGCCGAGCATGATGAAGAACAGGTCGAGCGTCAGCATTTCCACCACGGCGAACACCAGGAACACCGTGAGCCACAGCGCCCACCAGTTGTCGGCCAGCCATTCAAACATCGTTTCCCCCTGGATGTTTTCTTGGTACGGTGCCGCAGACGCGGCCCCGTAAAGTCTTTCCATCCTAGGCGGGATGCGGTGCCAGGTGGGGTTCCGGTCCGGCAGTAGCCGGGAACGTAGTGAAGTCGTTACCCGCCGGCGGGGCGCGGTTCTGGCCGCCGCTCTCTCTACAGCGGCGTGAAGACGCTGATCCGGAACCGGGCCGTCACCGCGGTGCGGGAGGCCAGGCGGGCCCGGGTCTCCTCGAGGGATGCCCGGTCCAGGTGATGCCCGGCGGGGCCCATCAGGGCGAGCTTCACGACGTCGTCGGGCGTGAGGTCCAGGGCGATGTCCACCTCGCGTCCGGGCAACGCCGTGAAATGCCCGGCCAGACCCGCCGCCAGCCGTTCCTCCTTGGCCGGTTCGATGCCCAGCATGCCCGTGGTGCCTGCGACCTCCGTTAGGTGTCCTGGGCGCGGGGTCACCACGATCAGCCTCCCGCCGGGGCGCAGGACGCGGGCGAATTCGGCGGCGTTGCGCGGCGCGAAGACCACCATGACCACGTCGACGGCGGCATCCCGGACGGGCAGCGGCTGCCAGATATCGGCGACGAGGTTCGCCGCGCCAGGATTCAGCCGGGCCGCGCGGCGCAGGGCGAACTTCGAGATATCCAGCCCGACGGCGGCGGCGGGAACCCGGTCCAGGACGGCGCGGAGGTAGTGACCGGTGCCGGTGCCGGCGTCCAGGATGGCCGGTCCGGCTTCCGAGGCGTCTTCAGCGGTGCTGGCTTCCCCCGCCGCCCCGCCTCCGGCGCCCGTCAGCGCCGCCGCGGCGAACTCCGCGAGGGCGTCGGCCAGCGGCCGGTAGTGGCCGGCGGACAGGAAGTCGTGCCGGGCCGCCACCATGTCAGCCGAGTCCGATTCGAACACGGTGCCCTTGCCGGTCAGGAGGTTGATGTAGCCCTGTTTGGCGGCGTCGAATGAATGCCCGGCGTCGCAGACCAGGCCGCCGCCGTCGGCCGCCCCGGGAAGGAAGCCTCCCCGGCACAGCGGGCAGGCGAGGAGGGCACGGGAGGCGGAAAGCATAGTCTCCATCGTAGGGCCGGCCGCCTCCGGCCCGAGGAGCCCGCGGACCTCCCGGAGAACTCCCTCGCCTCCCGCCGCAGCTGGGCGATGCCGCCGCAACGCCGGACTGTGAGGTATTTCACCTGCCGCCGGGACGGGGCTAGGCTCGCACTCGTGAAACCCCAACATGTGACCCTGCTCAAGTCTGTCTCCGCGCCCGCCGTCCACCCCGACGGAACCCACGCCGTCGTGTCCGTGGTGCGCCCCGATTTCGACGCCGATTCCTACGTGGGCCAGCTGTGGTCCGTCTCCGCGGACGCGGACCGGGCACCGCGCCGGCTGACCCGCGGCTTCCGCGACACCGCGCCCGCCATCTCCCCGGACGGGCAGGTCCTGGCCTTCATCCGCGCCGCGGCGGGCGGGAAGCCGCAACTGCACATCGTGGAGGCCGGCGGCGGCGAACCCGTTGCCGTCACCGACGCGCCGCTCGGAGTGGGCGCCTTCGCCTGGTCCCCGGATTCCCGCAGCATCGTTTTCGCCGCCCGCACCCCGGAGGACGGCCGCTACGGCACGGTTGACGGCGTCTCCGCAGGCGGCGAGGACGCCCGCCTGATCACCGACTACCAGTACCGGATGAACGGCGTGGGCTACACGGCCGACAAGCCCCAGCAGCTCTTCCTGCTGGATGTCCCGGCGCTCACCGACGAACCCTGGGTGGCACCGGCCGGCCGGGCCCTCAAGGACGCCGGCAAGCACGCGTCCAAGGACGCCGAGGACACGAAGCCGTCAGGCAAACTGCCGGAAGCGCACCAGCTGACCCACGCGGCAACCGACCACGACGGCGCAGTCTTCAGCGCCGACGGCAGCCACGTCTACTTCACCGCCGCCCTGCACGAGGGACACGATCGGGACCTGGTCACCGGCATCTACCGTGTCCCGGTCGGCGCCGCTGCTAACGCCGACGAGGCCCCCGCCCCGGAAGAGGTCCGGCCCGCTGCGGCCGGCACTGGCACCCTGTCCATCGGTGCCGTCCGGGAGAGCCGCGACGGCCGCCACCTTTACTTCCTGGCCCAGGACCTCGGTCCGGAGGGACTGGACTTCGTGGCCCGCAACACCGCCCTCTACGTGATGCCCCCGGCAGGCGGGGACGCGGTCCGGCTCAGCGACCCGGAAACCCAGGACATCGCGGGCCCGCTGGAACCGGCCGGGACGGACAGCGTGCTGGTGATGAACAATGCGCGCGGTGCCGTTGAGCTGCTCCGCTTTGGCCCCGACGGCAGCAGCACCGCTCTGACCGCCGGGCCGCGCGTGGTCACCGGCGCCGCGGAAGCAGCCGGAACCGTCTGGATCAGTTTCACCGACGCCGGGACCTGCGGTGACGTCGCCGTGCTCGGCGAGGGCGAGGCCCGGACGCTCACCGACTTCTCGGCTCCGCTGCGGGAGGAGGCCGGCGTGCTGGTGCCGCAGGAGCTCACCTTTGCCTCACCGGACGGCTACCCGGTGCACGGCTGGCTGGTCATGCCCGAGGGCAGCGGCCCGCACCCGGTGCTGCTGAACATCCACGGCGGCCCCTTCGCGCAGTTCACCGGGGCGCTCTTCGACGAGGCGCAGGTCTACGCCGGTGCCGGGTACGCGGTGCTGATGTGCAACCCGCGCGGCTCTGCCGGCTACGGCCAGGAGCACGGGCGCAGCATCAAGGAGCGGATGGGCACTGTGGACATGCAGGACGTCCTGGCCTTCCTGGACGGTGCGTTGGAGAAGTTCGCGGAGCTCGACGGCGGCGCGCTGGGCATCATGGGTGGCTCCTACGGCGGCTACCTGACGGCCTGGACCATCAGCCACGACCACCGCTTCAAGGGCGCAATCGTCGAACGCGGCTTCCTGGACCCGGTCAGCTTCACCGGCTCGGCCGACATCGGCTGGTTCTTCGGCGGCGAGTACACCGGCCGCTCGGCGGAGCAGATGGAAGCCCAGAGCCCTATGGCCCGGATCGGCGAGGTGCGCACTCCCACCCTGGTGATCCACAGCGAGGAGGACCTGCGCTGCCCGGTGGAACAGGGCCAGCGCTACTTCACGGCGCTGAAGCAGCAGGGCGTGGAGACGGCCTTCCTGGTCTTCCCGGGCGAGAACCACGAGCTGTCCCGCTCGGGCACGCCGCACCACCGCCGGCAGCGGTTCGAGCAGATCCTGCAGTGGTGGGGCCGGTATCTGCCGACGGCCACTAACGCAGTGTCCTAAGCCCCGGGCCCTAGGCCCGCGAGTCACCCAAGGCCCGGCAGGAATCCCAGTTCCTGCCGGGCCTTTGTGATGTCCGGCTGGGCCCAGCGGGCGGCGTATTCGGTGTTGGTGGTCAGGGACCGCAGTTCTGCCTTGTCCAGGTACAGCACGCCGTTGACGTGGTCCGTCTCGTGCTGGACGATCCGGGCCTGCCAGCCGGTGAACTCCCGCGTTGTCACCTCGCCGTCCGGGCGGGTAAAGGTCAGGCGCACCGATTCGGGGCGCAGTACGGCGGCCTGCAGTCCGTTGACGGACAGGCACCCCTCGTAGAAAGCCTTTCGCTCTGTGCCGAGGGGTTCGTAGCTGGGGTTGAGCATGGCGAAGAACTCCAGCGGTTGCCGACCCCGGACGGCAGCGACCTCCGGGTCGACGTCGAACGTGTCCTCCAGCACGGCCAGCCGCAGCGGGATGCCCAGCTGCGGGGCGGCCAAACCCACCCCCGGCGCCTTGTGCATTGCCCGGCGCATCATGTCAATCAGGGCGGACAGGGTGGGGGCGTCCAGCTGCCCGGTAAACGGGGCCGCGCTCTGCCGGAGCACCGGGTGGCCGGCCTGCACGATCGGCGGCAGCACCCCGGCCTCAAGGATCCGGTGGACGGTTTCCCGGATCTTGTCGTCGAGGGAATGAGTGCCCGCGGAATCGGTGTCCGCGCTGGTGGGATCGGTGTCTGGGCTGAGGTCGCTGGCGTCTGCTGGCATGGCACCAGACTACTGGCGACCGCACGCGGCGGTGACGAAATCGTAGATCCTGCCGCGCAGCGCCGGCCCGGCGTCGATCTTGAGTGTGCCTGCCCGGCCTGCCACGGTGACGTGCAGCGGTATCAGCGTGCCCACCTTGTCCTCGGCCACGGCGTGCGGGTCGCACCGCGCCGGCCGCAGGCCCAACGGGACCACGCGTTCGGGCTGGTCGGCGGTGATCTCCAGCGCGTGCGGCCACGGCGCCGCGGCGTCTTCGGCCAGCAGCGTGGTGCCGCCGACGCCATCGATGGTGAGCGCTTGCTTCGACGTCGAATCTCCAGCGTGTCGCGGGGTGATGACGAGGTCGACGACGGCGGCGCGGCCGTCCGCGGTGGGCCGCAGATCCGGGGCGAACCGGAAACCCACGATGGCATTCGCCGCCTGCGCCACGCACTGTTCGTCGTGGTTCCGGGTCAGCACCCCGAAAGGGTCGGTGACGGGAACAGTGACCTGGCTGACCGCCCCTGTGGCGTCGCGGAGCCGCAGGGTTGCCCCGCCGGCCGCCGCTTCGCCGCCGGATGTCGGCCCCGCGGAGTTGGTGCCGACAGCGCCGGACGCTTCGCCGGCCGCCGGGCACGCTGCGGCTGGAAGCGGGGCCGGGAGGCTCTTGGCCTGGCCCGGCGGCAGCTCGGTCCCGCCGCCCGGGGCCGCCCAGCCGATGGCGCCGGCGAACAGGCCGGTGGTCACGTCGGCCGCCTCGACGGTGAGGACGGCGGAGGTGGTGTTGGTCAGCTGGATCTCCACGATCTGCTTGCTGTAGTTGTCCCGGAACTGGTTCATCGCCACGGTCACGGGTGCAGCGGACGGGTTGCCGGTCGGGGCAGACGCGGTGGCGGGGACGGAGGACCCGGGCGTTGGTGCGGCCGGCGGCGATGTCCCCGTGGCGGCGGGGCCGGCGGGGACGGTGCAGGCCACGGCCAGCAACACGGACACCAGCAGCGGCACGATCGTCAGCGCGGCGCGGGCCCGACGTGGCGGGATCTGCGCCGTCCGCCTTTCCGGCGGTGGCCTGCGGCGGGTCGGAGGGCTGCCCATGCGGCCAGTGTAGGCGCGGGTGCCGCACCAGGGCAGGCGCCGGCACCTCCAGTTGCCTGCACGGGGAGGTGCGAGGTCCGGATCGGTTAGTCTCAAGGCATGACTGACGCAGCGCCCCTGGACCGTGTGCTGGGCCTGCTCCGTGCCATCGAGTCCGGTGCCGGGTCCGCCGCATTGGAGCCATTTCTCGCCGAGGACTATGTCCTGACGGAAGCGCCCCACCTGTTGGACCCCGCCGGGAGCACCCGGACCCGGGAGCAGGTGCTCGCCGCCGCGGAACGCAGCGGAGAGGTCGTGACCGGGCAGCACTTCGACGTCCGCCGGACCACCTGCCAGGAGAACCGCGTGGTGGTGGAGGCGGAATGGTCGGCCGTCCTGCAGCTGGACCTGCCACTGTGGGACAGGGGTGAGACCATCCGCGCCCGGACCGCCTCGGTCTTCGAACTCCGCGACGGCCTGATCATCAGCCAGCACAGCTACGACTGCTACTACACCCCCGAGTAGGCGCCGCCCGCACGTCAGCGCCCAGTGAAGAGGCTCAGTGCATGGTGAAGCGGCGGGCCGTCCACCGGTTCAGCGCCGAAATTGACGCAGCCGCCGCGATTGCCCCGTTCCGGGCCGCGAGGACACCCGCCGGCAACGGCCGTCCCAACGCCATATTGATCTCGGATTGCCGCACGGCCCGGGCCGCGGCCCTGAGCCTGCGGTGCTCGAACGCCCGCACCCCGGGCACCGTGGACAGGTCAGTGGACCGCCCGGTGGCCAGTAACGAGGGGATGAGGCCGGCCAACTCGACGGCGTCCAGCCAGCCGAGGTTCATTCCCTGGCCGCCGATCGGGCTGATCTCGTGGGCGGCGTCCCCGATAAGGACGCAGCGCCCCGCGGCCATTCGCCGGACCAGCCGCGAGCGCACGCCGAAGGTGCTCAGCATGGTGTTGCTGCCGGCGTCGATACTGACGCCGGTGCGCCGTCGTATCTCCCCGGCCAGCCCGTGAGCCCCGTCGCCCGCGGGCGTGCCGCCGTTGAGGCGCACTACCCAGCGCCGCTGCGGGCCCGGCAACGGGAAGGACTCCACGATCCCTCCGGCGGCGAGGAAGAGTGCCGCGTCCGGGCCGAGGTGGGTGCCGTCGTCGAAGTCGCCCATCAGGTACCGGTCCGGGTAGTCCCGGCCGTGTGTCCCGAGGCCCGCGGCGGAGCGCACCGTGGAACGGACGCCGTCGGCGCCGATCACCAACGACGCCTCCAGGTAGTCCACGAGCCCGGCGCTGTCGGTGCGCACCCGCACCGGGCCGCCCTCCCGACCCCTACCCGCAAGCCCCGTCACCCGTACCCCGCAGCGGACCGCCCCGGGGTCCAAGCCGCGCAGCCTGGCCGCCAGGACCTCTTCCGTGGTGTTTTGCGGTAGGGACAACACGAACGGGTAGGGCCCGGGCACTGCATTGAAACTCATCTCCGCCAGGGTGCGGCCCGCGTTGACCGCCACGCCGCGCCGGATCGGGACGCCCCGGCGGATCAGCTCCTGGTCCACGCCGGCGCGGGACAGTGCGTTCAGGGCCGGCGGGTGGATGCCGATGGCGCGGGAGTGCCCGCCGGTCCCGGCGGTCCGGCGTTCCAGGACGGTGACGGATATCCCGCGCTGCAGAAGCAGCGTGGCCAGGAACAGGCCGACGGGCCCGCAGCCGACAATAGCGACGTCGCTCACGGGCGACGGCCCGGCGTCGCGGAATCGTCGGACGCGCCCTGACGGTCACCGGTGCCGGGAGGGACCTCACTGGCGGGGCGCTCCAGCAGCAGGAGGTTGCGGAACGGGAAGCCGGGCCGCACCGTCCAGCCCGGGGGAGCGGCGGCGCGCAGTTCGGCGGGCGTGTAGCTGCGGCGGATGGACGTCAGCCCGTCGGCCCGGATGAAGGATCCCCGGAATGGCAGGGCGGCGCCGGAGAACAGCCCGTAGGCCAGTGCGCTGCGCCGCAGGTCGTTGTGCAGGACCAGCCGGCCGGCCAGCGCCGCCGACTCGGCCAGGAACCCGGGCAGATGGTCGTCCGGGAGGTGGTGAAGGAGGTGGTTGGAGACCACGACGTCGAACCGCTCCCCGGCGGCCAGGAGCCCGGTGGTGTCCTGCCTCCGGAAGCTGACTCCTGGAGCCTTCCCCGCGGCAGCCCGGGCCTCGGCGAAGGCGGCGGCCCGCGGGTCCGGGTCCACGGCCGTGACCCGCAGCGGAAGCCGGTCTCGGGCGGCCCAGCGGGCCAGCCGGACGGCGACGTCTCCGCCGCCACAGCCGACGTCCAGCAGGGACACCGGGGCCCCTGCCGCCAGCAGCGGCCTGAGGTGCTGCCGGTAGATCCCCCGCCAGCCCGAGACGGCGCGGTTTACCAGGTCAAACTGCGCGTAGGTGCGCTCCAGCCTGTCGGGGTCGCAGTCATCCCGGTCCATTTCCTCGACGGCATCGGCCGCCCGGTCTCTGAGCAGCACGGAAGCTCTCAGGCCAGGGCGGAGGCTGGGACTGCGGCGGCGGCCGGCTCCGATCCGCGTGGCGAATCCTCCCTTGCCCCGATGACCTTGGTGAACAGCGCGGTCTCTACGGTCAGTCCGGGGCCGAACGCCATGGAGCAGATCTGCTCGCCGCGCCCGTCGCCGTCGTCCGCTCCCGGATCGACGGGGAGGTCCAGGATGTGCCTGAGGACGAAGAGCACCGTGGCGCTGCTCATGTTCCCGTAGTTGCGCAGCGTTTCCCGGGCCGGCCGCAGCTGCTCCTCGCTGAGGCCCAGCCGGGTTTCGACCTTGTCCAGGATGCTGCGGCCGCCCGGGTGGATGGCCCAGTGCCGGATGTCACCGTACGTGGCCCCGGCCAGGGAGGGGTCGCGGGCCAGGAGGGGTTCCAGGGCGCCGACGATGTGTTCGTCGATGATGTGCGGGACGTAGGTGCCCAGCACCATCTCGAAGCCGGCGTCGCCGATGTTCCAGGCCATGGCTTCTTCGCCCACGGGGGTGAGCACGGTTTCGAAGTGGTCCAGGGTCATCAGTGCCGGCGCGTCCGGGACGTCCCGGGCCGTAATGACGGCGGCGGCCGCCCCGTCGGCGAAGAGGGCAGAGCCCATGATGGTGTCCGGGTCGTTCGAGGTGCGCACGTGCAGCGAACAAAGCTCGGCGCAGACCACCATCACCACGGCGTCCGGGTCCGCCTCGCAGAAGGACGCGGCGGCCCGGAGCGCCGGGAACGCGGCGTAACACCCCATGAACCCGAGGTGGTACCGCCGGACGGAGGGGTTGAGGCCCAGGCCACGGACGATCTTGTAGTCGGGTCCGGGGTTGAAGAATCCGGTGCAGGAGACGGTGACCAAGTGGGTGATGTCCTCCCGGGCGATGCCGGGGCAGGCGTCGACGGCCTTCTCCGCGGCCTCGATGAAGAGTTTGCTGGCCTCGACGGCGAAGATGTCGTTACGGGCCTTGGTGCCCGGGCTCAGCAGCAGCCCGGTCGCGGCGTCGAAGAACTGCGGGTCTGGGGCTGCGCTGCGCGTGGTCAGTTCGTCGACGGCGGTGTAGCGCGTGTCGATCGCGGCGCCGTCGAAGCACGTGGCCACCAGGCGGGAGCCGAGCCTGCTGAGGCCCGGCTGGGCGGCGAAAACGTCGCGGGCTTCAGACTGGATCAGGACAGTGGGCGGGACAGCAGTTTCCAGGGACCTCAGGTAGACCGTCATGGTTCATTCTGTGGGAGCCCGGCGGATTAGACAATGGCGTCCGGGTCGCGGCCGGCGCCCGTCGTCGTCGTTCCCGCCCGCTAACGCCACCGACTGTTCTAAGCTGGCCCTGCACGCCCAATGGAAGGAGACGCGGCAGCATGACACCAGCAGGGGAGCCGGCCCTGGCGGCGGTCCACGTCGCGGACACCCATGACCTGATCCGGGTGCAGGGAGCACGGGAGAACAACCTCAAGGACGTCAGCGTTGAGATCCCCAAGCGCCGCCTGACCGCGTTCACTGGCGTCTCCGGCTCCGGCAAGAGCTCGCTGGTGTTCGCCACCATCGCGGCCGAGTCCCAGCGGATGATCAACGAGACCTACAGCGCCTTCGTGCAGGGGTTCATGCCCACCCTGGCGCGCCCCGACGTCGACCTCCTCGAGGGGCTGACGACGGCGATCATCGTGGACCAGGAGCGGATGGGCGCCAACCCCCGGTCCACGGTGGGCACCGCCACGGACGCGAACGCGATGCTCCGGATCCTCTTCAGCCGGATCGGCACCCCTCACGTCGGGCCGCCCACGGCATTCTCCTTCAACGTCCCCACCCGCAAGGCCAGCGGTGTCATGAGCACCGAGAAGTCCGGCCGGGTGGAGAAGAATGTGGTGCAGAACGTCGTCTACCTGGGCGGCATGTGCCCTCGGTGCGAGGGCATGGGGTCCGTGTCCGACATCGACCTGACCGCCCTGTATGACGAGACCAAGTCGCTGGCCGGCGGGGCGCTGACCATTCCCGGCTACAGCATGGACGGCTGGTACGGCCGGATCTTCAGCGGCTCCGGGTTCTTCGACATGGACAAGCCGATCAACAAGTTCACCAAGAAGCAGCTGGATGACCTGCTGTACCGCGAACCGACCAAGATCAAGGTCGAGGGTATCAACCTCACCTACGAGGGCCTGATCCCCAGGATGCAGAAGTCCATGCTGTCCAAGGATCCGGAGGCGATGCAGCCGCACATCCGCGCCTTCGTGGAGCGGGCGGTCACATTCCAGTCCTGCCCGGAGTGCGACGGGACCCGGCTCAGCAAGGAGGCCCGGTCCGCGCGGATCAACGGCAAGAACATCGCCGAACTCTGCGCCATGCAGATCACCGACCTGGCCGGCTGGATCCGGGAGCTCCGGGAACCGTCCGTGGCGCCGCTGCTGGGCGGCCTGCAGCACCTGCTGGATTCCTTCGCTGAGATCGGCCTGGGGTACTTGTCCCTGGACCGGCCGGCCGGGACGCTGTCCGGGGGAGAGGCGCAGCGGACCAAGATGATCCGCCACCTGGGATCCTCGCTGACGGACATCACCTACGTCTTCGATGAGCCCTCGATCGGCCTGCACCCGCACGACATCGAACGAATGAACGGGCTCCTGCTGCAGCTGCGGGACAAGGGCAACACGGTGCTGGTGGTAGAGCACAAACCCGAGACCATCGGCATCGCGGACCACGTCATCGACCTGGGGCCCGGCGCCGGAGCGGGCGGCGGTGAGGTGGTCTACCAGGGCACCGTGGCGGGGCTGCGGGGGAGCGGCACCGTTACCGGCCGGCACCTGGATGACCGGGCCGCGGTCAAGGACCCGGTGCGGACACCGGTGGGGGTATTGGAGGTCCGCGGCGCGTCCACGCACAACCTCAAGGACGTCGACGTCGACCTGCCGTTGGGCGTTCTGTGCGTGTTGACCGGTGTCGCCGGCTCCGGGAAGAGTTCGCTGGTTAACGGATCGGTGGCCGGGCGCGACGGCGTGGTGGTGATCGACCAGGCCGCCATCAAGGGTTCGCGGCGCAGCAACCCGGCGACCTACAGCGGGCTGCTGGAGCCCATCCGGAAGGCGTTCGCCAAGGCCAACGGCGTCAAGCCGGCGCTTTTCAGCTCCAATTCGGAGGGCGCCTGCCCGGCCTGCAACGGCGCGGGCGTGATCTACACGGACCTGGGTGTCATGGCCACGGTGGAATCGACGTGCGAGGAGTGCGACGGCAAACGCTTCCAGGCCTCCGTCCTGGAGTACACGCTGGGCGGCCGGAATATCGCCGAGGTGCTGGCGATGTCCGTGGCCGAGGCGAAGGACTTTTTCGGCGGGGGAGAGGCAGCCACCCCGGCCGCCCATAAGGTCCTGGACCGGCTCGCCGACGTGGGATTGGGTTACCTGAGCCTGGGCCAGCCGCTGACGACCCTGTCCGGCGGCGAGCGTCAGCGGCTCAAACTGGCGGCCCAAATGGCCGAAAAGGGCGACATTTACATCCTCGACGAGCCGACCACCGGACTGCACCTGGCCGACGTCGCGAACCTTCTGGCGCTGCTGGACCGGCTGGTGGACTCGGGCAAGTCGGTGATCGTCATCGAGCACCATCAGGCGGTCATGGCGCACGCGGACTGGATCGTCGACCTGGGTCCGGGTGCCGGGCACGACGGCGGCAGAATCGTTTTCGAGGGCACACCGGCTGAGCTGGTAGCCGCACGGTCCACGCTGACGGGCCAACATCTGGCCACCTATGTGGGCCACTAGACCGCTGACAACTAAACCCTTGAAAGTTCAACCGTAGGAAAGGAATTGGTGTCCATGACCCGCCAGAGTGTTCTCGCATCGACGGCACCGAAGCTCATTGGACCGTATTCACAGGCCGCCACGGCACCCGGACTGGGTGTGCTGTTCCTGTCCGGTCAGACGCCCATCGATGCGTCCACCGGCGAACTGGTGGACGGCGACGCTGAAGCACAGACCCGGCGGGTTTTTCACAATCTGGAGCAGGTTCTGACCGAAGTCGGCCTGGGCTGGGACGACGTCGTCAAGGTCAACGTGTACCTGACGTCGATGGCTGACTTTGCGGCGATGAACTCGGTGTACCGTGACATCTTCAATGAGCCGTTCCCGGCGCGCACCACGGTGGCTGTCGCTGAACTTCCGCTCAACGCGCGCGTGGAAATCGAACTGACAGCGGCACTGCGCTAAGCCCCTCCCGGGTTCCTGGCCGTAACGCCGATAATCAACATTATGTAAAGTAAAGCTGAATTACCCCTCTCCGCCCACGCGCCTTCCCGGGCTCCGCGTACCGCGTCGTCGCCGTTTCTCCCCGCACGTGGACCACACTGGATGCCGGGAAGACATCATCGACCAGGGGGAAATCGTGGCAGCAGCAGGAACCGATCAAAATAGCGCAGATGCCTGGTCCGGCGTCGGGCCTTCGTACGCGCAGAGTTTCGCCCACCTGTGCGCGGGCACCATCGCGCCGCTGCTTGAGGCAACAGCCGGGATCATTGGCCCGTTGTCCGGTCGCAGGCTGGCCGACGTCGGGTGCGGAAATGGGAACCTCGCCGCCGTGGCGATCGAACTGGGCGCCGACGTCACCGGCGTAGACCCGGATGCCGGGATGCTCTCCATGGCCCGCGCCGCGGCACCTCAGGCCGACCTGCTTCCGGGCGGTCTGCCTGACCTGCCACTCCCCTCGTCCGAGTTCGACGCCGTCCTCGCCAATTTCGTCGTCAACCATGTCGGGGATCCCCGCGCCGCCGTCGCCGAACTCATCCGGATATGCCGCCCGCAGGGCGCGGTCGGCGTCACCATCTGGCCGTCCGAGCTTTCGGCCATCAACACCCTGTGGGCGGACGTGGTGAATGCCAGCGGGGTAACGGCAGCCGGCCAGGAGAGACTTCCGGTGGACAAGGATTTTGATCGGACCGAGCCGGGCCTGCGGGAGCTGCTCCAACGCGCGGGCCTGGAAACCGTGCAGACGAGAACCCTCTCCTGGGACTTCATGATCGATGCCGAAGACCTGTGGGCCGGTCCGGTCGGTGGCGTCGGGGGAATCGGCAAGATCGTTCGGAGCCAGGCCCCGTCCCTTCAGGCCGCCATGCACCTGGAGTACCTGAGGCTGGTCTCCCGCATCACCACGAACGGAAAAGTCGTGCTGCCGGCGGTTGCGCTGCTCGGCGTGGGACAGGTTCCTCACAAGAAAGAGCTGCTAGTTGATGATCTCGCCGTGGCCGTCGGATAACAGGACCGAAAGCCGTTCGCGCCACATCTGCAGCTGCTCGGGCGTAAGCCGGGTCCACTCAAAGATCTCCCCGGTGATCAGCAGCGGCTCAGCGCTCCGATACGACCGGGTGGGGTTGCCCGGAAACTTCTTGTCCGTCACGTTCGGGTCGTCCTCAAACGCCCCGATGGGTTCGACGACGTAAACACGGGGGCGCAACGCGCCGTCGGACAACTCTGCAGCGATTTCCGCCGCCAACCCGGCGCCATCGACAAGGGCCGTGAAGTAGATGTGGTTCATCACGACCTCGGGACGGTAATTCGACTGTCGGCCCGCAGTCAGCCGGTCCCCCACCCGCAGGTCCGCGACCGTGCCGTGGAAGAAGGGACCATTCTCACTGGATGCTCCGGACACCTGCACTCCTCACCTGTCTGCGCCGACGTCGACGCCGCTCCCCTACATTTGCCCGCATTCCTATCATCCCCCGGCGAGGCACCATCCGCGGAGGGAGCCGACACCGCCGTTGACGTCGAGGGGGCGTCCCCGATCGCCAACCCGGGCGATGGCAGACTGGCGCAATGAACACCCGCGGCGACGTGCCACCCTGGCCAGCGACCCACCCGGAACAGGGCCCCATCCGTCTGCGCAGGTTCACGGATGCGGACGCGGCCATGGCCATGGCCCTATCGCGGGATCCGTACGTCCGGACGGTGGGAAGCCTCCCCGCGAACGCCACCCTGGAGGAGGCTCTTGCGTGGATCGCGCGGCAGCGGCAGCGTTTCACCAATGGCTCGGGGTTCTCCTTTTCGATCGCCGAGCTGACGAGTGACCGGGCCGTGGGGAACATCGGGCTCTGGACCAGGGATCTGGGCCAAGGACGCGCGCAAGCAGGCTACGCGGTCGTCCCCAGCGCCAGGGGCGCCGGGATCGCGGCGGCAGCCCTCGGAGCCCTCACCGCTTTCGCCTGGTCCATCGAACAGCTGCACCGGTCGAGCTGTTTATCGAGCCTTGGAATGTGGGGTCCATGCGAACCGCAGAACGATGCGGCTACCGCCGCGAGGGACTACTCCGCAGTCACCAGGAAATTGCCGGGAAACGGTGTGACATGGTCCTTTACGCCGCGACCCGCGACGACATCGTCCGGCCGCCGACAGACCGAGGAGGTGCAACGAATGCCCAACAGATTGTCCGGTGACGGGATCCTGGTTCGAGTGGGCGGCCGCACGCGGTCCGAGATCAAACGCATGCTGACCGGCGCCGGGGTCCTGCTGAACGCTCACGCAGAAACCCTCCTGGCCCATCCCGCATTCGACGCTCCGGAGGCCCGGATTCTCCGCATCGTGGAATGCACCGTCGCCGATCTTGGCTTCGAGCTGGGCGCCACCCACGCGCAGGTATTCGCGGCTTTGAGCGAACGCGGCCTCGAGGCCTGCCCCGCGGTAACCGGACCCTTTCTCCGGTTAGCGACGACGGATCAGGCGAACGCGCCGGATTCGGTCCTCTCAGCCGGCCACGCGCCCAGCGGCGCCATCCATGTGGTCTCCGAGCCGCTGCTCGACGACGTTGCCTATCCCAAGGGCTTCTATCTCCGGGTCGTGGACGGGCGGGCGTGGCTCAGGGGTTACCGCTGCGATGACACCTATAGGTGGCCTCCCGAACAGCGGCTCGCCGTCGTCCTGCCGGGAGCTGACGCGGTCCGGTGAGCGACTATGACACCAGGCTGGTTGGCCTCTACGACCTGGACAACCCGGACGGACCGGATCACGACTTCTACCGGTCCCTCGCCGACGAGCATGGGGCGCGGTCTGTCCTCGACGTGGGATGCGGGACCGGCCTTCTGACGACGACTTTCGCTCGAGCGGGCCGGCACGTCGTAGGACTGGACCCGTCGGAGACGATGCTGGATTTCGCCCGGCGCCGGCCCGGAGGCCAACGAATCGAATGGATCCACGGTGATACCAGAGCCCTTCCTCCGGGACAGTTCGATCTGGCGGTGCTGACAGGCAACGTATCACAGCACATCCTCGACCCGGAGTGGCAACGCACCCTACGGGACCTTCATCGGCAACTGGGGGAAGGCGGAGTTCTGGCCTTCGACAGCAGAAACCCACAGGCCCGAGCGTGGGAGACCTGGGCATCCCAGGAGCCTTTGTCCCGCAACACGCCGCTCGGGCCGCTCGTCGAATGGGCGGAAGTGTCCGTGCCTAAGGAAGGGGTCGTCACGGCCACCTTCCACAACTTATTCCCGAGCACCGGCGATAGCGTAGTGGAGACAGTGCGCTTCGCGTTCCGGGACCATGACACGCTCGGGCGGCAGCTGGCCACCGCGGGCCTCGAGGTGGATGCGGTCTACGGCGATTGGGCCCGCGCTCCCTTCACCACCGACGCACCCTTCATGGTGTTCATCGCGCGCGCCCGCTGAGTCTCACCATGCCGTCAAGCAGGTGCCTCTGTCAGAGGTGTTCCTTGAAACGCTCCCACGCGGACTGCCGGGTAATGCCGAGGGCCGCACCTATCGCGGCCCAGGAGATTTTCCGCTCCCGGGCAACGCCGACCCAGGTGCGGAGCTGATCTTCGACGCTGAGAACCACCCGGGAGACCTCCGGTAAGTGCGACAGAACCTCCTCGTCCGACATGTGGTCCCAGGCGGGTCCGAAGGCACCGGGGCCTACTCCCCCGCCGGCATTCTGCAGAATGTCCGCCGCCGTAGCGACACAGGTTTCGCAAATGGCTACACCCGGCCCGGCAACGAGGCGCCGGCCCCCTGGTGTGGTCCCGCAGAAAGCACAAAATTCCGGGTGCGACTTAACCGGCATAAATCCTCCCAAAGAGTGGCGAGCCGACCTTCAATGTCAGGCTTAGCCTGACTAAAGTCAGGTATGCCCTTACACATCTCTCAGCGTACTAGGCGTACGGGATACTTTCGGCGGATCTTCGTCGCGAGCATCGGCGATGGGATTGGCGACGACGTCCTGCGCTCGATGTTGCCGCTCATCGCCGTAGCAGCCACCGGCGCCAGCGCTTTCCAGACAAGTGTCGTGAACGCCCTGGGTACGGCCGCTTTCCTGCTGTTGGGTGTGCCGGCCGGTGTCCTCGTCGACAGGTGGCCCAGAAAATCGGTCCTGGTGCTTTCCAATATTGTCCGGGCTTGCGCCGCCTTGTCCGTGCCGATCGCATGTTTCCTCGGCGGGCTGACCCTATGGCACCTACTCCTGGTCGCCGCCGTCGTCAGCGTCTCCGATGTCTTCTTCACAACGGCGCAGTCCGCAGCGATCCCCCTGTTACTCAAGGGAGATGAGTTGAGCCGCGGCTACGCAAAGATTCAGTCGATGCAGAGCGGCATCGCCATCGCCACGCCGGGGGTCGTCGGGCTCGTAGCCAGGGCAGTGGCAGCACCTGCCGTACTGGTAGTCGCTGCCACGGCCTACCTCGCATCGGCGTTCGTGACCAGCCGTCTTCCCCTGGCCGTGTCTTCGCACCCGGCAAGGCCCGGAAAGTTTTGGGTCGAGGCCCGTGCCGGCCTCGGCTTCACGTGGTGCCACCCTCTTATCCGCCCCCTGATGATCTCCGTCGCTTTGGTCAATGCCGCGGGAATGGCCGGCGCCGCGGCCAAAGTCGTCTATGCATTGGAGGTCCTGGACATCCCCATCGATCAGCTCGTCGGTATCGGCAGCGTCTCGGCCCTGGGAGGTTTGGCCGCCTCGCTGTCGGCCACGCGTATCACCGGTGCGCTGGGCATCGGTAAAACGAAAATCACGGCGAGCCTGGCCAGCGCTTGTTTTGTCCTTCTCCTGC
Source organism: Arthrobacter sp. NPDC080082 (assembly GCF_040686595.1). Taxonomy (NCBI): domain Bacteria; kingdom Bacillati; phylum Actinomycetota; class Actinomycetes; order Micrococcales; family Micrococcaceae; genus Arthrobacter; species Arthrobacter sp. NPDC080082. Next base: position 465,919 of record NZ_JBFBKQ010000002.1, on the reverse strand, counting down.
CGGTTGCACCACTGCTGGGTCTCTCGCCGGTCGTCTGGGTGGGCATCTCGGGATTGGGTTGGTCTTACTTTGTCGTGGTGTCGGGCCTGGCGGGGGCCGGCATCATTCCGCGGCTCGCTTCACACCGCCTCATGGGCAGGGTCATGGCGACGTACCGGCTGGTCACGTTGGGCGTCATGCCCGTAGCCGGCCTTGCGGGAGGCGCCCTTGCCACGTACCTGGGGGTTACAGCGGCTCTCTGGGTTTGGGCCTTGTTGGCCGTCGCGGCCGCGTTCCCAATCGTCTTGTCCCCTCTTCGGTCTTGGATGGACTTCCCTGTGGAACTGGACGTCCACACGCGGGAGGGGGAAGTCCGCTCGTCCGCGCCGGCGCAATAGGCGACTTCCGCGCCCGGCGACAGAGGGTCACGGCCGCCTGCTACTGGTGATATTCGACGTCGGCGAAGGCTTTCACTTCGTCGCGGAGTTGCTCCGCAAGGTCGTACTTCCAGGCCAGCTCTTTGGCTTGCGAGCTCCAACCGTTCTCGTACAGGTTTTCGGCATCCCAGGCGTCGTACCAGGCACGAAGTCTGGCGGTCAGTTCCTTTGAAAGCCCATAGTCGGAGGGAACCATGGTGTATTTGCTGGGATGCCCGGGTCGGTCGTTTTCCCAGAGCGGCCACCGGTGCCCGTAGTCGGGAAATAGGCGGATGATGCGACGGTCGGGCGACGCGGGCATGGCCACATCGTAGCCTCCGGTTGTTCCTGTGTTGACGAGTGGAGTCCTCGTTAGGCCCTAACGCGGACTCCTCACCTGACGCCGGCGCGCTCGAGTCGGTGGCGTGACTGTTCGCTCAGTGCCCGGACTGCGGTTGGCGGTGATTCGAATAAGCTTTCGCCCCTGGCGTTATGGAGTGCCGGCCAAAGGCTAGCGGCCCAGGCAACTTCACGTTCCTCGATGCTGAACTCGATACCCCTTGCATGTTCATAGGCTTCGATGAACTGTTGAGAGGCTTCCACAGAAGCGAGCGTCGGGGTGGCCGTGCTCCCGAAAGCTCCCGAAGCTGCCCCGACAATGGCGGCGGCCGGGAGAGCAACGAGGCTGTCCCAATCGTGGACTGCCCACGGGCGGTCGGCTTTCCATCGAAGATTCTGGCTTTCCCAGTCTCCATGCCCAATCACGACTGGCAGCGGGGCGATTGCCAATCGCTTGGCAACGGCGCGCGCCGTGAAGGTCACCTGCTCGGGTACTCGGCTCTGGTCCATGGAGTCCACCACTGGATTCCGCGGCCACAAGTCACCGGTCGGTGGATTCCAATGCATCCATGGTGGCGGCGGTGAAAGTCCTATGGAAGTCTCCCTCTCGAGAAGCATCATGAGGTCTGCCAGTAGCGCCGCGGAACGGCTTGCATAGGCCGCGTTCGGCTCGGCATTCATCTCGCCACCGGGTAGCCAGGTTTCGGCGGATACTACCAAGCCGGAATCGAGCACACCGAGGCCGCTGGCCGGGCGGGGACAAGGAAACCCTGAGGCTGCTACGGCAGACTGCAATTGCTGGCACCGACGAATTCTGCCAGCGGCTCCCGGGCGGACTTTCAACGCCAGAGGTCCCGAACTCTCAGAGTCGAAGCGGAAAAGTTGCGACATCTGACCGCCTGCATCGGGGTGCAACGACGTAAGTGTGCCCGGGCCCAGCGCCCGAAAGCACCAAGCCTCAACCTGAACGCGAACTGGCAGGGAAACCATCAGCCGAGCCTACTCGATTGATATTTGCTAAGCCCGAAAATTGCTACCTACGAAACGACTCATCCACCATCGATGACGCCGACGACGGCAACGCGTTGCTACGAGATTTTGGGACGGACGGATTTCAGGAAATCGGATACAGCATGAAAACGTCGCGCTTGCGCTGCACTCCCCACAGACTCACAGTCCCGTCAGCTCTCTTGACCGCTAGAGACCGCCTGACCTTCAGGATGTCCACATCTCTCGGATAGTCCTCTTGAGTGTGAAGGGCGAATTCCTCGGCGACCCGCCGGTTGATGAGAAGTGTCAGCTCTCGGTCGAGCCGCCCTGAATAAATGGACGTGGCCGCAAACAGTAGAAATGAGATCATCGCAAATATCAGCCACGGAAAGTCCGGGACCCCTTGTGCCCCGAACAGGTCAATGCCCCAGAGGATCCAAAAGATCAGGAAAAATACGGTAGCCATAGTGGAGGCCGCCCGGGCCTTCCTTGCCTCGGGAAAGGCAACCGTGAAAGAAGACCTTTCATCATCCATGCAGCACCCCCATCCCGACCAAACGATGGCGTGAAATTGTCGTCGACCAGACCGAATACAAACAGTTTGCCACCCGGTCATGTGGGCGGATTAGCCTCTACCGAAGGCCGGACGCGCCGGGCGGCAGAAGTCGACCGGTGCAGATCAGCTGTCGTCCGCATGATGGGCTGAGCCGCGGTGCAAGAAAAGATCCACAGCGGCTTCAGTGAGCCCTTGAACCACGGCCGCAATAACTTCCAGGATGACCGACATGCGGTAACTGTAAGACTTTTTGTTCGGCGTCTCGACAAATCGCCACCTGCTGAGGATTCTCTGCCGGTGTTCGGCCTAAGACCCTGATCTCCGAAGCGGTTTCTCAGAGGGCAGTAAAACGGCGATGCCCGACCGCCTGAAGCCATAGGATGTCCTGAATGTCAGGCAGCAACGGGGAGCTGACGGGAAACTAAGGCGGGAAGGTGACAGACGATGTTCTCGCTCGGGATTGAACTAGGGCCCGAACTGATGGCCCGCCAAGCCGCGTGGTTCGCTCCTACGCATCAGCCTTTCCTCATTCCCAGAGAAGGCTCGAGTCGCATCGGTATCGAACCCCCACGAGGAGAACTCGACGCTGAACTGCGGGATACCTTCGAGATTTACAACGTCCCGGATTACCTGGTCTGCGTTCTGGTGAGCGAAGAAGAGTTCAATGATCTCGGACGAATGGCGCGGGCAGTTCTCCTGCACAACCAGATCACGTTCGCGAGGCAAGTTATCCCCTCCGTCCGAAGCGCCCCTGCTGAAGTTCGCGCCCAGGCAGCTGCCCAGGCTGACGGACATCGCTTCGTGTGGTGGCCCTCGCTGCTGGAAGGACATGAGATACCGGTCCTCGATGAATATCTTCGCCACGGTCGCAGACCTAGCAGGCATCTGGAGGTTCCCGAACATATCTGGGAGAACTCTCGTGCGGCTCTTCCCGGGGCTAGGGCACTCGCGGGCACCTTTCCCCATGCCAGCGGCCCTAACTGTTTTGGGACCGTCATGGCGGCAGCGGGCCGGTCCGACGCCGCCGGGAGGTGGATGCTGCGGGAGCCCTTCGAGGAGTGGCTGTCTTCGACCGCCGCCCCGGGTGGCTCCGACGACGACGCCGGAACGGTGCTCGTCTGGCGCTCGCCGGACGGATTGGTGCAGCACGCTGCTGTGACGATCGGGGGCGGATACGTTCTTCACAAACCATCACAGGGCTGGATGAGCCCCAGGAAGATTCTCACCGCCAAGGAGGCAATTGCCAGTGCCCGTCAGCGTGGCCGCCGGCTCACCCGCTACAAGCTCCGCACCGTTTAGCCGCGCCGTTCGATCACCCGAAGCCAAGGCCAACCTGGGCCTGTTCACCCTGTGGTCCTCGAGCGAAGAGGCTTGGCCAGTTGCCGAATTCGATGCTAAGAGTCAGTCCCACTTCCCGCCACCAAGTGCCCTGCGGGCGATCTCCTTCTCAACGAGTGCGGACTCAGCAAGACCCACAAGGCCAACTATTGCCCACAGATACATTTGCCAAGCCCCTCCCCACAGCAGTGAAAGCGCCAACCAGGAGACTCCTAAGACATGGGTGCTGATTTTCATCGAGCGAAGAGTTTCGGTGGACCGCTTAGGGAAGCGCGATGCTCTGCGCAGGTGACTCCAAATTCTTCGCACCCTCGCTCCTCGTTCCGGCGGTGAGATGCCTTCATCGTAGTGACACCCATCGGGTGAGGCGACGGGCATGCCTTCCCGGCCACAACACGAGCGAGGATGAATAGCGGATGGGGTTCTCCCCCGGTTCCCCGCCCGGCACCAGGCCGCCCGCCATTCGCGCGGCCTCGTTATGGACAAGATGCTAAGTAGGCGTAATACTAGACAAACTAGTAAAGACGTTTGAGAGTCTGGAGTGACCGTGACGGCTACCATCTCTGCCGGGCCTGGGGCGCCCGAGGTCGATGTTCGCAATGCTGACCTTATCCGCCTCATCGCCGGGGTGGCTGCCGCCGACAAGCCGTCGTTGGAGGGCTTTTACGCCCTTACCTCGGCCCGATGCTATGGCCTCATCCGGCAGATCGTCCCGGAGGCACGCGCCGCGCAGGCAGTCCTGGAGGCCGTCTACGCCTCCGTCTGGAATCGGGCACGAACGTACCGGCCAAGCGACGGGGCCCCGCTCGCCTGGGCCCTTTCCCTCGCCTACGGGCACGCGATGCAGGCGCGCACGGGTCGCGGCATCAACGCGGCCTGCGCCTGACCCCGGCCCCGGCCCCGGCAACGATCCATGAATCTCTTCTCCCGGCATCCCCGTCCCGTTCCCCCGGCCCCCGGGCAGGAATCCGTCTGGGACTATCCCCGGCCCCCTCGCGTCGAACACCGCAGCGAACGCGTGGTGGTGCGCTTCGGGGGGCAGGTCATCGCCGACACCACCGATTCGGTCCGCGTCCTGGAAACCAGCCATCCCCCGGTCTACTACCTGCCTATCGAGGCCTTCCCGGCCGGGGCGCTGCGGCCGGCGGAGGGCTCCAGCTTCTGCGAATTCAAGGGCGAGGCCCGGTACTTCGACGTCGTCTCCGGGTCAGCGACGGCACATCGGGCCGGCTGGACGTACCCGGAGCCGGCTAAGGGCTTCGAATCCCTGCGTGGCCGGGTGGCGCTCTATCCCGGCCTGATGGACGCCTGCGAGATCGACGGCGAACGGGTCACCCCGCAGGAGGGCGGCTTCTACGGCGGCTGGATCACCGCCAACATCGTGGGCCCGTTCAAGGGCGCACCCGGCACCGGCGGCTGGTAACCGGGCGCGGTCGAATGTACCAACGCCGTAAACATCCGGCGTCCCCCGGAAACCTTCATTTCACACGGACAAATGTCCGACGCAACTGAAATGGGGACGAAGATGTTGAATCACCGAAAAGGGCTGCTGCCCGTTGTCATGGCCGCCGGTCTGGGCCTTGGGTTCGCGCTCACAGCGTGCGGACCCTACCCGGGTAACGCCGGCATGAGCTCCGCCGGGTCTCCGGTGGTGCGGGACACCGCCGAGTTGACGTCGACGTCGTCCGTTAAAGCAACGACCAAGGCCTCCGTCCCTCCGCACACTGCGAAGGGCCGCGACGCCGGCGACACGAAGGTCTACACCTTTACGGACGGCGGAATGAGCTTCGCCTACCCTGCCGACTGGACCGTGCAAACCTCGACGCCCCCAGCAGGGCTGCCCGGCGTGGAGGCCCTGGTCACGGACCAGAACGGCAAGGAACGGGTCCTACTGGCCCGGGGTGTTACGGCCGGTTGCGCCGGCGGCCCCGTCTCCCGCACGGTCTTGGACCGCGCCGCCGCTCCCGGCATTCCCACAGCCGACGGCGGACAGGCAGCGTTCGGCTTTGTCAGCGAAGTCTCCCCCGGCGGCGAGACCTACTCCATGGGCCTCACGGATCCCCGCTCCCTGCAGGAGGGCGACGGCGTCTCCTCCTGGTGCGGTCTGGTAGGTTCCGGCGGGGACGGGCTTTTTACGCGGGTGATTTTCGCCGACCCGGCGTTTCCCAGCCAAGGGGCTGCCAAGGCGTGGATGAAGACTCAAGACTATGACCGCCTCAAGGACTTGCTTGTCAGCGTCACCGTCCGGTGAGCCCGGGGTGTGGGGTGCCTGCGGAGGGGCATCCCACGCCCGCGCCCGGACGCGTCAGTGCAGAGGCGGAATGGCTCCGTAGGACTTCGGCAGGGCATAGGGGTTGACCGGCCGATCCTCGTCGAGCGATGTCGGCTCCTTCGTCGCGTAGGTGCGCGCCGTACGCAGGTTGCGGGAACGACGTCGAAGTCCCACCACGAGGAGCCCCAGCCCCGCGAGCAGGAACGCGATACCGGCGGCGAGGGCCACCCCCGGCGCACCCCGGCCCGAGAGCGCGTCGAACAGGGGCAGTGGCATCACGATGAGCGCCGCCGCCAGAAGGGCCACTCCGGACCCGATGAACAACGTTCCTTTTGATCCCACAATCTCCCCCCTAGAGGTCCACGGACGGACCCTACTGACAGTCAACCCGATCAGGCGCGTCGGGGGAAGCTCCCGCAGGCAACCATCTTCGCCATTTCGCCTGAAGCGTCCAGCCCATGGAGGATAGGGAGCTATGAGTACCGATGAGGACCTGCCACACGCCGAGTTCGCCTTCCCCGGAACCTTGAGGGACGCACTCGTGGGTGCCATTCTGGATGGCCGAAAGACGTCGACGACGTCGCTCGCCGTGGAGTACGCGCTCGCCGACGAGCCATTACCGATGGTCGGGGCGCGGCAGCAGGTCCTGGATTCGGCAGGCCGTGCCGTTGCGGTCATCGAGACCACGGGTGTGCGCCGGGTGCCGCTGGCCGAGGTGGACCTGGACCACGCCCGGGACGAGGGCGAAGGCTACGAAACAGTGGCCGAGTGGCGCGCCGGACATGAGAACTTCTGGCACAGCGACCAGATGCGGGAGGCACTCGACGAGGCCCGCTTCACGGTCCGCGACGACACCCTGCTGGTCCTCGAACGGTTCCGCCTGGTTCGTCGACTGTAGGCCGGAAGCGGGCTAGGCTCGGCCCCATGACCGACGCCGAAACTGACGCCCCGCGGCTGCTGGGGACCCTGCACACCGCAGGCACGTCGGGGTTCGTCCGCCTCGAGGAATACCTGGACGCGCCCGTCGGTACCGTATGGAGGGCGCTGACCGGGCTAAGCGAGCTGGGCGCCTGGCTCGGCGAGCTGGCAGGGATGTCGGGAGAGCAGCTTGCGGCAGCCCCCACCGTGGGGAGCGAGTACCGGGCGCGCTACTTTGCGAGCGGCTGGGAGGGTACCTGCCGCATCGAGGCGTGCGAAAAGGGCAGGGCCATCCGGATCGCCACCTCGTCCGGGGATGAACCCGAGGGGCTGATGAAGATCACGCTGGCACCTCACGGCACCGGGACCCTGCTGGTGTTCGAGGACCATGGCCTGCCACTGACGAACCTGGCCGCCTACGCCGCCGGGGACCAGATCCACGTCGAGGACCTGCGGTCCCACCTCGCGGGCAAGGGACGCTGCGACGCCCGGCTGCTCTGGCAGCAACTGCACCCGCTCTATCTCCAGCAGCCCACGCACTGACCAGCGCAGGCATCAACGCCCGGCATGGACCCGCCCCGGCGGAGTCCGGAGCGATCCCCAACCGAACTGTGACATGATTCCGTCGACATCCCGCCGTCGCGGTTCAAGCTTTCGTCAGCATGCTTACTATACTGAGGGCTAACACTTCCGTAGAGAAACGAGCATCGCATGACTTCGGCATCCGCCACGCGTTCCCTCCCCTATCCCCTGGGCGTCACGCTGCGTGAAGACGGCGCCAACGTGGCGATCTACTCGCAGACTGCCGACGCCGTCGACTTCTGCGTCTTCGACGGAGACGGCAACGAGACCCGGACCGCGCTCGCCGAACGCACCGGCCACGTCTTCCACGCCGTGGTCCCCGGCGTCGAGGTGGGCACCCGCTACGGGATCCGCGTCGACGGGGCCTGGAACCCGGACGCCGGCCTGCGGCACAACGTGAACAAGCTGCTGCTGGACCCGCACGCCACCGCCGTCGAGGGCGGCTACGACTGGGGCCAGGCCGTCTTCTCGCACGACCTGAACGATCCGACCGTCTTCGACGAGTCCGATTCCGCCGATTCGACGCCCCGCTGCGTCGTGACCGACCCGTCCTTCGACTGGGACGCGGGCTCCCCCGACATCGCGCCCCGCACTCCCCTCGCCGAGACTGTGGTCTACGAGGTCCATGTCAAGGGCTTCACCCAGCAGCACCCGGACGTCCCCGAGGACATCCGCGGCACCTACGCCGGCCTGGCGCACCCGGCGGCGATCAAGCACCTGACGGACCTGGGCGTGACCGCCGTCGAACTGCTCCCCGTCAACCAGTTCGTCCAAGACAGCCACCTCGAGGAGAAGGGCCTCCGGAACTACTGGGGCTACAACAGCATCGGCTTCTTCGCCCCGCACGGCGACTACAGCTCCGCGGGCGACGGCGGCGGCCAGGTCGCCGAGTTCAAGGCCATGGTCAAGGCGCTTCACGCGGCCGGCCTCGAGGTCATCCTCGACGTCGTCTACAACCACACGGCCGAGGGCAACCACATGGGCCCCACCCTGTCCTTCAAGGGCATCGACAACGCGGCCTACTACCGCCTCGTCGAGGGCGAGGAGTCGGCTTACTTCGACACCACCGGCACGGGCAACAGCCTCAACGTCGGCCACCCCGCCGCCCTGGGCCTGATCATGGACTCGCTCCGCTACTGGGTAACGGAGATGCACGTCGACGGCTTCCGCTTCGACCTGGCCACCACGCTGACCCGCCAGGACGGCAGCGCCGAACTACACAGCGCCTTCCTCACCCTGATCGAGCAGGATCCGGTCCTCGCTCCGGTGAAGATGATCGCCGAGCCGTGGGACACCGCCGGCTACCAGGTGGGCGGCTTCCCGGCCGACTGGTCCGAATGGAACGGCAAATACCGCGACGACGCCCGTGACTTCTGGCACGGCGGCGAGAACATCCTGGGCGACTTCGCCCAGCGCTTCCTCGGCAGCCCGGACGTCTACGAGGGCAGCCGCCGCGCCCCGCTCTCCAGCGTCAACTTCATCACCGCGCACGACGGGTTCACCCTGGCCGACCTGACCGCCTACGACGAGAAGCACAACGAGGCCAACGGCGAGGACAACAACGACGGCGAGAGCGACAACCGCTCGGCCAACCACGGCGTGGAGGGACAGACCGACGATCCGGCGGTCAACGAGCTTCGGGACCGCCAGCGCCGTAACTTCCTCTCCACCCTGCTGCTCTCCGCCGGCGTCCCGATGATCCTCGGCGGCGACGAAATGGGGCGCAGCCAGGGCGGCAACAACAACGCCTACTGCCAGGATGACGAGATTTCCTGGTTCGACTGGAACAAGGTGGACGGCGACCTGCTGGAGTTCACCACCCAGCTGATCACGCTGCGGCGTGAGAACCCGGCGCTGCGCCCCACCTGGTACCGCCACGCTCCCGAGGCCGGCAGCGCGGACACCGTCCGGGTGCTGCGGGCCGACGCCGAGGGCTTCGGCGACGAGAACTGGACCGAGGACCACCGCGCCATCGCCTTCGTGCTCGAGCACGAGAGCGCCGACGCGTTCGCGGTGCTCTTCAATGCGGCCGAAAACGGGGTGGAGTTCACCATCCCGTCGGCACCCGGTCAGGAATGGGAGCTGGCGCTCTCCACCGACCCGGAGCAGCAGGTTCAGGCCCCGGTCGAGACCCTGATCGTGCGTGACCGCTCGGTCACGGTTCTTCGTTCGCGGGCCTGATCACACCCTGAAGTGACTGTGGGGCGGGACCATTCGGTCCCGCCCCACAGTCATGCCCAGGCCGCTGTGGCCTGCGTCCTGGCTCTTAGCGGAGATCGGTCCGGCCCGTGCCCTGATCGTCGAGACACGGCGAACGCTTACCGGCGGGCGCCCCGGTGGAGCGCAGGCAGGTGCACTGCGGCCCCTTGGTCCCCGGCAGCGACGTCCAGACGAACCGCTTCATCTTGTTGTAGAGCCCGAAGTCGAGTACCGCCCCGTCCAGCCTGGGAGCAAGGTCCGCGCTGACGCTTAGCTCCACGGCGTCCTCCCCCGCCTGTTCCAGCTGGCACCGCAGCGGTTTCCGCGGCAGGGTCCTGGAAAAATAGAGGCCCTGCTTCCGGCATCCGCCGTCGGCCAGGTAGCAGTGCAGGGTGCCACCGAACACGCCGATCATCTCCAGCGCGGCGTCTGTGACGAAAAAGCGTCCATGGCCGGGGATGGCCGCCCCGGTTCTCGCGGGGCTCCCCTCCTCCGGATGCACTGATACCCGGCCGGTCCGTTGCCTAGCCGGCAACGACGACGACCGTTCCGACGTTGCGGACTCCGCCCCGCACCGCCTGCTCAATGGACCGGGTGGCTTCCGACAGCTCGGCCATGGTCCAGTGGGCGTGCGCCGGGGTGGTGACCTCGACGTGGAGCCGGTGCCCGGACCAGCGGAGCCGGACGGTGGATCCGGGTGCCACGGGTTCGATGGCCGCCTCGGTCCGGTCCACCAGGGCGGGGTCGACGCCGTCGAGCAGGCGCCGACCGATATCCCGCACCGTTCCCCAGAGCAGCACAAAGATGGTGATCGAGATCAGGATGCCGATCAGCGGGTCCGCCAGCGGGAAGCCGAGCCAGACGCCGATGACGCCTGCCACCACGGCCAGGGAGGTGAACCCGTCGGTGCGGGCATGCACGCCGTCCGCCACGAGGGCCGCGGAGCCGATTTCCTTGCCGACCCGGATGCGATAGACGGCTACGATCTCGTTGCCGGCGAAGCCGATGAGACCGGCCGCCAGCACCCAGCCGAGGTTGGTGAGGGGCTCGGGCTGGAAGATGCGGATGACCGATTCGACGGCGGCGACGACGGCGGACAGCGCCACCATGGCAACGATGAACAGGCCGGCGAGGTCCTCGGCCCGGCCGTAGCCGAAGTTGTAGGTCCTGGTGGCGGCGCGGCGGCTGAGGATGAAGGCGATCCAGAGCGGCACCGCAGTCAGGGCGTCCGAAAAGTTGTGGATGGTGTCTGCCAGAAGCGCCACCGAGCCGCTGAAGAGGAAGACCACCAGCTGCAGGAGCGACGTAACGGCCAGGACCACCAGCGAAATCTTCAGCGCCCGGATGCCCTTGGCCGAGGATTCCATGGCCTCATCGACGGAGTCCGCGGCGTCGTGGCTGTGCGGGACGAACAATCCGTGCAGGAACCCACGAAGTCCACCCGGGTGTTCGTGGCCATGGTCGTGCGAGTGGTCGTGCGAGTGGTCGTGCCCGTGCCCGTGGTCGTGCGAGTGGTCGTGGTCGTGACTGTGCGCATGGTCGTGATCGTGGTCGTTCGCGTCGTCGTGGTCGTGCTGGTGGGCGGCGGCCTGCGGCACGCTGCCGTCGGTGATGTCTTTCATGCCGTTCCGCTCTCTTGGTCTGCGTGGTGGTGCCGGGGGGTGCCGCCCAAGGTGTGTTCGGCTTGGTAGATCGCATCCGCCACGAGCTGGCGGGCGTGTTCGTTCTCGAGCCGGTAGTACACCCGCGTGCCCTCGTGCCGGGTGGAGACGATCCGCGCCATGCGGAGTTTGGCGAGATGCTGGGAGACCGCGGACTGGGGCTTCCCCACGGTCTCGGCCAGCTCGTTGACGGACAGCTCGCCCTCGCGCAACGCCAGGATGATCCGGACCCGGGTGGCGTCCGCCAACATCGCGAAGACCTCGACGGCCAACTCGACGTACTCGCCGTCGACGTCCAGGCCGCACGGCTTATCTGCATTCATGCGAATATTATGACACAGAGGTATTGGCGGAATTTTGGCCCGCTCCGGTGACTTGCCCATAAGTGACAGCACTCAACGCAGTCCCGCACTGCACAGACCCGGGAGGCACCATGCCACTGATCAACATCGACGTCGTCGAAGGACGCACCGAGGACCAGCTGCAGGCGTTGCTGGACACGGTTCACGAGTCCATGGTGGACGCCTTCGAGGTGCCGCCCACCGACCGATACCAGATCCTGACCCAGCACAAGCCGCACGAGATGGTCGCCCTGGACACCGGGCTGGGGATGACCCGCAGCAACGACCTCGTCGTCCTGCGCTTCACCAGCCGGCGCCGGGCGGAAGACGCGAAGCAGAAGCTCTACCGGCTCCTGGCCACGGGACTCGAGGCGAAGTGCGGCATCAGCCCCCAGGACCTGATCGTCACCATCACCGAGAACGACGCCGCCGACTGGTCCTTCGGCAACGGCACCGCCCAGTTCCTCACCGGGGAGCTTTAGGCTTCCTCCCCCGTACTGTCCCCGGCAAAGTCCACCGCGGCGGCGTCCTGCACCGCCGCGGTGCGGCCCGGGGCGGTGTGGAACTGCCAGTAGAGATTGGTGTGCGCAATGACCAGGTCCGGGCTGGGGGCACCCCACTCGGACTGGTCCTCGGTGGTGTGCGCGTCACCCACCAGCGTCACGTCGTAGCCGCGGACGAACGCGCCGTGGATGGTGGACCGGATGCATTCGTCCGTCTGGGCGCCCGACACCACCAGCCTGCCGATCCCGGCCGACGCGAGGACCTCCTCCAGGTCGGTGTCCTCGAACGAGTCGGCGTACTTCTTGTGGACCACCGGCTCGGAGTCGTGCGGGGAGAGCTCGGGCACGATTCCCCACTCTTCGCTGCCGCGTGCCAGGTGCTCGGAAGAGTGCTGCACCCAGACCACCGGAACCCCCGCCTCGCGGGCCCTCTCGACCAGCCCACCGATGTTCCGGACCACCCGGTCCCGCTCGTAGGCTCCCTCGACGACGCCATTCTGGACGTCGATCACGTCCAGGCCCGTTGTCGGCCGATCGGCGAGTGTTGTCATTGCGCACCCCTTCGTGCTGTTTCTGCCGGTGTAATGAGTCGCGCCCATGCTAGCCGCGCGGGGCGACGAAATCCACGGTCCGGGGAACCGGCCGGGGATCGGTCGAGCTTCCGGGCACAGGAATCCGGTCCTGCCGATCCCGGTTAAACTTGGGGCATGCCCCTTAGCGCCCCAGCACCGCACCAGAACCAGCCCCTAGACGGGCGCCGCCCCGCGCCGCGCACCGCGATCCTGGCGGCTGCCGCGGACGCGCTCCTGATCTTGCTCTTCGCCGCCATCGGGCGCGACGCCCACCAGCGCGGCGAAATCGTCACCGGCGTGCTGGCCACCGCGTGGCCGTTCCTGGCCGGAGCCGCGGCTGGCTGGCTGGTCTTCCGTCTCTGGCGCCGTCCGCTGGCGGTGTGGCCGACCGGCGTCGTCATCTGGCTCGCCACGGTGGCGGTGGGCATGCTGCTTCGGGCCCTCACCGGCCAGGTAGTGGTACTTCCGTTCGTGATTGTCGCCCTGATTGCCGTCGCCGTTTTCCTGCTCGGCTGGCGCCTCCTGGCCGCGGGCGTGAGGCGGCTGCGCTCCCGCCGCAGCGGGAGCTGATGGACTAGGCTTGCAACCATCCGGGCCTGCCCGCACCGGCGGCTTCGGCCCTGCTGCGGCACCCCGGCAATGATGCACCCGCTCCGAAAGGTCCCCACGTGATCACCGCTTTCGTCCTGATCAAGACTGACGCTTCCGCCATCCCGGAGACGGCCGAGAAAATTTCGTCGATCCCGGGCATCAGCGAGGTCTACTCCGTCACCGGCGAGTGGGATCTGATCGCCATCGCCCGGGTGGCCAAGCACGAGGACCTGGCGGATGTCATCGCGGACAAGCTCTCCAAAGTTCCAGCTGTGGTGCACACCACCACGCACATCGCCTTCCGCGCCTACTCCCAGCACGACCTCGACGCGGCCTTCGCCCTCGGCTTCGAGCAGTAAGCGCCTCGCGCAACAAAGGCTCAGGCAGTAGACACCCGAGCGCTCACAGCCACGCGCGGCCGGCGACTGTTTAGTCGCGGGACAGCGCCACCCAGCGGTCCAGGACGGCGGCGGCGGCACCCGAGTGCACAGCTTCCTCGGCCCGCTTCATCGCCGCGGCCATCCGCTCGGTCAGCGGCCCGGCGGCATCCAGGTCGAAGGCCACCAGGCCCGCCGCGGCATTAAGCAGGGCCGCGTCCAGCGCCGGCCCGGGATCTCCGGCCAGCACGGACCGAACGACGGCGGCGTTCGCCGCGGCGTCGCCTCCGCGCAGTTCCGCCACCGTCGCCTGACGGATGCCCAGCTCGCGCGGGTCGAAGGTCTGCTCGGCGACGTCGCCGTTCCGGATCTCCCAGATGCGGGAGGGGCCGGTGGTGGTCAGTTCATCGAGGCCGTCGTCGCCGCGGAACACCAGGCCGCGGCTGCCGCGCCGGGCCAGCACCCCGGCCACCAGCGGCGCCATCCGCTCGTTGGCCACACCCACCGCGGATGCCTGGACGTGCGCCGGGTTGGTCATTGGCCCCAGGAAGTTGAAGGCCGTCGGAACACCAAGGTCGCGCCGGGCGACGGCGGCATGCCGCATGGAGGGGTGGAAGACCTGGGCGAAGCAGAAGGTGATGCCCGCTTCTTCGGCGTTGCGGGCCACCCGCGGGATCGGCAGGTCCAACCGGACGCCGAGCGCCTCGAGAACGTCGGCGGAGCCGGACGCCGACGACGCCGCCCGACCGCCGTGCTTGACCACTTTGGCGCCGGCGCCGGCGGAGATGAGCGCGGCCATGGTGGAGATGTTCACGGTGTTCAGCTGGTCCCCGCCGGTGCCGACGATGTCCAGCTTCTCCCCGGCGATCTCCAGCGGGTTGGCGGAGTTGATCATCGACTCGACCAGGCCTGTGAGTTCGGCCACCGTCTCGCCCTTGGCGCGCAGCGATACAAGGAACCCGGCCACCTGTGCCGGCGAGGCCTCACCGGACATGATCGAGGCCATGGCCCAGGCGGTGTCGCCGGCGGTGAGGTCCTCACCCTTGATCAGGGCGCCGATAAGGCGCGGCCAGGTCCTGCTTGCAGCCGGTGTAGATGCCTGGGAAGTCACGGTCCGATGCTATCGAGCCGGGAGCCGCAATGCCCAATGCGAAGGCCCGCGGAACTTTTCCCCGCGATTTCGCGTCTTTGTAGAAAAAGTGCCCTCAAAAGGCGGTTCGCGTTGGGCACACAGGACTTTTACAGACATAATGTCTATGTGACATCTGCGACCCATGCCCCCAGTACCCCGGCGCACCCCACGCTGAACCGCCCGAACATGGTTTCCGTTGGAACCGTTGTCTGGCTCTCCAGTGAGTTGATGTTCTTCGCCGGTCTCTTTGCCATGTACTTCACACTCCGTTCGACGTCCGGACAGATGTGGGCTGAAGAGACGGCCAAGCTCAACTTCCCCTTTGCGCTCGTTAACACGATCGTCCTCGTGGCCAGTTCCTTCACTTGCCAGATGGGCGTCTTCGCCGCGGAACGGCTTCAGCCGCGCCGCCTTGGCGGTCCGCTGAGCTTCTCCCGCTGGGGAATGAATGAGTGGTTCACGCTCACATTCATCATGGGTGCGTTCTTCGTGGCCGGCCAGTCGACCGAGTACGCCATGCTCGTCTCCGAGCACGTCTCGCTCTCCTCCAACGCTTACGGCTCGGCGTTCTACATGACCACCGGCTTCCACGGCCTCCACGTCATCGGCGGCCTCATCGCGTTCCTGCTCATCATGGGACGCTCCTTCGCGGCCAAGAAGTTCGGACACTTCGAGGCAACGTCCGCGATCGTCACCTCGTACTACTGGCACTTCGTCGACGTCGTGTGGATCGGCCTCTTCCTGGTCATCTACGTCCTCAAGTAGCCACCCCTTGTCTCTCTTTCTACAAGAGATAGAATTTCAAGAAGCGGCTCCCGGAGCCAACGCAGCATCGAAAAAAGGAACCACCACGTGAAGGCACTCTCGCAGAAGCGACGTCACCCACTGGCAGCAGTTGCACTGTTGCTGATGGGCCTCCTCATCACTGGTGGGCTGTACGCCGTCGCCACCACCGTCAACCAGGCCAAGGCCGACACCACGAGCTTCAGCGCAAGCGACGCGGAGGAAGGCGGCAAGCTGTTCGCCGCCAACTGCGCCACCTGCCATGGCATGGGTGCCAGCGGATCGCAGGCGGGCCCGTCGCTCGTCGGCGTCGGCGCCGCCGCGGTTGACTTCCAGGTGGGAACCGGCCGTATGCCCATGCAGATGAACGGTCCGCAGGCCTACAAGAAGCCCGCCCAGTTCAACGAGGAGCAGACCCACCAGCTGGCTGCCTATGTAGCCTCCCTGGGCCCCGGCCCCTCCATCCCGGAAGCCGGAGTCCTCGACGAGAAGGGCGACGCCGCCAAGGGTGGCGAGCTGTTCCGCACCAACTGCGCCATGTGCCACAACGCCGCCGCTGCCGGTGGCGCGCTGACCAAGGGCAAGTTCGCCCCGGCCCTGGCCGACGTGTCCGGCAAGCACATCTACGAGGCCATGGTCACCGGCCCGCAGAACATGCCGGTCTTCTCCGACGCCAACGTCTCCCCCGAGGGCAAGCGCGACATCATCACCTTCCTCAAGCAGATTGAATCCAACGGCTCCCCGGGCGGCAACGACCTCGGCGCCCTCGGCCCGGTCTCCGAAGGCCTGTTTGTCTGGATCGCCGGCCTGGGCGTCATCATCGCCTTCACCATCTGGCTGACCTCGCGGACCTCCTAGGCTCCGCACCCCGTAAGAATTTCTGCCGGCCCGCCGGCAGGTTGAATTGAAAACTAACCCGGCGAGAGCCGGGACGAGAGAAGGATGAGGCGAATTATGGGCAACCATAGTGACGGCAGTCCGAACCACTCGGGCACCGTAGCTACGGCTGGTCAGAGCGAGGTGGAGAAGTTCCAGGATCCTGGAATTCCCCCGCACCGTTTGCGCCTGGCTGACACGGACCCGAAGGCCGCAAAGCGAGCGGAACGGCAGGTGGCCCTCCTGTTCGGCGTATCCGTCGTTGGTACCCTGATATTCCTGGTGGCGTACTTCGCCATCGATCTTGGAAACGACTCCTCGATCGCCACCATCCGGCTGCAGAACACCCTGCTGGGCATCGGCACCGCGTTCGCGATGCTGGGCATCGGCACGGGCATCGTGCACTGGGCGAAGGCCCTCATGCCGGACCACGAAGTGTCGGAAGAGCGTCACGCCATCCGCACCGAAGAGGACCGCCAGGCCGCCGTCCGGATCGTCGACGACATCGTCGAGGAAACCGGCATCAAGCGCCGCCCGCTGATCCGCAACACCCTGCTCGGTGCCGTCGCCCTCGCCCCGCTGCCGGCCCTGGCCGTCTTCGGCGACCTCGGTCCCCGTCCGGACGACAAGCTGGCCCACACCATGTGGGCACCGGTCAACGGCAAGACCAAGCGCCTCACCCGCGACCCTGATGGCACCCCCATCAAGGCCTCGGACGTCACCATCGGCTCCGCCTTCCACGTCATCCCGGAAGGCCTGAACGAGCTGGAGTCGGGCAAGCTGAACGAGAAGGCCAAGTCGGTCGTCCTGCTCATGCGCCTGAACCCGGAATCGCTCAACCCCTCCCCGGGGCGCGAGGACTGGGGCTACAACGGCATCGTTGCCTACTCCAAGATCTGCACCCACGTCGGTTGCCCTGTCGCTCTCTACGAGCAGCAGACGCACCACCTGCTGTGCCCGTGCCACCAGTCGACCTTCGACCTGACCCAGGAATGCAAGGTCATCTTCGGCCCCGCCAGCCGGCCGCTCCCGCAGCTGCCCATCGCCGTTGACGATGAGGGTTACCTCTACGCGACGAGCGACTTCAAAGAACCTGTTGGACCTAGCTACTGGGAGCGTGATGAGCATGAGCGCAACATCAACAGCTGACACCCCCACCTTCGTCGCCAAGACCAAGGGCGGCCGCATCACCGACTTCGTCGACCAGCGTGTCGGCGGATCGGGCATCCTCCGCGAATTCGGCCGGAAGGTCTTCCCCGACCACTGGTCCTTCATGTTCGGCGAGGTGGCGCTGTACTCCTTCGTCATCCTGCTGCTCTCCGGCACCTTCCTGACCTTCTTCTTCGATCCGTCCATGGCTGAGACCCACTACCAGGGTTCCTACATGCCGCTGAAGAACGTCGAGATGTCCGTGGCATACAACTCCTCGCTGAACATCTCCTTCGATGTCCGCGGCGGCCTGTTCATGCGCCAGGTGCACCACTGGTCGGCACTGCTGTTCGTGGCCTCCGTGGCCGTGCACATGCTCCGCGTGTTCTTCACCGGCGCGTTCCGCAAGCCCCGCGAGATGAACTGGGTCATCGGCTCCGTCCTGCTGATCCTGGCCATGGCCGCCGGCTTCACCGGTTACTCCCTCCCCGATGACCTGCTCTCCGGTAACGGCCTGCGCATCATCGACGGCGTGATCAAATCCATCCCCGTGATCGGCACCTACATCTCGTTCTTCCTCTTCGGCGGCGAGTTCCCGGGCACGGCCATCATCGGCCGCCTGTATGTGCTGCACATCCTGCTGGTTCCGGCCCTGATCCTCCTGATGATCGCCGCGCACCTGTTCATGGTCGTCGTGCACAAGCACACCCAGTACCCCGGCCCGGGACGCAACGACGGCAACGTCGTCGGCTACCCCCTCGGCCCGGTCTACGCGGCCAAGGCCGGCGGCTTCTTCTTCATCGTGTTCGGTGTCATCGCCCTCATGGCCGGTTTCTTCACCATCAACCCGATCTGGAACTACGGTCCCTACGACCCCTCCCCCGTCTCCGCAGGCACCCAGCCTGACTGGTACATCGGATTCGTCGACGGCGCCCTCCGCCTGATGCCCGGCACGTTCGGCAACTGGCACGTGGAGCAGATCTTCTTCGGCCACGTCTTCACCTTCAACGTCCTGCTGCCGGCCCTGGTCCCGGCGGGCATCCTCTTCACCGTGATGTTCACTTACCCGTGGATCGAACGCTGGATCACCAAGGATGACCGCGAGCACCACGTCCTGGACCGTCCGCGCAACGCCCCGACCCGTACCGCCATCGGCATGGCCGGCTTCGTGTGGTACTGCGTGATGTGGGCGGCGGCTGGTTCCGACCTCATCGCCACGCACTTCCACGTGGCCCTGAACGACGTGACCTACTGGCTGCGGGCGCTGTTCTTCATCGGCCCGGTCATCGCGTTCATCGTGACCAAGCGCGTCGCCCTGGCGCTGCAGCGCAAGGACCGCGAGATCGCCCTGCATGGCCGCGAAACCGGCCGCATCGTGCGCCTGCCGCACGGTGAGTTCATCGAGGTCCACGCCCCGCTGGACGAGTACAAGCGCTACAAGCTGGTCGGCTTCGAGTCCCCGAAGCCGCTCCCGGCCCAGCCGAACGAGAAGGGTGTGGTGGACCGCAAGGAAAACCGCCGCGCCAAGCTCTCCCGCTGGTTCTTCGAGGACCGGGTTGCACCGGTCACGCCCACGGAGCTGGCGGCGGCCCACAGCCACCACGGCGCCCACGAGGCGGTCGAGGCAAACGCCGAGCAGAAGACGCTCAGCCACTAGTCTCCCCTTGTAAGACACAGAAGAGGCCCGGTCCATCAGGATCGGGCCTCTTCTGTGTCTGCCGGGGCGTCCGAAGCACTCGGCTGGTACTTGCGGCGCCTAGGGCCGGTAGCCGCTGGCGTAGTTCCTGGTTGGACGGACGCCGGGCCGCTGCAACGGGACCCAGAGCTTGTACCGGTCGGCCCGGTAATAGGAGACCGAGTAGTCCACCATGGCGCGGGCCACGAAGGCGTGCCGCTGGATCTTCAGCAGCGGCGAACCTACCTCGACATTGAGCAGCCTGGCGGTCGACGGCGAGGCGGCGGTCGCCTCGATCATGTCCTCGCCCCACTCCATCAGCAGGCCGTAGCGTTCGCTGAGGACGTTGTAGAGCGACGTCGGCGGCTCACCGTCGAGCAGGCCCGGCACCCGGTGTGCGGGAATGAAGTTCTCGTCCACGCTCATGGGTTCGTTGTCGGCCAGCAGGAGCCGCCGGAAGCGGACCACGGGCGTTCCCTCCTCCAGTTGGAGTTCGCGGGCCAGGAACGCGCTGGCGCCAATCTGTTCGAAGCTGAGGACCTTGGCCGCAGGGACCATGCCGCGGCGCTGCATTTCCTCGCTGTAGGAGGTCAGCTTCACCTGGAGGTCCAGCTTTGGTTTCCTGACGAACGTCCCTAGCCCCACGACCCGTTCGATGACCTCCTCACCGACGAGGGCGTCGATGGCCTGGCGGACGGTCATGCGGGCCAGCCCGAACCGCTCTGAGAGCTCCCGCTCCGACGGCAGGGCCGAGCCCGGCGGGCAGGAGGTGGCGATGTGGGTGCGCAGGATCTCGCGCAGCTGGACGTAGATGGGAACCCCGCTGGAACGGTCGATCTCGCCGGCCATCCGGGCGGCGTTACTTCCCACGGCCGGGCCTCGTGCAAGCTGTCATGAATTAAGCGTAGGGCACCCGCGCCACAGGTCTAGACCAATCCGGGCTCGCGGTTTCCCGGCTCTCCGCTCCCCCGGCTACGCTGGAGGCTGCATCTTTCGCTTGACCCCATCAGGAGCCTCCCTTGCCCGTACACAAGGCCGTCATCCACGCCGAAATCGGATTGCACGCCCGGCCGGCGGCAGAGTTTGTCCGCGCCGTCACCGCCACCGGCCTGCCCGTCACAATCGCCCGGCCCGGCCAGCGCGGCGTGGACGCCCGGTCCCTGCTCGAAGTCATGACGGAGGACTTCGAACGCGGCTGCGAGGTGGAGCTGGCCATCGACGCCGCCAGGATTCCGGAAGGCCGCAGCGCCGAGGACGCGGAGGCCGCCCTCAGCGACCTTGGCACCCTGCTGGCGGAGCAGTAACAAACAAAAACGACGGGGACCCCACCGGATGGTGGGGTCCCCGTCGTCGTTAGCGGTGCCGGGCGAAGGCCCGTGCGGTGCCTAGTGGGCGTGGTCTCCGCGGCTGTACTCGTAGACCCAGCCGATCAGCGCCACGATTGCCAGGCCACCGGCGATGAAGGTGATCCAGAAGCCGACCGCGATGCCCAGGAAGCCTCCTGCGCAGGCGAGGCCCAGGACCAGCGGCCACCAGCTCCAGGGGCTGAAGTGGCCCTGCTCGCCGGAACCCTCGTGGATCTCGGCGTCGCTGCGGTCCTCGGGACGCAGGCCGACGCGCTTGCCGGTGAAGCCCAGGTAGGCGCCGATCATGCCGGCCAGGCCGGCGACCAGCAGGATGCCCAGGATGCCGACCCACTCGCTCCAGTTCGTCATGAAGCCATAGACGATCGCGACCGGGATGAAGAAGAAGACACCGAGTCCAAAAATTCTAGATTCGATTTTCACAGTTAGGCGTCCTTCTGGTCGGCGTTACCGAGCGTCGCAGCAGCCGGCGCCGGGGAGTCGATGGTGTAGCTCTGGGCGAGCTCCGGGTGGTGCAGGTCCAGGGCGGGACGCTCGGACCGGATCCGGGGCAGCGAGGTGAAGTTGTGGCGCGGCGGCGGGCAGGAGGTTGCCCATTCCAGCGAGGCACCGAAGCCCCACGGATCGTCGACCATGACCTTCTCGTTGCTCCGCCAGGTGATGTAAACGTTCCAGAAGAACGGGATTAGCGAGGCGCCCAGCAGGAAGGAGGAGTACGTGGAGAACTGGTTCATCCAGGTGAAGCCGTCTTCGGGCATGTAGTCGGCGTAGCGGCGGGGCATGCCCATGACGCCGAGCCAATGCTGGATGAGGAAGGTGCCGTGGAAGCCGAGGAACAGCATCCAGAAGTGGATCTTGCCGAGGCGCTCGTTGAGCATCTTGCCCGTCCACTTCGGCCACCAGAAGTAGAAGCCGGCGAACATGGCAAACACGACGGTACCGAACACCACGTAGTGGAAGTGCGCCACGACGAAGTACGTATCGGAGACGTGGAAGTCCAGCGGCGGGGAGGCCAGGATGATGCCGGTCAGGCCGCCGAAGAGGAAGGTGGCCAGGAAGCCGATGCTCCACAGCATGGGGGTTTCGAACGTGATGGAACCCCGCCACATGGTGCCGATCCAGTTGAAGAACTTCACGCCGGTGGGAACCGCGATCAGCATCGTCATGAAGGAGAAGAACGGCAGCAGGACCGAGCCCGTGACGTACATGTGGTGGGCCCACACGGTGACGGACAGCGCGGCGATGGAGATGGTGGCGTAGACCAGGCCCTTGTAGCCGAAGATCGGCTTGCGGCTGAAGACCGGGAAGATCTCCGAGACGATGCCGAAGAACGGCAGAGCGATGATGTAGACCTCGGGGTGGCCGAAGAACCAGAACAGGTGCTGCCAGAGGACGGCGCCGCCGTTCTCCGGGTCGAAGATGTGCGCACCGAAGCGGCGGTCAGCGCCGAGGGCGAAGAGGGCCGCGGCCAGCGGCGGGAAGGCCATGAGCACCAGGATGGCGGTGACAAGGGTGTTCCAGGTGAAGATCGGCATGCGCCACATGGTCATGCCCGGGGCGCGCATGCAGATGATCGTGGTGATGAAGTTGACCGCACCCAGGATGGTACCGAAGCCGGAGAGGGCCAGGCCGAAGACCCAGAGGTCACCGCCGACGCCGGGGCTGAAGGTGGTGTTGGACAGCGGCGCGTAGGCGAACCAGCCGAAGGAGGCGGCACCCTGCGGGGTGATGAAACCGGAGACGGCGATCGTGGAACCGAAGAGGAAGAACCAGAAGGCCAGCGCGTTCAGTCGCGGGAAGGCGACGTCGGGGGCACCGATCTGCAGCGGCATGATGACGTTGGCGAAGCCCGCGAACAGCGGGGTCGCGAACATCAGGAGCATCACCGTGCCGTGCATGGTGAAGAGCTGGTTGTACTGTTCCTTGGTCTGCAGGATCTGCATGCCGGGTTCGAACAGTTCGGCGCGGATCAGCAGCGCCATGACGCCGCCGAAGCAGAAGAACACGAAGGACGCGATCAGGTACATGTACCCGATGGTCTTGTGGTCCGTGGAGGTGATCCAGTTGACGACGATGCGCCCCTTGGATTTGGGTACTACGGGAGCCTCAAGGATCCCGGAGGGCTGAGAGTAGGTTGTTGCCACTTCGCGCTCCCCTTACTTGTTCTCGGTCGGGGCCGGGTTGCGGTCGTACTCTTCGCCGAGCAGGCCGGTGTTGCCGTCCTGGCGGAGCTGGTTCATGTGGGCGGCGAACTCCGACTCGGAGACGACCTTCACGCGGAACAGCATTTCGGAGTGGTACTCACCACAGAGCTCGGCACACTTGCCGTCGTAGGTTCCCTCTTTGGTGGGAGTGAACCGGATGTAGTTGGTCTTGCCGGGGATCATGTCGCGCTTCTGCAGGAAGGCGGGAACCCAGAAGGAGTGGATGACGTCGCGGGAGTTCAGCTCCAGGTCCACGGACTTGTTGACGGGCAGGTACAGCGTCGGCAGCTTTTCCTTGTCGACGTCGGTGCCGGTCAGGTGCGCCTGGACGCCGGCCTCGTGGACGTCCTCGGTGACGACGTCACCCTTCTTGTAGTTGAAGTCCCAGGCCCACTGCTTGCCGCGGACGTCGACGACGACGTCGGCAGGCTGGCTGCGGTCGTCGATTGCCTTCTGGTCGCTGTCGGTGAAATAGAAGAACACCAGGACCATGAAGAGCGGGATCGTCAGGTAGAAGACCTCGAGCGGGAGGTTGAAGCTGTTCTGGCGGGGGAACCCGACGGTGCCCTTGCGGCGCCGGTAGGCGACTATGCACCAGATCATCAGGCCCCAGGTGATGATGCCAACGACCAGGGCTGCAATCCATGAGTTGACCCAGAGGTCCATGATGCGGTCAGTGTGGTTGGTGGTGCCGCGCTCGGTCGGCAGCCACCCTTTCTGTACCTCTGGTGAACATCCAGTCAAAGCCAACGCGCCGGCTAGTGCCAAGCCAGTGATCGAAGTGATCTGTTTGCGTCGGCTGCCGGTTCGGTTCTGCGAACTCACAGACGGCCCTTCCTACTTGTTGCTGTCGCCCGGCCGCATACAACGATCCGGGCACACTAAAAGTTTTACTACTCGGTGTAGAGCTTACCGCTCCCTGGGAGTTTTCGCCCACATGTCCGCGCCGTGGTCCGGCACCTTTTTCGGGGTTTCCGCGTTAGGGTCCCCGGACGGAACAATGGCCGGGCTGAAAGCCCGGCCATTGACCTTAGTGGAAGGAGTCTCCGCAGGCGCAGGAGCCGCCGGCGTTGGGGTTATCGATCGTGAAGCCCTGCTTCGAGATGGTGTCTTCGAAGTCGATGCTCGCGCCGCTGAGGTACGGCACGCTCATCTTGTCTACGACGACCTCGACGCCGTCGTAGTCGCGGACGGCGTCGCCCTCGAGGAGGCGCTCGTCGAAGTAGAGCTGGTAGATCAGGCCGGAGCAGCCGCCCGGCTGCACGGCGACGCGGAGGCGCAGGTCGGTGCGGCCTTCCTGTTCCAGCAGGCTGCGGACCTTGCCGGCAGCGACGTCGGTCAGCTGCACCTCGTGGCTGGCCAGTTCCTGGCTCTCCTGGACTGCGGTGTCGGTGCTGGTTTCATTGGTTGTAGTGCTCATGGCCTACCTTCTGACGACGGTCGGAGCGGCGCCGCCCGGGCGGCGCCAGCCCCTGCTTTAACGGTATGGGCTATAGCTACATGCTACGTCGATCAGTGCTGTAGCTCTAACTCCTGGGATAACCGTCTGCGTCCGCCGGATGTTCCCCGAAGGGCCGGTATCAGGCCAGTCCCTCGGCGTTCAGCCGGGCCAGGAGCAGCGCCTCGGCGATGATCGCGTTCCGGAAGTCCTCCAGGTGAAGGGACTCGTTGGCGCTGTGGGCGCGGGAGTCCGGGTCCTCGACGCCGGTAACCAGGATCTGGACGTCCGGATACAGCTCGGTGAGGTCCGCGATGAACGGGATGGACCCGCCGATGCCGGTCTCGACGGCCGGCACGCCCCAGGCCTCGCCGAGGGCCCACATCGCCAGCCGGGCCGCCGGGGAAGAGGTGTCGGTCATGAAGGCGCTGCCGGTCTCCCCCGGGGTGAAGACCACCTGGGCGCCGAACGGGGCGTTGGCCTCCACGTGGCGGCGGACCGCGTCCATGGCCTCGTCCGGGTTCTGGCCCGGGGCCAGGCGGAGGCTGAACTTGGCCTTGGCGCGCGGCAGCAGGGTGTTGGAGGCGACGTTCACAGCGGGGGCGTCGATGCCGATGATGGACAGCGCGGGTTTCGTCCACATGCGCGAGGCGATGCTGCCGGTGCCGGCGAGCTTGACGCCGTCGAGCACGGACGCGTCCTTGCGGTATTCCTCCTCTGTCAGGTCCACGGCGGCGTCATCCCGGCCCACCAGCCCCTCGATGGCGACGCTGCCGTCGTCGTCGTGCAGGGTGGCGATCAGGCGGGAGAGCAGGGTGGGGGCGTCGAGCACGGGGCCGCCGAACATGCCCGAGTGCACCGCGTGGTCCAGGACCTTGACCTCGATGGTGCCATCCACGAGGCCGCGGAGGCTGGTGGTCAGGGCGGGGATGCCGACCTTCCAGTTAGAGGAGTCGGCAACGACGATCACGTCGGAGCGCAGCAGTTCCTGGTGGGTTTCCAGGAATGCGCGGAAGGTCGGCGAGCCGGCCTCCTCCTCCCCCTCGAAGAAGAACGTGACGCCGAGGCCCAGCTCCTCCCCCAGCACCCGGCTGACCGCGGAATAGGCGGCGACGTGCGCCAGGATGCCGGCCTTGTCGTCCGCGGCGCCGCGGCCGTAGAGCCGGCCGTCCCGCTCGACGGCGGTGAACGGTTCGGTCTCCCAGAGCGAGAGGTCGCCGGTGGGCTGGACGTCGTGGTGGGCATAAAGCAGGATGGTTGGCTTGCCGGCCGCGGCGGGACGGCGTGCGACGACGGCGGGTCCGCCCGGGGTGCCGTCCTCCTTGTCGCAGCGCAGGATGCGCACATCATCGAAGCCGCTGCCGCGGACCAGCTCGGCCACCGCGTCGGCGCTGGCATTCAAGGGAGCGGGATCAAAGCTGGGCCAGGCGATGCCGGGGATCGCGACGAGTGCCTTGAGCTGCTCGACGGTGGCGTCAAAGGCCTCGGTGACGGCCTGGCGGAGGGCTGCGGTATCGACGGTCTGGGTGTTGCCGCCTGCTGAATGCTGCGGGGTGCCCGCGGGTGATGAAGTCATGGCCAAAACACTACCCGTGTCCCCGATCACCTCAAACAGCACCACAGGCCCCACCGTAGGCACGGTGCGGGCGCCGGCACGCGTCCCGGTGCCCGCGTCCGCCGCCGCGTCATCGGGCCGGGAACGGCACCCCTGCAGGGTAGTCTGTAGGGGTGTTTGGACGGAAAAAGGAAGCGCCCTCGGCGCAGGATGTAGTTGACCAGCGGGTGGCCGCGGCTCGAACCCCCACCGCCGGCAAGGGCGCGCCCACCCCGAAGCGCAGCGCGCAGGAAGCGGCCCGCAAGCGGCCCCTGGTGCCGCAGGACCGCAAGGCCTCGCGAGCGGCGGAGCGCACCGCGGTGGCCGAGCAGCGGCTGAAGATGCGCCAGGCCATGGATACCGGCGACGAGAAGTTCCTCCCGCTCCGGGACAAGGGCCCGCAGAAGCGCTTCGCCCGTGACTACGTGGACGCCCGCTACAGCCTGGGCGAATACCTGATGTTCGGTGCGCTGGTCTTCGTGGTTATTTCCCTGCTGGTGCCCGCCAGCAGCGAGCAGATGATCTACGTCCTGGGTGCCTTCTGGGTGATGTTCCTGGCCGTCTTCGTCGACGTCTTCTTCCTGTCGCGGAAGCTGAAGAAGCGCCTGACGGAGAAGTTCGGCGACGTCGAACGCGGCACGGTCTGGTACGGCTCGATGCGTTCGCTGCAGTTCCGCCGCCTGCGCATGCCCAAGCCCCAGGTCGGCCGCGGCGAGTACCCGGCCTGACCCCACCACCCGCCCACTAAAAACCCCCGGCAGCCTCGCTGCCGGGGGTCTTTCGCATCTGTGGGTGCTGCCGCCCGGGTGGGCGTCGCGTGTCCCGCGGGGGCTCTTCGCCTAGCGACGGACGGGGTGCTTGGCCAGATACCGGTTGATCCGCGCCGCCCAGAACGGCCCCTCATAGAGGAACGCGGTGTACCCCTGGACCAGGGTGGCGCCGGCCTCGAGCCGGGCGCGCACGTCCTCGCCCGATTCCACCCCGCCCACCGAGACAAGGGTCAGCGCGCCGCCGGTCGCCGCCTTCAGCCGGGCCAGGACCTCCAGGGACCGCTTCTTCAGCGGCGCGCCGGAGAGACCCCCGGCCCCGCAGGACTCCACGGCATCCGGGTCGGAGGCCAGCCCCGTCCGCCCGATGGTGGTGTTGGTGGCGATGATGCCGTCGAGCTTCAGGTCCAGCGCCAGCCGGGCAACGTCGTCGATGTCCTCGTCGCTGAGGTCCGGGGCGATCTTGACCAGCAGCGGAACGTGCCGTCCGGCGGCGGCGTCGGCCGCTTCCCCCACGGCGGTCAGCAGCGGGCGCAGGGTCCCGACGTCCTGCAGCAGCCGCAGGCCGGGGGTGTTGGGGGAACTGACGTTGACCACCAGGTAGTCCGCGGCCGGCGCCAGGCTGCGCGCGCTGATGAGGTAGTCCGCGACAGCGTCCTCGAGCTCCACCACCTTGCTCTTGCCGATGTTGATGCCGATCACCGGCCGCACGGTCCGGTAGCGGCGCTGCAGCGCGGCGCGTGCGGCACGGAGACGGGGAGCGACGGCGGCGGCGCCGTCGTTGTTGAAGCCCATCCGGTTGATCACGGCGCGGTCCTCGATCAGGCGGAACAGCCGCGGCGACGGGTTCCCGGGCTGGGCCTGGCCGGTGATGGTGCCCACCTCGATGTGGCCGAAGCCCAGGTCCGTGAGGGCCTCGATGCCGTGGCCCTCCTTGTCGAAGCCGGCGGCCAGGCCGAACGGTGAAGGGAAGGTCAGGCCGAACGCCTCGGTCCGCAGCGACGGCGCCGGTGCCGTGAGCCGCTGCAGCAGCCGGCCCGCACCGCAGCGGTGGGCGAGGCGGATGCCCTGAAAGCCGATCTTGTGGGCACGCTCGGCGTCCATCCAGGAGAAGGCAAGCCGGAAGAAGGTGGGGTAAAGGCGCATGGTCCTAGTTTTCCGGGTCCGGCGCGACAAAGCCAACCGGCGCGGGCGGGTGTCCCGGGCCGGGCGCTAGCATGATGCCATGACCCGCGATGAAGCAGTCCCCGCCCGCTCCCCGGGCTCCCCCTCCCCCGCCCGGATTGAGGCGGACGTGCTGGTGGTGGGCGCCGGCCTGGCCGGGCTGGTCGCCGCGTCCCAGGCGTACGCGGCGGGACGCCGGGTGGCGGTGCTGGACCAGGAACCCGAGGCCTCCGCGGGCGGCCAGGCCCATTGGTCCTTCGGCGGGCTTTTCCTGGTCAACACCCCGGAACAACGCCGCCTGGGCGTCCGGGACAGCGCCGAGCTGGCCCTCGCCGACTGGTTAGCGTCGGCCGGCTTCGACCGCGAGGAGGACGCCTCCGCCCGGCAGTGGGCCGAGGCGTACGTGGACTTCGCCGCCGGTGAGAAGCGCTCCTGGCTGGCCGCCCTCGGCGTCGGACTGTTCCCGCTCGTGCAGTGGGCCGAACGCGGCGGCTACGGACCTGACGGCCACGGCAACACGGTGCCCCGCTTCCACGTCGCCTGGGGTACCGGCCCCGCAATCGTGGCACCATTCCTGGCCAAGCTCCGGGAGGGCCAGGCCGCCGGGCGGGTGAGCTTCCATTTCCGGCACCGTGCCACCGGGCTGACGACGACGGCGGGCCGGGTCACCGGGGTGCACGGCTCCGTGCTCGCACCGAGCACCGCCGCCCGCGGCGAACAGTCCTCCCGGGAAGAGGCGGGCAGCTTCGAGGCCTCCGCGGCGGCGGTGATCGTCACGAGCGGCGGAACCGGCGGCAACCACTCGGCCGTACGCGCCCAGTGGCCGGGCGGAAACGCCCCGGCGGAGATGCTCTCCGGGGTGCCGGCCTCCGTGGATGGAGAGTTCCTGGGGGCAGTGTCCCGGGCCGGCGGAACCCTGGTCAACGGCGACCGGATGTGGCACTACCCCGAGGGCATCCACAACCACTCTCCCGTCTGGCCCCGGCACGGCATCCGCATCCTGCCCGGCCCGTCCGCGCTCTGGCTTGATGCGACCGGACGGACGCTGCCGGCTCCGCTGTTCCCGGGTTTCGACTCCTTGGGCGCGCTCCGGCACATCCTGGGCACCGGGTACGCCCACTCCTGGTTCGTGCTGAACCGCAGCATCGCGCTGAAGGAATTCGCCCTCTCCGGCTCGGAACAAAACCCTGACCTCACCGGCAAGGACCTGCGCCTGCTGGCCACCCGGCGGCGGCCCTCCCCGGACAACCCCCTGCAGCGGTTCCTGGACCGCGGGGTCGACTTCCTGCAGGCCGGCACCCCGCGGGAACTGGCCGGGCGGATGAATGAGCTGGCCGGCGGCGGACTGATCGACGCGGATGGACTCGAGCGCACCATCCGGGCCCGCGACCGCCAGTTCGCCAGCGGATTGGGCAAGGACCCGCAGCTGGCCGCCATCCGCGCCGCCCGCCGCTTCGCCACGGACAAGCTCATGCGCGTGGCACCGCCGCACCCGTTGCTCGATCCGCGGCACGGCCCGCTGCTGGCCGTCCGGCTCTCGGTCCTGACCCGCAAGAGCCTGGGCGGGATCCGGACCGACCTGCAGTCCCGGGTCCTGGACGCGTCCGGCGCCCCGGTGGACGGGCTGTACGCCGCCGGCGAGGCGGCCGGTTTCGGCGGCGGCGGCATTCACGGCTACCGCGCCCTGGAGGGGACGTTCCTGGGCGGGTGCCTGTTCTCCGGGCGGGCCGCCGGGCGCGCCGCCGCGGCGGCCGTGGCCTAGGCAGACATCCAGCGCAGGGAGGACGGACGGTGGCCGACGAGGGGCTGCAGTGGCAGCAGGACATCCTGGGCGAGGATTTCGCCGCGTGCACTTTCACCGCGGCCGGCCCGGACGGCGTCGAACGCGAAGCCACGCTGGTCCGTCACGTCCCCTCCCTGGGCGCAGGCCGGCGGCCGCGCCGGGCGGTACTGTTCCTACACGGCTGGAGCGACTACTTCTTCAACGAGGAGCTCGCGGAATTCTGGACCGGGCACGGTTTCGACTTTTTCGCCCTGGACATGCACAACCACGGACGCAGCCTGCGGCCGGGCACCCACGGCGGCTACGTGGCGGACCTGGCCGACTACGACGCCGAGATCACGACGGCCATCGCGATCGTCCGGTCGATGGGGGCGGGCGGCCGGTACCCGGTCACGCTGATGGGCCACTCCACCGGCGGCCTGATCGCGGCGCTGTGGGCCAGCCGCCACCCGGGAAACGCCGCGCAGCTGGTGTTGGACAGCCCGTGGCTGGAGATGCACGGCACCCCCGCCCTCCGCCGCGCGGCCCGAACCATGGTGGAACCCCTCGCCCGGTTCCGGCCCGAGTCCGTGATCCGGCTGCCGGCGCGGCCGTTCTACTGGCGCAGCATCAGCAGCGCCGCCGAGGGCGAGTGGCTGCTCGACGACGCCTACCGGCCGCCGCATGCCTTTCCAGTGCGGGCCGGCTGGCTCAGCGCCGTCCTGTCCGGGCAGACCCGGGTGGCACGGGGCCTGAACATCGACGTGCCCATCCTGGTCCTGATCTCCGGGGCGAGCGCCAACGGCATGTTCTGGAAGGAATCCATGCGCCGCACCGACGCCGTGCTGGACGTGAACACCATCGCCCTGCGCGCCCTGAGCCTCGGGCGGACCGTCACGCTGGAGAGGATCGACGGCGCACTGCACGACGTCTTCCTCTCCGCCCCCGGCGTCCGGGCGGACGCCTACGCCCGGCTGGCCCGCTGGATGACGGCCTACGCCCCTGAGGAGGGCGGCGCCGGCTGAGCCGCGGCGTCCACGGCACCGCCGTAGCGACGGTCACGCCGGGCGTAGATCTCCACGGCCTCCCACAGGGTCCGGCGGTCCACGTCCGGCCAGAGCGTGTCCAGGAAGACGAACTCGGCGTAGGCGGACTGCCAGAGCAGGAAGTTGGACAGGCGCTGCTCGCCGGAGCTGCGAAGGAACAGGTCAACGTCCGGCAGGTCGGGCTCGTCGAGGTACTTCTGGATGGTCTTCTCGGAGATAGCCGAGGGCTTCAGCCGGCCGGCGGCCACCTCCTCGGCGATCGCCGAGACGGCGTCGGCGATCTCCGCGCGGCCGCCGTAGTTAACACACATGTTCAGGGTGCAGGTGCTGTTACCGCGGGTGAACTCCTCGGCCTCCTCCAGCTCCTTGATGACCGAGCCCCACAGGCGCGGCCGCCGGCCGGACCAGCGGATCCGCACGCCCCACTCATTCATCTGGTTGCGCTGGCGACGCAGCACATCCTTGTTAAATCCCATCAGGAAGCGCACCTCTTCCGGGGAACGCCGCCAGTTCTCGGTGGAGAAGGCGTACACGCTCAGGTGCTTGATGCCGAGCTCGATCGCCCCGGCCACCACGTCCAGCAGCGCCGGCTCCCCCGCCTTGTGCCCCTCGATCCGCGGCAGTCCGCGCTGGTTGGCCCAACGGCCGTTGCCGTCCATGACGATCGCGACGTGCTGCGGCACCAGCTCGGCCGGAATGGCCGGCGGCACCGCGCCGGAGGGGTGCGGGTAAGGGGCCACCACGGGGGTGGTGCGCTGCGGGGTGGGGGTTTTCTTCTTGCCGAGGGCCACGGTCAGGTTCGCTCCACATGCTTGAGGGATTTGAGGACACGCTCCAGGTGCCACTGCAGGTAACTGGCCACCAGGCCGGCCGCCTCACGGCGGTGGACGGCCACGGACGCGTCCGCGGCAGTCCAGTTTCCGGTCAGCAGGGCGCCGAGGAGGACGACGGTTTCCGGCGCCGGCGCGGGCGATCCGGGCGGGCGGCAGGCCGGGCAGACCATCCCGCCCAGGGGTGCCGAGAAGGCCGTGTGCGGGCCCGGCGCCCCGCAGCGGGCGCAGTCGGTGAAGCTGGGGGCCCAGCCGCCGGTGGATAGCGCGCGGAGCAGGTAGGAATCGAGGATCAGTTCCGAGGCGTGGTCGCCGCGGCTCAGCGACGCCAGCGCCCCGACCAGCAGGTTGTACTGCGCGGTGCCGGCCTCGCCGTCGACGTCGGTGAGCTTCTCGGCCGTTTCCGTCATCGCCGCGGCCACCGTATAGCGGCCGTAGTCGGCCGCGATGCCGGTCCCGTAGGCGCCCTTCGCGACGGCCTGGGTGACCACGTCCAGGGTGCGGCCCGAGATCAGCTGCAGGTCCGCGACCATGAAGGGTTCCAGCCGGGCCCCGAACCGGCTGCTGGTGCGGCGGACCCCCTTGGCGACGGCGCGGACCTGGCCGTGGTGCTTGGTCAGCAGCGTGATGATGCGGTCGGCCTCGCCGAGCTTATGGGTGCGCAGGACGACGGCGTCGTCCCGGTAGGCGCGCGCGGCGTAGGAGGATGGTTGAGCCACAGTTTTATCTTCGCACTGACTTCGCGTAATCGCCGCCACGGGCCGTCCGCCCGCGGAAACAGCGCTGCGCCGCCGGAGAGTTTCCGACGGCGCAGCCGCAGGGCTGGCGGGCTGGTGCAGTTAGCCGCGGGCGTCCCGGATGGCGCGGTTGACGGCGGAGATGACGGCCTTCAGCGAGGCCATCGAGGTGTTGGCATCGATGCCCACGCCCCAGAGGACCCGCTCGCCGACGGCGCATTCGACATACGCGGCGGCTTGGGCGCTGCCGCCCTCGGACAGGGCGTGCTCGCTGTAGTCCAGGACGCGGACGTCGACGCCGTCTTCGCGGAGGATGCTCAGCAGCGCGGCGATCGGGCCGTTGCCGGTGCCGGTGCGCCGCAGGGGCTTCCCGTCGACCTTCAGCGCGGCGGTGAGGGTCATGGTGCCGTCCTCGTCGGATTCGGTGCTGACCGCGCCGAGCGCGTAGCGGCCCCACTGGCCCTCGGCGGCCGAGGAGGGCAGGTACTCATCCTGGAACACCTGCCACAGCTGGGCGCCGCTGACTTCGCCGCCCACGGCGTCGGTGCGGCGCTGGATGACGCCGGAGAACTCGATCTGGGCCCGGCGCGGCAGGTCCAGGTTGTGCTCGTTCTTCAGCAGGTAGGCCACGCCGCCCTTGCCGGACTGCGAGTTCACCCGGATCACGGCCTCGTAGCTGCGGCCCAGGTCCTTCGGGTCGACCGGCAGGTACGGGACCTGCCATTCGTAGTCGGCCACGTCCTTGCCGGCGGCGGCGGCGTCGCGCTCCAGGGCCTCCAGGCCCTTCTTAATAGCGTCCTGGTGGGAACCGGAGAAGGCGGTGAAGACCAGGTCTCCGCCGTACGGGGTGCGCTCGGCCACCGGCAGCTGGTTGCAGTATTCGACCGTGCGGCGGACCTCGTCGATGTCGGAGAAGTCGATCATCGGGTCGATGCCCTGGACAAACATGTTCAGGCCCAGGGTCACAAGGTCAACGTTGCCGGTCCGCTCACCGTTGCCGAACAGGCAGCCCTCAATCCGGTCCGCGCCGGCCAGGTAGCCCAGTTCGGCGGCGGCGACGCCGGTGCCGCGGTCGTTGTGCGGGTGCAGGGAGAGGATGATCCCCTCGCGCGGGTGCAGGTGGCGGCTCATCCACTCGATCGAGTCGGCGAAGACGTTGGGCGTGGCCATCTCGACGGTCGCGGGCAGGTTGATGATCACCTGGCGGTCCGCGGAGGCTTCGAAGACGTCGGCGACGGCGTTGCAGACGCGCACGGCGTATTCCAGCTCGGTGCCGGTGAACGATTCGGGCGAGTACTCGTAGGTGATGTGCGTGTCGGCGAGGGTTTCCTCGTACTTTTTGCACAGCCGGGCACCCTGCAGGGCGATGTCCAGGATGCCGTCCTCGTCCTGGTTGAACACGACGCGGCGCTGCAGGACCGACGTCGAGTTGTACAGGTGCACGATCGCCTGCTTGGCGCCGACCAGGGATTCGTAGGTCCGCTCGATCAGGTGCTCGCGGGCCTGGGTCAGGACCTGGATGGTGACATCGTCCGGGATGTGGTTGCCCTCGATGAGCTGGCGGACGAAGTCGAAGTCCGTCTGCGAGGCCGACGGAAAGCCGACCTCGATTTCCTTGTAGCCCATCCGGACCAGCAGGTCGAACATCTTCATCTTGCGGGCCGGGCTCATGGGATCGATCAGGGCCTGGTTGCCGTCGCGGAGATCCACGGCGCACCAGCGCGGGGCCGTGGTGATGACCTTGTCCGGCCAGGTCCGGTCCGGCAGTTCGACCGTGATCAGGTCCTGAAACGGGACGTAGCGGTGGACCGGCATACCTGAGGGCTGCTGTGCGTTTCGCATTACTTATCGGGGCCTTTTCTGTGATTCCTGATGAAAGGGTGGCCGGGCAACACAAACTCCGCAGCGAGGTTTGGCCTTGCGCTAGATCGCGTCTGAGGCCCCGCCGCGGCAGCTAAGAAGAAGCAGTTCTGCACGCACATTTTCACGATAACACGGTGCGTAAGATGAAGGAGCGATACCCCCAGCAACGTCCACCATGCAGACGCCGGCCCGGTCATCACGCCCGCGGCGGCGCCTGAACAGAAGGAGCCGCAGTGCCGCTTTCCGGGATTGACCAGTCCACCATCGACGCCGCCGTCCGGCCGCAGGATGACCTGTACCGCCACTTCAACGGCGCCTGGCTGAAGTCCGCCACCATCCCCGATGACCGGCCGCTGGACGGTGCCTTCACCGCCCTCCGCGACGGCGCGGAGCTCGCGGTGCAGGAGATCATCCTGGCCGCCGGCGGCCGGGGCACGGAGGCCAGCGGCATCGAACGCAAGATCGGCGACCTCTACAACAGCTTCATGGACGAGGACGCCGCGGAGGCCAAGGGCGCCGAACCGATCCGGGAGCGGCTGGCCGAAGTCGCCGCCACCGAGTCCGTCGCCGAGCTGCTGCGGCTGGC
The DNA here is from genome assembly GCF_040686595.1 of Arthrobacter sp. NPDC080082. Classification (NCBI taxonomy): domain Bacteria; kingdom Bacillati; phylum Actinomycetota; class Actinomycetes; order Micrococcales; family Micrococcaceae; genus Arthrobacter; species Arthrobacter sp. NPDC080082. Next base: position 431,315 of record NZ_JBFBKQ010000002.1, on the reverse strand, counting down.
CGGCCGCCTGTTCCGTGCCGACGTGTCCGGACTGTTCTACATCTACCCGGCTCCCGATGCCGGGAACCCGGACCGGATCCTGCTCTACACCGGGCAGGCTGGCCTGGGCCTCCCGGATGAGTCGTACTACCGGGAAGAACAGTTCGCCGCCACGGTCACCTCCTACCGGGAGCACGTGCGCACCATGCTGCAACTGGCCGGCGTCGCCGACGCGGAGGCCGCCGCGGGGCGCGTGGTGGAACTGGAAACGGCCCTGGCGTCCCACCACTGGGACAAGGTGTCCCTGCGCGATCCGCAGAAGACCTACAACCTCAAGACCGCCGACGAGGTGGCCGGGCTTTTCCCGCTCATGAACGACTGGTTCGACGCCGCCGGCATCGACGAGGACAAGCGCGCCGAGCTGGTGGTCAGCACCCCCGACTTCTTCACCGGCGCGGCGTCGCTGCTGGAGACGGTGCCGCTGGGCACCTGGCAGGAGTGGCTGGCGATGCGCGTCGTCAGCGCCGCAGCCCCGTATCTGTCGTCGGCGTTCGTGGACGCCAACTTCGCGTTCTACGGCACCACCCTCAGCGGCACTCCGCGCAACCGTGACCGCTGGAAGCGCGGCGTCGCCGTCGTCGAGGCCGCCCTTGGTGAGGCCGTGGGGCAGATCTACGTGGCCCGGCACTTCCCGGAGTCGCACAAGGAACGCATGCGGGTCCTCGTGGGGAACCTGATCGAGGCGTACCGCGAATCCATCACCGGCCTGTCCTGGATGGGCGAGGACACCAAGCAGGAGGCGCTGAAGAAGCTGGACGCCTTCCGGCCCAAGATCGGCTACCCGGAGAAGTGGATCGACTACTCCGCCGTCGTGATCGACAAGGACGACCTGCTCGGCAACGTGGAGCGCGCACACAACGCCGACGTCGACCGGCACCTGGACGAGGTGGGCAAGCCAGTGGACCGGGAGAAGTGGCTGATGACCCCGCAGACGGTCAACGCCTACTACCACCCGCTGCTGAACGAGATCGTCTTCCCGGCCGCGATCCTGCAGCCGCCGTTCTTTACCGCAGACGCGGACGACGCCGTCAACTACGGCGGCATCGGCGCGGTGATCGGGCACGAGATCGGCCACGGCTTCGACGACCAGGGCTCCCAGTACGACGGCGACGGCCTGCTGCGCAACTGGTGGACCGAGGCGGACCGGGGCGCGTTCGAGGCCCTCACCTCGAAGCTGGTGGCCCAGTTCGACGCCCTCTCCCCCGCCGAGGCCTCCGGCCGGCACGTCAACGGCAAGCTGACCCTCGGCGAGAACATCGGCGACCTCGGTGGCCTGACCATCGCCTATAAGGCCTACCTGATCAGCCTCAACGGTCAGGAGGCCCCCGTGCTGGACGGCCTGACCGGGGCACAGCGGTTCTTCGCATCCTGGGCGGCGGTCTGGCGCCAGGTGATCCGCAGCGAGGAGGCCATCAAGCGGCTCGCGACCGACCCGCACTCCCCCAACGAGTTCCGCACCAACGAGATCGCCCGGAACCTGGACGCCTTCCACGAGGCGTTCGGGACCACGGAACGGGACGGCATGTGGCTCGCCCCCGCGGAGCGCGTCAGCATCTGGTGACCTGACAGGCACGTCGATACACGAGGAGGCCCGGGCTTTGACGCCCGGGCCTCCTGCGTACCTGCCGTGACCGTCCGGTCAGCGGACGATCATGGCGGGGTTGACCTGCTGGCAGACCGTGTCGCCGGCCGTCTGGTTCACGATGTCCGGCGGCAGCTGCGCGGACGCGGAGGTGGACGGTTGCGCGCCGGCCGCGTAGTCGGCCCCGAGGTAGGCCTGGACGCCGGTGACGTTCGCCGCGGGGAGGACCTTGGAGGACGGGACGCCCAGCAGGGCGGCGACGTCCGCGGCGACGTCCGCGAAGTTCCCGCCGTAGTACACGGCGGTGGACGCGACGGCGGGCGCGGTGAACTGAGCGGTCTGGGTGAAACCGGCGGCGTTCAAGGCGGCCACCGCCTTCGCGGCGTTGGCCGCGTTGGAGCTGCCGTTGGCGACCGTGACCGGCTGCGCGGCCTTGTTGTAGGCGGCTGCGCTCGTGGCGGCCGGTGCGGGAGCGGACGACGCCGCGTCGCTGGCCCCCGCGGTGGGGGCGGCCGAGGCCGGGGCCTTCGGGTCGGTCAGGTCCACGTCGCTGCGGAGTGCGGCGAAGAGCTGGGACGCCGCGGGTTCGGCCAGTTGCAGGCGGTTGCTGTCCGAGACGGCCGGTTCTGTGGGGGTGGCAACGAAGGCGACCTTGCTGATGTCGATGTTCTTCAGCCGGTTGCCGACGGTGAGCAGGGTGGGCACGGACGCCAGTCCATCGTCCACCGTGAGGTTTTTGGTGATGGCGTCCGCGATGCCGAGCATTCGGCCCGGGTTCGTCAGGGTGCCGTCATCCTTGATCTTGCGGACCAGGGAGGAGAGGAAGCCCTGCTGGGCCTTGATCCGGCCGAGGTCGCCGCCGTCGCCGAACGCGTGCCGGGTCCGGACGAAGGAGAGGGCCTGCTCGCCCTGGACCTTGGAGGTGCCCTTGGGCAGCCGCAGGCCTGAATCGGGATCGTAGACGGCGTCGCTGACGCAGACGTCCACGCCGCCGACGGTGTTGGAGAGTTCCTTGACGGAGTTGAAGTCGGCCATCATGAAGTGGTCGATCTCGAGGCCGGTGAGCTTGTTGACGGTGTCCACCGCGCAGCCGATGCCCGCCTCGGACATCGCCGAGTTGATCATGGCCTGGCGCTGGGCCGGGTATTCCTTCTTGGTCTTCTGGTCCACGCACTTGGGGATGTCCACCAGGAGGTCGCGGGGGAAGCTGATGACGCTGACGCGCTTGTTGTCCGCGGAGATGTCCATCATCATCATCACGTCGGAGTGACCGTAGCCGGCGGAGTCCTCGGCGCTGCCGTACTCGGAGTTCTTGCCGTCGCGGGTGTCCGAGCCCAGGATCAGGATCTGCATCCTGTCCGTTGCCTCGTTGACGGCGTCCTCGGTGCGGCCGTTGCCGGCGCCGAGGGCCTGCTTGCTGATGTTCCCCTGCAGCCGGATGAACCAGTAGGACCCGAACGCGATCACGCCCACCAGGAGTACGGAGATCACGATGGTGGTGGCCTTCAGCCAGGTGGGGGTCCGGTGCGTTGCGCCCAGGTGCCGGGCGGGCCCGACGGAGGGGTCATCCGCGTGCCGGGCAGCGGCGCCTGACCGGGCCGGTGGAACGGTCCCGTCTGAACGGTTGTCACGGGGTCGAACCACGGATGGTGCCTTCCGTCGCGGAGTGGGTCTACCCATTTTAGTGCCCCGCGGCGGAAAAGCTGTGACCGGCCCCCGCCCTGCGCGGGTTGGGGCCGGCCGGGAGGGTCAGAAGCCCAGCTTCACCAGCTGCTTCGGGTCCCGCTGCCAATCCTTGGCGACCTTCACGTGCAGGTCCAGGTAGATCCGCGCGCCCAGCAGCGCCTCGATGCCCTTTCGCGCGTTGGTGCCGACTTCCCGGAGCCGGGCGCCGCCCTTGCCGATGATGATGGCCTTCTGCGAGGGCCGTTCGACGTACAGGTTGACCCGGACATCCAGGAAAGGACGGTCCTCGGGACGGTCCTCGCGCGGCACGATTTCCTCCACGACGACGGCCAGGGAGTGCGGCAGCTCGTCACGGACGCCCTCGAGCGCGGCCTCACGGATCAGTTCGGCGATCATCACGGCCTCGGGCTCGTCCGTGAGGTGGCCGTCCGGGTAGAGCGGGGGCGACGGCGGCATGTGGCTGATCAGCACATCGGCGACCGTGTCCACCTGGAAACCGTCCGCGGCGGAGACGGGGACGATGCCCTTCCAGCCCTCCTCCCCGAGGACCTCCCGGCCCAGGGCGGCGACGGCGAGCAGCTGCTCGGTGAGGGCCTGCCGGTCCACCGTGTCCGCCTTCGTGACCAGCGCGATCACGGGTTTGCGGCCGAGGGCGGCCAGCTGGGCGGCGATGAACTTGTCGCCGGGGCCGATCTTCTCGTTCGCCGGGAGGCAGAAACCGATCGCATCGACCTCGGCCAGGGTGTCCGCCACGAGTTCGTTCAGGCGCTTGCCGAGCAGGGTGCGGGGCCGGTGCAGGCCCGGAGTGTCCACCAGGACCAACTGCGAGTCCTCGCGGTGCACGATCCCGCGGATCGTGTGCCGGGTGGTCTGCGGCTTGGCGGAGGTGATGGCCACCTTCTGCCCCACCAGGGCGTTGGTCAGGGTGGACTTTCCGGCGTTGGGGCGTCCCACCAGCACCGCGAACCCGGCCCGGTACCCGCCGTAGGGCGCTCCGCCGTCGGACTTATTCTGCTTGCTCACGTGGAACTCCCTGTTGCATTGTGTCGGCCTCGTCGAGTAGCTCTCCAAGGTCAGTGTCTTCCTTTGGCGCTGCCGCCGCAATGACGTGGCTGACGCGGTTCCGGCGGCCCTCGAGCCGGTCGGCGCGGAGGGTCACGCCGTCGACCGTGACGGTGCTTCCCACGATCGGGACCCGGCCCAGGGCCTTCGCGAGCAGGCCGCCCACGGTGTCCACCTCGTCGTCGTCGAGCTCCAGGTCGAAGAGCTCGCCCAGGTCGTCGATGCTCATCTTGGCGCTCACCCGGTAGGTGCCGTCGCCCAGCTCGACGGCCTCGGCGGACTCCGTGTCGTATTCGTCGACGATCTCGCCGACGAGTTCCTCGATCAGGTCCTCCAGGGTGACCAGGCCGGCGGTGCCGCCGTATTCGTCGATGACGATGGCCACGTGGGTGGATTCCTTCTGCAGCTCGCGCAGCAGTTCGCTGACGGGCTTGGAGTCGGGAACGTAGCGCACCTCGCGGGCGAGGGCGTCCACCGCGGGCGGTTCGACGCCGGGTTCCAGGTTGTGGATCACGGCGGCGACGTCCTTGAGGTAGACGATGCCGAGGACCTGGTCGGTGCTCTCGCCGATCACCGGGATCCGGGAATAGCCGGAGCGGAGGAACAGGGACATGGCGCGGTGCAGGCTGGAGCCGGAATCGATGGTGAGGATGTCCGTGCGGGGCACCATCACGGCGCGGACCAGGGTGTCGCCGAAGTCGAAGACGGACTGGATCAGTTCCGCCTCGTCGTTCTCGATCACCTCGGATTCGCTGGCGCGTTCGACGAGTTCGCGGAACTCCTCTTCGCTGAAGAACGCCTCATTGTCCGCCGGGGCGCCGGGGGCGACGGCGCTGCCGAGGGTGACCAGCCAGCCCGGGATGGGGCCGAGCACCCAGCAGAGCCAACGGATCAGCGGGGCGGAGAAACGCACCAGCCCGGCGGAGTGCACGCGGCCCAGCTGGCGCGGGGAAACCCCCACGATCACGAAGCCGAGGATCGCCATGATGCCGGTGGCGATCAGGCCGGCCAGCCAGACGTTATCCAGCACGCTGTGCAGCAGCACGGTCACGGCCACCGCGGAGGCCATCTCGAACCAGATCCGCCAGAACCGCAGGGCGCGCATGTGCGCCACCGGCTGGGCGAGGATCCGTTTGAGGGCGGTGCCGCGGCTGTTAAGCACCGCCGCCTCGGCGTCGTGCCGAGGGAGGTAGTTGAAGGCTGCCTCGGCCGCTGTCAAAAGCGCGGCAAAACTCAGGAAGACCAGCGACATGCCGGCCAGGATCAGTGGGGTCACTGAATCGTCTCTGCCGGGGCTTCCCGGCCGGTGAAGCCGGAGAGGAGTTCGCGCTGCAGGCCGAACATCTCTTCCTTCTCCTCCGGCTCGGCGTGGTCGAAGCCGAGCAGGTGCAGGATGCCGTGCGTGGTGAGGAGCAGCATCTCGTCCTGGGTGGAGTGGCCGGCGTTCTGGGCCTGGATCTCGGCGACCTGCGGGCAGATGGCGATGTCACCGAGCATGCCCTGCGGGGTGGGCTTGTCCGGGGTGCCGGGGGTCAGCTCGTCCATCGGGACGGAGAGGACGTCGGTGGAACCAGGCTCGTCCATCAGTTCGATGTGCAGCTTTTCCATCGCGGGCTCGTCCACCAGCAGGATGGACAGCTCCGCCTGCGGGTGGATGAAGAGCCGTTCGAAGACGTATCGGGCCAGCGCCACCAATTCGGCCTCGTCGACGGCGATGCCGGATTCGTTGTTGACCTCGATGCTCATGCGTGTTCTCCCCGGTTGTCCCGGGCGACGGAGTGCTTGACCCGGTTTCGTTGTGTTTCGTCCCAGACGCTGTAGGCGTTGACGATGTCGCCCACCAGCCGGTGCCGGACGACGTCGGCGGCGTCCAGGACGGAAAAGTTGACGTCCTCGATGCCCTGCAGGATGTCCTCGACGATCCGCAGGCCGGACCGGGTACCGAACGGCAGGTCCACCTGGGTGATGTCGCCGGTGACCACCATCTTGGAGCCGAAGCCCAGGCGGGTGAGGAACATCTTCATCTGCTCCGGCGTCGTGTTCTGGGCCTCGTCCAGGATGATGAAGGCGTCGTTCAGGGTCCGGCCGCGCATGTAGGCCAGCGGGGCCACCTCGATGGTGCCCGCGGCCATCAGGCGGGGGATGGACTCCGGGTCCATCATGTCGTGCAGCGCGTCGTAGAGCGGCCGCAGGTAGGGATCGATCTTGTCGCTCAGCGTTCCGGGCAGGAAGCCGAGCCGCTCACCGGCCTCGACGGCGGGGCGGGTGAGGATGATCCGGCTGACTTCCTTCTGCTGCAGCGCCTGCACGGCCTTGGCCATGGCCAGGTAGGTCTTGCCCGTGCCGGCGGGACCGATGCCGAAGATCACGGTGTTCGCGTCGATGGCGTCCACGTAGTTCTTCTGGTTCAGCGTCTTGGGCCGGATGGTCTTGCCGCGGCTGGAGAGGATGTTGGTGGTCAGCACCTCCACCGGGTTCTGCAGCGACTGGCTGCGGAGCATGGAGACGAGCTGCTGCAGGACGGCCGGGGTGATGACCGTGCCGCGGGCCACCAGGCCGCGCACCTCGTTCAGGAGCCGCATGATCCGGGGGACGTCCGCCGGCGGGCCGCTGATGGAGAGTTCGTTGCCGCGGACGTGGAAGTCGACGCCGGGGTACTGGGATTCGATGAAGCGCAGCGCCTCGTCGTGGCTGCCCAGCGACTGCACCATCTGGCCCGAGTTCTCGAAGACCACGACCTCCGTCCGCACGCCTGGGATGGAGTGGGGAAATTCCCCGGTGGTGCGTTCGCCCGCGGTGGTCCGGGCCTTGCCGTTGGCTGCTTCAGTCATGGTGATGGCCCGCGGGCCTCTGGTTCCCTCCAGCTCGAATATGCTCCGTCGCCGCCGCTCCCGTCTCGCCGCCGTGAGGTGCGGCGTCGCCGGGTCCGGCGGTCCTCCCATCTTACGTCAGGAGACCGCCGCCGTGCCGCGCTCCAAGCCCGGCCGGACGGGGCGCCCCAACGCCGGGCCGCCGTCGCCACCGGCCGCTTCCACGGCGCCTTCCGGTGGCCCGCCCGACGCCCTTTTCGACGTCCCGTCGACGCCGTGGCGGCAGCGGTTAGCCGGCTTTAGGTATCAACTTCATATCGGCCTCATATCGTTCCCGTTGCAGTTTGTTCGGGTGCCCCGCTTCCCCGCCGGCGTGCACTTCCCCTGTGCCATGCTGGATTGGGCCTATCGGTCCCGGCCGGCGACGGCCCGCACATCAACGACCACCGCGAGAGGGAGCACCGCAATCGGCATCAAGGGCGCCAGCAGTCAGGGCACGAGGACCGCGACGGCGGCACGGCGCATGCGCCGCGGCCTGCTGCTGTTCGTGCTGCCCGCTTCCCTGGTGCTCTCCGGTTGCGTCGCCAACCCCCGGCAGGACATCACCGACGCCGGCTCCCCCACCCAGACGGTGCCGGGACCCGCGGACGGGACCACCGCCACGAGCGCCCCGCTGGAATCCGCGCAGGCCTCCAACAAGGCCCCGGTGTACTGGATCGGCCGCAGCAACAACAACGTCTTCCTCTACCGCGAATTCCGGGACGTCTCCGAGGACGACAACCCCGTGACCCGCGCGTTGCGGGTGATGATGTCCCAGAAGCCGCTGGACCCTGACTTCTTCACCCCGTGGCAGAATCCGCGCAAGCTCGCCACGTCGATCTCCGGCAAGAACACCATCACGGTGGACGTGTCCTCCGACGCGTTCAACAGCAACCTCGACGCCGACATGGCCGAGCGCGCCATCCAGCAGCTGGTCTACACGGCCACCGCCGCCGCGGCCAGCGCCGGGCTGACGGACTCCGGGCAGCAGATCCAGGTGGTCATCCTTGTGGACGGCCACACCGACTACGTCGCGTTCAACCGGGTCCGGCTGGGCGCACCCACCTCCCGCAGCGCCGGCATGGTGGCGCCGGTGTGGATCATCGACCCGCAGGAGGGCACCACCGTGGCCGACGGCGCGGTAAAGATCTCCGGCCGCAGCACCTCGCCGGGCGGGAAGCTCCGCTGGGAGATCCAGAAGGTCGACGGCACCGCCAAGACCCCGTACCAGAGCGGCATGATGACCGCGGCGGCAGACGCGCAGCAGTCGGGGCTGTTCAGCTTCACCCTGAACTTGGGACCGGGCAGTTACGAGGCGCGGGTCTCCCAGGTGGACGCGAACGGCAAGGCCACCGACCTCAACGTCGACACCCGCGGCTTCACGGTTAAATAGCCCGGTCCAATAGCACCGTCAAATAGCCCGGCTAATTGACCACCTAAAACACAGCTAAGCAGCCTGCCGGGTAGCCGCTACCAGCGGCCCAGGATGTCGCTGGCCAGCACGGTGGCCGCGGGCCCGGCGGTGGAGGACCGCAGCACGTGGTGCCCCAACAGCGCGGTCACGGCCCCGGCATCACAGAGCCGGGTGACCTCCCGCGGGCTGATCCCGCCCTCCGGTCCCACGATCAGCAGCACCTCGCGCGGCGCCGCGCCGTCGTCCGCGCCAACAACTTTCTCCTGCCAGTCGGCCAGCACCCGGCGCAGCGGCCGGACGGCGTCCTCGTGCAGGATCACGGCCAGCCCGGCGGATGCCACCGTGGCGGCGACCGCCGCCTGCAGCGAGCCGCCGTCCACGGCGGCGCGGACCTCGGGGATCCAGGCGCGGCGGGCCTGCTTCGCCGCCGCCGTCACCACGGACTGCCACTTGGCGTGCGCCTTCGCGGCGCGTTCGGGCTTCCAGCGGACGATCGACCGTTCGGCCTGCCACGGGACGACGGCGTCGATCCCCAGCTCCGTCGCGGTCTCGGCCGCGAGTTCGTCCCGGTCACCCTTCGCCAGGGCCTGCACCAGCACCAGCCGCACCGTGGGACGCGGCTCGTCGTTGACCGCGGTGCACTCGAGCGTCAGCTCCTGGGGCCCGGCGCCGGTGACCGTGCCGGTGATCCGGCGGCCGGCGCCGTCGGCGATGTCCACCTGCTCCCCCGCAGCGAGGCGCTTGACCGTGACGGCATGCCGCGCCTCGGCGCCGTCCAGCACGAAGGTGGAACCGGGGGCCTGGTTGTCCAGGGTTCCGGCGGGGGTGAAGAAGACCGGGTTGCTCACCGCTACAGGTTACCGAGGCGGTCCCGCAGCTTGGCGAAGACCCCGCCGCTGGCGGCCAGCTTGCCCTCGGTGAACTGCTCGCCGCGGAGCTTGGCCAGCTGGCGCATGAGGTCCTCCTGGGCGGCGTCGAGCTTGGCGGGGGTCTCCACCTGGAGGTGCACCTTGAGGTCGCCGCGGCCGTAGCCGCGCAGGTGGGTGACGCCGAGCCCGCGCAGGGTGATGACCTCGCCGGACTGAGTGCCGCTCTTGACGTCGATTTCCTGCTGCCCGTCGAAGGTGTCCAGGGTCAGCTCGGTGCCGAGGGCCGCGGCCGTCATCGGAATGGTGAGGCTGGCGTGCAGATCGTCGCCCTCGCGGACGAAGGTCGGGTCGTTGTTGACCCGGATCTCCACGTACAGGTCGCCGGAGGGGCCGCCCGCCGGGCCGGCCTCGCCCTGGCCGGAGAGCTGGATCCGGGTGCCGGTGGCAACGCCGGCGGGGACCTTGACGGTCAGCGACCGGCGGCTGCGGATCCGGCCCTGGCCGGCGCACTCGTTGCAGGGGTCCTTGATGACGGTGCCGAAGCCCTCGCAGCTGCCGCATGGGGCGGTGGTCATGACCTGGCCCAGGATGGAGCGGACCGGGCGCTGGACCTGGCCGCTGCCGCCGCAAATGTCGCAGCGTTCCGGGTGGCTGCCCTCGCGGCAGCAGGAGCCCTCACAGGTGGGGCAGGTGACGGCGGTGTCCACCTCGAGCTTCTTGTTGACGCCGAAGACGGCGTCGCGCAGCTCGATCCGGACGCTGATCAGCGCGTCCTGGCCGCGGCGGACGCGGGAGGCCGGGCCGCCGGCTCCGGCGGCACCGCCGAAGAAGGTCTCGAAGATGTCCTGGAACGCGAAGCCCTGACCGGCGTAGCTGCCGCCGCCGAAGCCGTTGTCCGTGCCGTTCTCGTTGCCGGTGGTGTCGTAGACGCGGCGCTTCTGCGGGTCGGAGAGCACCTCGTAGGCGTGGGTGACCGCCTTGAAGCGCTCGGACGCGTCCTCGCCCGGGTTGACGTCCGGGTGCAGGGTCCGCGCGAGTTTGCGGTAGGCCTTCTTGATTTCCTCGCCGGTTGCTTCGCGGGAGACTCCAAGAACGTCGTAGTGGCTGCTCAAAGTGTGTATCTCTTCCTTTTTGTACTGCCGGTGCTGGGCGACAAGCCTGGTGGTGGATCCGGCCGGTCAGGGCCCGAGGATCCGTGAAAGGTAGCGGGCCACCGCGCGGACGGCGGCCATAGTGGTGGGGTAATCCATCCGGGTGGGGCCGAGGATGCCCACCTTGGCGGTGGCGTCGGGGCCGTACCCGGTGGCCACCACGGAGGCCTCGGAGAGCCCGTCGTAGGGGTTCTCCCGGCCGATGCTGACGGTCACGCCGCGGGGGTCCTCGGCCATGTCCGAGAGCAGCCGGAGCATGACCACCTGCTCCTCGAGGGCCTCGAGGACGGGGCCAATGCTCAGCGGGAAGTCAACGTTGGAGCGGGCGAGGTTGGCCGTGCCGGCCATCACCATCCGCTCCTCGCGGCTGCTGGCGGCCAGCGCCTCCAGTCCGCGGGCCAGCGCCTGGGCGGCGCCGCGGCGGGCGGGGGCGGTGCTGTCGACGACGTCGGGCAGGGTCTGCGGGAGCAGGCTCAACGGGGTTCCGCCGAGCCGGCCGAGGAAGACGCCCCGCAGCTCGGCGAGGGTTTCGTCGCCAAGGTCCTGGCCGACGTCGATGACGCGCTGTTCGACCTTGCCGGTGTCAGCGATGAGGACGGTCAGCACCTTCCGCGGTGCCAGCAGCACAAACTCGATGTGCCGCACCCGCGCTCGGCTGAGCAGCGGGTACTGCACCACGGCCACCTGGTTGGTCAGCTGCGCCAACAGGCGCACGGTCCGGTCCAGGACGTCGTCGAGGTCTTCGGAGCCCTCCAGCAGGGCCTGGATGGCCCGCCGCTCCGCCGGGGACAGCGGCTTGACCGCGGAGATGCGGTCCACGAAGAGCCGGTAGCCCTTGTCCGTGGGGATCCGGCCGGCGCTGGTGTGCGGGGCGGTGATCAGCCCCTCGTCCTCCAGCGCGGCCATGTCGTTGCGGATCGTTGCGCTGGAGACGCCCAAGTGGTGGCGTTCCACCAGCGCCTTGGAGCCCACGGGTTCACGGGAATGGACGTAGTCCTCCACGATGGCGCGCAGCACTTCGAGTTTGCGTGGTTCGCTCACGCCGCACCTCCAATCGAGCCTCAACCGTCAACCGGCGCCCGCCGCCCGGAAGAACCCGGGGGTTAGCACTCGGCATGCCTCAGTGCTAACCAGTCTAATATGTCCGGCCGCGTTGTTAGCATTGGATTCGCTCCGGGCGTGACCGTGGCAAGCCGGGCGACTGCCCGGCGCGGCCGGCCACCACCCCGGCCCGACGCAGTCCCCCGTTGCAGTTCCGCCCCGATGCAAAGCAGTGTGTAACCGATGTCCTATCAGAACTGGGGCCCGCAGGACCTCACCGCCCCCGCCCCTTCCCAGCTGCCCGAGGTCCCGGTGCAGCGCGGCATGGTCCTCGAGGACGTGCAGTCCGGCTGGGTTGGTGCCGTCACCCGGGTGGAGAAGTCCGGCGGCATGCACGTCGTGGCCCTTGAGGATCGGCGCGGGAAGTCCCGGACTTTCCGACTCGGCTACGGCTTCCTCCTGGAGGGCCGGCCCATCCGGCTGATGCCGCCGGCACCCCGGGCGCCCGCAGGACCGGCAGCCGGGACGCGCACGGCGTCCGGCTCGGTGCGCGTGGAGGGCCAGCGGGCGCAGGTGGCCAAGGCCAGCCGGATCTGGGTTGAGGGCAAACACGACGCCGAACTGGTCGAGAAGGTCTGGGGCGACGATCTCCGGGTCGAGGGCATCGTCGTCGAACCCCTGCACGGCATCGACGATCTCTCAGCCGCGGTCAGGGACTTCCGTCCGGGTCCCGGCCGCCGCCTCGGCGTCTTGGTGGACCACCTGGTGGCCGATTCCAAGGAGTCCCGGATCGCCGAGGCCGTCATGGCTTCCCCCGGAGCCCGCGGAAACGTCCTGATCGTCGGCCACCCGTACATTGACGTCTGGCAGGCCATCCGGCCGTCCGTGCTGGGCATCGAACGCTGGCCCGTGATCCCCCGCGGCGTGGACTGGAAGACCGGCATCCTGACCGCCTTCGGCTGGCCGCACAGCACCAAGGAGGACATCGGGTTGGGCTGGCAGAAACTCCTCGGCGCCGTCCGCAGCTACGCCGACCTGGAACCCTCGCTTCTGGGCCGGGTGGAGGAGGTCATCGACTTCCTCACCGCCCCGGAACAGTAGGGCCCGTCCGGCAAGGTGGCGGGCGTCGGCGCCCAAGCAAGTATTCTTGATACGGTGGCCGCCGCGTTGTGACGGTGGCCGCGCCCGCACAGGTACCAACGCTCCACCGCAATCCAAAGGACGAAACGTGGCAGAAGACGCACGCGAACACACGGACCCCCAGGCCGGTCACGGCCAGTCGCAGTACCATGGCGTTCCCGCAAATGCGCTTCCCCTGACCGCCAGCGAGGACCGTCAGTGGGCCACCCTGTCGCACTTCGGCGGCATCCTCGGCTGCATCCCGTCGCTGCTGATTTACCTGATTTTCAAGGACCGCGGACCCTTCACCGCCCAGGAGTCCAAGGAAGCGCTGAACTTCACCCTGCCGCCGACGATCGCGGCCGTGGTGGCCAACCTGCTGGTGTTCGTCCCCGTGGTGGGCAACCTGTTCGCGGTCCTGGCCACGGTCATCTGGATCGCGCTGGCCTGCTTCTCCGTGGCGGCCGGCATCCACGTCAACCGCGGCCAGCCGCACCGCTACGAATTCAACCTGCGCTGGATCAAGTAGCGCCGGTTCCCACAACGTCAACGGGCACCCCGGGGATTTCTCCCGGGGTGCCCGTTTTTGTCTTTCCCTGGTGCGGGCGGCTCGCCGGCCCGGCGGGTCAGTCCGGCAGCAGCCGTCGGACGACGGCGTCGGCCAGGAGGCGGCCCTTCAGCGTAAGGACCAGCCGGCCGCGGAAGGCCTGCGCCGGTTCCACGAGTCCGTCGGCGATCAGTCCCGCGACGGCGTGCCGGCCGGTTTCCTCCAGCCCGCCCAGGCTGGGGATGTCCAGGCCCGAGACCAGCCGCGCCTCGAGCATGATGCGCTCGATATTGCGGGTCTCCGAGTCCAGGGTTTCCCGGCCCGCCGCCGGGGAGGCGCCGGAGTCCAGCCGGGCGGCGTAGGCGACGGGGTGCTTGACGTTCCACCAGCGGACGCCGCCGACGTGCGAGTGGGCCCCCGGACCGATCCCCCACCAGTCGTCCCCGCGCCAGTAGGCGAGGTTGTGGCGGCAAGCCTGCTCCGGCGTCGCCGCCCAGTTGCTGACCTCGTACCAGCCCAGCCCGGCGGCGGAAATGAGTTCGTCGGCCAGTTCGTACTTGGCCGCGTGGTCGTCGTCGTCGATCCCCGGGACCTCGCCGCGGCGGATCTGGGCGGCGAGCTTGGTGCCCTCCTCGACGATCAGGGCATAGGCGCTGATGTGGTCCGGGCGGTAGGACAGGGCCGTCTCCAGTGAATGGCGCCAGTCCTCCAGCGACTCACCGGGTGTGCCGTAGATCAGGTCGAGGCTGACGGCCAGCCCGGCCTCGCGGGCCCACTCCACCACCAGGGGCACCCGGCTGGGCGTGTGGGTGCGGTCCAGGACCTTGAGCACGTGGGGCACGGCGGACTGCATCCCGAAGGACACCCGGGTGAAGCCGGCGTCGGCCAGGAGCTGCAGGGACTCGCGGGTCACCGAGTCCGGGTTCGCCTCGGTGGTCACCTCGGCGCCGGGCGCAAGGCCCCAGGTGTCGACGGCGGCACGCAGGATGCGGGCCAGGTCTTCCGCTGGAAGGAGGGTGGGGGTGCCGCCGCCGAAGAAGACGGTGCTGAGCGGACGCTCCGGCAACCCGGAATCGGCCAGGGCGCGGGCCGCGAATCCGACCTCCGCGACGGCGGTGTCGGCGTAGGCATCCTGGGACGCCCCGCCGCCGAGTTCCGTGGCGGTGTAGGTGTTGAAGTCGCAGTAGCCGCAGCGCACCGCGCAGAACGGGATGTGAACGTAGAGCCCGAAGGCCCGGCCCCCGGCGCCCTCCAGCGCCTGGGCGGGCAGCAGCCCGTCCGACGGCGCGGGGTCGCCGAGGGGTAGTGCGCTTGGCATGGTTACTTCTTGGCCTTGTCCTTGGATTCTTCCGTGGTCAGGGCGGCGATGAACGCCTCCTGCGGTACCTCGACGCGGCCCACCATCTTCATGCGCTTCTTGCCTTCCTTCTGCTTCTCGAGCAGTTTGCGCTTTCGGGTGATGTCACCGCCGTAGCACTTCGCGAGCACGTCCTTGCGGATGGCACGGATGCTCTCGCGGGCGATGATGCGGGAGCCGATCGCAGCCTGGATGGGCACCTCGAACTGCTGCCGCGGGATCAGTTCGCGCAGCTTGCCGGTCATCATCACACCGTAGGCGTAGGCCTTGTCCCGGTGGGTGATGGCGCTGAATGCGTCCACCTGCTCGCCCTGGAGCATGATGTCGACCTTGACCAGGTCGGCGACCTGGTCGCCGTCGGCCTTCCAGTCCAGCGAGCCGTAGCCGCGGGTGCGGGACTTGAGGATGTCGAAGAAGTCGAAGACGATCTCGGCCAGCGGGAGCCGGTAGCGGATCTCGACGCGGTCCTCGGAGAGGTAGTCCATGCCGCCCATGACGCCACGGCGGCTCTGGCAGAGCTCCATGATGGCGCCAACGAACTCGTTCGGCGCGAGGATCGTGGCGGAGACCATCGGCTCGCGGACCTCGGCCACCTTGCCCGTAGGGTATTCGCTGGGGTTGGTCACGTGGATGACCTTCTTGTCCTCCAGTGTCACCTCGTACTCGACGTTCGGGGCGGTGGAGATCAGGTCCAGGTTGTATTCGCGTTCCAGCCGTTCCCGGGTGATTTCCAGGTGTAGCAGGCCCAGGAAGCCCACGCGGAAGCCGAAGCCCAGCGCGGCGGAGGTCTCCGGCTCGTAGACCAGCGCGGCGTCGTTGAGCATCAGCTTCTCCAGCGCGTCGCGGAGGACCGGGTAGTCGGTGCCGTCCAGCGGGTACAGGCCGGAGAAGACCATGGGCTTGGCGTCCGCGTAGCCGGCCAGCGACTGCGTGGCGGGCTTGGCCATGTTGGTGACGGTGTCGCCCACCTTGGACTGGCGGACGTCCTTCACGCCGGTGATCAGGTAGCCCACCTCGCCGACGCCCAGGCCCTTGGACGGCGTGGGCTCCGGGGAGCTGACCCCGATCTCCAGCAGTTCGTGGGTGGCGCGGGTGGACATCATCTGGATGCGTTCGCGCGGGTGCAGCATGCCGTCGACAACGCGGACGTAGGTCACCACGCCGCGGTAGGTGTCGTAGACCGAGTCGAAGATCATGGCCCGGGCGGGGGCATCGGGATCGCCGACGGGGGCGGGCAGGTCGCGGACAATCTTGTCCAGGAGGGCCTCGACGCCGGCGCCGGTCTTGCCGGAAACCCGCAGCACGTCCTCCGGGTCGCCGCCGATCAGGTTCGCGAGCTCCTCGGCGTACTTCTCCGGCTGGGCGGCCGGCAGGTCGATCTTGTTCAGGACCGGAATGATGGTGAGGTTGTTCTCCATCGCAAGGTAGAGGTTGGCGAGGGTCTGCGCCTCAATGCCCTGCGCGGCGTCGACCAGCAGCACGGCGCCCTCACAGGCGGCCAGGGACCGGGACACCTCGTAGGTGAAGTCGACGTGGCCGGGGGTGTCGATCATGTTCAGCGCGTAGCTGGTGCCCTCGAGCTCCCACGGCATCCGGACGGCCTGCGACTTGATGGTGATGCCGCGTTCCCGCTCGATGTCCATGCGGTCCAGGTACTGGGCCTTCATGTCACGGGACTGGACGATGCCGGTGAACTGGAGCATCCGGTCGGCGAGCGTGGACTTGCCGTGGTCAATGTGCGCAATGATGCAGAAGTTCCGGATGAGGGCCGGATCTGTTGCGGCAGGCACCGGGGCGGTGCGGGCCATGGGAGACACGCAGGGTCCTAACTCTTGGCTGAACTGGTGAAGGTTTTGTCCGCGGGCTGAACAGCCGGCGTCGCGCCGTGCTGCCGAAGGCCGCAATTCTCGTCCCCTTAGTCTCCCACGTCCGGGCGCGTGGGTCTGCATTCCGGCCCGCCCGAACCCGGCGCCGGTAGGGTTGCCCATGGCATTGAACCTTCGCTCCCTCGGCAAGGCCGTCCGCGGCACGCTCCGCTTCCTTGGCGTCGGCGGCGCGCCGGCCGCTCCCCCGGCACGGCGCCGCCCGGCCGGGACGTCGTCCGGTCCGCGCCGCGGCGGACCTGTTCCTTCGTCCTACCCCGGCGACTTCCGCGGGAAGGCGACTGTCAGGTACGCCCCGAACGCCAACGGGGTGCCCGAGCCCGGGGAGATCGTCTGGACCTGGGTGCCGTTCGAGGAGGACCACAGCCAGGGCAAGGACCGCCCGGTGCTGCTGGTGGGAAGCAAGGGACGGTATCTCCTGGGCCTGATGCTCACCAGCAAGGACCACGACGGCGATCCGCGGCGGGCGGCGAACTATGTGGAGATCGGCACGGGTCCCTGGGACCGGCAGTGGCGGCCCAGCGAGGCACGCCTGGACCGGATCCTGCAGATCGACCCGGCATTGGTCCGCCGGGAGGGTGCCATCCTGGACGCCGGGCGGTTTCGCGCGGTGGCCGCGGCGCTCCGCGACCGGCAGGGCTGGTCCTGACGGCTATCTCGTCACTGAGCATTTCGTCATCGGACAGCCGTTTCTGCTATTATTGACAGCTGTGTGTCCGTGCAGGTCGACGGCCACAGATGGTTGGTCGCCATAGGTATCCCCACGCCGCTCAGTCAATGGCCAATCTGAAAGCCCTCTAGACCATTTTCCGCATTGAAAAAGAGAGTTCACACGTGGCTAATATCAAGTCCCAGAAGAAGCGCATCCTGACCAACGAAAAGGCTCGCCTGCGCAACAACGCAGTCAAGTCCGAGCTGAAGACGGCCATCCGCGCCGTCAACACCGCCGTTGCGTCCGAAGACAAGGATGCCGCGTCTGCTGCACTGGTTTCCGCCAGCCGGAAGCTCGACAAGGCCGTCAGCAAGGGTGTTCTGCACAAGA
Organism: Arthrobacter sp. NPDC080082; assembly: GCF_040686595.1. Classification (NCBI taxonomy): domain Bacteria; kingdom Bacillati; phylum Actinomycetota; class Actinomycetes; order Micrococcales; family Micrococcaceae; genus Arthrobacter; species Arthrobacter sp. NPDC080082. Next base: position 413,674 of record NZ_JBFBKQ010000002.1, on the reverse strand, counting down.
ACAACGCTGCAAACCGCAAGTCGGCGATCTCCAAGAAGGTCAACGCACTCTAAGGTTTTCCAGTTCAGCTGAACTGATGATTGTGGCCGGCACCGCCAAGGTGCCGGCCACAGCCAGTTATCGCGGCTTTCGGGATCGCCGGGCTGCCGTCCCGGGTTCCCGACGCAGCTACGTGCGGCCAGCCCCCTAGCGGCGGACGGAGCCGGCGATGACCGTGACGGCGTGTTCGACGGCGTAGACCGGGTCCCGGGACAGGCCCTTGACCTGTGCGTCCGCCTCGGCGGTGACCTGGATGGAGCGCACCAGCCCCTCCGGGGTCCACCGGCGGACGTCCCGCTGGGCCTGCTCCACCAGCCAGGGTTGCATGCCAAGCTGCTTGGCGATCTGGGCCGAGGAACCCTGCGCCCCGGCGACCTTGGCCAGGGACCGCAGTTTGGCCGCCAGCGCGGCGACGATCGGCACCGGGTCGGCCCCGGTATCCAGCGCATGGCGCAGAGTGGAAAGAGCGAGCGGGGCGTTGCCCGCCATGGCGGCGTCGGCGACCTTGAACCCGGAGGCCTCAACCCGGCCGCCGTAATAACGGTCCACCATATCGGCGTCGACGGCTGTGGTGGCGTCGGCGATCAGCTGGCTGCAGGCGGCGGCGAGTTCGGCCAGGCTCGCCCCGACGGCGTTGATCAGGGCCTGGACGGCGTCGGGTTCGATCCGGCGCGAGGCGGCCTTGAACTCTGTCATGACGAAGGCAATCTTCTCGGCGTCCTTCTTCAGCGGCTGGCAGTCGACCACCGGCCAGCCGCCGGCCTTGATGGCGTCGAGCAGCTTCTTGCCGCGGACTCCGCCGCCGTGCCGCATCACCATGACCGCGTCGGGTTCGGGCTCCGCCAAATACTTCAGGGCGTCGGCCAGGAACGCGTCGTTCATCGATTCCAGCGCCTCGACCTCGATCAGCTTTTGCTCACCGAAGAGGGACGGACTGACGTTCATGGCCAGCGCGCCGGGTTCGTAGGCGGCGGCGCTCATCCGGGTGACCTCGACGTCGGGGGCGGCGGTGCGCACCAGTTGCCGGAGCCGGTCCATGGCGCGGGACGCCAGGTAATCCTCGGGGCCGCCCACCAGCACCACGGGAGCAGGCGTCACGTCCCGCCAGGTGGCGGTGTTCGTGGCCGCGGCCTTGGTGCGTTGGTTCTGGGCAGCAGCCACTGGTGATTCCTCCGGAGGGTTGGTTTGCAGAGTCTAAGCGTCCCACGGCCTCGCCGGACGGCCAAGCCGCACGAGGGCCGCCAGGGGCGGTCCAGCGCCAGGGCCAGCCCCCGCACCGTCAGGCCGTGCATCGCGAGTGTGAGGCGCCAGGCACGCTCCGGGTGGCCGACCAGCCACGCGGCGCCAAAGGTGAGCAGGGACAGCAGCGCCATCGTGGCGGCACCGACTCCGCCCTCGGGCCATGGTAGCGCGGCTCCCGGGAGCCCGGCGAAGAAGCGGGCGACGGCCCCGACCCCGGCTGCAAAGATCCCGGCCACGGCCATCGGCGCGGACGCGAGGGCCGGTGTCACCGCGAGGAGCGGTACTGCGGCCGTGCCCAGCAGCGTCACCGGTGCCACCAGGACGGCGGCAGCGAGGTTCGCCGCGAGGGCATACGTCGAAAAGCTCGGCTGCAGGAGGACGATGACCGGGCCGCAAAACAATTGGGCGGCGAACGGCACCGCGACGCCGGCGGCTACGGCGCGGGGCACCGTGGCCGGAAACCACGCAATCACGGGCCGCCCGGCTGCGATGATGCCGAGGGTCGCGAGGACCGACAGCAGGAACCCGAAGTCATCCGCCAGCCCGGGGTCCATCAGGAGCAGCCCGATCACCGCCGTGCACAACAGGTTCAGCGCCTGCCCGGACCGCCCCGCCGCGACCGCTGCCAGCCCGACGGCACCCATGCAGGCGGCGCGCAGGACACTCGCATCCGGGCCCACGAGCGCTACGAACAGAGCCAGCCCGGCCAGCGCCAGCCCCGCGGCAACGGGACGGGGAAGCCGCAGGCTCCGCGCCCCGAGGAGGAGCGCTCCGAGCACCAGGCTGCAGTTGGCCCCGCTCACGGCGGTCAGGTGGGTCATGCCGACGGTCTTCATCGCCGCGGCGAGTCCGGGGTCCAGGCCGGAGGTGTCGCCCGTGACCATGCCGGGAAGCAGTCCGCGGGCGTCACCGGGCAGTGTCCGGGCGGCCGCCGTGTAGCGGGCGCGCAGCCCGGACAACGCCGCCTCCGGATCACCCGCGGTGCCGTCCGTCCCGGCTAGCGGAACCGGGGAAGTGGTGGCGGAGAGCGTCCCGGCCTGGGTGCGCCCGGCCTGGGCGGCTTTGAGCTTCCCGGTGGCGCGAATGTGCTGGCCTTGTTCCACGCCGGCCCAGTCTTCCCCGCCGAGGACCGTCAGCGGGGTGGCCGTCCCGATGCGGTGGCCATCGTGGATGAGGGTGCGGAGGCTCGCCTCGACGGACCATCGCGCGGGGGCGCCGCGGCCCGGCGGTGCGGCGAGTCGTTCCGGAGCGGCGGTGATGTCCAGTTCTGCCACGACGGACGCGTGGGCGGCGAAGGCTTCAGCCACGGCACCCTGCTGCCGTTCGGTGGCGGCGGCGCCGGCATGCGATCCGGCCCCGGCGGCGAGGGCGAGTCCCACGGCCAGGGTCGCCCTTGCGCTTCGCCGGGCGTGGCTTTTCCCGCCCCGTTCGGCCGTCCGTTTCCGCATGAGCAGGAAGACGATGCCCGCGAGGAACACGGCGCAGATCAGGGCCTGATCGAGCGGCCGGATCCACGCGCCGGCCAGGGAGCTGGCCCAGACCAGCAATGCGGCCGGCACGAGGCGCAGGTCGCTACGCCTCCGGGCTCCGCGGTCGGGCGGACCGTTCCGCGGGGCAGACACGTGACTCGGCTGCCGGGTGTTCGACGTCCATGGGAGTTGGCCGGACAGCGTGTTTCCGAGGTGTGCCTCCAGCCGCCCCCTGATGCTGGCCGCCCGTGAGGAGCGTGCCTGACCGCCCGACGTCTTCCGCGTGCGCCTGTCCGTCAGCGCGCCTTTAGTGCCCGGCGACTCCTGCCGGGGCGCTAGGCTGGTGACCGCGGCGTCCCGATAGGCCTGCCAGGGGCGTTGCTGGTGCCCGGGCTCCGGCTTCCGGCGTTCGCCTGGCATGTCAGACCCGCACCAACGGCAGCAGGGCCTCGAGGAGTTTAGGCCCGACGCCATCCACGGCGTCGAGCTCCTCCACCCGGGTGAACCGGCCGTGTTGTTTGCGCCAGTCCACAATCCGCTGGGCGAGCACCGGCCCCACCCGCGGCAGCGTGGCGAGTTCCTCCGCGTCGGCGGTGTTGAGGTTGACCTTCGCGGTCCCGTTCCCTGAAGCCCCGGACCCGCTTCCGCTGCCGCCAGAGGACCCGCCTCCCTCCCCCGACGCCCCGCCCTGCGAATCCTGCGCCTCGGGGCTGCCCCGTTCGGGCACGACGATTTTTTGGCCGTCCTCCACGGCCGCGGCCAGGTTCAGCCGGTCCAAGTCCGCGGTGGGCGTGGCCCCGCCGGCGGCAGCGATTGCCTCATGGAGCCGGCTGCCCGCCGGCAGTGTGAGCACCCCCGGCCGGATGACAGCGCCCGTGACGTGCACGACGACCCGCTCGGCCGGAGCGGCGGGCGCAGTCTCCACGGCCGCGGCAGTTGTTGACCTCTCACTCAGGGGCACGACCTGCGGAGCGGAGCCGGCGGCCCGCCACCAGAACCAGCCGCCGAGCAGCACCGCAACCACGGCAAGCAGGACGGCGGCCCCGCGGGCCGTTCGCCAGCGCACCACGGGCGGCGCAAACTCCGGCACCCCGTCGTCCGGCCGGGCGTCAGGGGACGAATCGAGGGGATCCAGCAGGGGCGCGTCGTCTGCGGACCCCTCCGCAGACGTGTTTCCGGACGGCCCTAGGCTGGCGGCCCAACGATGCCGGGCCGCGAGGGGACCCGGAAGGGTCGAAGTCGGGGAACGGCGCGGCATGCGTCCACGCTAGGTGCCAGCGCAACTCTGCCGATAGGCGCCGGCGGGCCTATGTGGACAGCTGGCCCTGCTAAGAACCGGCCGGCGGACCGCTCGGGTCGGAGGACGCCGCCGGGGATGGTACCGGGGTACTGCTCTCCCCCACCACCACGGCCAGCACCCCCAGCCCTGCGTGGGCCGCGAGGACGGCCGGCAGCGAACTGATCTGTGCGGGTGGGCAGCCGGGCAGCCGGTCCGCCAGTCGGGCTGCCAGCTGTTCGGCCTCGGCAGGGTTCCCGAAGTGGTGCACGGCGAGCCGCGCTTCACCGGCGGGCCGGGACAGGGCGTCGTCGGCCGCGATTTCCTCCAGCCGCGCCACCGCCCGGGCCGCGGACCGGACGCGTTCCAGCGGGACGATCCTGCCGTCGTCGACCGCCAGTATGGGCTTGATCGAGAGCATGGTTCCCCAGAGGGACGCGGCGGCGCCGATCCGTCCGCCGCGCCGCAACTGCTCCAGGCTGGGGACGTAGAAGTACACCTTGGTCCGGGCCAGGCGGGCCTCGGCGAAGCCACGCACGGCCGCGGCGTCCAGCCCGTCGGCCGCGGCCACGACAGCGCTCTGCACGCCCATTCCCTCGGCCATGCCGGCGGTGCGGGAGTCAAGCACCTCCACCAGAATGTCCACCCGTGCGGCCGCCAGCCGGGCCGAGTCCGCGGTGCCCGAAAGCTCGGCGGACAGATGGATAGACAGCACGGCCTCGAACCCGCGGGCGGCGGCGTCGCGGTAGGCGCGTTCGAACTGGCCCGGCGACGGACGCGAGGTCCGGACCTGCACACCCCCGGCCAGGGCCACGGCGATGGTTTCGGCGATGTCGTCCTCCCCCTCACCATAGATTTCCTCGCCCACCATGACCGGCATGGGCACCACGGTCAGGCGCCCGTCGGAGGTAAAGTCGCGCACCCAGTCGGCGGGGAGGGCCGCTGCGGAATCGGTCACCACCGCGGTCCGGACAACGGGGACCACGGCCAGTTCGGCGGCATCCGGCCGGGTGGCGCGGCGCAGCCGCAACAAGCGTTCCCGCAGCCAGGGCCAGCCCGGCGGCTCACGGTCAGGCACGAAACACCCCCTGGAATGTGGACCGGCCGCCGGCGAAAGCGCCGACGGCCGGTGACAGCATAGCTCGGTCCGGCTAGGCCGGAACGATGTTGACCAGTTTGGGGGCCCGCACGATCACGGTGCGGATCCCCCGGCCGTCCATGGCGCGCTGGACGTTTTCCGAGGCCAGCGCCAGTTCGCGCAACTCATCCTCGGAGATCTCCGGGGAGACCTCCAGCCGGTCGCGGACCTTGCCCTGCACCTGGACCACGGCGGTGACCGTGTCCTGGACCAGCAGGGCCGGGTCGTGGGCCGGCCAGCCGGCGTTGGCAACGGATGCCGGGTGTCCCAAGACGTTCCACAGGTCTTCGGCCGTGTACGGGGCGAAGAGGCTGAGGATCACCGCGACGGCCTCGACGGCCTCACGGACGGCGGGATCCGCGCCGCCCGCACCGGCATCGATCGTCTTGCGGGTGGCGTTGACCAGCTCCATCAGCTTCGCCACGACGACGTTGAACTTGTTCGCGTCCAGCAGCGCCTGGGCGTCGGCGATGGTGCGGTGCGTGACGGCACGCAGCGCCCGGTCACCGGCGACGAAGTCGACGCCGGGCTCGCTGGTGACGTCCTGGCCGAGCCGCCAGGCGCGGGCCAGGAACTTCGCGGAGCCCGACGGCGAGACGTCCGCCCAGTCGACGTCGTCCTCCGGCGGGGAGGCGAAAATCATAGTCAGGCGGACGGCGTCGACGCCGTACTTGTCCAGCTGTTCGCCCAGGTCAACGCCGTTGCCGAGGGACTTGCTCATGGCCTTGCCGCCGTTGAGGACCTGGCCCTGGTTCAGCAGCGCCCGGAAGGGCTCGTCGGCCTCGATCAGGCCCATGTCGTGGATGACCTTGGTGAAGAAACGGGCGTAGAGCAGGTGCAGGATGGCGTGCTCGACGCCGCCCACGTACTGGCCCACGGGCATCCAGTCGTTGATCTTCGCCGGATCGAACGGCCCCTCGGTGTACTGCGGCGAGACGAACCGCAGGAAGTACCAGGAGGAGTCCACGAAGGTGTCCATGGTGTCCGTGTCGCGCTTTGCCGGGCCGTGGCAGGAGGGGCAGTCCACGTTGACCCAGGCCTCGGCGGCGGCCAGCGGGGAGGTGCCCTTCGGGGACAGGTCCTCGCCGCGGAGGTCATCGGGCAGAGTGACCGGCAGCTGGTCGTCCGGGACCGGGACCTCGCCGCAATCGGGGCAGTGAATGATCGGGATGGGGGCGCCCCAGAACCGCTGACGGCTCAACAGCCAGTCACGCAGGCGGAAGTTCACGAACTTCTCGCCGGTTCCCTGCTTCTCCAGGATGGTGATGGCGGCGGGAATGGCCTCGGCCTTGGGCAGGCCGTTCAGCTCGCCGGAGTTGATCAGGGTGCCCTCGCCGGCGGTGGCGGTGCCGGAGACGGCGGGGTCCTCCTCGCCGGTGTCCAGGACGGCCCGGACCGGCAGGTCGAAGGTCTTCGCGAAGTCCAGGTCGCGCTGGTCGTGGGCGGGCACGGCCATGATGGCGCCGGTGCCGTAGTCGGCCAGCACGTAATCGGCAGCCCAGACCGGCAGCTTCTCCCCGGTCAGCGGGTTGATGGCGTAGCGGCCGGTGAAAACACCGGTCTTTTCGCGTTCGGTGGACTGGCGTTCGATCTCGGAGAGGGCCTTGACCTGCTCGCGGTAGGCGTCCAGGGCCGCGGCGTGTTCCTCGGTGACCAGTTCGACGGCGATCGGCGCGTCAGCGGCGACCACGAAGAACGTCGCGCCATACAGGGTGTCCGGGCGCGTGGTGAAGACGGTGACGTCCTTGGCGGGCTTGCCGCCGTCGGCCTCGACGACGAAGGTGACGTGGGCGCCCTCGGAGCGGCCGATCCAGTTCTTCTGCATGGCCAGGACCCGCTCGGGCCAGTGGCCGCGCAGTTCCTCCATGTCGTCCAGCAGCCGGTCCGCGTAGTCGGTGATCTTGAAGTACCACTGGTTCAGGGACTTCTTGGTCACGGCGGTGCCGCAGCGTTCACAGGCGCCGTTGACCACCTGTTCGTTGGCCAGCACGGTCTGGTCCTTGGGGCACCAGTTCACCGGGGAGTTCTTGCGGTACGCCAGGCCGCGCTCGTAGAAGCGCTTGAACAGCCACTGGGTCCAGCGGTAGTACTCCGGGTCGGAGGTGTGCAGCCGGCGGGACCAGTCGGCGGAGATCGCGTACCGCTTGAAGGACGCGGCCTGGGTGTCGATGTTGGCGTAGGTCCACTCGCTGGGGTGGGCGTTGCGCTTAATGGCGGCGTTCTCGGCGGGCAGGCCGAAGGAGTCCCAGCCGATCGGGTGCAGCACGTCGAAGCCCTGCTGGCGCAGGTAGCGGGCGACGACGTCGCCCATCGCGAAGGCTTCGGCGTGGCCCATGTGCAGGTCGCCGGAGGGGTAGGGGAACATGTCCAGCACGTAGCGGCGTTCCTTGGAGCCGTCGTCGAGCGGAGTGAAGACCTTGAGGTCCTCCCAGACCTGCGGCCACTTCGCCTCCATGGCGGCGAAATTGTAGGTCCCCTCCTCGGGGGCGGCACCTGCGACGGCTGCTGCTGTTCCGGTCTCTGTCTCCGGCTGAACGCTCACTGCTGGCCTCTTCTATTCTTTTCGATCTTGTCCGATCAGGACGGGTGGCGCCTGATCCTTCGGTCCCCTGCTCCGGGCCCGCACTTCGTCCCGGACACACAAAAGCCCCTCACACGGAGGGGCTGCCGCTCGACAATCCGGAGGTCTAACCGGGATGCCGGGCGGCTAGCTAAGCAGGAGGATCGCACGCATACGACTACTTTAGCGCACCCGCACCCCACCCCACCCGAACAACGTCGATCCGAGCGGCTGAAGTACGGGCAGACAAAAAGGGGCCGGTGACTCCCCGCCATGGTGTGGTGGGCACCGCGAAGCGGGCGGGCGGGAGTCACCGGCCCCTTTTTGGGGCTCGGAAGGCTACTTCACGTCCTCGTCGACCCAGTCCATGGACTTGGTGACGGCCTTCTTCCAGAGGCGCATCTGGCGGTCGCGCTCGGCGTCGTCCATCTGCGGCTCCCAGCGCTTGTCCTCGGACCAGTTGGCCGAGCACTCGCCCAGATCCTTCCAGAAGCCGACGGCGAGGCCGGCCGCGTAGGCTGCGCCCAGCGACGTGGTCTCGACGACCTTCGGTCGGATCACCGGCACGCCGAGGATGTCGGCCTGGAACTGCATCAGCGCGTCGTTGGCGACCATGCCGCCGTCGACCTTGAGCTCGCTCAGCGGCACGCCGGAGTCGGCGTTGACGGCGTCGAGCACCTCGCGGGTCTGGAAGGCGGTGGCCTCCAGGGCGGCCCGGGCGATGTGGTTCTTGTTCACGTACCGGGTCAGGCCGACGATCGCGCCGCGGGCATCGGAGCGCCAGTACGGGGCGAAGAGGCCGGAGAACGCCGGGACGATGTAAACCCCGCCGTTGTCCTCGACCGAGGCAGCCAGGGTCTCGACCTCGGGGGCGCTGCTGATCATGCCCAGGTTGTCGCGCAGCCACTGGACCAGCGAACCGGTCACGGCGATCGAGCCTTCCAGGGCGTAGTGCGGCTTGGCGTCGCCGAGCTTGTAGCCGACGGTGGTCAGCAGGCCGTTCTTGGAGTGGACGATCTCCTCACCGGTGTTGAAGATGAGGAAGCAGCCGGTGCCGTAGGTGTTCTTGGCTTCGCCGGCGTCGAACGCCGCCTGGCCGAACGTGGCGGCCTGCTGGTCGCCCAGGATGCCGGCGACCGGTACCTCGCGCAGCAGCTGGGAGGTGTGGACCGTGCCGTAGACCTCGGAGGAGGACTTGATGGCGGGCATCATGGACGCCGGGACGCCGAAGGCACCCAGGATTTCCTGGTCCCAGGAGAGGGTCTCGAGGTCCATGAACATGGTCCGGGACGCGTTGGTCACGTCGGTGACGTGCACGCCGCCGTCGGTGCCGCCGGTGAGGTTCCAGAGCACCCAGCTGTCGGTGTTGCCGAAGACCAGGTCGCCGGCCTCGGCCTTGGCGCGGGCGCCGTCGACGTTGTCCAGGATCCACTTGATCTTGGTGCCGGAGAAGTAGGTCGCCAGCGGCAGGCCCACCTTCTGCTTGAACCGGTCCGGGCCGCCGTCCTTGGCGAGCTCGTCCACGATCGACTGGGTGCGGGTGTCCTGCCAGACGATCGCGTTGTAGACCGCCTTGCCGGTGGTCTTGTCCCAGACGACGGCGGTTTCGCGCTGGTTGGTGATGCCGACGGCGGCGATGTCGTGGCGGGTCAGGTTGGCCTTGGAGAGGGCGGAGGCGATGACCTCGCGGGTGTTGTTCCAGATCTCCGCGGGGTCGTGTTCCACCCAGCCGGCCTGCGGGAAGATCTGCTCGTGCTCCATCTGGCCGGTGGAGACGATGTTGCCGCTGTGGTCGAACACGATGGCGCGGGTGCTGGTGGTTCCCTGGTCAATGGCGATTACGTACTGGTTCACGTTGACGTCCTTGTCTGTAGTGCCTGGCGGTTGAAGGTAATGCGTACGGGGATGTTCGGGTTAGGAAGCGGCGGCGGTGGCGATGATCGGCACAATGGCCGCCACGATGCCGGCGAGGCCGCCGCCAACCAGCGGACCCACGACCGGGATCCAGGAGTAGCTCCAGTCCGAGGAGCCCTTGCCCTTGATCGGGAGCAGCGCGTGGGCGATGCGGGGGCCGAGGTCACGGGCGGGGTTGATGGCGTAGCCGGTGGGGCCGCCGAGGGAGACGCCGATGCCGACCACCAGGAGGGCGACGGCCAGCGGGCCGAGGCCGGAGGGGGTTCCGCCGAAGGTCAGGATGACGAAGACCAGGACGAAGGTGCCGATGATCTCGGTGATCAGGTTCCACGGGGTGGAGCGGATGGCGGGGCCGGTGGAGAACACACCCAGCTTGCTGGCGGGTTCGGGCTCGGCGTCGAAGTGCTGCTTGTGGGCCAGCCACATGACGACGGCGCCCAGGAAGGCGCCGAGCAGCTCGCCACCGAAGTAGGTCAGGGTTGAGCCGAAGTCGACGGCGACGCCGGGTGCGTACTCCTTCTTGCCGTTGAGCAGCAGTCCGAAGGTCACGGCCGGGTTGAGGTGCGCGCCGGACTTGACGGCCACGAAGACACCGGCGAAGACGGCAATGCCCCAGCCCCAGGTGACCATCAGGAACCCGCCGTTGTTGCCCTTGGTGCCTTTGAGCGCGACGTTGGCCACAACGCCGCAACCCAGCAGGGTCAGCATTGCGGTACCGAATACTTCGGACAGGAAAACTATTCCAAGAGACATCTTTGACTCCTCTATTTTCTGTTGTCGTCCCTCGCGGGTGGAGGGGACGTGTGGCCGGCAGCGGTTTCACGCTGCCGGCCGGCAACTGCCTTCGGGCCCGTCGGGCCCTGGTGGCAGCCTTCGCGGCCGGGGGAAAAGTGCCCCCGGCCGCTCAAGTGTTAGGCAACCAGGCTGTGGACCTGGACGCCGTGGAAGCGTTCCAGCACCTCCTGGGCGTGGGTGATTTCGGCGCTGCGGGTGGCGGCGTCCCAGCCCAGCGGGCCGGACAGGACGTCGGCGACCTCGTTGAGCAGTTCGCCGGTGACCAGGCCGCGGAACGCCAGCGAGGTGCGGCGGATCAGCACGTCGATCAGGTGGCCGATCTGCTCGTTGCGGGCCATGAACTCCAGCTCGCGGACGCTTAGCTCACGGGTGGAGCGCAGCATCCGGTCCTCACCGGCGTCGAGGAACTCCATGACGGCCTCGGCGCGGGTGCCGTAGCGGGTGAGCAGGCCTGCGGTCCGGTCCGCGTCGCGGCCGGAGGTCATGTGGGCCTTGATCCAGCGCTGCACGCCTTCTTCGGAGTCGGGGAAGCCGGCGCCGCCGCCGATCGCCATCTTGGCGGTGGAGACCTTGCGGGTGCGGCCCAGTTCGGCCAGCACGTCGTTGCTGAGGTGTTCGGCGAGGGCGCGGAAGGTGGTCCACTTGCCGCCGACCAGGCTCAGCACCACCGGGCTGCCGTTGCCGCCGCGGCGTTCGATGCGGTAGTCGCGGCTGACGAAGCCGGGCTGGGTTTCGTCGTGGCGCGGCAGCGGGCGGACGCCGGAGAAGGTGTAGACGATCTGTTCGCGGCTGACCGGCAGGTCCGGGAAGACGTGGCCGATCAGGTCGAAGAAGTAGTCGATCTCGGCGTCGGTGCAGACGGCGTCCTCGGCCATGTCGGCGTCGATGTCGGTGGTGCCGACCAGGACGCGGTCCCCCATCGGGTAGATCAGCACGATGCGGCCGTCGGTGTGCTCGAAGAAGATCTCGCGGCCCTGGCAGGCTTCGAGCAGTTCCGGGTGGTCCAGCACGATGTGCGAGCCCTTGGTGCCGCCCATGAACTTCGATGCGGCGCCCATGGCCTCGTTGGTGAGGTCCACCCAGGCACCGGTGGTGTTGACCACGACGTCGGCGGTGAAGTCGAAGACCTCGCCGGTCAGTTCGTCACGGAGCTGCACGGAACCGGACTTGCCGTCGGCCGCCGTGCCCATCGAGACCAGGGAGAGGTAGTTGCTGGCGCGGGCGCCGTTGCCGCCCGCCTCGCCGGCCTTCTCGCCGTCCTGGAGCACGTCCAGGGTGAGGCGCTCCGGGTTGTGCACAGAGGCGTCGAAGTAGGTCGCGGCGTACTTGATGCCGGGGTGAAGGCGGGGCAGCTCGGCCAGGGCGTTCTTCCGGCCGCGAAACTGGTGCCGGGGCACGGTGCCGCCGTCGCGGGAGAAGAAGTCGTACATCGTCAGGCCGGCCTTGATCAGGAAGGCGCCGCGCTCGGTGTGCTTGCCCTGCTTGTGGGTCAGGAACCGCAGCGGCGCGGCGAGGATGCCGGAGAAGGTGCTGAAGATCGGGATGGTGGTCTGCAGCGGCTTGACGTAGTGCGGGGCGATCCGCAGCAGGCGGTTGCGTTCGACCACGGACTCCTGCACCAGGCGGAATTCGCCATTTTCGAGGTAGCGGATGCCGCCGTGGATCATGTGCGAGGAGGCGCCGCTGGCCCCCTGGCAGAAGTCGCCGCGCTCGACGAGGGCGACGTCGACGCCCTGGAGCGCCAGGTCCCGGAACGTCCCGACTCCGTTGATGCCCCCGCCGATGATGAGTACCTGTGCGTGCGGACGGTCCCGCAATTGCTGCACCGATGTGCGCTGCTGACCCGGGGCCGGATGACCGGAACTGACCTTGTTTCCCAACACTGCTCCTTGGGGCTTGACGCTGCGCGGCGCGCCTCTGGCACGACGCCGTTCATGACTATTCTTTGGAGTAATGGAAAATGGAGTCAAGCACTATGCACAAACGTGCAGAAGGGAGCCGCAATGTCGCCGACGCGCCAGTCGGACGCCCTCCGGGCGGCCCAGTTGTACTACCTCCAGGACCTGACCATGGACGCGATCGCACGGGAGCTGCGGACCTCGCGTTCGACCGTCTCGCGGTTGCTCTCCGCGGCCCGGGAATCGGGCCTGGTGCAGATCCAGATCCGCAGCCCGCTGGACACCGGCCCCGAGCTCGCCAGCCGGATCAAGGCCGAATACAAGGTGGACGTCCACGTGGTTCCGGTGGTGGACACCCTGAACGAGGCGGAAACCCTTGACCGGGTGGCCATGCAGGCCGCGCGGACCATCGGCCCGCTGGTTGATTCGAATGCGATCATCGGCGTCGCGTGGGGGTCGACGCTGAGCGCGGTCAGCCGCCACCTGACCCGGAAGATTACGCACGACAGCATCATCGTCCAGCTCAACGGCGCCGGAAACATGCAGACCACCGGCATCACCTACGCCTCGGACATCATGCGTCGCTTCGGCAGCGCCTACGGCGCGCGCGTGGAGCAATTCCCGGTGCCCGCGTTCTTCGACCACGCCGCCACCAAGCAGGCCATGTGGAATGAGCGCAGCGTGCAGCGCATCCTTCAGCTGCAGGCGCGGATGAGCATCGCCATTTTCGGTGTCGGATCGGTCGACGCCGACTACCCCAGCCACGTCTACGCGGGCGGCTACCTCGACGAGGACGATCTCAGCGTCCTGGCCGGGTCCGATGTCGTGGGCGACGTAGCGACCGTGTTCTTTCGCGCGGACGGCTCCTCCGACGGCATCACCCTGAACGAACGCTCCACAGGGCCGGACCTGGCACAGCTCCGGCAGGTCCGGCGGCGGATCTGCGTGGTCTCCGGCGCCTCCAAGATCAATGGACTGCGCGGCGCCCTGGCCGCGGGGCTGGCGACAGACCTGATCCTGGACGAGGCCAGTGCCCGGCGGCTGGTCAGTACCGAGGGGCTCGGCTGAGGCGGAAGGAACGCGGGAGAGGCCGTGGTACTAGGTAGAGTCGTTGCTATGAGAATGACGCCGCGGGTGACGCTGAACAACGGTGTGCTGATGGACCGCCTGGGATACGGGCTGTACAAGGTGCCGCCGGCCGACGCCGCCGGGCTGGTGACCATGGCCCTGGAGGCCGGCTACCGGCACTTCGACACTGCCGCGATGTACGGCAACGAGACCGGCGTCGGCAAGGCGATTGGTGCCCTGGCAGCGTTCGACGGCGCCACCGGCGGCTCCGGGGAGCGGCACCCCCGGCTGACGCGTGAGGACCTCTTCGTCACCACGAAGCTGTGGAATGACGAGCAGGGCTACGACGCGACGCTGCGGGCCTTCGACACCTCGATGGCCAAGCTGGGCCTCGAGTACCTCGACCTTTACCTGATCCACTGGCCCTGCCCCGGGCGCGGCCTCTACACGGACAGCTACCGGGCGCTGGAGACGCTGTACCGGGAGGGACGGGTCCGCGCGATCGGCGTGTCCAACTTCCAGCCGGCGCACCTTGACCGGCTGCTGCAGGGCGCGGAGGTGGTCCCGGCCGTGAACCAGATCGAGCTGCACCCGTGGCTGCAGCAGGCCGAATTGCGCGAACTTCACTCCTCCTTGGGGATCGTGACGGAAGCGTGGAGCCCGCTGGGCCGCGGCCAGGTCCTTGAGGACCCGGTGGTGACGGAGATCGCCGCTGCCCACCGCCGCTCCCCCGCGCAGGTCATCATCCGGTGGCACCTGCAACTGGGCAACGTGGTCATCCCGAAGGCAAGCTCCTACGCACGGATCCACGAAAACCACGACGTCTTCGGGTTCGAGCTGACGACGGCGGACCTGGACGCCCTGGCCGGTCTGGACCGCGGCTTCCGCACCGGGTCCAACCCGGACAACGTCAACTGACGCACCGCCGCCCGCACCCCACCACAGGCCCCCCACCACAACGAATGGAACACGTGGCGACCCAGCCCCCTCCCCCGCAACCGCTCCTCAGCGCCGCCCTGCAGACCCGCGCAACCGCCTCCACCGTGGACCTCAACGGCACCCGGGTGGCGTACTGGACGTATGAACCCCTGCAGGAAACCCCGGACACCCGCACCATCCTGGTGATCCACGGCTTCCGCGGCGACCACCACGGCCTGCTCCGGGTGGCGGACCAACTCCCCGAGATGCGCCTGGTCATGCCCGACCTGCCGGGCTTCGGTGTCTCCGGTGCCCTTGCCGCCGGTGCGCACAGCGTGGAGGGCTACGGGCGGTTCGTGGCCGACTTCATGGCCGCCCTGGGGCTGGGACCGGACACGGTGCTGCTGGGCCACTCGTTCGGCTCGATCATCACCAGCCACTTCGTCGCCCATCACCCGGACGCGGTGTCCGAACTGATCCTCATCAACCCGATCGCGGCGCCGGCCCTGGAGGGCCCGAAGGGGCTGATGACCAAGGCCGCGGTGCTCTACTACGAGGCCGCGGCCCGGCTCCCCCGCCGGCTGGGCAACGCCCTGCTGCGCAACCAGCTGATCGTGCGTGTGATGAGCGAGACCATGGCCAAGACCAGGGACAAGCGCCTGCGGCAATTCGTCCACGCACAGCACACCGCCTACTTCTCCGCCTTCGCGGACCGGGACAGCCTGCTGGAGGCCTTCAAGGCCTCGGTGGGAAACAACGTGGCCGAGGTCGCCGAGCGTCTGACGCTGCCGGTGCTGCTGATCGCCGGGGAGAAGGACGAGATCGCCGCCCTGCCGGACCAGCACAAACTGCTCCCCCGCCTTCCCGACGGCACCCTGGACGTCATCCCCGGCGTCGGACACCTGATCCACTACGAGACCCCGGAACCCGCCGCCGGTTTCATTCGCCGCTTCCTGAAGGACCACGCCGCGTGAAAATTCTCATCGACGCCCGCTTCACCCGGCTGGACCACCACGACGGCATCAGCCGCTACGGTTCCAGCCTGATCGCGGCCGCCGCCAAGGTGGCCGACGTGTCCATGCTGATCAGCGACACCCGCCAGCTCGCGCTGCTGCCGGACGTGCCCTACACGCTGATCAACAGCCCGCTGTCCCCGGCCGAGCTGTTCGTCGCCCGGAAGGTCAACCCGCTGGGGGCCGACGTCGTCGTCTGCCCGATGCAGACCATGGGCAGCTGGGGGCGGAAGTACGCGCTAATCCTGACCCTCCACGACCTGATCTATTACGAGCACCCGGCTCCCCCCGGCTTCCTGCCGGCGCCCGTTCGGGTGCTGTGGAGGCTGTACCACAAGGCGTTCTGGCCGCAGCGGGTGCTGCTCAACCGGGCCGATGTCGTGGCCACCATCAGCGCCACCACCGAGGCGCTGATGGCCAAGTACCGGCTGACCAGGCGCCCGGTGCGGATCGTCGGGAACGCACCCCAGCCGGGGCTGACCCCTCGTGATCCCGGCGCCGGGGCCGAGAAGACGCTGCTGTACATGGGCTCGTTCATGCCCTACAAAAACGTTGAGACAATGGTCCGCGGCATGGCGGAGCTGCCGGAGATGACGCTCCACCTGCTGAGCCGGATTACGCCCGAGCGCCGTGCCGAGCTGGAGGCTCTGATTCCCGCGGGCGCCAATGTGGTGTTCCACAACGGGGTCACGGATGCGGAGTACGAAGCCCTGCTGGCCCGGACCACCGCGCTGGTAAGCCTGTCCAAGGCAGAGGGCTACGGGCTGCCGCTGGTGGAGGCGATGTCACATGGGACGCCGGTGATCGCCAGCGACATCCCAATTTTCCGCGAGGTGGGTTCCGACGTGGTCAGCTACGTGGATCCATCCTCGCCGGCCGACTTCGCGGCCGCCGTCCGCGATCTGGAGGATCCGGCGCTGTGGAAGGACCGTTCCGTGCGGTCCGTGCACCGGGCCGCGGAGTTCAGCTGGGACGAATCGGCGCGCCGGCTCCTTGCCGCGGCCGAGGAAGCGGTGGCGCTGAGGAAGCAGGGCCGACGACGGCGGTAGGGCCTGGGTTGGCGCGGCACCCAGCCGCAGCTCAGCCGGTGCTGTCCAGGATCAGGCGCACCGTCTCCCGGGGCTGGTCCCAGTGCGGGAAATGACCGCAGTCGTCGAACCAGTGGAGAGTTGCATCCGGGAAAAGGTCCATGGCTCGTGCCGCCTCGCCCGGAACAGTCACCTTGTCCTTTCGCCCCCATCCAATGACCACTTTGCCCTTGAGTGAACCCGCCGGAGCGCCTTCCTGGCGGGGGCCGTGAATCAGCGCGTCGAGGGCCGGGTCCAGGCTGGTTGACGTCTTGAAACCGCGAAGCTCATGCAGCACCAGGTCCTGCGGCAGCCTCCAGGGATGCGCGGAGAACTGAGCCAACAGGGCCGTGCGGCCCACGGGGTTGCCCGTGAGGAAAGGAAGCGCCGGCTGGATGCGGCGCACCAGCGCGACGGACGCTTTGATGCTGGCACCAAAGATCGCGGCCTGGCGGTCACTCCAAAAACCTCCAGGGTCGAGCGCGACCGTGGTCCCGGCGTGCCCCCGCCGCGCCATTTCCAAGGCCATGCGTGCCCCCATGGAGCTGCCGACCAGATCAATGTCGCCCAGTTCCGCTTCGCCGATGAAGGCTTCGACGGCATCGGTCAGCGTCGCGATTGTCGTCTCGCCGGTCAGGGGGGCGGATTCCCCGCACCCGGGCAGATCGACGGCGATGACATCTCGTTCAGCAGCCAGCGCCGGGACTATCGGGTTCCAGTTTCCTGCACTGGATCCGAGACCATGGACCAGGAGGAGCGGCTTACCGGAGCCCTGCCGGGTTGAGTGCAACATGGCTTCACTCTACTGTGCGGGCCGCCACGATCACGGGAGCACTCCAGATCTGCCTAAAGGGGTCGCTGTTCGCGGCGCTTCCGTTCCGCAAATCCCGAGATCACCTGTGCGTCGTTGGCGTGGTAAGTCCTCCAAGCGCTGCCGACGTCAACCCACAGGGCGGGTTGGTCCGCCTCCGGAACGAGGCGGGCCGTCCCAGGGCTGGCGATCGACCAGTAGGAGAGGTTCAGCGTCGGCGGCCAGTCGTCCCGGTAGGACCGGACAGCAGCGAAGGCCGGGACCGCGGCGACCTCAAGGACGAGCCCGGTCTCCTCGGCCAGCTCCCGTACGGCGCCCTCACGGGAGGTCTCCCCCGGTTCCACCTTCCCGCCCGGCGGTACCAGCCCTCGCCAGGGATGATCCACCACGAGGAGTCTCAAGTAGTCGGGCGAAAAAACCCACACATCTGCCGCCAGGGGTGCTGCTCCGCCATCCACACGCTTCGGAACCAACGCTCCGCCCCGTCCTCAACCTTCTCGGCCGCGGCAAGGTCACGCAGCGCCGCGGCAACGGCGTCGGGGCCATGGACGGGCGTCATCTACAGCACGTCCACGCCGTCGAGCCGGACCTGCACCGGGTCGTCGCTTCGCTTGGCCGCGGCGGCCGCCTTAACGGCCCGCAGCGCCTTAGTCACTTCGGCTGCCTGGGCGTACGGAATGAACAGCAGCGTCCGGACGTCTTCGCCGCGGGACGCGCCGCCGGCCTGGACACCCAGCCCACCGGCACCCGGAATCCCCGCACCCGGCACGCCCGGCGCCGGAAACCCGGAGCCGGGAAGCGGCGCCGGTCCGGCGGTCCGCAGCGTGATGCCCCGCGACGCGAGGCCGGCCTCGACGGCGGAGGTGAAATGCCCGACCGCCGTCCTTGGTCCGGTCAGGGACGCGACCCGCACCGCCGGGGGCAGCGACAGTTCCTGCCGGAGTCCGAGTTCCCGGCCGGCATAACCGGCGGGATCCCAACGCAGCAGCGCACCCACGCCCGCGGCGTCGTCGGCGGTGATCACCACCAGGCCGCCATCGGCGGCGGGCCGGACCAGGGCGGCGGCATTGAACCAGCGGCGCACGGCGTCCTCGCCCGCCCTAAGGTTCTCGCGGCGCAGCAGGGAATCTCCGTCCAGCAGTAGCGCGGCGGCGTATCCGCCCGCCGCCACGGGCTCGGCTCCCACGGTGGCGACCACGAGGGCCTTGGTGTCCGGGACGGTGGCCAGGACCCGGTCACCGGACGAGTTCAGCACGGGTTTGCCGGGGAAAGCGCGGCCCAGTTCCTCCGCGGTCCGGAGCGCCCCGGTGGCGCCCCGGCGGAGCTGAGTGCCGTTGCAGGTGGCACACCGCCAATGACCCGCCGCGGTGGAGCACCAGCGGCAGACCGGGACGGCGCCGCTGCCGGCGGGTCCGTTGATGGCCAGCGGGCCGTTGCAGGCGGTGCAGCGGGCCGGTTCGCGGCAGCGCTCACACGCCAGCGACGGCGCATACCCGGCGCGGGCCACCTGCACCAGTACCGGTCCGCGTTCCAGGCCCTCCTTCGCCGCACGCCATGCCGCGCCGGGGAGACGGGCGATCCGGGCCAGCGGGTCGCGCTCCTGCTCGAAGCTGTCCGCGGTATTCACCACACGCGGCACGGTCCGGCGCACCACGGTGCGGTCCGCTTCGACGGGAAGTGCCCAGCCGGACTCCACCAGCCGCTGGGTCTCCGTGCTACGGGCGTGCCCGGCGAGTAGGCAGGCCGCCCCTTCGTGCACCGCCCGCAGCAGGAGCACCTCGCGCGCATGGGCGTACGGCGCCCGTTGTTCGATGTGCAGGTCGTCCCCGTCGTCCCAGCAGACCACCAGTCCGAGGCGGTGCACCGGGGCGTAGGCGGCCGACCGCGTCCCGACCACGACGCCTGCCGCCCCGCTGAGCACCCGCAGGAAGTTCCGGTAGCGCGGGGTGGGCCCGTCGTCGGCGGTCAGCCGCGCCACGTCCGCGGCGGGCAGCAGCTCCAGGAGCGCCGCCTCCACCCGGTCCAGGTCCCGGTAGTCGGGTACGACGACGACGGCGCCCCGGCCAGAGCGGCGCACGGCCGCGACGGCTTCGGCGATCAGCCGGGGCCACGCCGCGGGGCCGAAGCCTTGCAGCGCCGAGAGCACCGCACGGGGCGACTCCCCCGCGCCCAGGTGCTGCAGGAACGCACCGCCGTTGCGGTAGGCGGACCAGCCCGAGGGCGGCAGAACTGCCGCCGGTGCCGCCTTGTCCGGCGGGAGTGCCTCAGTCCCGGCATCCTCGGGCACGGGTTCGGTAAACAGAGCCGGGTCCAGGTCACCGCCGGGGGCGAATTCCTTCTCCAGCCTCGCCATCCGCGGCGGCACGGCAACGCGCAGGACGTCACTGACGGTGCCGGCGTAGCGGGCCGCGACGCGCTCCGCCAGCGCTGCCACCCCGGGAGTCAGCACGGGCACCGGGGAAACCACCTTGTGCAGCGGCACCAGCGCATGCCCGGCGTCGGAGGCGGCTACGCGTTCCAGCAGGAAGCCGCCAAGCTCCTGCCCGCCAAACTTGACCTTCACCCGAACGCCGGGCCGGGCCGCAGCGTCCAGGTCGGCGGGCACGCTGTAGTCAAAGGGCCGGTCCAGGTGCGGCAGGAAGCTCTCCAGCTGCACCCGTGCCACGGGAAGTTCGGCGGCCAGGGCGGGACCCGCCGCGGCGGCGGAGGCCGGGAAGCCCTGCAGGAGGGAGAGCTGGAAGGGTTCTTCCGGCGCGGCGGGGCGGCGTGACTCGCTCACGGGTCTCTCTCCTTTCCCAGGTGCTTCGGGCCGGCACAACGGCATTCAAAAGGCTGCGGACGCGGCCGAAAAGGCCGGTTAAAACAGGTAGCCAGGCCGCCGGTTGGCGGCCTGGCTACAGCACATCACAGAGCACTGACAATGTGGAATCAGGCGTTGAAGAAGGCCTTCAGCGCGTCCACGCGGTCCAGCCGCTCCCAGGTGAAGTCCGGTTCGTCGCGGCCGAAGTGGCCGTGCGCGGCGGTCTTGGCGTAGATCGGGCGCTTGAGGTCGAGGGCGTCGATGATGGCGCGCGGGCGCAGGTCGAAGATCTCGGAGATCGCCTCGCTGATGCGTGCCGGGTCCACGGTCTCGGTGCCGAAGGTTTCCACGTAGGTGCCCACGGGGCGGGCCTGGCCGATCGCGTAGGCGATCTGGATCTCGGCGCGTCGGGCCAGGCCCGCCGCCACCACGTTCTTGGCAACCCAGCGCATGGCGTAGGCTGCGGAGCGGTCCACCTTCGACGGATCCTTGCCGGAGAAGGCGCCGCCGCCGTGGCGGGCCATACCGCCGTAGGTGTCGACGATGATCTTGCGGCCGGTCAGGCCGGCGTCGCCCACCGGGCCGCCGATCACGAAGGCACCGGCGGGGT
Source organism: Arthrobacter sp. NPDC080082 (assembly GCF_040686595.1). Lineage (NCBI taxonomy): Bacteria > Bacillati > Actinomycetota > Actinomycetes > Micrococcales > Micrococcaceae > Arthrobacter > Arthrobacter sp. NPDC080082. The sequence goes on along the minus strand of NZ_JBFBKQ010000002.1, from coordinate 393,056 downwards.
TGAGGATGTTGCGTGACCGGGAGGTGTCCAGGTTGGACATGGCCATCACCGGGTTCACCACCTGCTCGGCGAGGTCGGCCCGGAGCTGGTCAAGGCTGGCGCCCTCGGCGTGCTGGCTGGAGATCACGACGGTCTCGAGCGAGACCGGACGGTCGCCGTCGTAGCCCACGGTCACCTGGGTCTTGCCGTCGGGGCGCAGGTAGTCCAGCTGGCCGGACTTGCGGACCTCGGTGAGGCGCTCGGAGAGCCGGTGCGCCAGCCAGATCGGGACCGGCATGTAGGAGGGGGTCTCGTCGCTGGCGTAGCCGAACATGAGGCCCTGGTCGCCGGCGCCCTGGAGGTCGTAGTCGTCCTCCTGGCGGCCTTCGCGGGCCTCGATGGAGTTGAAGACGCCGCCGGCGATGTCGTTGGACTGCTGGCCGATGGAAACCGAAACGCCGCAGCGGGCGCCGTCGAAGCCGTTGGCGGAGGAGTCGTAGCCGATGCCCAGGATCGTCTCGCGGACGATCTGCGGGATCTCGACGTACGCGTCGGTGGTCACCTCGCCGGCAACGTGGACCAGGCCGGTGGTGGCGAGGGTTTCGACGGCGACCCGGGACTCAGGGTCCTTGGCCAGCAGGGCGTCGAGGATGGCATCGCTGATCTGGTCACAGATCTTGTCCGGGTGTCCCTCCGTCACGGACTCGGAGGTGAAGAGCCGGAGCGAGGCGGGCGTGGACCCGTGAAAGTCTGGGATGTGCAGCGGTAAAGTCACTCAACTACCTTACTGGTTGGGAACGGGCATACAGCGGCGCGTGACCTCCGGTGAGGGAGACCTTGCTAACGCCGGGTGTCAGGCGGGCGGTTGCACCCGGCTCAGCTCGGCGCTGACGCGGTCGATCACGGCAGCAGCGACATCGGACTTGCTGCCCGACGCCTCTTGGGGTTCGGAGCCGGAGCGGGCAAGGATGACTACGGAATTGGTGTCCTGGCCGAAGACCTCATCGCGGCCCACCTGGTTGACCACCAGGAGGTCGCAGCCCTTGCGCCGCAACTTGGCCTCGGCGTACTCGAGGACCCCGCCGTCGGCGTCGCCGGTCTCGGCGGCGAAGCCCACAATCAGCTGGTTGCGGGATGCGGTGTCGCGGACCTCCACCAGTTCCTTGAGGATGTCCGGGTTGCGGACCAGGGTGATGACCGGGTCGGCGGTATCGTCGCGCTTCTTGATCTTGGTCCCGGAGGTTTCGGCCGGGCGGAAATCGGCGACGGCGGCGGCCATGATGATGACGTCCGACTCGGCGGAGGCGCGCAGGGCGGCCTGCCGGAGTTCCAGCGCGGTTTCCACGCGGACGACGTCGACCCCCTCGGGCGCGGGGACGTCCATGTGCGCGGCGAGCAGCCGGACCTTCGCGCCGGCGTCGCGGGCGGCGGCGGCGAGAGCCACGCCCTGCTTCCCGGAGGAGCGGTTGCCAAGGAATCGGACCGGGTCCAGTGGTTCACGGGTACCGCCGGCACTGATGGTGACCCTGGTGCCGGCCAGCGGGCCGGGGCCGGAAGCTGTGGGGCCGGCAGGGCCGGGGGCCGCAGCACGCTCCGGGGCGTCGGGGATGCCGGAGGATTCGGCCAGCGCCATGGCGGCGGCGAAGATCGCGGCGGGTTCGGGCAACCGGCCGGGGCCGGAGTCGGCGCCGGTGAGGCGACCCGAGTCGGGCTCGAGAACGGTGATGCCGCGGGAGCGCAGGGTCTCGACGTTCGCCTGCGTGGCCTGGTGGCGCCACATCTCGGTGTGCATGGCGGGGGCCATCAGGACCGGCCCGCCGGCCATCAGCAGCGTGTTGGTGAGCAGGTCGTTGGCCTGCCCGGTGGCGGCGCGGGCCAGCAGGTCGGCCGTCGCCGGCGCCACCACGATCAGCTCCGCCTCGTGGCCGAGCCGGACGTGGTTGACGGTGTGCACGTCGTCGAAGACGCTGTTGCTCACCGGGTGCCCGGAGAGGGCCTCCCAGGTGGCAACCCCCACGAACCGGGTGGAGGCGTCGGTGGGGATGACGGTGACGTCATGACCGGCTTCAGTAAAAAGCCGGAGGAGCGATGCCGCCTTGTAGGCGGCGATCCCTCCCCCGACTCCGAGGACTATGCGCACGTGACCTCCGTCAGGCAGCAGAGCATTTACTCTGCGGCGGCCTCGATCGGCGTGGAAACGAGCTTGCCTTCGTTGATCTCGCGCAGGGCGATGGACAGCGACTTCTCGTTCAGCTTGGTGTCGACCAGCGGGCCGACGTACTCGAAGAGGCCCTCGTGCAGCTGAGCGTAGTAGGCGTTGATCTGGCGGGCACGCTTGGCACCGAAGATCACCAGGCCGTACTTCGAGTCGGCTGCCTTCAGCAGTTCGTCGATCGGCGGGTTGATGATGCCTTCAAGGTTCGTGGACACGAATTCTCCAAATTCTTACGGGCCGATACGTCCCGTGGCCGAGGTTACGGGTTCGGGGTCAGCCCCATGAGTGAAACAAGCTCGTCAGCTGCACGGCGAACGTCGTCGTTGACCACGGTGTGGTCAAACTCCGGTTCAGCAGCAAGTTCTAGTTTAGCGGTTTCCAGCCTTTGCTGCTGTTCTTCCGCGGATTCCGTGCCGCGGCCCACCAGGCGGCGGACCATTTCGTCCCAGCTCGGCGGGGCCAGGAAGACGAACTGTGCGTCCGGGACGGCCTGCTTGACCTGGCGCGCGCCCTGCAGGTCAATCTCCAGGAGGACGGAGCGTCCCTCGGCGATGGCGGCGTCCACGGTGGAGCGGAGGGTGCCGTAGCGGTTGCGGCCGTGCACCACGGCCCATTCCAGCAGTTCGCCCTTCGCCACCAGCTCGTCGAACTCGTCGGCGGTCTTGAAGAAGTAGTGCACGCCGTCCTGCTCTCCCGGACGCGGTTCGCGGGTGGTGGCGGAGACCGAGAGCCAGACGCCCGGGTAGTTGTCCCGGATGTAGGTGGACACGGTGCCTTTGCCGACGGCGGTCGGTCCGGCGAGGACTGTCAGTCCGGGTTTCTTGCTCACATATTCCTTTAGCGGTGCTTTATTTCGAACGGGGCTGCTTCTCGTCTATAAAATCTACCAGCGCAGCGCGTTGGTGGGTTCCCAGCCCCCGCACCCGGCGGGAGGCCGCGATGCCGAGCCGCTCCATGATCGCCGCGGCACGCACCTGGCCGATGCCGGGCAGGGCCTCGAGCAGTTCCACCACCCGCATGCGTGCCACCGCCTCGTCCGTTTCCGCGGCGCCGAGCAGTTCGGTGATGGACAGCCGGCCCGACTTCAGCCGCTCCTTGGCTTCGGCCCGGGTAACCCGGGCGGCGGCAGCCTTGCGCAGGGCATCGGCACGCTCCTGCGGCGTGAGGGGTCGCAAACTCACTGGGGTCCTCCCTGCGTAGCTGTTCCCGAACCTACCCTTTGGCAGCGTAGGAACGCAATGGAGGACCCCGGCCTCACCGCCCCCTGAACCCGCACGGGAGCGGTTCAGCCCGGTGTCAGGCGGTCCGCAGCCCGTCGAGGGTACGCTGGGCCGCGGCCCGCAGGCCGGCGGTGTCCGGACCCGCGGCCAGGATGTCCCGGCTCGAGGTCCCGAGGACCTGGCCGTAGGCGGCACCGAAGGTCCGCTTGAGGTCGGCGGGAGTGGCTCCCTGGGCGCCCAGGCCAGGGGCCAGGATGGGGCCGCGGACGGCTTCCAGGTCCAGGCCGAGGTCGGTCAGGGCCGAACCCACGGTGGCGCCGACGACGAGGCCCACGGAGCCCATGGCGCCGTCGTAGCGCCGGTTCTCCCCGGCCGCTGCGGTGACGATCCGCCGGGCCACGGAGTCCGCCCCACCCACGTGCTGCACGGAGGCGCCTTCCGGGTTGGAGGTCAGAGCCAGGACGAAGACACCCCTCCCGGCCTCAGCCGCGAGGTCCAGGGCCGGGCGCAGCGATTCGAAGCCCAGGTAGGGGCTAAGGGTGACGGAGTCGGCGGCCAGGGCCGAGCCGTCCCGCAGCCACGCGTCGGCGTAGGCGGCCATGGTGGAGCCGATGTCGCCGCGCTTGGCGTCGGCGATGCTGAGCACTCCCCCGGCGGTGCATTCGGCGAGGGTGCGTTCCAGCGCGGCCATGCCGGCAGAGCCGTGCCGTTCGTAGAGCGCCACCTGCGGCTTCACCGCGGCGGCGAGCGGACCCACGGCCTCCAGCACGGTGAGCGAGAAACGTTCGACGCCGGCGGCGTCGTCGTTCAGGCCCCAGGCGCTCAGCAGCGCCGGGTGCGGGTCAATACCGACGCAGAGCGGGCCGCGCACGGCCATGGCCCGGCCCAGCCGGGAGCCGAAGGACTCCCGGCCGGCCGTGGTGTCCGTGCCCTGCTCAGGCATGCTGGGCCGCGGTCCGGGCGGCTTCCTGCGATTCGGCGAGGGCCGCGGCGTGCTCCTGCAGGCTGGTGACGGACCATTCGTAGGTCCGCATCGCCTCGATCGCCTGCACCGCGGCGTTGAACTCGGCCACGGTCGTGATGCAGGGGATGCCGATGGACGTCGCGGCGGCGCGGATCTCGTAGCCGTCGCTGCGGGCCTCGCCACCGGAGGGGGTGTTGAAGACCATGTCGATCTCGCCGGCGACGATTAGGTCCGCGATGGTCCCTTCACCCTCGGCGCTGCTGCCCTCGGCGACCTTGCGGACCGGGGTGGCCTGCAGGCCGTTGCGGCGCAGCACGTCGGCGGTGCCGCCGGTGGAGACGATCTCGAAGCCGAGGTCGGAGAGGCGCTTGACCGCCATGATGACGGCGCGCTTGTCCCGGTTGGCGACGGAGACGAACACCTTGCCCTCGGTGGGAAGCGCGTTGTTGGCCCCGGCCTGGCTCTTGGCGAAGGCGGTGTCGAAGTGCTTGTCGATGCCCATGACCTCGCCGGTGGAGCGCATTTCCGGGCCGAGCAGGGAGTCGACCACCTTGCCCTCGGGGGTCCGGAACCGGCTGAACGGCAGCACGGCTTCCTTGACGGCGACGGGGGCGTCCAGCGGAAGGGTGGACCCGTCACCGGACTCCGGCAGCATCTTGTAGGCGCTGCGGAGCTGGTTGATGGTGACGCCGGCGCCGATCAGCGCGGCCGCCTTGGCCATCTGCACCCCGGTGGCCTTGGAGACGAACGGCACGGTGCGCGAGGCGCGCGGGTTCGCCTCGAGCACGTAGAGCACGTCGGAGGCCAGCGCGAACTGGATGTTGATCAGGCCGCGGACGCCCACGCCCTCGGCGATGGCCCGGGTGGCGGTCCGGACCCGGTCGATCACGTTGTTGCCCAGGGTGATCGGGGGCAGCACACAGGCGGAGTCACCGGAGTGGATGCCGGCCTCTTCGATGTGCTCCATGATGCCGCCGAGGTACAGGTCCTTGCCGTCGAAGAGGGCGTCGACGTCGATCTCGACGGCGTCCTCGAGGAACCGATCGATCAGCACCGGGTGGTCCGGGGTGATCTCGGTGGCGTTGGCGATGTAGCGGGAGAGGTTGGCCTCGTCGTAGACGATCTCCATGCCGCGGCCGCCCAGGACGTAGGACGGGCGGACCAGGACCGGGTAGCCGATCTCGTCGGCGATCTTCTTGGCATCCTCGAAGGACACGGCGGTGCCGTTCTTCGGGGCGATCAGGCCGGCCTCGTCGAGGACGCGGGAGAAGGCGCCGCGGTGCTCGGCCAGGTCGATCGCCTCCGGGGAGGTGCCGAGGATCGGCACGCCGGCGTCGGCCAGCTGCTGGGCGAGCTTGAGCGGGGTCTGGCCGCCGAGTTGGACGAAGACGCCCATGACGCCGCCGGTGCGTTCCTCGGCCGCGATGACCTCAAGGACGTCCTCGAGGGTCAGCGGTTCGAAGTAGAGCCGGGTGGAGATGTCGTAGTCGGTGGACACGGTCTCCGGGTTGCAGTTGACCATGACGGTCTCGTAGCCGGCCTTGCGCAGCGCCATCGAGGCGTGGACGCAGGAGTAGTCGAATTCGATGCCCTGGCCGATCCGGTTCGGACCGGAGCCGAGGATGATGATGGAGGGCTTGGCGTGCAGCGCAACCTCGTCTTCCTCGTCGTAGGAGGAGTAGTGATACGGGGTGTACGCGGCGAACTCGGCGGCGCAGGTGTCCACGGTCTTGTAGACCGGGCGGATGTCCAGGGCCTGCCGGACGCCGCGGACCACGGCCTCCGGGTTGTGCGTCAGGGCGCCGATCTGGGCGTCGGAGAAGCCGTGCCGCTTGGCGCGCTGCAGCATCTCCTTGGTCAGGGCGGTGGACTGGCGGATCTCGAGGGAGATCTCGTTGAGCAGCTGCAGCTGGTCCAGGTACCACGGGTCGATCTTGGTGGCCTCGAAGAGCTGCTCCACCGTGGCGCCGCCCAGCAGGGCGCGCTGGACCTGGTGCAGGCGGTCGGTGGTGGGGCGCTTGGCCTTCTCGACCAGTTCCGCAACCTCCCACTCCGGGACCGGGGTGAAGTCCAGCTGCGAACCCTTCTGCTCCAGGGAGCGGAGGGCCTTCTGCAGGGCCTCGGTGAAGTTGCGGCCCATCGCCATGGCCTCGCCCACGGACTTCATGGTGGTGGTCAGCGTGGGGTCCGCGGCCGGGAACTTCTCGAACGCGAAGCGCGGGACCTTGACGACGACGTAGTCCAGGGTCGGCTCGAAGGACGCCGGGGTCTTCTGCGTGATGTCGTTCGGGATCTCGTCCAGGGTGTAGCCGAGCGAGAGCTTGGTGGCGATCTTGGCGATCGCGAAGCCGGTGGCCTTGGAGGCCAGGGCCGAGGAGCGGGAGACGCGCGGGTTCATCTCGATGACGACGACGCGGCCGGTGTCGGGTTCGACGGCGAACTGGATGTTGCAGCCGCCGGTGTCGACGCCGACCTCGCGGATGACGGCGATCGCGATGTCGCGCAGCCGCTGGTACTCGCGGTCGGTCAGGGTCAGGGCCGGGGCGACGGTGATGGAGTCGCCGGTGTGGACGCCCACCGGGTCGAAGTTCTCGATCGAGCAGACCACCACGACGTTGTCGTTCTTGTCGCGCATCATCTCGAGCTCGTACTCCTTCCAGCCGAGGATGCTCTCTTCGAGCAGCACCTCGGTGGTGGGGCTGTACTGCAGGCCCTGGCCGACGATGCGGCGCAGGTCGCCCTCGTCGTAGGCGAGGCCGGAGCCGAGGCCGCCCATGGTGAAGGAGGGCCGGACCACCATCGGGTAGCCCAGGTCTTCGGCGGCCGTGAGGGCCTCGTCGATGGTGTGGATGATGTGGCTGCGGGCCGATTCGGCGCCGCAGCGCTCCACGACGCCCTTGAACTTTTCCCGGTCTTCGCCGAGTTCGATCGCGGCGATGTTGGCGCCGATCAGTTCGACGTTGTACTTCTCCAGGACGCCGTTCTTGTCCAGGGCGATCGCGGTGTTCAGCGCGGTCTGGCCGCCCAGGGTGGGCAGGACGGCGTCGGGGCGTTCCTTGGCGATGATCTTCTCGACCACCTCGGGGGTGATCGGTTCGATGTAGGTTGCGTCGGCGAACTCCGGGTCGGTCATGATGGTGGCCGGGTTGGAGTTGACGAGGATGACGCGCAGGCCTTCGTCCTTGAGGACGCGCAGTGCCTGGGTGCCGGAGTAGTCGAATTCGGCCGCCTGGCCGATCACGATCGGGCCGGAACCGATGACCAGGACGCTCTTCAGGTCAGTTCTCTTGGGCATTACTTCTTGTCCTCAGTCTTGGAGTCGGTGGAGGTCGTGGTGCCGACGTTCGCGGCCGCGGTCTTCGTGCTCTCCATCAGGTCGATGAAGCGGTCGAAGAGGTAGGCGGCGTCGTGCGGGCCGGAGGCCGCCTCGGGGTGGTACTGGACCGAGAAGGCGGGGATGTCCAGGCAGTTCAGGCCCTCGACGACGTCGTCGTTGAGGCTGACGTGGCTGACCTGGACGCGGCCGAAGCGCTCCTCGGGGGCCACCGTGTCGCCCGCCAGCGGGGCGTCGACGGCGAAGCCGTGGTTCTGCGAGGTGATCTCGACCTTGCCGGTGGCGCGGTCCATGACCGGCTGGTTGATCCCGCGGTGGCCGTAGCGCAGCTTGTACGTGCCGAAGCCGAGCGCACGGCCGAGGATCTGGTTGCCGAAGCAGATGCCGAAGTAGGGCAGCTTGGCGTCCAGCACGGAGCGGAGCAGGCCCACCTGGGTGTCGGCGGTGGCGGGGTCGCCGGGGCCGTTGGACATGAAGACGCCGTCGGGGTTGACGGCCTTGACGTCCTCCAGGGTGGCGGTGGCCGGCAGGACGTGGACCCGGACGCCGCGCTCGGCGAACCGGATGGGGGTCATGCGCTTGATGCCAAGGTCGATCGCGGCGATGCTGAACCGCGGCTCGCCTTCCCAGCCCCAGTCGGCGGGCTCGACCGTGTAAGCCTCGTCGACGCTGACCTCCTCGGCCAGGCGGGAGCCTTCCATGGGGGCGCTGGCGAGGACGGCGTCGACCAGTTCCTTGTCCGTCGCGCGGGCGGCGTCGCCGGAGAAGATGCCGGCGCGCATGGTCTTGTGTTCGCGCAGGTGGCGGGTGATGGCGCGGGTGTCCACGCCCTGGATGCCGACAACGCCCTGCTCGGTGAGCTCCTCGTCCAGGCTCCGCTCGGAGCGCCAGTTGGAGGGGCGGCGGGCGGCGTCGCGGACGACGTAGCCGGCCACCCAGATGCGGCGGGACTCGGCGTCGTCCTTGTTGACGCCGGTGTTGCCGATGTGAGGCGCGGTCTGCACCACGAGCTGGCGGGCGTAGGAGGGATCCGTAATGGTCTCCTGGTAGCCGGTCATGCCGGTGGCGAAGACGGCCTCGCCGAGGGCGGTGCCGGTGGCGCCGTAGCTGCGGCCGCGGAAGATGCGGCCGTCCTCGAGGACAAGCACGGCGGGCTCCGGCGCGGCGGGGACGCCGGCGGCGGTCCCGGACTCGGACTTGTCTTGCTCTGTTGCGATCACTGGTTGCGTCACGTCGTTACTTTCCACTTTCGGCTTCTGCCTGGGGGGCAGCGGAGATCAAATCATTGAGAACGGTCAGGAGGGCGGTCTTGTCCTCGGCGCGGCGGCTGCGGAATCCGGTATCCAGCTCGCGGGTCCCGAGCATCCAGCTCAGGACCAGGAGCCCGTCCTGTTCCACGAACTTGCCGGCCATGCCGCTTTCCTGGCGTACGCCGGTAAGGCATTCCACGGGGATGAAGAGCGGACCCGCGCCGGCGCGGTCAAAGAGGACGCCGTCGCGGTGCACGGAGAGGCCGGCGTTGGTGCGCAGGCCGAGCCCATGGACGGCGATCCGGTCCAGCCAGTCCCCCGCGGTGGTGGTGGCCACGTACTGGCCCTCGGCCTCGGCCAGGGCCGGGCCAAGCGCGTCGGGGGCCTCGGGCAGCGCCGGGATGTCCGCCTGGCGTCGGAGCCGGTTGCGCCAGCCCAGCCCGATCAGCACCAGCGCCACGGCCACCAGGACCAAAACCAGGAGCAGCGAGAGTTCCTTGACCATCAGGGGCGCCCCGCCGTGTCCGCGGCGTCCCAGCGGTAGGGGGTGTTCAGCGCGCCGTCGAGGACGGTCGGGTGGCCGTGCAGGAAGGTGGCCATCACCTTGCCCGGGAGTTCCCGGCCGGCGAATGGAGAGTTGCGGCCCATGGTTGCCATCTTAGAAGGGTCAACGCTCCAGCGCGCAGCCGCGTCCACCAGGATGACGTTCGCGGGTTCCCCGGCCTCCAGCGGCCGGCCCTGGTCTTCCACCCGGCCGATCGCGGCGGGGGTGGTGGAGGTCACGCGGGCGAAGTCGGCCCAGTCCATCAGGCCGGTTTCGATCATGGTGTGCTGGACGACGGAGAGGGCGGTCTCCAGCCCGGTCATGCCCATGGCCGCCTGCGCCCACTCGCACTCCTTGTGCTCGCTGGGGTGCGGGGCGTGGTCGGTGCCGACCACGTCGATGGTGCCGTCGGCGAGGGCGGCGCGCAGGGCCTGGACGTCCTCGTCGGTGCGCAGCGGCGGGTTGACCTTGTAGACGGGGTCGTAGCTGCGGACCAGTTCGTCGGTGAGCCAGAGGTGGTGCGGGGTGACCTCGGCGGTGACGTTGATGCCGCGGGACTTGGCCCAGCGGATGATCTCGACCGACCCGGCGGTGGAGACGTGGCAGACGTGCAGGCGGGAGCCGACGTGCTGGGCCAACAGGACGTCGCGGGCGATGATGCTTTCCTCGGCCACCGCGGGCCAGCCGGCGAGGCCGAGGACGGCGGAGACGGCGCCCTCGTTCATCTGGGCCCCGGCGGTGAGCCGGGGTTCCTGCGCGTGCTGGGCGACGACGCCGTCGAACGCCTTGACGTATTCGAGGGCGCGGCGCATCAGGACCGGGTCGCTGACGCAGATGCCGTCGTCGGAGAAGACCCTGACCCGGGCCCGGGAGTCCGCCATGGCGCCGAGTTCGGCGAGCTGCTCGCCGGCCAGGCCGACGGTGACGGCGCCGACCGGGCGGACGTCGGCCCAGCCGGCGGTGCGGCCCAGGCTGAAGACCTGTTCGACGACGCCGGCGGTGTCCGCAACGGGGTTGCTGTTGGCCATGGCGTGGACGGCGGTGTAGCCGCCCAGGGCGGCGGCGCGGGTGCCGGTCTCGACCGTTTCGGCGTCCTCGCGGCCGGGTTCGCGCAGGTGGGTGTGGATGTCCACCATGCCCGGCAGTGCGACGAGGCCGTGCGCATCAATCACGGTGACGCCGTCGTCGTTGGCGAGGTCGGTGCCGCGGGCGGCGATGACGCCGTCGCGGATCAGCAGGTCTTCGGCCGGGCCGCCGAGGATCGAGGCGCCACGGATGAGGTAGCTGCCGGTCTGGTGCTGCGGTGCCATCAGTGGCTCTCCTTGGAGTGGGTGGGGGCTGGCTCGCGGGTGTCGCCGGAGAGCAGCAGGTACAGGGCGGCCATCCGGACGGACACGCCGTTGCGGACCTGGGCCAGGACGGTGGAGCGCGGCGAATCGGCGGCGGCGGAGGAGATCTCCAAGCCGCGGTTCATCGGGCCGGGGTGCATGATGATGGTGTCCTTCAGGCCCAGGGTGTCCAGGGCGCGGAGGCGGTTGTCATCGAAGCCCCAGCGGCGGGAGTACTCCCGGGTGGTGGGGAAGAACGAGGCGTTCATCCGCTCCCCTTGGACCCGGAGCATCATCATCGCGTCGACGCCGCCGGCGAGGGTCTGGTCCAGGTCGTAGCTGACGGTGCAGGGCCAGTGTTCGACGCCGATGGGCAGCAGCGTGGGCGGCGCGACGAGAGTGACCTCTGCGCCGAGGGTGCGCAGCAGCCAGACGTTGGAGCGGGCCACCCGGGAGTGCAGGACGTCGCCGGCGATCGCGACGCGCATCCCGGTCAGGTCCGCCCCGGTGGAAGGGACGCCGGCGAGCTTCGACCAGTGCCGGCGCATGGTGAAGGCGTCCAGCAGGGCCTGGGTGGGGTGTTCGTGGGTGCCGTCGCCGGCGTTGATGACGCCGGCGTCGATCCAGTCCGTGGCGGCGAGCCGGTGCGGGGCGCCGGAGGCCCAGTGCCGGATGACGACGGCGTCCGCGCCCATCGCGGCGAGGGTCTGGGCGGTGTCCTTGAGGGATTCGCCCTTGGAAACGGAGGAGCCCTTGGCGGCGAAGTTGATCACGTCCGCGGACAGCCGCTTGGCGGCGGCCTCGAAGGAGATCCGGGTGCGGGTGGAGTCCTCGAAGAAGAGGTTGACCACGGTGCGCCCGCGGAGGGCGGGGAGTTTCTTGACCTCGCGGTCGCCGACGGCGGACATTTCCTCCGCGGTGTCGAGGATGCGGATCGCGTCTGCGCGGCTGAGGTCCCCGGTGGAAAGCAGGTGCCTCATGCGGTGGCCTCGACGGCTGCCTCGATGACGACCTCGTTGACGGGGCGGCCGTCCGCGCTGTCGGTTTCCTCGAGCCGGACCCGGACCTTCTCGGCGGAGGAGGTCGGCAGGTTCTTGCCGACGTGGTCGGCGCGGATCGGCAGTTCGCGGTGGCCCCGGTCGATCAGGACGGCCAGGCGGACGATCCTCGGCCGGCCCAGGTCCACGAGGGCGTCGAGGGCGGCGCGGATGGTGCGGCCGGAGTAGAGGACGTCGTCGATGAGGACCACGACCTTGTTGTCGATGCCGGTGCGCGGGAGCTGCGTGGGGTAAGGGGGCCGCGTGGGCTGGTGCGAGAGGTCGTCACGGAACATGGTGACGTCGAGTTGGCCGACGATGGCGGCGGGATCCACGGACGGATCGGCGGCGGCGATCTTCGCGGCGAGCCGGACGGCCAGCGGGTAGCCGCGGCGCGGGATGCCCAGCAAGACCAGGTCCTGGGAGCCCTTGTTGGACTCGAGAATTTCGTGGGCTATACGAGTGAGTGCCCGGTCGATGTCGGCCTGGCTGAGCACGACGCGGCTCAGCTGAACCGTCGCCGGTACCGGTGATTCCGGAACAGAAGTCATCGCTCGTCTCCCCTTTCCCCGCCTCACGGGACGGAATTAAAAAAGGAACATTTGCTCTTTCAAATTACCACACGGGCCCCGGCGCTTCGGGTCTCCGGGACGCGGTGTGCATCACACGGGCGAGAACAGCCAGACAGACGCGAAAGGGCCGGCGCCCGCCGTGATGGCGGGCGCCGGCCCGGAGTTTTTCGCCGCAGAGTCCCCCGTCATGGGGGCGCTTCGGTGCCGGCCGGATCAGGCCAGCAGCGACGGCTTCAGCTGCTGCAGCCGGCCCAGCAGGCCGTTGATGAAGGACGGGGACTCGTCCGTCGAGAGCGTCTTGGCCAGCGCCACCGCCTCGCTCACCGCGACGCCGTCGGGGACGTCGTCGTTGTAGAGCAGTTCCCAGGTGCCCACGCGCAGGATGATGCGGTCTACGGACGGCATCCGTTCCAGCGACCAGCCCTGCGAGTAGGTTTCCAGGAACTCGTCGATGGCGGCCTGGTGTGAGACCACGCCCTCGACGATCTCCAGGGTGTAGGGGTTGATGACCTGATCCGTCTGTTCACGACGGGAGCGCAGCACATCGAATGCGGAGACGGAACGCTGTTCCGCCTCGAAAAGAACATCCAGGGCCCTGCTGCGGGCCTTACCGCGGGCGCTCACTAGTCGTTGACCCGGCCAAGGTAGCTGCCGTCGCGGGTGTCGACCTTAATTTTGGTGTTGTTCTCGACGAACAGCGGCACCTGGATCTCATAGCCGGTTTCCAGGGTGGCGGGCTTGGTGCCGGCGGAGGAGCGGTCGCCCTGCAGGCCCGGCTCGGTGTAGGTGATTTCCAGCACGACGCTCGGCGGCAGTTCGATGTAGAGCGGGTTGCCCTCGTGGATGGCGATGTTGACCATCTGGTTCTCGAGCATGAAGTTGGTGGCGTCGCCGACGGTGGCGGCCGGCACGGTCAGCTGGTCGAAGTCCGAGGTGTCCATGAAGACGAAGTCGGCGCCGTCCTGGTACAGGTACTGGTAGTCGCGGCGGTCCACGGTGGCGGTCTCGATCTTGAGGCCGGCGTTGAAGGTCTTGTCGACAACCTTGCCGGACATGACGTTACGCATCTTGGTGCGGACGAAGGCGCCGCCCTTGCCGGGCTTGACGTGCTGGAATTCGATGATGTTCCAGAGCTGGCCTTCCAGCTTCAGCACGGTTCCGTTCTTGATGTCGTTGGTCGTTGCCACAGTATCCTCAGGTTTCGTCAATGGCCGGTCTAAGCCGCCAGCCGTGTATGCCATGCGGGCGCGCCCAATGGGCGGCTCCGCGCGTGTTTTTCAAAAATCCAAGATCCATTCTACCGGCTTTACGGATGCAGTGCCGGACGGGGTCCCTCAGGAGGCCAGGTCCAGCACGTCCCGGGCGCGCTGCAGGGCCACGGTTGAGGAGTAGATCAGGGCCGCGTCGGCGGCGCCGGCCACCCGGAGGTCCAGGGCCTTGGCGAAGGACTCGACGGCCGCAGCGGTGTTGCCGGCCGCGAAATAGGAGCGGCCCAGGTGCTGCCGGACGGAGGCCTCCTCGGGGGTGCCTTGCGCCTCGGCCAGCAGCTGCCGGTAGAGTTCGACGGCGCGGTCGGAGCGGTGCGAGACGCGCAGCACCTCCGCCTCGAACATCCGGAGCCGGAAGGAATCGGGGTCCTTGTACCGGGCCTCGGCGAGCAGCTCGGCCGCCTCCCCGGGGTGGCCCTCGACGAGCCGGACGAAGATCAGGTCGGTGGGGTCCTGCGACGCGGCGAGGGCGTCGGCGCAGGCCTCCTCGTTGACCAGTTCCGGCATGAGCGTGCGCGGGTTGATCCGGATGCCGGGGAACCCGGCGTCCGGCCACTCGCTGGTGCCGCCGTTGTCGCTGATCATCAGGAGGCAATCTCCTGGTAGGCGGCGAAAAGCAGCGAGGTGTCCGGGACATCGAGGATTCCCGGACGGCCGACGCCGTCGAGCACCACGAATCGCAGCAGGTCGCCGCGGGACTTCTTGTCCCGGCGCATACCGTCGAGCAGTGCCTGCCAGCGGTCGCGGCGGTAGGTGGTGGGCAGGCCGAGGCTTTCCAGGATGGCCCGGTGCCGGTCGAAGTCGGCGTCGCTGAGCCGGCCCACGCTGCGGGCCAGTTCCGCGGCGAACATCATGCCGACGGACACGGCGGCGCCGTGCCGCCAGGAGTAGCGCTCGGCGAGTTCGATCGCGTGGCCCAGGGTGTGGCCGTAGTTCAGGATTTCGCGCTGTCCGGTTTCCTTGAGGTCCTCGGAGACGACGCGGGCCTTGACCGTGATGGCGCGTTCGATCAGTTCCCGCAGGACCTCCGAGCGTGGGTCGGTGGCGCCCACGGGGTCCTTCTCGATCAGGTCGAGGATGGCCGGGTCGGCGATGAAGCCGCACTTGATGACCTCGGCGAGGCCGGAGATGATCTCGTTTTTCGGCAGCGTGTCCAGGGTGTCCAGGTCGGCCAGGACGCCGGCGGGCGGGTGGAACGCGCCCACCAGGTTCTTGCCCTCGGCGGTGTTGATCCCGGTCTTCCCGCCGACGGCGGCATCCACCATGCCGAGCAGGCTGGTGGGCATGTGGACCACCTTGATGCCGCGCAGCCACGTGGCGGCGACGAAGCCCGCGAGGTCGGTCACCGCTCCCCCGCCGACGGCGACGATCGCGTCGGAGCGGGTGAAATCGTTCTGGCCGAGCACCTGCCAGCAGAAGGAGGCGACCTCGATGTGCTTGCCTTCTTCGGCGTCGGGGATTTCCGCGGTCAGGGCGGTGAAGCCGGCGGTGCCGAGTTCCTCGCGGACGGCGTCGCCGGTGAGCCGCAGGGCGCGCGGGTGGATGACCAGGACGCGCTTGACCCGCTCCCCCAGCAGCGCCGGGAGGCCGGCGAGCAGGCCGCGGCCGACGACGACGTCGTAGTTCTCCGACGCCGACTGGCCGGTGACGGGGATGGTGGTTGATTCGTTGCTCACAGTTCCACTTTCTTTGTTGCCGCCGGGGCCGCCGCGGCGGTGCCGGCGGGGCGCCGGAGCGCATCTTCAAGTCGGTGTGCCAGGTCCGCGACGCTGCCGTGACGGACGTCCAGGACGATGTCGGCGAGGCGTTCGTAGACCGGTTGGCGGGTGGCAAAGAGGGTCCGCCACCGTTCCATGGCGTCCCCTGCCAACAGCGGCCGGCCGGAGTTCCGGGCGATCCGGTCCGCCACCGTGCCGGCGTCGCATTCGAGATAGACCACGGTGCAGCCGGCGAGCAGCTGCTGGGTGCCCGAGTCCAGGACGGCGCCGCCGCCGAGGGAGATGACGGTCGGCAATTCGGCGGCGTCTTCCACGGCGCGGGACACGGCCCGGGCCTCCATCTCGCGGAAGGCACACTCGCCCCGGCTGGCGAAGATGTCCGCGATGGCGCCGTGCTGGCTGACCACCTCGGCGTCGGTGTCGATGAACCGGGCGCCGAGGTGCTGCGCCAACTGCTGGCCGATCGCAGACTTGCCGACGGCCATCGGCCCGATCAGGACGATCGGGGCCCGGCTGCCGGCCTGCCGGCGCGGCGTTTCACTGGCAGGCACTAGTGGCCGATCGAGTCCAGGGACGCCGGGATGTTGTCCAGGTAGCCCTTGAGGTTGCGGGCGGTCTCGGCAACCGAGTCACCGCCGAACTTTTCGGCCACGGCCTCGGCCAGGACCAGTGCCACCATGGCCTCGGCGACGACGCCGGCGGCCGGGACCGCACAGACGTCCGAGCGCTGGTGGTGGGCCTTGGCGGCCTCGCCCGTGGCGACGTCGACCGTCTTGAGGGCCCGGGGCACGGTGGCGATCGGCTTCATGGCGGCGCGCACGCGCAGCACGTCGCCGATGCTCATGCCGCCCTCGATCCCGCCGGCGCGGTTGGAGGTGCGGATGATCCGGCCCTCGGAGTCCTTGACGATCTCGTCGTGGGCGGCCGAGCCGCGCCGCGAGGCGGTGAGGAAGCCGTCGCCGACCTCGACGCCCTTGATCGCCTGGATGCCCATCAGGGCGGCGGCGAGGCGGGAGTCCAGCCGGCGGTCCCAGTGGACGTAGCTGCCGAGTCCCGGCGGCAGGCCGTAGGCGAGGACCTCGACGACGCCGCCGAGGGTTTCGCCCTCCTTGTGGGCGGCGTCGACCTCGGCGACCATGGCGTGGGAGGTTTCGCGGTCGAAGCAGCGCAACGGATCCGAGTCGAGGGCCAGCACGTCCGAGGGAACCGGCAGGGGCTTGCCCTCAGGGACGGAGACGGTGGCGATGGAGACGGTGTGGGAGACCAGTTCGATGCCGAGCTGGGAGAGGTAGGCGGCGGCCACCGAGCCGAGGGCCACGCGGGTGGCGGTCTCGCGGGCGCTGGCGCGCTCCAGGACGGGGCGGGCCTCGTCGAAGCCGTACTTCTGCATCCCGGTGAAGTCGGCGTGGCCGGGGCGGGGCCGGGTCAGCGGGGCGTTGCGGGCCTGGTCCGCGAGGGTCTCCGGGTCCACCGGGTCCGCGGACATGATCTGTTCCCACTTGGGCCATTCGGTGTTGCCCACCTGGATGGCGATGGGGCCGCCCTGGGTCAGGCCGTGGCGGACACCGCCAAGGATGCTGACCTCGTCCTGTTCGAACTTCATTCGGGCGCCGCGGCCGTAGCCGAGCCGGCGCCGGGCAAGCGCCTCGACGATCCGGGGACTGCTGAGTTCGACGCCGGCGGGGACGCCTTCAATAATTCCGACCAGTGCCGGGCCATGGGATTCACCGGCGGTCAACCAACGCAACATAGCTTCCATCCTGCCATGTGCGGCACTCAGAACACCCGTCGAGGTGCCCCTACTGCGTCACACATCACATCTATGACTTCGGCGGGCATCGGCCCGTCGACGGCTGCGAAAAGCCGGACCTGTTCGATCGCCTGGTAGAGCAGCATTTCCAGGCCGGGGACCACGGTTCCGCCGCCCGCGGTCCACGCCGCGGCGATCCGGCTGGGCCACGGGTCGTACGCGGCATCGAGCAGGATGCCAGGCGTCGCGGCGCCGGCGGCGGCGAGGTCCGCTCCGGTTCCGTCCGCGGCGCGAGGCGGCAGGGTGGAGACGACGACGTCGTAGCCGGGGAGTTCACGGGCCGCCTCCACGAGGGGCCGGAACTGCAGGTCGATGCCGACGCCGGCGGCGGCGGCGCGCACGTCGGCGGCCCGGACCGCGTCGCGGACGAAAACCGTGGCGGAAGCGGTGCCGAGGTCGCGCAGGGCGGCGACGGCGGCCGCGGCGGTTCCGCCCCCGCCCAGCACGGCGGCGGTCGGCGCATCCGGGGCGCCGGCGTAGCGGAGGGCGTTGACGATGCCGGCGACGTCGGTGTTGTACCCGACGAGGCGCGGACCTGCGGGCCCGGGCTCGAGTGCGACGGTGTTGACCACGCCGAGGGTCTCCCCCACGCCGCGGACCTCGTCCACGGCCGCGGCCATGGCGGCCTTCAGCGGCATCGTCACCGAGAGCCCCCGCCAACTGTCCTCAGCGCGGACCGTCGACAGGAACCCGGGCAGGGCGTCGACGGTGACATCGATCGCCTCGTAGCCGATGTCCACGCCGAGTGCCGCGTAGGCGGCCCGGTGCAAGGCCGGGGACTTCGAATGCCCGATGGGGTGGCCGAGGACGGCCGCCCGTCCGGTCACACGCAACGGTTCGGGTTGGCGCTGCACCAGGCATTGTACTTAGCCACGTTGACGTTGTGCTCCGCCAGCGTCTTGGCGAACAGGGTCTCCTTGGTGTCCAGGTTGACCGTCACCCAGTAGAGGTAGTCGTTCGTCTTCGGCTTGGCGGCGGCGTCGATGGCGGTCTTGCCCGGCGAGCCGATCGGACCGGCGGGCAGGCCCTGGTTGGCGTAGGTGTTGTACGGGTTCGACTTGTCCGCCTTCTGCGCCTCATCGATGTGGAAGCTGCGGATGCCCAGGCCGTAGGTGACTGTGGCGTCGGACTGGATCAGGCCGCCGGTCTCCGTGTTGTTGGGCTTGAGGCGGTTGTAGATGGCGCCGGCGACGTCACCGTACTCGGCCTGGCCGCCCTCGGCCTGGACGATGCTGGCGACGGTCAGGACGTCGTACTGCTTGGCCGGGTCGGTGATGCCCTGGGCCTTCAGCTCGTCCAGGGTGCTGCCGACCAGTTTCGTCAGGACGTCCTTGGCTGAGGTGCCCAGCGGGAAGCGGTATTCGCCGGGGAACAGGAAGCCCTCAAGGTTCTTGGCCTTCGCGGGAACGCCGAACTGTGCCGGGGAGTCGCTGAGCGCCTTGAGCTCGGGGACCGGCACGCCGGTGCCTTCGGAGATGGCCTGCAGGGATTCGTTGATGCGCATGCCGGCGCTGAGGGCGAAGTACATGACCTTGCCGCTGCCCTTGTTCAGCAGGATGTTGACGGCATCGGTGTTGTTCATTTCCTTGCGCATGCTGAAGGTGCCCGGGGTGAGGGCTCCGCCGGCAGCCACGAAGGCCTTGACGAAGTTGTCCGGGTTGGCGATGACCTGCTTGGCCTGCAGGTCCGCGGCCACGGACTTGGGGCCTGCGCCGGCCGGCACGGTGATGGTGACCTCGCCGGTGCCGGGGCCCGGGTAGTCCGCAACCGTGTTGCCGCCGAGCAGCGGCTTGATGAACTGGGCGCCGACGACGATTGCGACGACGAAGACGGCGAGGGTCAGGACCAGGGCCAGGAAGCGGCGGCGGCGCCGGACCTTCTTGGACGGGCCCTTGGCGACGGGGATGCCCGCGGCGCCGATCAGGTCGCGGCCGTGCTCCTCTTCGTCGTGGTGGTCTTCGAGGGGGTGCCCGGCGTAGGCCGCGCCCTCATGGTGGTCGTCGAGGTGCTCGTCGTAGTACGCGGCGCCGTCGGCGGGGTGGCCGTACTGCAGGGCGTCGGCACGGCGGAGGGTTTCCTCACGGGAGAGACCCCCGGCGTATTCGTGGACGGGCTCCTGGGCCGCGTCGTGCAGCTCGTGGGCCGGCTCCTCGTGGGCGGCCTCTGCGAAGGCGGGGGCAGCGTAGCCAGCCTCGTGGTGCGCCTCTTCGGCGGGCACAGGCTCGACATGGACGGGCTGCTGGGCCGGTTCGTGCACGGGCACCTGGTCGGTGTGCGCGTCGTGGACCGGCGCTTCGTGGACCGGTTCCTCCTGCACGGGCTCGGCGTATGCGGGCTCCTGGTGCACGGGTTCCTGGACCGGTTCGTGCGCGGGTTCCTGATGGGACGGCGCCTCGGGGGCGGCCTGCTCCTCCTGGCCCGTGACATAGGCCTGCGGCGGGACGACTTCGTGGTTCTGGGTGGCCAGGAACTTCTCCTGGGCCCGGATTTCCTTGCGCGTCAGCGGGCGGTCTGCGCCGCCAGTGGCAAAACCAGAGGACTCGTCATTGTTGACCGGGCTCACTGTAGCCTTCCATTTCGGGCAGAATGCGTTGTGCAGAATGCGCGTTTAAGTCCGGGGCGGCCTGAGCGCCGCCACCGGTCGGCCCCGGCTGCGGGTCCGCGCTGACGCGGCGACCCACTTCCGTCCCCCTGGCCTTTTGCATATCGATTGCGTGTTGCAGTATCCCTGCGGCCGCAACCTGATCAACCACTTTACGATGGTCGCGGCTGCTCATGCCAGCTTGGTGCAGGTCCCGGTGCGCTGAAACGGTGCTCAGTCGCTCGTCAACCAGCCAGACGGGAATGTCGGCGTCGGCCGCCCGCAGGGTACTGACCAGTAGCTTTGCATAGTCGGAAGCCATTGTCGCGGAGGCGTGCTCCTCCCCCTTCATGGTGCGGGGCAGGCCGACAAAAATTTCCACGACGTCCCGCTCCAGCGCCTCCCGGACCAGGATCCTGACGTCGGAAGCTTTCTTGGCGTCACGCTTGAGCGTCCGGAGCGGGGTTGCGAGGATGCCGTCAGGGTCACACACGGCCACCCCCACGCGCACGGTGCCGACGTCTACCCCGAGCTTCACGCCCCGGAGGTAGCCGCCGGGCACCATAGCGTCAACCATCCGCGGCCTTTAGCGCTTGGTGATGGCGTCGACGACGGCGGTCAGGGCTGCCCCGACCTTGCTAACGTCGGTGCCGCCGCCCTGGGCGACGTCGTCCTTGCCGCCGCCGCCACCGCCGAGGATGCCGGCGGCCAGGCGGACCAGCGCGCCGGCCTTGACGCCGGCCTCACGGGCGGCCTCATTGGTGGCCACCAGGATCACCGGGCGGTCGTTGCTGACGCCGGCCACCGCGACGGCCGCGGCGTCGGAGCCGAGACGGGTGCGCAGGTCCAGGGCCAGGCCGCGCAGGTCTTCCGCGCCACCGATCTGGCCGGCGTCGTGGGCGATGACCTTGACGCCCGAGGCGTCCTTGGCGGTGCCCACCAGTTGCGCGGCGGCGGCGGTGAGCTGCTCCTTGCGGAGACGCTCGAGTTCCTTCTCGGTGGCCTTGAGCTTGGCGAGGGTGCCGGCGATGCGCTCGGTGAGCAGGCCTGAGGGCACCTTGAGCATGTCGGTGAGCTCGGTGACCAGGGCGCGTTCGGCGGCCAAGTGCCGGAAGGCGTCCATGCCGACGAAGGCCTCGACGCGGCGGTTGCCCGAGCCGACGGACTGCTCACCCAGCAGCGACAGGCTGCCGATGAGTGAGGTGTTGGACACGTGCGTGCCGCCGCAGAGCTCGCGGGACCAGGCGCCGTCGATCTCCACGACGCGGACCTCGTTGCCGTAGTTCTCGCCGAAGAGCGCCATGGCGCCGAGTGCCTTCGCCTCGGCCAGGCCCATGATCTTGGTCTCAACCTGGTAGTTGTTGCGGATGGCGATGTTGGCGACCTCTTCGATCTCCGAGCGGGTGGCCGTGCTCAGGCCCTCGCCCCAGGAGAAGTCGAAGCGGAGGTAGCCGGCCTTGTTGAAGGAGCCGCGCTGCAGCGCCTCCGGCCCGAGGATCTGGTGCAGGGCGGCGTGCACGATGTGCGTGCCCGTGTGTGCCTGCTCGGCTGCGTGCCGGCGTTCGCGGTCGACGGCGGCGAGGACGCGGGCGTCGGCGCCGATTTCACCCTCGCGGACGATCGCCTTGTGGACGCTGAGGCCCTTGATGGGGCGCTGCACGTCCAGGACCTCGACGACGAAGCCGTCGCCGGTGATCAGACCGGTGTCGGCGGCCTGGCCGCCGGCCTCGGCGTAGAACGGGGTCTCGGCCAGGACGAGTTCAATCTCCTCGCCGGTGGCGGCGTGGCCCACCTTGCGGCCGTTGGCGAGGATGCCGCGGACCGTGGACTCGCCGGCGAGCTCGGTGTAGCCGGTGAAGACGGTCTCACCCGCGGTCAAAAGCTCCTGGAAGGCGCTCATGTCCGCGTAGGCGCCCTTCTTGCCCTTGGCGTCGGCCTGGGCGCGCTGGCGCTGTTCCAGCATGAGCTTGCGGAACTCGGGCTCGTCGACCTTGAGGCCGGCCTCCTCGGCCATTTCCAGGGTCAGGTCGATCGGGAAGCCGTAGGTGTCGTGCAGGGTGAAGGCGTCGGCGCCGGAGAGCGGGCGGCCGGCGGACTTGGATTCCTTGACCGCGTCCTCCAGCCGGGCGGTGCCGGAGGCGATGGTGCGCAGAAATGCCTTCTCCTCGGCGTAGGCGATCCGGCTGATCCGGTCGAAGTCGGTCTCCACGATCGGGTAGACGCCCTTCATGGCGTCGCGGGAGGCCGGGAGCAGCTCGGGCAGGCAGGCCTTCTCGACGCCCAGCAGGCGCATGGAGCGGACGGCGCGGCGGATCAGGCGGCGCAGCACGTAGCCGCGGCCCTCGTTGGAGGGGGTGACGCCGTCGGCGATCAGCATCAGGGCCGACCGGATGTGGTCGGCGACGACGCGCATGCGGACGTCGTCGGTGTGGTGCGGGTCCTCGGGGGTTTCGGCGGAGGTGTACGCCTTGCCGGAGAGCTCGGCGGCCTTGTCGATGACGGGACGGACCTGGTCCGTCTCGTACATGTTCTCGACGCCCTGCAGGATCATCGCGAGGCGCTCCATGCCGAGGCCGGTGTCGATGTTCTTCTTGGGCAGTTCGCCGGTGATGTCGAAGTCCACCTTGGAGCGGACGTTGTCGATCTGGTACTGCATGAAGACGAGGTTCCAGATCTCGATGTAGCGGGTCTCGTCGGCCAGCGGACCGCCCTCGATGCCGTAGGCGGGGCCGCGGTCGTAGTAGATCTCTGAGCAGGGGCCGGCGGGGCCGGGCTGGCCGGTGGACCAGTAGTTGTCCGACTTGCCCATCCGCTGGATTCGCTCGGCCGGGACGCCGGTGTTCTTCAGCCAGAGTTCCTTGGCCTCGTCGTCCTCTTCGTAGACGGTGACCCAGAGGCGCTCCGGCGGCAGGCCGTAGCCGCCGTCGTCGACGCTGGTGGTCAGCAGCTCCCAGGCAAACTTGATGGCGTCTTCCTTGAAGTAGTCGCCGAAGGAGAAGTTGCCGCACATCTGGAAGAAGGTGCCGTGGCGGGCGGTCTTGCCCACCTCTTCGATGTCGCCGGTGCGGATGCACTTCTGGATGCTGGTGGCACGCGGGTAGGGCGGCTCCTCACGGGCGGTGAGGTACGGGATGAACGGGACCATGCCGGCCACCGTGAACAGCAGGGAGGGGTCGCTGGAGACCAGGGAGGCGGAGGGCACGGCGGTGTGTCCCTTGCTGACAAAAAAATCGATCCAGCGCTTGGTGATCTCCTGCGACTTCATAACCTGGTTACTAACCCTTCAATAATTCTTTACAACGTAGGTGGCGACGCACCGGTGGCATCGGGTGGTTCGGGGGTGGCGGGCGGCCTAGCGGCGCAGCGCGTCCCGGGCGGGAGCGGCGGCGTCGTCTACTCCCAGCGCTGAACGCAGTTCGCTCTCGCGGTCGCGCATGCCGGTGCGGACGGCGTCGGCGAAGTCGTAGACGCTGTCGGCCAGGCGGCCCACGGCGCGGTTCATGCCTTCGGGGCCCAGCGCGGTCTGCGCCTGGGTGATTTTACGGAAGGCGATGACGCCGACGGCGACGCCGATGCCCATCCAGAGAATCCTGTTCATGTCAGCTTCTTTCAGCGGGAGCGGGCCGGGTCAGCGGCTGCGGCGGCCGGAGGAGGGCTTCTTGCGCGCGGAGAACGCCGAGCGCACGCCGTAGCTGAAGGCGGCGACCTTGATCAGCGGCGAACCCACGGTGGCCGCGACCAGGGAGGACAGGGCGGAGAGGTTCGCGGAGGCGTCGGAGACGTTGGCGGCGATCCCGTCAACCTTCTTCAGCTGCTGGTTGGTGGTGGAGACGGTGGCGGTGACCTCATCCATGAGCGGGGTGGCGCCGTCGCTGAGCGAGCGGATGGTGCTGCGCACCTCGTCGAACACTCCCCCGAGCTTCAGGATCGGCACGGCGAGCAGCAGGACCAGGAGTGCAAACACCCCGGCCGCGATCAGGCCGGCAATATCGCCACCAGTCATAGACGTTCATCTCCTTGAAACTCCGTGGATTACTGCGGGGCCGCTCCGCCATAATGCGTGGCCGCGGACTCCCTCAAGTACCTTACCTACAAAGAAGCCCGCGGCGCTTGCCACGGGCTTCTTTGTAGGTCTCGCGTTGGATCTAGCGTGCGTAGAATTCCACGACGAGCTGCTCTTCGCAGGTCACGGGGATTTCGGAGCGCTTCGGGCGGCGAACCAGGCGTGCCTGCAGGGACTCGAGCTTGACGTCCAGGTAGGCGGGAACCATCGGCAGGACATCGCGGTGCGCGCCTGCTGCTGCCACCTGGAACGGAGGCATGGTTTCGCTGCGGCTGTGGACGTGGACCAGCTGGCCCTCGCCGACGCGGAACGACGGGCGGTCAACGCGGACGCCGTCGACCATGATGTGGCGGTGCACAACCATCTGGCGGGCCTGGGCGATCGTGCGGGCGAAGCCGGCACGCAGCACGAGGGCGTCGAGACGCATTTCGAGCAGCTCGATCAGGTTTTCACCGGTCAGGCCCTTGGTGCGGCGTGCTTCTTCGAAGGCACGGGTCATCTGGGCTTCACGGATGCCGTACTGGGCGCGCAGACGCTGCTTTTCACGCAGCCGAACGGCGTAGTCGGAGTCCTGCTTCTTGCGGGCACGGCCATGCTCACCGGGGCCGTACGGGCGGCGCTCCATGTACTTGGCGGCCTTGGGGGTCAGAGCAATGCCGAGTGCGCGCGAGAGGCGTGCGGTACGGCGAGCACGAGTGTTGTTAGCCACTTGTGTCCTTCCAATATCTGCGGTGTGTCAGTGTTACTGGCCTCCACGATGGAGAGCATCGGCCAACCGCTGCCTTTTGCTACTGGGCGCAGAGCCAACCCGCAGAGCATCATGACAGCCGAAACTGCCGCGAGTTCAGAGGATTATGCGTCCGTGCCTTGCCAGACAACGTTCAAGACTATCACGGCTCAGCCGCCGCGGATGATCTTCCTCAGCCGTTCCAGCCGGGTGGAGATGTCCCGTTCGGCGCCGTTGGCGGTGGGCTGGTAGTAGTTGCGGCCCACCAGGTCATCCGGCGGGTACTGCTGGGTGGCGACGGCGTGCGGGGCGTCGTGGGCGTACTTGTACCCCTTGCCGTGGCCCAGCTGTTTGGAGCCCGGGTAGTGGGCGTCGCGCAGGTGCGCGGGGATGCCGTTGCCCATCCCGGCCCGCACATCGGCGATCGCCTGGTTGATGCCGAGGTAGGCGGCGTTGGACTTGGGCGCGGTGGCCAGGTGCACCACGGCCTCGGCCAGGATGATCCGCCCTTCCGGCATGCCGATCAGCTGCACCGCTTGGGCGGCGGCGACGGCGGTCTGCAGGGCGGTGGGGTCGGCCATGCCCACGTCCTCCGCGGCGGAGATCACGATGCGGCGGGCCACGAAACGGGGGTCCTCGCCGGCCTCCAGCATCCGGGCCAGGTAGTGCAGGGATGCGTCCACGTCGGAGCCACGGATGGATTTGATGAAGGCGCTGGCGACGTCGTAGTGCTGGTCCCCGGCGCGGTCGTAGCGGACCGAGGCGACGTCCAGGGCGCGTTCGGTGTGCTTGAGCTCGATACTGACGGGCTTGCCGTCGGCCGGGGCGCCGTCGACGTCGTCCGCGTCGCCGAACGCGACGCCGGCGGCCGCCTCCAGCGCGGTCAGGGCACGGCGTGCGTCGCCGCCGGAGAGCCGGACGAGGTGCCCCAGGGCCTCCCCCTCCAGGGACACCGAGCCGCCCAGGCCGCGGGGGTCCTCGACGGCGCGCAGCAGCAGGCCCTCGATGTCCGCGTCGGTGAGGGGCTTGAGGGTCAGCAGCAGGGAGCGCGAGAGCAACGGCGAAACCACCGAGAAGGACGGGTTCTCCGTGGTGGCGGCCACCAGGACCACCCAGCGGTTCTCGACGCCGGGCAGCAGCGCGTCCTGCTGGGCCTTGTTGAAGCGGTGGATCTCGTCCAGGAACAGCACCGTGGTGGTCTTGTAGAGGTCCCGGGCGGTCAGCGCCTCGTCCATCACGCGGCGGACGTCCTTGACCCCCGCGGTGATGGCGGAGAGCTCAACGAATTTGCGCCCCGGGCCCTTGGCGATCACGTGGGCCAGGGTGGTCTTGCCGGTGCCGGGAGGGCCCCAGAGGATCAGCGAGCTGGGGCCGGCCGGTCCGGTGGCGTTGCTGCCGGCCGCGAGCTGCCGCAGCGGGGAGCCGTGGCCCAGGAGGTGCTGCTGGCCCACGACGTCGTCCAGGGTCCGGGGACGCATGCGGACGGCCAGCGGACTGCGCGGGGCGGCTCGGCCGGAGCCGTGGGACGAGTGGCCGCGCGCGGAGTCGCCGTCGCCGGACTCATCGCCGAAGTCGTCGGCGTCGGGGTCGTTGTTCGCGGACGCCTTGTCCTGCCCTGCACCAAAGAGATCATCCACATAGATAGGCTACTTCTAGTTCCGGACGGTCCCCGCACGGCCGCCGGCCGACCTTACGCACCCCGCCCGACCGCTTCCAAGGGAGATCCGCCATGCCCAGCCCCGAGTCCCGCGTGGCCCGCGTCCCCGGGGAGCGGCTGGCCGGCTGGGTGGAGCGCTTCGCGGCCAGTCACGGACATCTTGAGGAATTCGACACCGACGACGGGTTGCTCCTGCGCGCCGCCGACGGTGCCGAGGCGCTCCTGCAGGCACCGTGGCCGGCGGACGGGCGCCCGGGCCGCGGCGACGACGCGCTGACCCGGCTGGCGAGTCTGGCAGCGCAACCCCGGCAGCTGGGCCTGGTGCTGGTGCGCCGCGGCGGTTATTCGGTGGCCGTCGTTGCGGAGGGACGGGTGCTGGCCTCGAAGACCGGCACCCGGCACGTGCAGTCGCGCACGGCCGCCGGCGGCTGGTCGCAGCAGCGCTTCGCCCGGCGCCGGTCCAACCAGGCCGACGCCCTGGTGGAGGCAGTTGCGGCACACGCGGCCCGGATCTTCGCCGAGCACCGCATCGAGTACCTGGTTCCCGGCGGCGACCGGACCCTAGCGGACCTGGTACTCGCCGAGCCGGTCCTGAAGCGCTACGCTCCGCTGGCCCGGCTGGCCTTGCTGGATGTTCCGGATCCGCGGGCGGCCGTGCTGAAGAAGGCCGCCGCCGACACGTGTGCCGTGCGGATCCAGGTCACCGACCCGCCGTCGTAGGTACCCCGCCGCGGATGCTCGCCCCACCCTCCAGCGCCTCCTGCTCCCCGTCCCGCGCCCGCTTCGACGGTTCCCTGCCGAATCGATGCTGCTGACCGTCTAGTGCGCAGGGAACCGTCGAAACGGACCGTGGCCGCGTACTGCTCGGCTGGAACTCAGCAGCCGGTCGGGGCGCGGCGGGGGCGGTCCTGACGGTAAAGGTAGCTGCCGGCCACGGAGAACCCGGCCCGGGCGTAGAGTTCCCGCGCGCCGGTGTTGGCCGCCGTCACCAGCAGCCAGCACTCCCGTCGGCCCCGGGCCTCCGCCTCGCGCAGGAGGGTCCGCAGCACCCGCCCGGCATAGCCGCTGCGCCGGGCATCCGGCCTGGTGGCCATCCCGTAGATCCCGGCCGCCGTGGCCGCGTCGGGGTCGTCGGCGGGCAGCGCCAGGCGTCCGACGGCCGCGGGCTCCCCGTGCTCGTCCCGCACCAGCGCGTACAGCGACGGGCAGCCCTCCAGGATCGCCCGGGCCACCGGCAGGTTCTCCACCCCGCCCCTGCCGTCGACGCTCCACCAGAGCCGCAACCATTCCTCCGAGGCGTGGTCCAACACCTCCACCTCCGACGCCGCAGCAGCCTCCGAACCTCCGTCGCCCGCAGTGCCACTATGCTCGCGGGTCAGGATCAGCGTCTCGGACTGCCGGGTGAAGCCCTCGGCGTCCAGGACGGCGTTCAGCGGCGCATACCCGGGCCCCTCAAACACCTGGAAGATCAACGGCAGGCGGCGCTCACGGTACCAGCGCCGCGCCTCGGCCAGGCTCCGGCGCAGCGCCTCCGGGTCCTCCCCCGGCTCACGGGGCCAGACGGAATTGGCCCGCTGGGTCACGCCGGAGGCGGCGCGCAACACCCAGCCGTCGGCCTCGTCCCGTTGGGCGGCCGGCCACGCGGCGTCCATCAGCCGCTCGAGCCGCGGCAATAGCTCCGGCATCAACGGTCTCCTCCCGGCGGCATCACTGCCAGCCCTCAGTCCACTGAAAAAGCAGCAGCGGCTCCCCGGTGTCCCGGGAAACCGCTGCTGCCAGCACCTAACAAGCTACTTGGCGCTGTCGCTCTTCGGGGCCTCGACCTTCTTGGCCTCGGGCTTGAAGTCGACCCCGGCCTCCTTGCGCTGCTGGGCCGTGATCGGCGCCGGCGCGGCGGTCAGCGGGTCGTAGCCGTTGCCGGTCTTCGGGAAGGCGATGACGTCGCGGATGGACTCCACGCCGGATAGCAGAGCCACCACGCGGTCCCAGCCGAACGCGATGCCGCCGTGCGGGGGCGCGCCGAACTTGAAGCCCTCGAGCAGGAAGCCGAACTTCTCCTGCGCGTCCTCGTGCGAGAGGCCCATGACCTTGAAGACGCGCTCCTGCACGTCGCCCTGGTGGATACGGATCGAGCCGCCGCCGATTTCGTTGCCGTTGCAGACGATGTCGTAGGCGTAGGCCAGCGCCGTCTCCGGGTCGGTGTCGAAGGTGTCCATGAATTCGGGCTTGGGCGAGGTGAACGCGTGGTGCACGGCGGTCCACTGGCCGCCGCCGACGGCGACGTCACCGGAGGCGACGGCGGCCGCGGCCGGCTCGAACATCGGGGCGTCGACCACCCAGCAGAAGGCCCAGTCGGCCGGGTTGATCAGGCCGGTGCGGTGGCCGATCTCCACGCGGGCCGCGCCGAGCAGTGCCCGGGACGGGGTCTTCTCGCCGGCGGCGAAGAAGATGCAGTCGCCCGGCTTGGCGCCGACGGCGTCGGCCAGGCCGGCGCGCTCGGTCTCGTTGAGGTTCTTGGCCACCGGGCCTGCCAGCTCGCCGTCTTCCTTGAACAGGACGTAGGCCAGGCCCTTGGCGCCGCGCTGCTTGGCCCATTCCTGCCAGCCGTCCAGGGTGCGGCGCGGCTGGGAGGCCCCGCCGGGCATGACGACCGCGCCGACGTAGGGGGCCTTGAAGACGCCGAAGCTGGTGTCCTTGAAGAACTCGGTCAGTTCGGTGAGCTCCTGGCCGAAGCGCAGGTCCGGCTTGTCCGAGCCGTAACGGGCCATCGCGTCGTTGTAGGTGATGCGCTGGATGGGCGTCGGGATCTCGACGTCGATCAGCTTCCAGAGCGCCTTCACGATGCCCTCGCCGAGGCTGATGATGTCTTCCTGCTCGACGAAGCTGGCCTCGATGTCCAGCTGGGTGAATTCCGGCTGCCGGTCCGCGCGGAAGTCCTCGTCACGGTAGCAGCGGGCGATCTGGTAATACTTCTCGAAGCCACCGACCTGCAGCAGCTGCTTGAACAGCTGCGGCGACTGCGGCAGCGCGTACCAGGAGCCGGGCGCCAGGCGGGCGGGGACCACGAAGTCGCGGGCGCCTTCAGGCGTCGAACGGGTCAGCGTCGGAGTTTCGATCTCCACGAAGCCTTCACCGTGCAGCAGCTCGCGGGCCACCCGGTTCGCTTCGGAGCGCAGGCGCAGGTTCCGGGCGGGGCCGGGGCGGCGGAGGTCCAGGTAGCGGTGCTTCAGGCGGGCTTCCTCGCCGACCTCGACGTGCTCGTCGATCTGGAACGGCAGCGGCTCGGAGGTGTTCAGGACGGTGACCGTCTCGGCAATGACCTCGATCTCGCCGGTGGCCAGCGCCGGGTTCTCATTGCCCTCGGGGCGCTGGGAAACGGTGCCCGTAACCTGCAGGACGTACTCGTTGCGCAGGCCGTGGAAGACCTCTTCCTCACGGACGACGACCTGGGCGACGCCGGACGCGTCGCGCAGGTCCACGAATGCGACACCACCGTGGTCACGACGCCGGCCGACCCAGCCGGCGAGGGTTACGGTTTGTCCAATGTGCTCGGAGCGAAGGGATCCGAGGTCGTGTGTGCGCAGCACAGCTCGCCTTTCAGAAGGAAAACAGGGTGGTATTAAATGGGACCGCTACGGGAACGGTCCCGTCCGAGTTTACCCGTTGGAGAGGCCACCCCCGCCATGGCGCAAGCAATCCCCGGACCCGCCCCGCTGCAGCGCCGGCTGGGCGTGGTCGATTCGACGGCGATCGGGCTGGGGTCGATGCTCGGCGCCGGCGTCTTCGTCGTCTTCTCCCCGGCCGCGGCCCTGGCCGGTCCCTGGCTGCTCGTGGCGGTTGCGGTGGCCGGTGTGGTGGCCTACTGCAACGCGGTGGCCTCTGCCCAGCTGGCGGCCCGGTACCCGTCCAGCGGCGGCACCTATGTGTACGGCCGGCAGCGGCTGGGTGAATGGCCGGGCTTCTTGGCCGGCTGGGGGTTCGTGACCGGGAAGACGGCGTCCTGCGCGGCGATGGCCCTGACCTTCGGGCACTACGTGGCGCCGGGACTCGCGACGCCGCTGGCGGTGGCCGCCGTCGTCGTCCTGACCGGCGTGAACCTGCTGGGCATCACCCGCACCGCCCTGGTGACCAAGATCCTGCTGGCAGTTGTGCTGGCCACCCTGGCGCTGGTTGCCGTCGCGGCGGCCGCCGGGCCGCACGCCGGCGGCTTCACGGTCATCGACGCCGGCGGGGGCCTCGGGGACGACTCCGCCTGGGGAGTGCTACCCGCGGCGGGGCTGATCTTCTTCGCGTTCGCCGGGTACGCCCGGATCGCGACCCTGGGCGAGGAGGTCAAGGATCCCGCCACGACCATTCCGCGTGCCATCCTCGGCGCGCTGGGCGGCGCGTTCGTGATCTACCTCGGCCTCGCCGCGCTGCTGCAGTGGCAGCTTCCGGCCGGGCAGCTGGCCCGCTCGACGGCGCCGCTGCTGGACGCCGTCGCCGCCTCGCCGCTGCACGGCTTCGCGCCGGTGGTGCAGTTCGGCTCCGCCGCGGCGTGCCTGGGCGCGCTGCTTGCCCTGATCACCGGCGTCGGCCGGACCACCCTGGCGATGGCGCGCGAGCGGGACCTGCCGCCGGTGCTGGCGCGCGTGGGCGGCGGCCACGCGGTGCCGTTCGTCGCCGAACTCACGGTCGCGGCGGTGGTGATCGTGCTGCTGCTGACCTCGAACGTGCTGACCGTCGTCGGGTTCTCCAGCTTCGGCGTGCTGGTCTACTACGCGGTGACCAACGCGGCCGCCTTCACGCTTCCCGAGCGGGCATGGCACGCGCCGCGCTGGCTGAACGTGCTGGGCTTCGCCGGGTGCCTGGTGCTGGCGGCCACCCTGCCGGTGGCGTCCGTGTCCGTCATGGCGGCCCTGCTGGCCGCCGGCGTCGTAGTCCGGCGGCTGGTGCTGCGCCGGCGAGGCGCCGCCGGGGCCTAGTCCCGGCGGCCCTCAGCGGGAGGACCTAGGCGCGGCTGACCGTCACGTGCAGGTCCTCGTCCGCGGGGGTCCACGTGGCGGGGTCGGCGTCGACCTGTTCGCCGCTGCGGATGTCTTTGACCTGGTGCTTGCCGTCCTCGTCGGTGAACCAGACGAACGGGATGCCCCGGCGGTCCGCGAACTTGATCTGCTTACCGAATTTCTCGGCCTTCGCGGCGACCTCCGTGGCGATGCCGCGGGTGCGCAGCTGGGCGGCGACGTCCTGCGCGGCGCCCCAGCTCTCGTCCGTGTTCAGGGCCACCAGCACGGCGGTGGGCACGGAGCGGGAGGCCTTCGCGAGGTCCTGGCTGAGGATCCGCGAGACCAGGCGGGTGACGCCGATGGAGAGGCCGACGCCGGGGAAGGTCCGGTTGCCCTTGCTGGCGAGGGCGTCGTAGCGGCCGCCGGAGCAGATGGAGCCGAGCTGTTCGTGGCCCACCAGGACGGTCTCGACGACCGTGCCGGTGTAGTAATCCAGGCCGCGGGCGATGCTGAGGTCCGCCACCACCTTGCCTGGCGCGCGCTGTACCGCGGCGGAGATGACCTGTTCGAGTTCGCTCAGGCCCTCCTCGAGGAGGTCATTGCTGACGCCGAGGGCGCGGACCTGCTCCACGAACCCGGTGTCCGGGGTGCGGATCGAGGCCAGGGCAAGGGCGGCGCGGGCCTGCTCGTCGGTGGCGCCGAGTTCCGTCTTCAGCAGTTCGGCGACCTTGTCCGGTCCGATCTTCTCCAGCTTGTCGATGCTGCGCAGCACGCCGGCGGTGTCCGTCAGGCCAATGCCGGTGTAGAAGCCCTCGGCCAGCTTGCGGTTGTTAATCCGGAGCAGGAAGTCGGGGATCGGCAGCGCACTGAGGGCTTCGGCGATGACCAGCGCGATTTCGACGTCGTAGCGGAACGGCAGGGTTCCGTCACCGACGATGTCGATGTCCGCCTGGGTGAACTCGCGGGCCCGGCCTTCCTGCGGACGCTCACCCCGCCAGACCTTCTGGATCTGGTAGCGGCGGAACGGGAAGGCGAGGTAACCGGCGTTCTCCACCACGTAGCGGGCAAAGGGGACGGTCAGGTCGAAGTGCAGGGCCAGCGCGTTGGGATCGGTCTTCGCCGTCGCCGCGGAGGCCGGATCGGCGTCGTCGTCCTGCAGCCGGCTGAGCCCGTAGACCTCCTTGTCGATCTCACCCTTGCGCAGGAGTTGTCCCACGGTTTCCACGGCGCGCGTCTCGATCGAGGAGAAGCCGTGCAGCTCGAAGGTCTTCCGGAGTGTGTCCAGGACATGGAGTTCCACCAACCGCTCCTCGGGAAGCCACTCGGGGAATCCGGACAGGGAGGCGGTGCGTGCCATGGTGGAATTTTCTCCTCTGGTGACGACGGCGGATCCGGCTGCCGCGGCGTCGCCCGCGGACCGGCCAGTCGTGCATAAACTGTGTGCGGCAGTCAGTTTATGCTTTTTCCCGCACGTATCCGTACTTGCGGCCCGACCCCAGGAGGACTTTTGGCGGCGAGTTCACGCAGTGCCCGCGAGGCAAAGCGGCGCGTCCATCAGATGGAGGCCAAGCGCGAGCTGCGCCGGCACCAGGACAAGCGCCGGAAGCGTGACAACATCATCGCCGGCGCCGCCGGTGGCGCCGCGCTGGTGCTGGCCCTGGTCCTACAGCTGACCGTCTTCGCCAGCAACCCCACCGAGGACGAGTTCAAGGCCGCCGAGGCCGGCCTGAGCACCCCGTCGGCGACGCCGACCCCGGCCGCCAGCAACGGCGAGAACATCCCCAAGCCGGAGACCGCCGCCGGGAAGACCTTCACCGGTGAGCTCAAGCTGAACCGCGGCACCCTGGGCGTGGAACTGGACGGGACCAAGGCCCCGCAGGCCGCCGCCGTGTTCAAGTCCCTGGCGGACCAGAACTTCTACGCCGGCGTCAGCTGCCACCGCCTGACCACGGCCGATTCCTTCGGCGTGCTGCAGTGCGGGTCCAAGACGGGCGACGGCGCCAGCGATCCCGCCTACACGTGGGGCCCCCTGGAGAACACCCCCGCGGACAACAAGTACCCGGCCGGAACCATCGCGGTGGCCCGCACCGGTAACAACGCCTACGGCAACGGGACACAGTTCTTCATCGTCTACAAGGACACCGTGATTCCGGCCGACTCGGCCGGCGGCTACACCGCGGTGGGCAAGGTGACCTCGGGCCTGGACGTTGTCTCCGGGATCGCGGCGGCCGGCATCAAGCCGGGCACCAGCGCCACGGACGGCGCGCCGGTGGAACCAGTCACGATAGACTCGTTCTCTCTGAAGTAACCAGCCGTGCTCCCGGAGCATCGGTCCCGGTATTTCCCTCCAAGCGAAAGACTTCTAGCGGTGACAGACAGTCAGAAATCCGACGAAACAGTGGCAGCAGCTGCCAGCGAGACCGAATCCGGCGCGCCGGTAACGGAACAGGCCCCCGCGGCGGAGGCAGCCTCGGCTCCGGCGGCCGCCCCCCGGCCGGCCCCGCGCCCTGCTCCCTCCCCCGCCGCGTTCGCGGCACGGCCCAAGGCAGCGCCGTCGCCGGCCGCTCCCGCCGTCGCCGCAGCCGCGCCCAGCACCTCGGCCGCCGAGGCCGCCCGCTGGGGCCGGGTGGAGGGTGACGGCCACGTCTTCCTCACCATCGACGGAGCCGAGCACCCCGTGGGCCAGTACCCCGGCGTGAGCGACGACGAGGCGCTGGCGTACTTCGCCCGCAAGTACGACGACGTCGTGGCCCAGATCGTCCTGCTGGAACAGCGCGTCGCGTCCAAGGCTCCCGCCGCGGACATGCAGAAGACCGTTACCCACCTGCGCGAGCAGCTGGCCGAGCGGAACATGGTGGGCGACCTGCGCGCCGCCGAGGGCCGCCTGGACACCCTCTCCGGCCAGATCACCGAACTGGAGAAGTCCGAAAAGGCCGAACACGACGCCGTCCGCGCCGCCGAGCTCGCTGCCCGTGAGGCGATCGTCGCCGAGGCCGAGCAGATCTCCGCGCAGGATCCGTCCCAGGTGCAGTGGAAGACCTCCAGCGCCCGGATGAACGAGCTGTTCGAGAACTGGAAGACCGCCCAGAAGAGCGGCGTCCGGCTCGGCCGCAGCAACGAGGACGCCCTGTGGAAGCGGTTCCGCGCCGCGCGCACCGTCTTCGACCGGCACCGCCGCGCCTACTTCTCCCAGCTGGACAGCAACAACTCCGCCGCCAAGGCCGCGAAGGAGAAGCTGATCGTCGAGGCCGAGGCGCTCTCCTCCTCGACCGACTGGGGCTACGCCGCCGGCGAATACCGCCGCCTGATGGACCAGTGGAAGGCCGCCCCTCGCGCCAGCCGCAAGGACGACGACGCGCTCTGGGCCCGCTTCCGCGCTGCCCAGGATGTGTTCTTCACGAACCGCCAGGCCGCCAACGAGGAAATCGACCAGGAATACGGCGCGAACCTCGTGGTGAAGGAGGCGCTCCTGGCCGAGGCAAACGAGCTGCTGCCGATCACTGACCTCGCCGCCGCAAAGAAGGCGCTGCAGTCCATCCGTGACCGCTGGGAGGAAGCCGGCAAGGTTCCCCGCGCCGACATGGGCCGCATCGAGGCCGGCCTCCGCAAGGTCGAGGACGCCGTCCGGCACGCCGAGGACGAGAACTGGAAGCGCTCCAACCCGGAGACGAAGGCCCGCACCAACAGCGCGCTCTCGCAGCTGGAATCGGCCATCGCCGGTCTGAAAGAGGACCTCGCCAAGGCCGAAAAGGCCGGGGACGAGCGGAAGATCAAGGACGCCCGGGAGGCCCTCGAGGCCCGCCAGGCGTGGCTGGAACAGCTGGAGCGCTCCGCGAGCGAACTCTCCTAACACCCCGGGCCCCACGGCCCGAACAGGTGTTGTCCGGGCCCCGGCCCCGTTATCCACATGACGGGACCGGGGCCTGTTCCATGCCCGGGGACCGCGGCACGATGGCTCAATGACCCTCCCGCCGGTCCCCTCCGTCCCCTCGGGGCTCGACCCGCCCGTGCTGTACTCGCCGGGGCCGCTCTTCTCGTGGGCGGAACTGCAGGCCATGGCAGCCGACGGCGTGCTGGCGCGGATCTCCCAGCGCGGCTTCCTGCCGCCCGGGGCCCCGGCCACGCCGCAGCTGCGCGCACGGGCCGCGGCGGCGCTGATTCCGGCCGCCATCCGGCAGCGGGTGGTGGCCGGCCGGATGACGGCGGCCTGGATCTATGGCTGCGCCCGGGAGCCGGACCGGCTGGCGTTGCTGGTGGACGCGAACCGGCGGATCTCCAGCCTCCGAGGCGCCCGGGGCTGCAGCTTCCACGAGACGCGGCTCGGGACCATGGACGTGGTGAGCCTGGGCGGGCTGATGGTCTCCAGCCCGCTGCGCACCGCCGTCGACATCGCCCTGCACGTCCGGCCCGAGCACGCAGTGCCGGCGCTCACGGCGCTGCTGGCCGCGCCGGAACTGCCCGTACGCCTGAACCTGCTGGTGCGGGCGGTCGAGGCCGTACCCCGGCTGCCCTACAAGAACTCGGCCCTCGCGGTGCTGGAAAGGGTCCGGGAGGGCAGTGGGTAGCCGGTGAGGGCAATCTTCCGAGGCTAGCTGCGGCGGCGGTTGCCGGTGGTCCGGTAGACGTCGAAGACCCCGTCGATCCTGCGAACAGCGCTGAGCACGTGGCTCAGGTACTTCGGATCGCCCATCTCGAAGGCGAACTTGGAGATCGCCACCCGGTCGGTGGAGGTGTGGACGCTGGCGGCGAGGATGTTCACGTGGTTCTCGGAGAGCACCCGGGTGACGTCGGAGAGCAGCGACTTGCGGTCCAGTGCCTCGACCTGGATCTCCACGAGGAACACGCTCGACTGGGTGGGTGCCCACTCGACCTCGACAATCCGGTCCGGCTGGTCCATCAGCCCGGAGACGTTGGTGCAGTCGGTGCGGTGGACCGAGACGCCGGAGCCGCGGGTGACGAAGCCCAGGATCGGGTCCGGCGGCACAGGGGTGCAGCAGCGCGCCAGCTTGACCCAGACGTCGTCCACGCCGCGGACCACGACGCCGGAATCGGAGTACCGGGTCTTGGACACCTGGGCCGGGATGGAAACCTCGGTGAGGTCGTCCTCGGGGGTGTCGTTGCCGCCCAGGCTCTCGACCAGGCGCTCCATCACGGACTGGGCGGAGGTGTGACCGTCGCCCACCCCGGCGTAGAGACCGGAGATGTCCGTGTATTTGAAGTCCTCGGCGATCGCGGCGAGGGCGTCGTGGGTCATCAGTCGCTGCAGCGGCAGGTTCTGCTTGCGCATCGCCTTGGTGAGCAGGTCCTTGCCGCGGTCGATTGCCTCTTCGCGGCGTTCCTTGCTGAACCACTGGCGGATCTTGTTCCGGGCCCGGGCGCTCTTGACGAAGTGCTGCCAGTCCTGGCTGGGGCCGGCGCCCTCTGCCTTGGAGGTGAAGATCTCCACCCAGTCGCCGTGGTTGAGTTCGCTATTGAGCGGGACGAGCTTGCCGTTGACGCGGGCGCCGATGGTCCGGTGGCCTACCTCGGTGTGCACGGCGTAGGCGAAGTCCACCGGGGTGGACCCGGCCGGCAGGGCCATGACCTCGCCCTTGGGGGTGAAGACGAAGACCTCGCGGGCGTTGATCTCGAAGCGCAGGGAGTCCAGGAACTCGCCCGGGTCAGAGGTTTCCTGCTGCCAGTCCACCAGGGAGCGCAGCCAGCCCATGTCGCCGTCGCGCGGGCTTCCGGGGCCGGCGGCGGTGCGGTTGGGTTGGTCCTTGTACTTCCAGTGGGCGGCGACGCCGTACTCGGCGCGGCGGTGCATCTCGTGGGTGCGGATCTGGATTTCCACCGGCTTGCCGCCGGGGCCGATCACCGTGGTGTGCAGCGACTGGTACATGTTGAACTTCGGCATCGCGATGTAGTCCTTGAACCGGCCGGGCAGCGGGTTCCAGCGGGAGTGCATCGCGCCGAGGGCGGCGTAACAGTCACGGACCGAGTCGACCAGGACGCGGACGCCCATGAGGTCGTTGATGTCGTCGAAGTCCTTGTCGCGGACGATCATCTTCTGGTAGATCGAGTAGTAGTGCTTGGGCCGGCCGGTGATGGTGGCCTTGATCTTGGCCGCGCGCAGGTCCTCGGTGATCTGGTTGCGGATGACCGCCAGGTTCTTCTCGCGTTCGGGGGTGCGCTCCCCCACCATGCGGACAATCTCCTCGTACACCTTCGGATAGAGCGCCGCGAAGGAAAGGTCCTCGAGTTCCCACTTGATGGTGTTCATGCCGAGGCGGTGGGCCAGCGGTGCGAAGATTTCCAGCGTCTCGCGGGCCTTCTTGGACGAGGATTCCGCGGAGACAAACCGCCAGGTGCGGGCGTTGTGCAGCCGGTCCGCGAGCTTGATCATCAGGACGCGGATGTCCTTGGCCATGGCCACGACCATCTTGCGGACGGTCTCGGACTGTGCGGCCTCGCCGAAGCTGACCTTGTCCAGCTTGGTGACGCCGTCCACCAGCATGGCCACCTCGGGCCCGAACTCCCCTTTGAGGTCATCCAGCGTGTAGGAGGTGTCCTCCACCGTGTCATGCAGCAGGGCAGCGGCGAGGGTGGTGCCGTTCATGCCGAGTTCGGCCAGGATGGTCGCCACCGCCACGGGGTGGGTGATGTACGGGTCCCCGCTCTTGCGCTTTTGGCCGCGGTGGCAGCGTTCGGCCACCACGAAGGCGCGCTGGATCAGTTCGAAGTCGTCCTTGGGGTTGTTGGCGCGGACGGTGCGCAGCAACGGCTCCAGGATCGGCGAGTAGGCGGGGGTGCCGCGGCCGGTGAGGCGGGCCAGGCGTGAGCGGGTGCGTTCGCGCCGGCCGGGGAAAGTGGGACGGGTGCCGGTGTTGTCTACGGGCACGGCCGCGTCGGGGCGTCCGGGAGCGGCCACGCCAGTCTGTGAACCTTGGCCGTGGGCCTCTTCCGCCGGTACTGCAGGCGCCGACGTCGAACGTTCTTCCAAGAAAGCAACCTCTTCCAACCCGTTAATTACTCAAGTGTATTCCCGCGGCGAGACAGTTCGATAACCGGCGCGAACGGCCGACGGGCCGGAGAGCGTCCTGGACGTTCTCCGGCCCGTCGGGCGGTGCTGCTGTGGTGGCCTGTCAGGCGGTCGCGGCGGCGGTCTTGGCGGCGTTGTCCGCCCGGCGCTGATGCACCCGCTTGGCCTGCTTGACCAGCTCCGGCTCACCCTGGCGCAGCCACGCGTACAGCGGGGCGGCGACGAAGATGGTGGCGGCGGTGCCGATCAGGATGCCCACGAAGAGGGCGAGCGACAGGTCGCGCAGGGTGCCGGCGCCGAGGAGCCCGGCACCGATGAAGAGGATCGCGCCGACCGGCAGGATCGCCACCATCATGGTGTTGATGGAACGGACCAGGGTCTGGTTGACGGCCAGGTTGACCTCTTCGGCGAAGGTCCGCCGGGTGGACGCCTGCAGGTCCGCGGTGTTCTCGCGGATCTTGTCGAAGACCACCACGGTGTCGTACAGCGAGTAGCTGAGGACCGTGAGGAAGCCGATGATCGCGGACGGGGTGACCTCGAAGTCGCTGAGCGAGTACACGCCGGCGGTGATGAACATCGTGGCCGCCATGCCGGCCAGGGCCGAGAGTGACATCTTCCAGGTCCGGAAGTACAGCGCCATCAGCACCGCGGCGAGGCCGACGAAGACGGCCAGGCCGAGCAGGGCCTGCTGGGTCACGTCAGCACCCCAAGTGGGGCCGACGAAGGTGGAGGTCACCTCGTTGTCGGTCACGCCGTAGGCCTTGGTCAGGCCGTCCTTGATCTTCAGCGTCTCGTCGTCGGTGAGCTTGTCGGTCTGGATCCGCATGGTGTTGCCGGCAACGTTGGCCACCCGCGGCAGGCTGCCGGAGACGACGTCCTGGACCGCCTTCTCGCCGAGGCCCGGGTCGCGGTCCTTGACGTTGGAGACGGTGAACTCGGAACCGCCGCGGAACTCGATGCCGAGGTTGAAGCCTCCCTTGACCACCGGGAGGAGAATCGAGAGCGCGACGGCGGCCGCCGCGATCAGGAACCAGATCTTCTTGGACCCGACGAAGTCGTAGGAGCGCTTGCCGGTGTAGAGCTCGTTACCGAATGTAGCGAAGCTGGCCATTTACTTGCCCTCCTTGGACGAGTTCTTGCCGGAACCGGCGAGCTGGCTTTGGCCGGCCTGCTCCTGCCGTTCCGCGAGACGCCGTTCTGCGATCGTCATGCGCCGTTCGGCTTCGGCCGCGGCCTTGGTGTTCTTGGCGCGCACGACGGCGACCGGCTTGTCCTCGGGGGTCCGGATCCGGCCGGCGCCGCGGTACAGCGGCACCGCGCCGAGGCGCTTGGGGTCCAGGCCTGAGAAGGTGTGGCCCTCGCCGAAGAACTTGGTCCGGGCCAGCAGCTGCAGCGTCGGGTGGGTGAACATGAAGACGACGATCAGGTCGGCGATCGCGGTCAGGCCCAGGGTGAAGGCGAAGCCGCGGACGTTGCCGACGGCGACGAAGTACAGCACCAGGGCGGCCAGCAGGTTCACGGCCTTGGAGGCCAGGACGGTCCGCTTGGCGCGCTTCCAGCCGTTCTCCACGGCCGAGACCAGGCCGCGGCCCTCGCGCAGTTCGTCGCGGATGCGTTCGAAGTAGACGATGAAGGAGTCGGCGGTCTGGCCAATGGCCACGATGATGCCGGCCACGCCGGCCAGGGACAGGCGGTAGTTCTCCGTCCAGCCCAGGATCGCGATAGCGAGGTACGTCAGGGCACCGGCGACGACGAGCGAGGCAACGGTGACAAAGCCGAGGGCCCGGTACTGGAACAGCGAGTACACGACCACCAGCAGCAACCCGATGAGGCCGGCGAGCATGCCCATGCGCAGCTGCTCCCCGCCGAGGGTGGCGGAGATCTGTTGCTCGCTCTGGATGTCGAAGCTGATCGGCAGGGCGCCGAAGCGGAGCTGGTCGGACAGGGCCTTGGCGGACTGTTCGGTGAAACCGCCGGTGATCTGCGGACGACCGTCGGTGATGACGGCCTGCGACCGCGGGGCGGAGATGACCTGGTCGTCCAGGACGATCGCGAACTGGGACTTCGGGTCCGAACCGGTGGCGCCGCCGGCGGCGACGTAGAACTGGTTCAGCCGCTCGGTGACGGTCTTGAACTTGGCGGTGCCTTGGTCGTTGAACTGGATGTCGACGGCCCACTCGTTGGTGACGGCGCCCTGGGCGCCGCGCTGGAGCTGGAAGGAGGAGGTCTTGATGTCCGAGCCCTTCACCTCCACCGGGCCGAGGATGTACTTGACCGCGGGCTTGCCGTCCGCGGCGGGCTCGCAGGTGACCAGCGGCTTGGCCGGGTCGGAGCGTTCCTGCTTGTCCTGGGACGGGTTGTCGCAGTCGAGCGCCTCGAACTTCTTGTAGACGTCGGCGGTGACCCAGTTCTCGTCGCTGCTGTTCGCGGGAGCGGCGGTGGGCTTGGGCAGCTTGTCCTCGGGAGTGCGCTGGGCTTCGGGCACGGCCGCGCCGGCGCCGGCCTGGATGACCGGGCGGAAGTTCATGTCCGCGGAGGCCTGGATCAGGGCGCGGGTCTCCTTGGAGGGGGTACCCGGGAGGCTGACGACGACGTTGCGTCCGGACTGGGTGGAGATTTCAGCCTCGGCGACGCCGGAGCCGTCCACGCGCTGGCGGATGATCGCCACGGCCTGGTTGAGCTGGTCTTCGTTGATGCCCGTGTTGCCCTCGACCTTGGGCGCCAGGATCATCTGGGTTCCGCCTTCGAGGTCCAGGGCGAGCTTGGGAGCCCAGCTGGCCTGTCCGGCCATGGTGCCGCCGGCCAGGACTGCGGTCAGGGCGACGAGGATAACGCCAAGCCAGACCAGCACCCTGCGGGCTGAGTTTTTAGGGCCAGTTCGTGCCATTGTCGATCTTTCTATTGTTTACGGAAGAACCGCCGGCGCAGACCTCTCAGGCCCGCACCGGCGGATGCCCGCGCACCGTGGTTCCGCGGGTAGCTCAGGAGGCAGACTAGCTGTCTTTCCTGTTCTCATCGTTCAGGCGGCGCAGGGTTTCCTCCGGCGTTTCGGCGCGCGGGGCCTCAGCGGCGGGGGCTGCACCGGTGACGCCGGCGTCGTGGGTGTCGGCGTTGCCGAGGGTGAGCGAGGAGGCGTCGTCGGGGACCACGGTAGGCTCCTCGGCGGCGGCGACCGGCTCGACGATCTTGGTCACGGCCTGGCGGTGAACCGTGGCGGTGTTGCCCGGGGAGAGTTCCAGGACAACCTTGTTCTCGGCGTCGTCGATGGAGACGATGCGGCCGAACAGGCCGAAGCTGGTCATCACGTCAACGCCGGGTCCGAACTTCGACTGGAGCTCTGCCTGCTGCTGCTGCGTCTTCTTGTTGCGGCGGAACATCATGAAGACGAACACGCCGAGCATGACGAACAGGAGAATTGTCATTGGATCCAAGGGGAAAGTTCCGTTCTGTACTTGCAAGCTGGTTTCACAGCACCGTCAGCTTCGTCCCTGGCCACGCGGCGCACGGCCCGGCAGCAAACCCATGCCGGCCAGCGGCGGCTGGCGGGAGCCGCCCTGCGGAAACGAAGGCCCGAACGTGCCGAGCGTCATACCAGTCTAAAGGGAAAACGGCCCGGGCGAGTGCTATTGCCGGTTACGGATGGGTTGCGGCCGGTTCCCCGCCGGCGCCGTCTTCCTCGAAGAGGTCCAGGGGTTCCTGTCCGAAGACCCCGGCGGGAACCGCGAAGCCCAGATGGGTCCAGGCGGGGGCGAGGGCTATGCGTCCGCGCGGGGTGCGGCCCAGCAGGCCCTCCCGGACCAGATAGGGCTCGGCGACGGTTTCGACGGTTTCGGTTTCCTCACCGACGGCAATCGCCAGCGTGGACAGGCCCACGGGGCCGCCGCCGAACTTGGTGATCAGCGCTTCCAGGACGGCGCGGTCCAGCCGGTCAAGGCCCCGCTTATCCACCTCGTACATGTCCAGGGCGGCCGAGGCGCTGCGGGCATCGATCTGCTCCACGCCGTGCACCAGCGCCCAGTCTCGGACCCGGCGCAGCAGCCGGTTGGCGATGCGGGGCGTGCCGCGGGAGCGTCCGGCGATCTCGCTGAATCCGGCCGAGTTGACCTTCAGGTCCAGCAGCCCGGCGGAGCGGCGGAGCACCAGTTCCAGTTCCTCGACGGCGTAGAACTCGAGGTGGCCGGTGAAGCCGAAGCGGTCACGAAGTGGACCGGGCAGCAGGCCGGCGCGGGTGGTGGCACCGACCAGGGTGAACGGTGGAAGTTCCAGCGGAATGGCGGTGGCCCCGGCGCCCTTGCCGACGACGATGTCGACGCGGAAGTCCTCCATGGCCATGTACAGCATTTCCTCGGCGGGACGGGACATGCGGTGGATCTCATCCAGGAACAGCACCTCACCCTCGGAGAGAGAGGACAGGATGGCCGCGAGGTCGCCGGCGTGCTGGATAGCGGGGCCGCTGCTGATCCGGAGCGGGGCGTTCATTTCCGCGGCGATGATCATGGACAGGGTGGTCTTGCCCAGGCCGGGAGGGCCGGAAAGGAGCACGTGGTCGGCGCTGCGGCCGCGGATGCGGGACGCCTCGAGGACCAGGGAGAGCTGTTTGCGGACCCGGTGCTGGCCGACAAAGTCGTGCAGGTTCTTGGGCCGGAGCGCCGCCTCGATGGCGCGCTCCTCGGGCTCCTCTCCCCCGGCGACGAGGGACGGCTCAGCCACGGGTGCCAACCCGGTTCCCGGCACGGGCGCCGTCCTGGCCCAGCCAGCGCAGGGTGGCGCGGAGGATCTCGGCAACGTTGCCGCGCTCGGCCAGTTCCGGGGAGTCGGCCATGGATTTGTCGATGCTGCTGGTGGCGTCCTTCTCGGACCAGCCGAGGCTGGTCATGGCCGCGACCACCTGCGGCTTCCACACGGCCTCGACCGAGCGGACCGGGGCGGCGGCGTCGGTAGTGCCGTGCGGGACCAGCTTGCCGGCGAGTTCGAGCACGATGCGGCCGGCGACCTTGGGGCCGATGCCGGGGACCTTGGTGAACGCCTTGCCGTCGCCGGAGTGGGCGGCGACACGGATGGCCTCGGGGTCGTGGACGGCGAGGACCGCCAGCGCCAGCCGGGGCCCGACGCCGCTGACGCTGAGCAGGATGTCGAAGACCTCGCGCTCGTCGTCGCTGGCGAAGCCGAAGAGGGTGAGCGAGTCTTCGCGGACGATGAGCGAGGTGAAGACCTTGCCCTCTTCGCCGACGTGGAGCTTGCTGAGGGTCTGCGGAGTGGCGTAGACGCTCATGCCGGCACCGTTGAGGTCGATCACCGCCGAGGAGAGGCCGACGTGCGCAACGGTTCCGCGGAGAAAACTGATCAAGGCCTGGCTCCTGAGTTATCCGAACATATCTACGAATACCGTACCAAGCGGGCGGGGGTTTGGCCCGTTACTTGGCGGCACGGCGCGCTTTGAGCTCCGCGTCGGCCCAGGCACGCTGCGCCGGGGTGAGCGCCGAACGGGACGCGGCGGCCGCCGTCGGGATCCGCGCACTGGCGGCGCCGGCCGCGGCGACTCCCCCGCCGGAGCGCCACGCGTGCGTGATGGCCAGGGCC
This sequence comes from Arthrobacter sp. NPDC080082, assembly GCF_040686595.1. NCBI lineage: Bacteria > Bacillati > Actinomycetota > Actinomycetes > Micrococcales > Micrococcaceae > Arthrobacter > Arthrobacter sp. NPDC080082. The sequence continues at coordinate 349,203 of NZ_JBFBKQ010000002.1, read as the reverse complement.
AGGGCGTCGGCGGCGTCGGCCGGTCGCGGCGGGGCGTCCAGGCGCAGGATCTTGGTGACCAGCTTGGTCACGGCATCCTTATTGGAGGTCCCGCTGCCGGTCACGGCCGCCTTGACCTCCGAGGGGGTGTGCAGGGCGACGGGGATGCCTCGCCGGGCCGCGGCGGCGATGACGACGCCGGAGGCCTGGGCGACGCCCATCACGGTGCTGACATTGAGCTGCGAGAAAACCCGCTCAACGGCCAGGACCTGCGGCTGGTACTTGTCCAGCCACTCGTCGATGGCGGTGGCGATCACCAGCAGCCGCTGGTCCAGGCTTACCTCCGGTGAGGTGCCGACGACGCCGAAGTCCACCATGGTGGCGCGCCGGTTCCGTTCGACGTCCACGACGCCGATCCCGCAGCGGGTGAGGCCGGGGTCGACGCCGAGGACGCGAAGGGTCACTCGGCTTCCAGGGCGGCCTGTACTTCGTCGCTGAGGTCGGCGTTGCTGTAGACGTTCTGGACGTCGTCGAGGTCCTCGAGGGCGTCGACGAGCTTCATGAACTTCTTGGCCGCCTCGAGGTCCAGCGGGACCTGCATGGAGGGAACGAACTCGGCCTCGTCGGTGTCGTATTCGATCCCGGCTTCCTTGAGCGCGTCGCGGATGGCCTGCAGGTCGGTCGGCTCGGAGTGGATCTCGAAGCTCTCGCCGTTGTCCTTGACCTCCTCGGCGCCGGCGTCGAGGACGGCCATCAGCACGTCGTCCTCGGTCAGGCCGTTCTTGGGCAGGGACACGACGCCCTTGCGGGTGAAGAGGTAGCTGACGGAGCCGGGGTCGGCGATGGTGCCGCCGTTGCGGGAGATGGCCAGGCGGACCTCGGAGGCGGCACGGTTCTTGTTGTCCGTGAGGCACTCGATCAGCAGGGCCGAACCCTGCGGGCCGCGGCATTCGTACATGATCTCGGTGTAGTCCACGACCTCGCCGGTGAGGCCGGCGCCGCGCTTGATGGCGCGGTCGATGTTGTCGTTGGGGACCGAGGTCTTCTTGGCCTTGGTGACGGCCAGTTCCAGACCGGGGTTGCCGGCGAGGTCCGGTCCGCCCATCCGGGCGGCAACTTCGATGTTCTTGATCAGCTTGGCGAACGACTTGGCCCGTCGGCTATCGATAATGGCCTTTTTGTGCTTGGTCGTCGCCCATTTGGAGTGGCCTGACATGCTTTACGCTTCTCCTCTGATCATTCGAATAAACAGTTCATGCACGCGCTTTTCCCCTGTCACTTCCGGATGGAAGGAGGTGGCCAGCAGCTTGCCGGAACGCACTGCAACAATTCTAGCGGCCCCGTCCAGCACGCCGGAGGCTCCGGTGCCGGTGGGTTCCACCCGGGCGAGGACCTCAACGCCGGATCCCACGCGTTCCACCCACGGGCCGCGGATGAACACGGCGTGCACGGGGGCGACGCCGGTGTCCCCGGCGCTGAACTCCAGTCCCTTGAAGTCCAGGTCCGTTTCAAAGGATTCCCGCTGCCGGCCGAAGGCGTTCCGCCGGACGGTCATGTCCAGGCCGCCGAAGGTCTGCTGCGGGTTACCGGCCAGGTCGGTGGCCGGGTCGGTGAGGTCGTCGGCCAGCAGGATCATGCCGGCGCAGGAGCCGTAGACCGGCAGGCCGTCGCGGATCCGGCCGACGAGGGGTTCGCGGAGTTCGAAGGCACGGGAGAGCTTGTCGATGGTGGTCGATTCGCCGCCGGGAATGATGAGTCCGTCCAGGCCGTCGAGTTCGCCGGGCCGGCGGACGCCGACGCCCGTAGCTCCGGCGGCTTCCACCGCACGCAGGTGCTCGCGGAAGTCGCCCTGGAGCGCCAGGACGCCGATGCGCAGGCCCGAGCCCACGCTGGAGCCGGGCGGGAAGAGTGGGGAGGTCATCCTGCCAGCATAGTGCGGCCGTCCGCCGCGGGCCGCACCGCGCGGGGCCCCGGGCCGGGTTCTATGCCCCGGCTGGGATATATTACAAGGCATGCTCTACTTCAGCGTCCCGCTCGGCAAGTTCGTCCGCCGGGTCTCCCGGCTCCGGGGTGGAGGCTCCGCCCTTCCCGGCCTGGTGGTCGAGAAAATCGACCCCGGCTTCATGCAGAGGACGCTGGCCACGCTGCCGCTCGGCGTCGCCGTCGTCAGCGGAACGAACGGCAAGACCACCACCACCAAGATGGTCGTGGAACTGCTCGAGAGCCAGGGCCTGAAGGTCTTCACCAACCGCACGGGCAGCAACTTCACCCGCGGCGTCGCCGCCGCGCTGCTCGGTGAGGTGGACTGGCGCGGCAGGCTTGACGCCGACATCGCGGTGTTGGAGCTCGACGAAGCCCACGCGGTGCACTTCGTCAACAAGGTCCCGCCGCGCTACTGCCTGCTGCTGAACGTCCTCCGTGACCAGCTGGACCGGTTCGGCGAGATCGACAAGACCGCGGACCTGTTGCAGCACATTGCCTCGAAGACCACCGGGACCGTCGTGTTGAACCGCGAGGATCCGCGGGTGGCCCGGATCGCCGCCAGCCTCGCCGCCCCGGCCGCGGGCGGGCCGGAGGTCCGCTACTTCGGGCTGGACGACTCACTGTTGAGCACCTTCCCCAACGACGACGACATGCGCGCCGCCCCGGGCAGCCCGGTCCCGGAAGCCCCCTCGAAGCCGGCCGCCGACGTCGTCCTCCGCCGCGTGGGCCCGGCCGACGCCGACTTCGACTACGACGGCGCCACCGTTTCGACGCCGATGAAACTGCGCGGCGTCTACAACATCTTCAACGCCGCCGCGGCCCTGACCCTGGCCCGGGCCATCGCCGCCGTCCGCGGCACCGCCACGGACCACCCCGGCCTGCTCAAGGCCCTGGGCAACGTCGCGCCGGCGTTCGGCCGCGGCGAGAGCCTGGTGGTGGACGGCCTGCCGCTGGACCTGGTGCTGGTTAAGAACCCGAGCGGCTTCCGGCTGGGGCTCAAGTCCTTCCCGGCCGCGGGCTACGCGACCATGATCGCGATCAACGACAACTACGCCGACGGCCGGGACATGTCCTGGCTCTGGGACGTCGAGTTCGATACCCTCCGCGAGGGCGGCGTGGACCAGCTGACCGGCTCCCGCGCCTACGACATGGCCCTGCGCCTGCAGTACGACGACGTCGCCATCGGCGCGGTCGACACGGAGATCGCTCCGGCCCTGGCCGCGTTCATCCGCGGCGCCAAGGACCGGCCGAAGCGGATCTTCTGCACCTACACAGCCATGCTGGCCATCCGCCGCGAGCTGTCCAAAATCACCACAGTGGAGGTGGTCTCGTGACCCCGGAAACCGGTCCGCAGCACGAACTCTCCCACGGCCACGAGCTTCCCCCGGAGGAATCCGCCGCTCCCAGCAAGGGCACCATCCGGGTGCTGCAGCTCTACCCGCGGGACATGAACATTTACGGCGACTGGGGCAACGCCCTGGTCCTGGCCCAGCGGCTGCGCTGGCACGGCTACACGCCCGAACTGCTCGAATACAACGTGGGCGACGACTTCCCCGCGAACGTGGACCTGATCGTCGGTGGCGGCGGCCAGGACAGCGGCCAGCTGGTGATCCAGGACGACCTGCTGTCCCGTGAAACGGTGCTGCGCGAACTCGCCGAGGACGGCACGCCCATGCTGGTCATCTGCGGCCTCTACCAGTTGTTCGGGAGGTTCTTCCGGACCCGGACCGGCTCGGTCATCCCCGGGATCGGCATCCTGGATGTCGAGACGAACGGCACGGACGAGCGGTTGATCGGCAACGTCAGCGTCTCCACCCCCGAGTTCGGGACCGTCCTGGGCTACGAGAACCACAGCGGCCAGACCACCCTGGGTCCCGGCGTCGAACCCCTGGGCACCACCGCCAAGGGCACCGGCAACAACAGCGGCGACGGCCATGAGGGCGCCCGGTACCGGAACATCGTGGCGAGCTACCTCCACGGATCGTTGCTGCCGAAGAACCCGGCGCTGGCCGACTTCCTGATCAAGACCGCGGTGGAACGCAAGTACGGCAGCTTCACGCCGGGCACCCCGGATGACCGGTACGCCGTCCTGGCCCGCGAGCACGCAGCCCGCCGGCCGCGCTAGGGATCGCCCCGGAACCGGCCATGATCAGCTACGCCCCGGACGCGCCGGACCGCGCGGACGTGCGGATCCTGCTCGAGGAACACCTGGCGGACATGTTCGCGACCTCGCCGGCCGAGAGCGTCCACGCGCTCGACGTCGGCGCCCTCGCCGGACCCGCGATCAGCTTCTGGACCGCCCGCGAAGACGGCATCCTGCTTGGCTGCGGCGCCCTCAAGGACCTCGGCGCGGGCGGTGCGGAGATCAAGTCGATGCGGACCGCCCGGGACGCCCGCGGCCGCGGCGTCGCCGGCGGCCTGCTGGGGCGCCTCCTCGCCGAGGCGCGGGAGCGTGGCTTCAACCGGGTCAGCCTGGAAACCGGTTCCCAGGACTACTTCGCGGCGGCACGCAGACTCTACCTGCGGCACGGCTTCGCGGTCTGCCCGCCGTTCGCCGACTACACCGCCGACCCGAACAGCGTGTTCATGACCCTGGAGCTGTCGGAGGGCTAGGCGGGGCCTTACCTTCCCGGGACCCGGTGAATCCGCATCCCCTCGGTTTCCGAGGGCTCCTCGAAAATCCCGGCGAGGTGCTGGACGCCGTCGTCCGTCAAGGCATGCGAGCCCGGTTCTGCTGCCAGCGTCCGACGCCGGGTTTGCTCGATGGCGGTGTCCAGCGGCGTTGCGACGTGGTGCAGCTCGACGCCGAAACCGGCCGACACTGCTTTGCCCCTCCAGAGTGCCCGCCTGGCCCGGCTCCACTGGTTCCAGTCAAGAACCACATCGGTCCCCGCACGCAACACCTGCAGTGCCGTCTCCCAGATCAGGCCCTTGCACGTCTCGGCCCGGCTGCCATAGTCCTCCGAGGCGTAATGCAGGCCTGGATAGAGGCGCAGCATCCATTCGTCCAGGCTGAACCGCACGGCCGGCAGGGATGCTTCAAGCTCTCGGGCCAGGGTTGTCTTACCGGCGCCGTTGAGGCCGCAGAGCAGGTGCACCGTCGGCGGGATGGAGGTCACGCTCCTTCGCCGCGGAGTAGCCGTGCGAATTCGACCGGGCGGCTGGCCGGCCACCAGTGGCCGCCGTCTACCCGGACGACCGTCAGATCGTCGACCCAGCCGTCAAGGTCCTCGGCCAGGTGGGGCGAGAGGTAGGCGTCGCGCAGGGGCACCACCACCTGCACGGGGATGTGCACCCGCCGGGATGCCCCCTGCGGCCGGCCCGTGCGGGCGCCGCGGCCAAAGAGGTTGCTCCGGTAGAGGGCCAGTCCGCGGACGGGGTTGTCCCCCAGCGCCCGGTGCGCGGCCTGCTCGAAGCGCCGGGTGAGCACCAGCCGCCATGCCGCCTCGGGCAGGACGGGCACCTGGAACGTCATCAGGTACCAGCTGCGGAGCAGCTGCCCGCCGAGCTTTCCCCACTCACGCGGGCGCCGTATCCGGGCCTTGATCCAGCGGGAGAAGTGGTCCATGTCGGGCCCGGAGATGCTGGTGTAGCGGCCGATCGCCCCGGTGGCGCGCGGATCCCTGACCACTGCCCAGCCCTGGATGGAGCCCCAGTCGTGGCCCACCAGGTGGACGTTCCCGACGCCGACGGCGGAGAGGACCGCGAAGGCGTCGTCCACCAGCGCCGCCAGCGAGTAGTCGGCCGTCCCGCCGTCCGCCGCGACGCGGGACTCCCCCGCGTTGCGGGTGTCGTAGGCGATCATGTGGTGCGTCCCGGCAAGCTCGGCGATTACGGGCAGGAACACCTGGTGGTCGTCGGGGTAGCCGTGGATCAGCAACAGGCTGGGCACGCCCGGCCCCGGCTCCCGGCCGTACTCGAAGACAGCCAGTCCCGCGGCGCCCTGCCGGACCTCCCGCCGTCGTACCGGCGGCGATCCCTGCTCCGCCGCCGTGAATCCGGCCCCTTCGTCGGTCATCGCTACTTCTCCTTGGTGATCAGCAGTTCGTGGGCGCCGGCCGTCGCCGCTCCCATCGATTCGACCACGGTCTTGGTGCGCTGACGGGTGGCAGCGTCCGCGGCGGGACCGGCGCAGGGGCCCTGCGGTGTGTCGGCGGCCACCGAGCACCAGCGGTACGGGCCGCGGACGATCACCGACGGCGCCCAGCCCAGATCCGAAGCCGTCCACTTACCGGCCGCGTCCTGGCTGAACTGCGCCCGCACCAGCAGGCCCTCATTGTTCACGACGTACGTTGGCGAGAGTTCCGTGATGCCGTTGCCGAGCCCGTAGACAATCCAGGTGCCCTTGTACTGTTCGATGGGCAGCACCGAATGGGTGTGGTGGCCGTAGATCATGGTGAACTGGCCGCTATCCACCAGCGCATGCGCGGCCTCGCGCTGTTCTGCGTTCGGGACGCTGGCGTACTCCTCGCCGGCGTGCATCACGCCCAGCACGATGTCTGCCCCCTGGGCGCGGGCCTTCTTCGCCTTGGCGATCATGGCGGCCGGATCGAGCATGTCCACCTGCCAGGCGAAGTCGGGAGTCTGTCCGTTGAGGCCGTAGGCCCCCTCGATGACGGCGATCTTGGCGGCGGCGGTCTGCAGGATGAGCACGCCCTGCGAGTCCGCCTCGGTGCGGTAGGACCCGGTGTGCTGGAGGCCGGCCGCGTCGAGGGCGTCCAGGGTGCGGACCAGGCCGGCGGTGCCCCGGTCGATGGTGTGGTTGCTGGCCGTGGTGCAGGCCTGGTAGCCGACCTGCTGGGCGGCGGTGATGATCTGCGGCGGGACGTTGAAGGACGGGTAGGCGGAGAAGGGGCCGGTGGGGCCGGCCACCGGGGTTTCCTGGTGGCAGATGGCCAGGTCCGCCTTCGCGATGTAGCGGCGCTGGCCCTCCAGAAGCGGGCCGAAGTCCAGGCCCTTGGCCCCGGCGGCCAGGGCGTCGGCGCGGGCCTGGTCCCAGAGCTGGGCGTGGACCAGCATGTCGCCGGTGACCAGCACGGATGTGCAGCGGACGGCGGCGCAGTCGGGGCCCTTCCCGCGTGTCGGGGTGGGGGTCGGCGTCGGGCTGGGCGACGTCGACGACCGCGAGCCCGGCGACTGCGCGAATGCCTGCCCCGACGCCGTCGCGCCGGCATTCGCGGTCCCGGCGGCATCCCCGTCCGGGCGGGCCAGCACCCCGCAGGAGCTCAGCGTGGCAGCGATGGCAATCGAGAGCAGGCCGGCCGCGACGCGGGCCGGGCGCGAAAGATGTGGAGTCCCCATGGCCACATCGTACGGGCCGCACCGCCCCAACACGCGCCGCGGACCATTGAGAACCGCCACGAAACATGAAAGTGTCGTTTCATGACTAACCCCCTCCTGAGCCCCAGTACCCTGCCGTACGGACTGCCACCTTTCGCGGAAATCGATGCCGGCCACTACGCCGACGCCGTCGAGGCCGGCCTGGCCGAACACCTCGCGGAGATTCAGGCGATCGTCGACACACCGGAGCCCGCCAGCTTTGAGAACACCGCCGTCGCGATGGAACGCTCCGGCGCTCTGTTGCAGCGTGCGGCGGCGTCCTTCTTCACGCTGGTGTCCGCGGACGCCACGGACGAGATCCGGGAGCTGGAGACCCGTCTCTCCCCCGCCTTCTCCGCCCACGAGGACTCCATCTACCTCAACCGCGCCCTCTACGAGAGGTTCGCCGCAATTCCCACGGACGGGCTCGACGCCGAATCCGCCCGTCTGGTCGAGGAGTACCTGAAGGCGTTCCGCCAGTCCGGCATCCAGCTCGACGCCGCCGGCCAGGACCGGCTCCGGGCCATCAACGCCGAGCTCTCCACCCTGGGCACCGAGTTCGGCCAGCGGGTCAAGGAGGGCATGAAGTCCGCGTCGCTGCTGCTGGACGACGCCACGGACCTGGCCGGGCTGCCGGCCGACGACGTCGCCAGCGCCGCCGAGGCAGCCCGCACCGCCGGGGCCGAAGGCAAGTACCTGCTGACCCTGATCCAGCCGAGCAACCAGCCGGCAATGGCCGCGCTGGAGAACCGGGAGGTCCGCCGCAGGCTGTATGAGGCCTCGATCGGCCGCGGCAGCAGCGGAGGGACCCTGGACGTACGGGACCTGGTCAGGGAGATGGTCCGGCTGCGCGCCGAGAAGGCCACCCTGCTGGGCTTCGCCAACTTCGCCGAGCTCAGCGTGGACCAGCAGACCGCCCCCGACTTCGCCGCGGTGCAGGCGATGCTGGGCCGGTTGGCCCCGGCCGCCGTGCGGAATGCCGACGCCGAGGCCGAGGCCCTCGCCGAGGTCGCCGGCCACCCGCTGGAGGCGTGGGACTGGGCGTACTACTCCGCCCGGGTCAAGCGCGAACGCTACTCCGTGGACGAGCAGGCCCTGCGCCCCTACTTTGAGCTGGACCGGGTCCTGAAGGACGGGGTTTTCTTCGCGGCCAACGCCCTCTACGGCATCACGTTCCACGAGCGGACGGACCTGGCCGGCTACCACCCCGATGTCCGGGTCTGGGAGGTCAAGGACGCCGACGGCACGGGCCTGGGCCTCTTCCTGGGTGACTACTACACCCGCGAATCGAAGCGCGGCGGCGCCTGGATGAACTCCCTGGTGGAGCAGTCGGACCTGCTGGGGACCCGTCCCGTGGTGATCAACAACCTGAACATCTCCAAGCCGCCGGCCGGGGAACCCACCCTCCTGACCCTGGACGAACTGCGGACCACCTTCCACGAGTTCGGCCACGCCCTCCACGGGCTCTTCTCCGCCGTGACCTACCCGCGGTTCTCCGGCACCTCGGTGCCGCGCGACTTCGTCGAGTACCCGTCCCAGGTCAACGAAATGTGGATCATGTGGCCGGAGGTGCTGGCCAACTACGCCCGGCACCACGTCTCGGGCGAGCCGCTGCCGCAGGAAGCCGTGGACAAGCTCGACGCCGCCGCGCTCTGGGGCGAGGGCTTCGGCACCACCGAGTACCTGGGCGCCGCCCTGCTGGACCTCGCCTGGCACGTCCTGGAGGAGTCCGAGGTCCCCGACGACGTCCTGGAGTTCGAGGCGAAGGCCCTGGCCGCCGCCGGCGTTGCGCACAGCCTGATCCCGCCCCGCTACCGCACCGGGTACTTCCAGCACATTTTCGCCGGCGGCTGGTACGCAGCGGGCTACTACTCCTACATCTGGAGCGAGGTGCTCGACGCCGAGACCGTCGAGTGGTTCAAGGAGAACGGCGGCCTGTCCCGGGCCAACGGGGACTTCTTCCGCACCGAACTGCTCTCCCGCGGCAACAGCCGCGACCCGCTGGAGTCCTTCCGGACCTTCCGCGGCCGGGAAGCCCGGCTGGAACCGCTGCTCAAGCGCCGCGGCCTGGATTAGTTCCCTTAGAACCCATACAACGCCGGCCCGCCACCTTGGAGAGGTGGCGGGCCGGACTCGTTCAATCAAAAACGCAAGGCGACGGGCGGTGTGATCCGGCAGCGTGCGTAAAAGGGGCCCCGCACCCCAACCGGCAGCTCGGCTGCCAACAACGCGCGGGGAATAGCACGCAGAGGATCGCGCCGCTCGGCGCCCCGCAGGGCGCGCAGGCTACCAGCCGCGCTCGGCGAGGCGGTGCGGCTGCGGGATCTCGTCGACGTTGATGCCGACCATGGCCTCGCCCAGGCCGCGGGAGGCCTTGGCGATGACGTCAGGGTCGTCGAAGAAGGTGGTGGCCTTCACGACGGCGGCGGCGCGCTGGGCCGGGTTGCCGGACTTGAAGATTCCGGAGCCGACGAAGACGCCGTCGGCGCCGAGCTGCATCATCATGGCGGCGTCGGCCGGGGTGGCAATGCCGCCGGCGGTGAAGAGGACCACGGGGAGCTTGCCGGCAGCGGCAACTTCCTTGACCAGTTCGTACGGGGCCTGCAGTTCCTTGGCCGCGACGTACAGCTCGTCCTCGGGCAGGGCGGCGAGCTTGGCGATCTCGGAGCGGATCTTGCGCATGTGCCCGGTGGCGTTGGAGACGTCGCCGGTGCCGGCCTCGCCCTTGGAGCGGATCATGGCCGCGCCCTCGTTGATGCGGCGCAGGGCCTCACCGAGGTTGGTGGCGCCACAGACGAAGGGAACCTTGAAGTTCCACTTGTCGATGTGGTTGACATAGTCGGCCGGGGTGAGGACCTCGGACTCGTCGATGTAGTCGACGCCGAGGGACTGCAGGACCTGGGCCTCGACGAAGTGGCCGATGCGGGCCTTCGCCATGACGGGGATGGAGACCGCGTCGATGATCTGGTCGATCATGTCCGGGTCCGACATGCGGGACACGCCGCCCTGGGCGCGGATGTCAGCGGGAACGCGTTCCAGCGCCATCACGGCCACGGCACCGGCGTCTTCGGCAATGCGGGCCTGCTCGACGTTGACGACGTCCATGATGACGCCGCCCTTGAGCATCTCCGCCATGCCGCGCTTGACGCGGCTGCTGCCCGTGACGTTCTGGGCGGACGCGCCGGCTTCGCTGCTTACATCAGGTGTAGACACAAAAACCCCTATGGGTAGATAGATGACCTCGCCCGGCGCGGACGGCACACGGGTACCGTGTGCGTTCACCCCGGATTACCGGAAACCATTGGCCGGTAAGGGTAATACTAGTCCCCCGCCGCGGGCCGGTTGAACTCGGGTTACGCCCCGGAACCGGGCGGGGACAGCGTCGGGGACAGGGTACGTCAGCCTGTGTCCTGTGGGTGCAGCCCGGCTCAGGCGGCGTGGTCGCTGGTGGTGCCGCGGGCTTCCTCCAGCGACTGCCGGCGGACGGCGCCGACCCGCTGGATGATCGTCACGAAACTGGCCAGCGCGAGCAGGCAGAGGGTGACGAGCAGGACCACCGGCGGCAGGCCGATGCCGGTGAAGCCGGTTACCACAAGGACGGAGACGAGCCGTTCGGCACGCTCTGCGATGCCGACGTTGGCGTGGAAGCCCAGCGCCTCGGCCTTGGCCCGGGCGTAGGAGACCACCATGCCGAGGACCAGGCAGAGCAGGGCGGCGACGGCGATGGCCGGGTTGGCCCCGCCGGTGAAGAACCAGACGGCGACGCCGGCGAACAGGGCGCCGTCGGCCACCCGGTCCAGCGTGGAGTCCAGGAAGTTGCCCCAGCGGCCGCCGCGTTCCTGTAGCCGTGCCATGATCCCGTCGATGACGTCGGAGAAGATGAATGCGGTGATGAAGATGGTTCCCCACCAGAGCTGGCCCAGCGGGTAGAAGACGAGGGCGCCGACGACGACGCCGGCGGTGCCGACGATCGTCACGGCGTCCGGGGAGACGCCCATCCGGAGCAGCCAGCGGGCCAGCGGGGTGAACAGCGCGGTGAAGAACCCGCGGGCGTGCTTATTCAGCATCCGGTGTTCCCGCCGCCGGTTCCGTGGCCGCGGACGCGGGCCACGCTTCCGAAACCTGCCGGCGGACCGCGCCGAGGGTCTGGGTCATCGCCTTGGTCTGGGCGATGATCGGAAAGAAGTTCCCGTCCCCGCCCCAGCGCGGCACCACATGCTGGTGAAGGTGGCCCGCGACGCCGGCGCCGCCGGTGACGCCCTGGTTCATGCCCAGGTTGAAGCCGGTGGGGTTGGAGACTTTCCGCAGCACGCGCATGGCGGTCTGCGTCAGGTCGGCAAACTCGGCGGTCTCCTCGACCGTCAGATCCGTATAGTCCGGGATGTGCCGGTACGGGCACACCAGCAGGTGCCCGGGGTTGTATGGGTACAGGTTCAGCACCACGTAGCAGGTCCGGCCGCGGTAGACGATCAGCGATTCCTCGTCCTGGCGTTCCGGTGCCACGCAGAACGGGCAGTCGTCCTGGTTCTTGAACTGGTGCTGGCCGCCCTTGATGTACGCCATGCGGTGCGGAGTCCACAGGCGCTGGAACGAGTCCGGCACGCCGGCCAGGCCAAAGTCATCGGTCACGCCGTCGTCGCCCGGGTAGCCCTGGCCGGCGCCTGTGGATTCCTGCACTTGCTGCTCCCCCGCTAGCTGGTCCGCTCGCGGACGGCGTCCACGATCCGACGGACGGCCTCGGCCACCGGCACGCCGTTGTCCTGGCTGCCGTCCCGGAACCGGAAGGACACGGCCCCGGCCTCGGCGTCGTCGCCGCCGGCGATCAGCACGAACGGGATCTTGTCCTTGCTGGCGGTGCGGATCTTCTTCGGGAACCGGTCCGAGGAGATGTCCACCTCGGCGCGGATGCCCGCGGCCTTGAGCTGGTCGACGACGTCGAACATGTAGTCGTTGAACGCCTCCGCCACCGGGATGCCGACCACCTGGACGGGGGCGAGCCAGGCCGGGAACGCGCCGGCGTAGTGCTCGGTGAGGACGCCCATGAACCGTTCGATCGAGCCGAACAGTGCGCGGTGGATCATGACCGGGCGCTGGCGGGTGCCGTCGGAGGCCTGGAATTCCAGTTCGAAGCGCTCCGGCAGGTTGAAGTCCAGCTGGATGGTGGACATCTGCCAGGTCCGGCCGATGGCGTCACGGGCCTGGACGGAGATCTTCGGGCCGTAGAACGCCGCTCCGCCCGGATCCGGGACCAGTTCGAGGCCGGATTCGGTCGCCACTTCCTCGAGGGTGCGGGTGGCTTCCTCCCAGACCTCGTCGGCGCCGACGAACTTCTCCGGGTCCTTGGTGGAGAGCTCCAGGTAGAAGTCCTGCAGGCCGTAGTCCTTGAGCAGGCCCAGCACGAAGTTCAGGGTCTTGGTCAGTTCGTCCTTCATCTGCTCGCGGGTGCAGTAGATGTGGGCATCGTCCTGGGTCATGCCCCGGACGCGGGTCAGGCCGTGCACCACGCCGGACTTCTCGTAGCGGTAGACCGAGCCGAATTCGAAGAGCCGCAGCGGCAGTTCACGGTAGGAGCGGCCGCGCGAGCGGAAGATCAAGTTGTGCATCGGGCAGTTCATCGGCTTCAGGTAGTAGTCCTGGCCGGGCTTGCGGACGGTGCCGTCCTCGTTCAGTTCCGCGTCGATGTGCATCGGTGGGAACATGCCGTCCCGGTACCAGTCCAGGTGCCCGGAGACCTCGTAGAGGTGGCCCTTGGTGATGTGCGGGGTGTAGACGAACTCGTAACCGGCGTCGACGTGCCGCTGCCGGGAGTAGTCCTCCATGGCCTTGCGGATGATGCCGCCCTTGGGGTGGAACACCGGCAGGCCGGAGCCCAGCTCGTCCGGGAAGGAGAACAGGTCCAGTTCGGCGCCGAGCTTGCGGTGGTCGCGGCGTTCGGCCTCGGCGATGCGCTCCTGGTAGGCCTTGAGGGCTTCCTTGGTGGGCCAGGCGGTGCCGTAGATGCGCTGGAGCTGCTTGTTCTTCTCGCTGCCGCGCCAGTAGGCCGCGGAGGAGCGGGTCAGGGCGAAGGCGTTGGAGATCAGCTTGGTGTTGGGCAGGTGCGGGCCGCGGCATAGGTCGCACCAGACGGTGGTGCCTTCCTTGCGCTCGACGTTGTCATAGATGCTCAGCTCGCCGCCGCCGACCTCGACGCTGGAGCCGTCCTCGTCACTGCCGGCGCCCTTGAGGCCGATCAGTTCGAGCTTGTACGGCTCGTCCTTCATCGCCTCGCGTGCCTCGTCCTCGGTCACCACGCGGCGGACGAACTTCTGGTTCTGGTTGACGATCTTCAGCATCATCTTCTCGAGCTGGCGCAGGTCCTCCGGGGTGAAGGGTTCCTCGACGTCGAAATCGAAGTAGAAGCCGTCGGTGATGTAGGGGCCGATGCCCAGCTTGGCGTCGGGGCGCAGCTGCTGCACGGCCTGGGCCATGACGTGGGCGGTGGAGTGGCGCAGCACGTTCAGGCCGTCCGGGGAGTCGATGGTGACGCCCTCGACGTCGGCGCCGGCCGGCAGGGGCTGGTCCAGGTCCTTCAGTTCGCCGTTGACACGGGCCACGACGACGTCGCGGCGCTCGAAGAAGAGTTCCGCGCCGGTGGTCCCGGTAGTCACCTGGGTCTCTTCGCCATCGACGAGAAGGGTGATCTGCTGGGCATCTGACACGGGTGTCTCCTATTCACGGTTTTAAGGCTTCGTAGCTTGTGGCGTACGGGGACCACAGCCAGCCTCGTCCATGCTATCGGTATTTCCGGACGCCCAACCAACGCCCGCCACCTCCCCCGGAGCCGCTTTCGGAGCCGCCCTCAACCGCTGAACCCCGTGATCGCGAGGGTTCGCCGGATGCCGTCCAGCGCCCCGGGCGCCATGTCCAGCGGCGGGGTCTCGGGCGCGTCGCCGCCGGTAATGGCGCCTCCGCCCGAGCCGGTACCCGCGCCGGCGGCCGGGAAGGGAAGGGTGTCGGTGCGGCTGAGGTCCCAGGCCATGGAAGCGCTGATGCTGATGCCACGGGGCCCGGTGCGGCGGGTGGTGCCGCGGATCAGCAGCAGCCGGGTGCTGAAGAGCAGCGGCCCGGCCTGCTCCTGGGCCTCGTGGAAGAAAACCGAGTCCACGCAGCCGGTCCCGTCGTCGATGCTGATGAAGACCACCCGCCGGCCGCCGCGCATCGGAGGGGTCTGGGTGGCCACCCGCACGCCGGCCACCAGCACCTCGGTGCCGTTGCGCAGCTTCAGGAGCTGGTCCGCCGTGGTGACGCCCAGTCGGTCCAGCAGCGGCCTGTGGCTGTCCACCAGGTGGGCGCTGACGTCCACGGCCATCAGGTCCAGCTCGGCCCGGACGGTCTCCACCAGCGTGGGGGCGGGCCGGCCGCCCTTGAGGTTGGTCAGTTCCACATCGCCCAGCGGCAGGGCCAGCTGGCCCTCGATCACCTCGGCGCCCTTGCGCTGCGTCCTGGTCTGCAGCTGCTGCAGGTGGTGGACCAGGTCCGCCCGGTTGGTGTTGCCGCCGGCGGCACGGTGCAGGGAGTCGAAGGCCCCCAGCTGGGCGAGGCGCTGGATGCTGGGTTTGCTGATCCTGGTCCGGGCGCGCAGGTCCGCGAGGGAGTCGTAGGGCTGGCCGGCGACGATGCGTTTCAGTTCGGCGCCGGAGAGACCGAAGATTCCCTTCAGGCTCAGCCGGATGCCCAGTTTCCCCCGGTCCGGGCCGTCCACGACCGGTTCCACCCGGTATTCGGCCTGGCTGCGGTTGATGTCCAGGGGCAGGAGGGGGATGCCCATGCGGCGGGCCTCGGCCACCAGGAGCCGCTTGGGATACATGCCGGGGTCGTGTTCCCAGATCCCGGCCAGGAACGCCTCCGGGTGGTGGGTTTTCAGCCACGCCGACTGATAGGTGGGCACGGCGAAGGCGGCGCCGTGGGCCTTGCAGAACCCGAAGCTGCCGAAGGCCTTCAGGGTTCCCCAGACCTTGTCAACGACCGCCGGGGAATAGTCCCGCCGCTTGGCCTCCCGGCGGAAGAATTCCTCCACCTGGTTCTCCAGTACCTCGTTGCCGAGGGCGCGCCGGAACTCATCGGCGCGGGCCAGGCCGCAGCCGGTCATCACGTCGAAGGTCTTCAGGATCTGTTCGTGGAAGACAGTGACGCCGTGGGTTTCCTTCAGCACCGGCTTGAGGTCCGGGTGCGGGAACACCTCCGGGGCGAAGCCGTGCCGGTGTTCCAGGAAGGGCCGGACCATGTCCGACTTCATCGGCCCGGGCCGAAAGAGGGAGATGTCGATGATGAGGTCGTTGAACTCCCGGGGGGCCAGCTTTCCGATCAGTTCGCGCTGGCCCGGGGATTCGATCTGGAAGCAGCCAAGGGTGTGGGTGCTGCGGATCAGGTCGAAGGTGGGCTCATCGTCCAGCGGGACGGCGTTCAGGTCGATGGTGCCGTCCTCGGCAATGTAGTCCGGCCCGCTGCCGTCCGGCCCGGGCTGGTGGTTTCCGGCGGCTACCACGTCCGCTTTCGAGGGGTGCAGCCGGATGACCTCCCGGACTGCGAAGGCCATGGCGGACTGCATACGGACGCCCAGGACGTCGAGTTTGAGCATGCCCATGGGGTCCATGTCGTGCTTATCGAACTGGCTCATCGGCAGGCCCAGGCCGCTGGGCTGGACCGGGGTGCGGTCCAGCAGCGTGGCATCGCCCAGTATGACCCCGCACGGGTGCATGGAGATGTGCCGGGGCAGCCGGTCCAGCCGTTCGGTCAGGTCCACCAGCAGGTCCAGCTGTTGGTTGCCGGTGAAGTCCCGCTGCTCCACCCGCCCGGCGAACTCCTTCAGCTCCGGCTTCTCCACCAGCGCCTCGCGGAAGTTCCGTGCGGAGAAACGCCACAGCTGTTTGGCGATCTCGTCGATGTCGCCGCCCTCCATGCCGAGGGCCAGTCCGGCGTCGCGCACGGCACCCCGGGCGCGGTACCCGTTCTGCATGCTCATCAGGGTCACCCGCTCGGCACCGAACCGGTCGAAGATCTTCCGGTAGACGTTGTGCCGTTCGGCGCTCTCGACGTCGATGTCGATGTCCGGCAGGGTGGCCCGGTCCCTGGAGAGGAAGCGTTCGAAGATCAGGTCGTGCTGCAGCGGGTTCACCTGGCTGACGCCGATCAGGTAGTTGACCAGGCTGGAGGCCCCGGAGCCCCGGGCCGCGGCGCGCACCCCCATGTCCGTGATCATCCGGGACACCTCGGCCACGGTCAGGAAGTAGGAGGCGAACCCGAGGCTGTTGATGATCCGCAGCTCATGCTCCAGCCTGGCCCGCAGCTCCACGGCACTGCTGCCGCTGATGCCGGGAAAGCGGCGGGTGATGCCGGCCTCGCAGCGGGCCGCCAGTTCGGCCAGCGGGTCCCCCTCGATCCCGATCACGGCCGCTTCCGGGACCACCGGCTGCTTCCAGCCCATGTCCGCGGCCGGGTCTATCCGGCAGCGGTCCGCGAGCGCCTCGGTATGCGCCAGCAGGCTCTTGAGGTCGGCCGCGCCGAATCCCGCGGCGTGAATGATTTCCTTGCCCAGCTCCAGCATCTGCGCGGAGCTTTTGAGCCAGGCCTGTCCGTTGGGTTGCAGCAGCGGCTCGCCGGCCAGTTCGGGCAGCGACTTCAGGGTCCGGGCGGAGTCCAGCACGTCCGCCGTGGCCGCCCCGTCCTCGGCGACATAGCGCACGGCGTTGCTGAGCACGGCGGGAACGCCGTGTTCGGCGGCCAGCTTGAGCATCCGCACGGCGTGCGCTGTGCTGAGGTGCTCCCCCGGGGCGCTCAGCTGGGAGACCACCTCGGCGGTGACGGTTCCCGCCGGCATGGCGTCGAGCCATTGCTTGAACAGGGTGCGCGGCCGCAGGTAGCGCCGCCCGCCCATGGAGCGGCCGACGTCGGAGTCCGGTCCGAGCAATACCGTCAGCACCGGCTCGAGCGTCTGCGGATCCAGCGCCCGGGATGCCAGTTCGGCCCGTGTTACCGCGGCGGGGACCGTACCGCCGGCCTTTCCCGTGGTGCGGGCGTGGGCATCGGAGATCAGCCGGCACAGGGCGCGGTATCCGGCCCCGGCGTTTCCCCCGTGGGCCAGGACGACGACGCGGCCGCCCACCTGGGTGCGGAGGTCGCCGTCGTCGTCAAAGACTGCCAGGTCCACCCCCACGATGGGATCCAGCCCCGCGGCCATGCAGGCCTTGAGGTGTTTGATGGTGCCGTAGAGGCCGTCACGGTCGGTGCAGGCGAGCGCCGTTGCCCCGTCGGCTGCGGCCGCCGCGGCCAGTTCCTCCGGCCAGGACACGCCATAGTGGGCGCTGAAGGCAGTGGAGACATGCAGGTGGGTGAAGCTCATGCCGACGCTGGCCTCCGCTGCCCCGCCAGGGCGTCGTGGAGCCGCAACAGCCGCCAGCGCCCGCTGCGCAGGTGGCGGCTGAGGTCGAGGGTGAGGCTTTGGTCCGGGGCCGAGGCGTCCCGGACCTCTAGCCGCCAGATCTCCGAGTCCACCAGGCCTGGGCCGCTGCCCAGCGGTGCGCGCTGCACTTCAGCCCACCACTCACGCCGTTCGAACCACCTCACCGGCTCGGCGCACAACTCATAGCTCCGTCCCGCCCAGACCAGGGACTCGGGCCGGCCCTCCGGGGTGCAGGCCACCTCCACGGATTCGCTGAACATCCCCATGATGCCTCCCGGGCGCAGTGTTTTAGACGAACGGGCTGGACGGCCGCCGGGCAGGTGCGCCGGAAGGTGCAGGTGCCACAGGCGGGAGGCCAGACGGGTTCACGCTTGAATTATTCGAACATATCTTCGAATAGAACAAGTCTACGACGGGGCCGGGACAAAACCTAGATCAGGGGTGGACGGGGCCAACGTCCGGGGGCAGGATTGGCCTATGAGCTCGCACAACGCACTCCTGAAGCACGTCAGCATCGCCGCCAAGGATTCAACGTTGGTGGCGACCTTCGATATAGACGGCAATATCCCGGCCTCGGGCGCCTACGTGGTGGGGCTGGTCGCGGCGACGCCGGACCATTCACATCAACGGCGGCTGGAAATCGAATTCCTCAATGGCGAGGCCGTGTCCTTCTTTTGCTTCAGCCATGACGGCACGGAGGAGAACTTCGACATCAAGGGCGTCCAGCATTCCGGGAACACCATCACGGGCAACTTCCCGCTGAGCACGGTACTGGGCCTGCCCAAGGGGCACCTGATGACGGCCTTCAGCGACTGCGACGGGCGGGAGTACCAGGCCAACGTCCCCGTGGAGGAATCCCTCTAGCTAGCTGCCGGCCTTGTAGACCTCAAGCTCCAGGCGGATGAAGGCATCGATCATGGCCTTGTAGGTCTCTCCGACGATGTCGGTGTCGATGTCGTTGCGTTCGGCCGTTGCCTTCACGTGTTCCAGGACGCGCTCCACCCGGCCCGGGGCGCGGACCTCGGCGCTGTCGGCCTTGAGCGTCCCGGCGATCCGGATCAACCGCTCCCGGCGTCCGATCAGCGCGACGATCTGCTCGTCAACCTCGTCCACGGCCACCCGCACGGCGGCGAGCTGGTCCTTATCGGCCTGGGCTGCTTTGTCCTCTGCGTGATTTGTCGACATCTGCATGACAGTATCGAACGATGCAACCACGAGTCGACTTCATCTCCCTTGGCGTCCGCAGCGTGGAAGCCTCCCGCCGGTTCTACGTGACGGGCCTGGGCTGGCCCGTCCACCGCGAAGTCCCCGGCGAAGTGCTCTTCCTGCAGATCAACCACGGGCTCATCCTCTCGCTCTGGGACGCGGGCCAGATGCGGGCCGAAGCCGGGACGGACTCCCCCGCCGGAATACCTCCCGTCACCCTGAGCCACAACGTGCACAGCGCCGATGCGGTGGACAGGGTCCTGGGCGAGGCTGCGGCCGCCGGGGCCACCATCGTCGCGCCGCCCAAAACACAGCCGTGGGGCGGCTACACCGGCTACTTCGCGGACCCGGACGGCTTCCGCTGGGAGGTCGCGTTCAACCCGACCTGGACCGTGGACGCGGCCGGCCGGGTCACGGTCTAACCCCGCATCAGGACTAGAACAGGCTGCCGACCGGTTCGATCAGTTCCGGGGAGTCGTTCCGGACGTTCCCGACGGCGGTGCCGACGGCGTCGATCTGCCAGCCCTCGGCGACGTCGTGGGCGTTGGCGCGGACGATGCCGACCAGTTCCGCGGCGTCCTCGGCCCTGGGGTCAAGCCAGGCCTCCATCGTGGCGCGGTCCATCGGCAGCGGCACCCGGTCATGCAGGGCCGTCAGTTCCGCCAGCATCCCGTCGGCGTAACCCTCGGGCGGCGAATCGGTGGTCAGGATCGTCGTCGAGAGCAGCCACCGGCCGGGGTCCCCCTCCTCCTTGGACGGGTCCTTCCACCACTCGTACAGCCCAGCGAACGCCACCGGTGAGCCGTCCTTCGGATGCACGTAGTAGGGCTGCTTCCCCTTGCCCTGGCCCTTCCACTCGTAGTAGCCGTCGGCCGGGACGGCGCAGCGCCGGGACCGCGTGGCCTTCCGGAACGCCGGCTTCTCCAGCACGCTCTCGCTGCGGGCGTTGATCATCTTCGACCCGATGCCGGGGTCCTTGGCCCAGGACGGGACCAGTCCCCAGCGGGCGATGTGGAGCTGCCGCGCCGGGTGCTCCCTCCCCTCGACCAGCCGCTCCAGGATGATCGGCACGTCCGCCGTCGGCGCGACGTTCCACGACGGCGGCACGGCGATCTCCTCCTCGAGCCCGGCGTCGAACTCTGCCAGCAGGTCCCCGACGGCCCGGGCCATCACATAGCGTCCACACATGCCCCCAGCATGCCACCGGCCGGCCCGGCCTGCACAGCTGCTGCATCGGGGCCTGCCCCTGCCGGCACCTCCCTGCGGGAATACCGTCCCGCAGGATACGGTTATTCCAGAGACGTCCGATTGACCGTCCCGGCACGCACCGGCAACCCACCTGAGGAGAATTTCGTGGACTTCACCCCCGAATCCGGCACCATCACCATGTTCTCGACCACGTGGTGCGGCTACTGCAACCGGCTGAAGAAGCAGCTGGACGCGCAGGGCATCGGGTACACCGAGATCAACATCGAGGAAGTCGAAGGCACGGCCGAACTGGTCGAGCAGCTCAACGGCGGCAACCGTACCGTCCCCACCGTGCTGTTCCCGGACGGCACCGCCGCCACCAACCCCTCCGCGGCAGAGGTCAAGAGCCGCCTCGCGGCCTAACCCGCCAGCACCAGAGAACACCCACACCAGACACGACGCGGACTCCGGATTACCCGGGGCCCGCGTCGCGCCGTATCCGGCACCCCCGCGCCGGGCGGCGGCATCGAAAGGAGCTCTCCCATGGTCCATAAGGTCAAGGGCGCAATCGTCCGGTCCAAGAACGCCCCCGTCACCCTGGAAACCATCCTGGTGCCCGATCCCGGCCCCGGCGAGGCGCTGGTGGACATCCTCACCTGCGGCGTCTGCCACACCGACCTGCACTACAAGCAGGGCGCCATCAACGACGACTTCCCGTTCCTGCTGGGCCACGAGGCCACCGGCGTGGTCAGCGCCGTCGGCCCCGACGTCACCTCGGTGGCCCCCGGGGACCGCGTGGTGCTGAACTGGCGCGCCGTCTGCGGCGAATGCCGTGCCTGCCGCCGCGGCGAACCGCAGTACTGCTTCAACACGCACAACGCCACCCAGAAGATGACCCTGGAAGACGGCACCGAGCTCACCGCCGCCCTGGGCATCGGCGCCTTCGCCGAGAAGACGCTCGTCGCCGCCGGCCAGTGCACCAAGGTTGACCCCGAGGCCGACCCGGCCGCCGTTGGCCTGCTGGGCTGCGGTGTCATGGCGGGCCTCGGCGCCGCGATCAACACCGGCAACGTCGGCCGCGGCGACTCGGTGGCCGTGATCGGCTGCGGCGGGGTGGGCGTGGCGGCCATCGCCGGCGCCGCACTCGCCGGCGCCACCACGGTGATCGCCGTCGACATCGACCCCAACAAGCTCGAACGCGCCAAGGACCTTGGCGCCACCCACACCGTGGATTCCTCCGCCGTGGACCCGGTGGAGGCCATCCGTGAGCTGACCGGCGGTTTCGGCGCCGACGTCGTGATCGACGCCGTGGGCCGTCCCGAGACGTACAAGCAGGCCTTCTACGCCCGCGACCTGGCCGGCACCGTGGTGCTGGTGGGCGTCCCCAGCCCGGAAATGACCCTGGAGCTGCCGCTGCTGGATGTGTTTGGCCGCGGCGGTTCACTGAAGTCCTCCTGGTACGGCGACTGCCTGCCCTCCCGGGACTTCCCGATGCTGATCGACCTGTACCGGCAGGGACGGCTGGACCTGGACGCCTTCGTCACCGAGCGCATCGGCATCGACCAGATCGAGGAAGCCTTCGAGAAGATGCACTCCGGCGCCGTCCTGCGTTCCGTGGTGGAGCTGTGAGCAACGGCGTGGACGGCCTGCGGATCGACCGGCTGGTCACCTCGGGAACGTTCTCGCTCGACGGCGGCACCTGGGACGTGGAGAACAACGTCTGGATCGTGGGCGACGACGCCGAGTGCGTCGTGATCGACCCGGCGCACGACGCCGCCGCGATCGCCGCCGCCGTCGGCCACCGGAAGGTCACCGCCATCCTGCTCACGCACGGCCATGACGACCACATCGCCGCCGTGGGCGAGTTCCGGAAACTGACCGGCGCCCCCGTGTACCTGCACCGGGACGACTGGATGCTCTGGGACCGGGTGTTCCCGGGCACCGAACCGGACCACGCGATTGCCGACGGCGACACGTTCGACGTCGCCGGCGCCCGCCTCGTGGCGCTCCACACGCCCGGCCACTCGCCCGGATCGGTCAGCTTCCGGCTCGAGAGCGAGGGCACCGTCTTCACCGGCGACACCCTGTTCCAGGGCGGACCCGGGGCCACCGGCCGGTCCTTCAGCGACTTCCCGACCATCATCGAGTCCATCTCCTCCCGGCTGCTGACCCTGCCGGCGGAGACGGTGGTTCGCACCGGGCACGGGGACCAGACCACCATCGGCGCCGAGGCCCCGCACCTGCAGGAGTGGATCGACCGGGGCCACTGACGCCACGGGAGGAACACCACCCACCAGCCACACCTCTTGGGCCCCGTCCGGATTTCCGGGCGGGGCCCATTAGGCTGTGGGCTCATGAGCACCAATCCCAGCATGGAACCGGACCTCTTCGCCGCGGATCTTCTGACCCAGTTCGAGGCGTTCCTCGACGATCACCGGGCCGATCTGGAGGCCAGCCTCGACGGACTGAGCGAGGAGGAGGCACGGGCGGCCCTGGTGCCCTCTCGCACCACGCTGCTGGGTCTGGTCAAGCATGCGGCCTTTGTCGAGAAGGTCTGGTTCGACGAGGCCATCACCTGCCGCAGCCGCGCCGAGATCGGCATTCCGGCGTCGCCGGACGAGTCGTTTGTGCTGGACCCTGAGGACACCATCGCCTCGGTGCGGGCCGCCTACCGCGAGGCCTGCGCCGGCTCCCGGGCCCGTACCGCGGCGTTGGGGCCCGACGACCTGGTCCGCGGCAACCGGCGCGGACCGCTGCCGTTGCGGTGGGTGTACCTGCACATGCTGCGCGAACTGGCCCAGCATTGCGGGCACGCGGACATCCTGCGCGAACAAATCCTGGCCGCCCGGGACCAATGATGGGCCACAGGGACCGCCAAGGTAACCGCTACGGGGCGGTCAGGGTCCGGAAGTCGCCATCCGCCAGTGCCGCGTACCGCCTGTAGGCGCCGAGGACCGCCGCCTCCACGGCGTCGACGTTGAGGCCCGGCACCAGGTCATCCGCGGCGCCCGCCGTCGCCGGATCCCAGTCGAGTCCGAGCGCCGCGTAGCTGGCCTCCAGCACGGCCCGGATGGGCGCCGAGTCGGAGACGATCACCGCCGAGCTGAACAGCCAGCCGCCGGAGACCACCCGCTGGGCCGTGCCCACAAGCTTGATCCGGTGCGCCGGGTCCCGGCGGTCGGTGCCGTGGACGCTGAATTCGCCCGGGCAGTACTCCCCCGGGATCTCGCCGACGGCTGCGTCCACACCGGCGTCCCGGAGCGCCTCCGCCAGCAGGCCGCCGAAAAGGGCGAACCGGGCCTTGGCGCCGGCGATCGCGTCGGCGTCGGGCTCCAGGTGGTCGATCACCAGGCTTCCCGGGTGGTACGCGGCGGCGCGTCCCCCGGCCTTCCGCACCAGGGGTTCGAAGCCGAGGTCCCGGCAGGCCCGGGCAGCGGCCTCGAAGCCGGGCAGGTTGGCGTCCCGCTGGCCGAACGCCAGGGTGGGGACGGGCCGGTAGAGCCGCAGCAGCGGCCCCGCCGCCCCGGTCTTGACCCGCCGCAGCAGTTCGAGGGCGAAATCGAGGTCTTCCGCCGCGCCGAGGGAGGAGGGCTGACGGAACACGGTGAGGCTCCGGGGTCCGGCCTGCTGCATGTGGTTATGCTCCCTTATGGTCTTTCTGCAATTCCTGGTGGTGGCCGCCGCGTTTGCCGTCATCGACGCCGTCTGGCTGAAGTCGACGAGCAGGTTCTACCGCCGCCACCTGGGCCACCTGATGGCCGACAAGCCCCATCTAGGCTACGCCGTCGTGTTCTACGTGCTGTACATCGCCGGAATCGTCTTCTTCGCCCTGCGCCCCGCGCTCGACGGCGGCGGCTGGGCCGCCGCGTTCGGCTACGGCGCGGCGCTGGGCGGCTTCGCCTACGCCACCTACGACCTGACGAACGCCGCGACCCTGAAGAAGTGGCCGCTGGTGATCGTGGTGGTGGACATCGCCTGGGGCGTGGTCCTCACCGGCCTGGCCACGACGGTGGGCTGGTTGGTCTTCCACTAGCTCTTGCGCAGCGTCAGGATCTGCTCGGCCCGGCCGAACGGACCCTGCAGGTCGTGCAGCACCGTGGAGGTCAGCCCAATGCCGTCCGTTCCGAAGGAGACCTCGTTGTCCAAGCCCAGCCACTGCCCCTCCGGCAGCCGGTACATGTGGATCTGCAGGTCCAGGTTGGGGAACACGTAGCTGCCCTTGCCCGGCGGGACCCGGGCCGCGATGCCGTTGGCGGTGTCCACCAGGCCGATCAGCCGGGCCAGGTCGCCGCTGTCGTTCCGGTCGGTCAGCGGGTGGTCGGTGTGCAGCCAGACGGTGCCGGACCCGGCCCGGTGTCCCTCGGCGATGCGCATGCTCAGCGACGCGATGTACCCGCCGGGCCAGACCTGCGCGGCGTCGTAGGGATCGCAGTCCTCCGGGGCCGGGATCCGCGGGTCCTCGAAGGCTGCGATTGCGGTGGTGTCGGAGGTGATGATCCGCCAGGCCGTGGCCCTGATGGCGACGCGGCCTCCGGCGGTCAGTTCCGCCTGGAGCAGTTCGATGGTCCGGCCCGGGCGCAGCGTGGTGGTGGTGACCTCAAATTCGCCGCCCGGGATCAGTCCCAGGATTTCGTAGCTGATCCGGGCCATCCGCATGTCCGGCCGCGGGTCGTGCCGGGAGAGCGCGTCGGCCATGATGCCGGAGGCCGGAGCCATGTGCTGCTCGTGGACATTCCAGGCGCCCTGGGCGTGGATGGTCGAGCGGTAGCGGCCTCCGCCGAGGACCTCATAGTAGAAGTCACCCTCGGCCAGCTCGGGCATTTCAGCAGTCAACGGTGACCCTTTCGCAGCAACGTAATCGGAGAATTCCACCACCCTATCGCCTCGCCGCGACGCCGGACTGGGTAGACTCGGGTGCAGGTTTACCCCGACTATGCTGCGAAGAGGTGCTCCCCCTGATCCGAGTTATCAGCTACAACCTCCGCAAACACAAGGCCAGCGGCGAACTTGAGGCGCTGGCCCGCGACTACAAGGTGGACGCCTTGTGCCTGCAGGAGTGCGACACCGAAGACCTTCCCGAAAGCATTGGAAACCTGCAACTGGCCGACGCCACGCGTGGCAACCGGCTGGGCCTGGCGATTTACTACAGCACGGACCGGTTCACCGCCGGCGATACCAAGACCTTCTCGCTGAAGAAGTCCGTGCACGACCGGGTGCTGGCGCCGGCGCATGAGCGGCTGATCGGCACGCGGATGGTGGACAACCAGACGAACCACGCCCTGGTCATCGCCTCGTTCCACGCCGCCCCGTTGACGGCGTCGAACTCGTTGCGGCGCAACCAGATCCATGCCGCCCACGGCGAGTTGCTCAGCATGGGCGGCGGGCTGATGACGCTCATGGTGGGCGACTTCAACTACCCGTTCTTCACGAAGTACCTGACGGAGCAGATGAAGGACGCCGGCTACGAGCTCTCGCTCAGCGACCGGCGCACCTACACCCGCTACAAGGTCTTCAAGGGCCACTTCGACTTCGCCACCTCGCAGGGGCTGGTGATCGAGAAGGTGGAGACGCTGCCCCGCGGCGCGTCCGACCACCTTCCCATCCTGATCTCGGCCGAATACGGCCAAAACCCCGAGTAGAAGTCGATAGCGGAACGGCCGGGCTGGTCAGGCCCGGCCGTTCCCCTTTAATCCCGCTACTTCGAGCCCGGCTCGTTCTGCTCCACGTACTCGTCAGGGTCGACGTCCCGGGCCTTGATGCCGCCGGCGTGGGCTGCCTCGAAGGCGTAGAAGGACACGGCCAGCTTGTGCCGCAGGTCCAGGTCCGCGTTCAGCCGGAAGTCGGTGAGGCCCTCGCGTTCCTCCTCGCCCATGTGCTCGCTGTTGGCCTCATTCACCTTCGCGACGGCGGCCCACCACTCGTCGGAGCCGGCGTCGTGCCGCCCGACGTCGGCGATCGCGTCCCGGATCTCGTTGTGGTCGTGGATGGCGTCGGTGGTCTCGTCCTCCGGTGAGTCCTTGCCGCCCTCACCCGTGCCCAGCGCCAGCAACTCCGGATAGAACAGTTCCTCCTCGGCCTTGGCGTGGACTTCCAGCAGGATCTGCAGGCGGTCCCAGACGGCGGCCAGGTCCACGGGGGCTGCACCGCGCATCTCCTCCAGGATCGCGAACATGCGGCGCTGGTCGTGGTGGTCGTTGAGGATGACGTCGGTGATGTCCATGCGTGCTCCTGCGGGGTTTTCGGCCGTGTCCCGCCCGCGCTGCGGCGGAGGGATCGGCGGCGTGTGCCGGCGGCGGGGTGCCGTTGCTCCGATGCTAGTGCAGGACCCGCGGGCGGTGCCGCCCGGCCGGGGAAGTTCCGGCGTTTCAGGCAAACATCGCGTGAACAAAGCACGGACGGACGTGAAAAACAGGCAGTTCCGTAACCTTCCCGTGATCTACTTTTGGGCGTCATCCTGCGGTCCGGGCACTGTCCGGGGCCAGCGGGATGTGGCAGGCCGGAGCCTACGACGGGACCGTCGGGAATCCGGCTGCCTCCGGGGCGGGGACCCCGGGACCGTAACTTTTCCGTCGCTTCCAGCGATTACCCCTGCGCAGGACCGGCTGACGACAGCAGCCAGAATGTCCGGCCCGATAACGAAGGAAATGATCACGTGACTTTTTCCAGACGGAGTTTTCTCGGAGTGGCGGGAGCGACGGCGGCTACCGCCATTGCAACCACCGCCACGGTCCGTGCCGCGACCGCCGCCGCCCCGAACCTGCCCGCGCCCGAAGCGTCCGGCATCGAGCACATCATCGTGGTGATGATGGAGAACCGCTCCTTCGACCACTTCCTCGGCTGGCTGCCGGGCGCCGACGGCACACAGTCCGGGCTGAGCTTCAGGGACCGTTACGGCATCCCGCACTCGACCTACCACCTGACCGATTTCCAGGGTTGCGGCCACCCGGACCCGGACCACTCCTACGAGGGCGGCCGGATCCAGTTCAACAACGGCAAGAACGACGGCTGGCTCCGGGCCGGCGAGAACGACGAATTCGCGGTCGGCTACTACGACGCCCCGGACCTGGACTTCTGGCGCCAGGCCGGACCCGACTGGACCGTCTGCGACCGCTACTTCGCCGCGACCATGGCCGAGACGTACCCCAACCGCTTCTACCAGCACGCCGCCGCCACGGATCGGATCCACAACTCCACCGTGACCGCCACGCTCCCCACCATCTGGGACCGGCTGGCCGCCGCGGGCGTGGCCGGGAAGTACTACTACGGCGACATCCCCTTCACGGCGCTCTGGGGCACCAAGTACCAGCCCATCTCCCACCCCTACGCGGACTTCCTCACGGACTGCTCGGCCGGGACCCTGCCGGCCGTGTCCTTCGTGGACCCGCGCTTCACCGACGAGGGGTCCGGGACCTCCGGGGACGACCACCCACACGCGGACATCCGCTCCGGCGAGACCTTCCTGGCCGAGGTCTACAACGCGGTCACCTCCGGCCCCGGCTGGGCCAACACCCTGCTGGTGGTCAACTACGACGAATGGGGCGGCTTCTACGACCACGTCGCCCCCGCGGCGGCTCCCGACACCGCGGACACGACGGCCCTCCGCGGCTTCCGGGTCCCGTCCCTGGTGGTCTCCCCGCGCGCCCGGCGCCGCTACGTCGCCCACGACGTCTACGACCACACCTCGGTCCTCAAGGCCATCGAGTGGCGCTGGAACCTGCCGCCCCTGACACCCCGCGACCAGGCCGCCCGGAACATCGCCGAGGTCCTGGACTTCGGCACCCCCGCCAACCTCGCCGCCCCCAAGTACCTCGTCCCGCCCTTCGTGGCCGGCCCCGCCTGCACCCCGGTGGGACCACCCCCGGAAGAGGAATGGTCCGGACTGAAACAGAAAGCCCTCGCCGACGGATGGAAACTGCCGTGAACAACACCCCCAGCAACGCCAGCACCAGCACGCAGGCCGCGCCGCGCCCCGGCCGCCGGATCCTGAAGCGGTTCGCCGCCGCCTCCGCGCTCGTCCTCGCCGCCGCGGGCATCGGCTACGGCTCCGCGTCCGCCTCCGCGGGCGCCCCCGCCGCCGCACCCCAGCAGGCCGGAACCGCCGTCCCCGCCGCGACCCAGACCGGCGGCTACCTGCCCGGGGCCAAGCACCTCTTCGTGATCAACCTCGAGAACAAGGGCTACGACGAGACCTGGGGCCCGGCGTCGGCCGCCCCGTACCTGTCCCAGACGCTCCGCAGCCAGGGCGTGCTGCTGAACCAGTACTTCGGCACCGCCCACAACTCCCAGCCCAATTACGTCTCGCAGATCTCCGGCCAAGGGCCGAACGCCCAGATGCAGTCCGACTGCCAGACCTACTCGCCGTTCGTGGGCACCGGTACCGCCAGCCCGGGCCAGGCCGTCGGCGACGGCTGTGTCTTCCCCGCCAGCGTCCCCACCGTCGCCGGGCAGCTCAAGGATGCCGGGAAGACCTGGAAGGGCTACATGGAGGACATGGGCACCCCCTGCCGGCACCCCGCGCTCGGCGCCGTCGACGACACCCAGAAGGCTAGGGTCGGCGACCAGTACGCGGCCCGCCACAACCCGTTCGTCTACTTTGCCGGGATCACCGGTTCACCCGACTGCGCCGCGAACGACGTCGACCTCTCCAACCTGAGCACCGACCTCGCTTCCACCGCCACGACGCCGAATCTGTCGATGATCACGCCCAACCTCTGCCACGACGGCCACGACTCCCCCTGCGTGGACGGCAAGCCCGGCGGCCTGGCCAGCGCCGACGCCTGGCTCAAGCAGTGGGTCCCGGTCATCACCGGCTCGCCGGCGTTCAAGCAGGACGGCGTCCTGGTCATCACCTTCGACGAGTCCGACGGCCCCCAGTCCGACGCCAGCGCCTGCTGCGGCGAGGGCCCCGGGCCGAACGCGGCCCTTCCCGGCATCACGGGGATGGGCGGCGGCCGGGTGGGCGCCCTGGTGCTCTCCCCGTTCAGCAAGGGCGGCACCTGGTCCACCACCCCGTACAACCACTACAGCCTGCTGGCCAGCATCGAGGACACCTTCGGCCTGCCCTACCTCGGCTACGCCGGGACCCCGGGCCTGAACCGGTTCGGCCTCGACGTCTACAACGCCGGGGTCTGAGGCACGGCGTCTGAAGGCCGGGACCTGAAACCGCGGTGGCCGGTCAGTGGATGAGGCCGGCCACCAGGTTGATGGTGGTGGCGAGCACGATCGTGCCCAGCAGGTAGGACAGGAGCGCCTGCCGCAGGACGGTGGTGCGGATGGCATCGGTCTTGAGGTCCGTGTCCGAGACCTGGAAGGTCATGCCTACGGTGAAGGCCAGGTAAGCGAAGTCCAGGTAGCGGGGCAGCTTGTCCTCGTTGAAGTCGACGCCGGTCTTGTCCCGGTAGTAGATGGAGGCGTACCGGAGCGTGTACAGGGTGTGCACCAGGAACCAGGACAGCGCGACGCTGCCCACGGCCATGGCAATGATGGCCGCCTTGGTGCCGCCCTGGGCGTTGGAGGCATCCAGCAGGATCAGGGCGACGCCGCCGAAGCTCGCCACGGTGGCCACCAGCACCAGGCCGTCGGCCAGGCCGCGGCTGGGGTCCTCGCGGCGGGCGTGCGCCGCCGTCGCCTGCGGCTGCAGGCCGCCGATCACCGACCACACCCAGATCAGGTAGGTCAGGGACGCCGCCGCCCAGCCCAGCGCGGGCGCGTAGGCCCAGGACATCAGGGAGCCGACGGCGACAGCGGTGGCCACGCCGACCAGGACCATCACGAGGACCCGGAGCCGGGAGTGGTGGGCCCGGCTGTTGAAATTGTGGCCGCCATGGCCGTTCGCTACCTCTGCATTCATGCGCCGATCTTCCCAGCAGAGCCTCCCATTGCGGCGCACGGCGGGGCGTGTCGGCGCCGTTTCCTTCCAACGCCCCGGCCCGGCGGGTAGCGTGGGCGGGGCAGGCCGCGGCCCCGCCGCGGCTTCCCCCTGCCGAAGGAGTGCCATGCCCAGGTCCCACCGATCCCCCAAGCACGAGCCGGACACCGATGTGGAGCTCAACCCGCTCTTCAGCAGGCCGGGCGAGGCCACCACGTTTCCCAAGTTCCGGCTACCCGACGGCGAGTCCCTCCCCGCTACGGCCTACCAGGTGGTCCATGACGAGGCGATGCTGGACGGCAATGCCCGCCTGAACCTGGCCACCTTCGTGGGCACGTGGATGGAGACCGAGGCCGCGAAGCTCTACGCCGAGACGTTCGACAAGAACATGATCGACAAGGACGAGTACCCGCAGACCGCCCTGATCGAGACCCGCTGCTGGCGGATGCTCGCCGACCTCTGGAACGCCCCGGACCCGGAGTCCGCCGTCGGGACCTCCACCATCGGCTCCTCCGAGGCCTGCATGCTGGGCGGCCTGGCCCTGAAGCGCCGCTGGCAGAACGCCCGCCGGGCCGCGGGCAAACCCACGGACAAGCCCAATCTGGTCCTCAGCTCCGCCGTCCAGGTCTGCTGGGAGAAGTTCTGCAACTACTGGGAGGTCGAGGCCCGCTACGTCCCCGTCTCCGCCGAACACCCGGTCCTGGACGGTACCCACCTGGAGCAGTACGTCGACGAGAACACCATCGGCGTCGTGGCCATCATGGGCGTCACCTACACCGGCCGTTACGAGGACATCGCCGGAATCTCGGCCGCGCTGGACGCCATCGAGGACAAGCACGGCCACGACGTCCCCATCCACGTCGACGGTGCCTCCGGGGCCATGATCGCCCCGTTCCTGCAGCCGGACACGGTGTGGGACTTCCGGCTCCCCCGGGTCGCCTCGATCAACACCTCCGGCCACAAGTACGGCCTGGTCTACCCCGGCCTCGGCTGGGTGATTTGGCGGGACAAGGACGCCCTGCCGGAGGAGCTGGTGTTCCACGTCAGCTACCTCGGCGGGGACATGCCCACGTTCGCCCTGAACTTCTCCCGCCCGGGCGCCCAGGTGCTGCTGCAGTACTACCTCTTCATTCGACTCGGCTTCGAGGGCTACGCCTCCGTCCAGTCCGCCTGCCGCGACGTGGCCACTTACCTCTCCGCGGAGATCGGCGCCATGGAGGCGTTCACCCTGTGGAGCGACGGCTCGGACATCCCGGTCTTCGCATGGCAACTGGCCGACGGCCACACACGCAACTGGAACCTCCACCACCTGTCGGAGCGGCTGCGGATGAGCGGCTGGATTGTTCCCGCCTACCCGCTCCCGGACGGCCTCGGCGACATCACGGTGCAGCGCGTGGTGGTGCGGAACGGCTTCACTAAGGACCTCGCGGCGAGTTTCCTGGCCGACCTGAAGAAGGAGGTCGAGTATCTGGACTCCCTCGACGCGCCGATGCCCTCCCAGGGGCAGAGCCCGGCCTTCCACCACTGAGGATTCTTAAGCGATTCTTAACCGGTGCCGGGGACACTGGAAGAGGCGCGCCGCCGCGCGCCAGCGCCCCCGACACGGAGGATTCCATGACAGGACCCGCCCCACTCGATCGATCAGCCGAGCGCCACGGTTCTTCCGGCACAGGTTCGGCCGGCACCGGTTCATCCGGCACGGCTGCCGGCCGGTTCTGGCCGCTGCCCCGGCAGCGCCACTGGCTGCTGCTGGCGGTACTGCTCTCGGCCGTCGTGATCGCCCTCGGTGTCACGGTGAAGCTGCTGCCCGGCGACACCGCGGCCGAGCTGGGCATCGACCAGAACCTTAGCCAGCACCACATCGCCGTGCTGACCGCCGTCGCCATGGCCATCAACCTGGTCTTCGGCCCGGTGGTGGGGCTCGCCGTCGTCGCCGTCATCGCGCTGGTGATCTGGCTGGTCCGGGGCGACCTGGTCAAGGCGGTGGCCTTCGGGCTGGTGGCCTGCTCCGGCTGGGTAGCCAGCGAGGCGTTCAAGCTCCTGATCGCCCGGCAGCGCCCGGACCAGGGCCTGCTGGTGGACCCGCTCTCCCCCGAGACCGGCTCCAACAGCTTCCCCAGCGGGCACGTGTCCTTTGCCGTGGCGCTGGCGTTCGCCCTGTTCTTCCTGGTCCGCGGCACCCGCTGGGCCCGGCCGGTCGCCATTCTCGGCGCCGTGGTGGCCGTGATCGTGGCCTGGTCCCGGCTCTACGTCGGTGTGCATTACCCCACCGACGTCACCGCCTCGTTCCTGGCCGCCAGCGCCGCCGTCCTGGTGGTCACCGGCCTCTGGAACCGGTTCGGACCGGCCCTGGCGGAACGGATCCCCGCCGCCCTCCGCTCTCCCCGACGCTAAAGGACCCCGCCCGTGCACAGCATCGTCCACGCCGCCACCCTGGCCCCCGGCCTCGTCGCCGGCGCCCCCTCCCTGCTGGATCCCGCGACCATGCTCTCCGGGTTGGGACCGGCGGCCCTCGGCGTCATTGCCGCCATGGTGTTCATCGAGTCGGGGGTCCTGTTTCCGTTCCTGCCGGGCGATTCGCTGCTGTTCACCGCCGGGCTGCTGCACCGGGAGCTGCAGTTGGGCCTGCCGGTGCTGATCGGGGTGATCACGGCCGCCGCGATCGCCGGCGACCAGGTGGGCTACTTCCTCGGCCGGACCTTCGGCCGCCGCTGGTTCAAGGACGACGCGCGGATCCTGAAGACCGCCCGCCTTACCGCCACCGAGGACTTCTTCCGCCGGCACGGGGGCGCCGCCGTCGTCCTGGCCCGCTTCGTCCCGATGGTCCGCACCTTCGCGCCGCTGACCGCCGGGATCGGCCGCTACGGCTACCGCTCCTTCACCCTCTGGAACGTCGTCGGGGCCCTCGCCTGGGCCACCTCGGTGACGCTGCTGGGTACCTGGCTGGGCCACTACGCGGTCATCGCGAACAACATTGACATCATCGCCATCGCGATGGTCCTGGTCTCGGTGCTTCCCTGGCTGGTCCAGTTGCTCCGGCGGCGCCGCGGCGGCGCCCGTGGTTCCTCGGGCACGGACTCTTCCGGCACTCCCGCGGACGACGACGCGACGCGGGACGGCGGGGACGACGGCGGATTCCGGGATCGCGTGTCCGGGGACGGGGTGCGCACCGCGGCGGTGGAAGACTAGCCCCATGCCGATGCCCGCCCTGCTGCTGGTCGAGGACGATCCCGTCCTCGGCCCGCTGATCGCCGAACTCCTGGAACCCGATTACCGGGTGGTCCTCGCCGCCAGCGGGCAGGAGGGCCTGCACCGCGGGTTGACCGGGGCCTGGGACGTGATGGTGATCGACCGCGGCCTCCCGGGCCTGGACGGCATCGGCCTGATCGGTGCCCTGCGCGCCAAGGGCATCGCGACGCCGATCCTGATCCTGACGGCGCTCGGCGATCCGGACGAGAAGGTCCGGGGCCTGGACGCCGGCGCCAATGACTACGTCACCAAACCCTTCGACGCCCGCGAACTGGCCGCCCGGCTCCGGGCCCTCACCCGCACGTTCGCCCCGCCGCCGGCCACGGTCCCCATCGGCGGCTGGGAGCTGGATCCCGGGGCGCGCCTGGTCCGCTCCCTCTACGGCCAGACCGTCACCCTCACCGCCAAGGAGGCCGAACTGCTGGCCGCCCTCGCCACCGAACCGGGGCGCGTGTTCACCCGGGACGAGCTGCTGTCCCGGTACTTTTCCCCGACGGACCAGCCGGGTGTGATCGACACCTATGTCCACCACCTCCGCCGGAAGATCTCCAAGTCCGTGGTCCGCACCGTCCACGGGCTCGGCTACCAGATCGGCGACCCCGAATGAGCAGGTTGATGAGCAGGTTTCCGCGGGCGGGTGTCCATGAGTAAGGCAACGGCGGCCGGGCCGAGCCCGGACGAGATCACGCTGCGCCGGGCGGCCCTGAAGGTGGCCGTGCGGATCAGTGCCGTCAGTGCCGTGCTGGTGCTGGCGCTCCTGGCGGTGGCCACCGCGTATCTGGTGCATAAGCTGTCCCAGCCCACCCCGCTGCCGGCCACGGGCGCCGGAACAACGTACGCCTATGTGGACTCGCGCGACATCCTCGAGGCCATGATCATCGCCGGCGTGGCGGGCATCGCCCTGGCCGGACTGGCGGGGTGGCTCAGCGCCCGCAGCGCCATCCGTCCCCTCGGCGAGGCCCTGGCGCTGCAGCGCCGCTTCGTCCAGGACGCCAGCCACGAACTGCGCACCCCGCTGGCGATCCTGGATACCCGCATCCAGCTGGCCCAGCGTGACGCGGAGGGAGATCCGACGGCCCTGCGCAACCTGGCCCGGATCCGCGCGGACACGGCCACGCTGACCGGGATCGTGAACGAGCTGTTGCTGGCTGCGACGGCGGCGGCCCCGGACCCCGGCGCTCCCCCGGTGGAGCTGGCCGGCGTCGCCGAGTCCGTCACGGAAAGCCTGCGGCAGGTGGCCGACGGCAAGGGCATCGTGCTCGGCTTCGAGGCCAGTGGCCGCCCCCGGGCGCGGATCGAGGCCAATGCCCTGCGGCGGGCGGTGCTGGCCCTGGCGGACAACGCTCTGGCGCACACCCCCTCAGGCGGCCAGGTCCTGATTAGGGCCGCGGAAGAGGACGGGTCCGCCGTGATCACCGTCTCCGACACCGGCCCGGGCATCACCGGGGTGGACCAGGACCGCATCTTTGACCGGTTCGTCCACGCCGCCCGGCCCGCGGGGTCCGACGGCGGACGCGGCTTCGGGATCGGGCTGTCGCTGGTGCGCGAGATCGCGATGGCCGCCGGTGGCACGGTTTCGGTGGCGGGCACCAGTCCGGAGGGCACGGTGCTGCGGATCGAGCTGCCGGCCGCGACGGACTAGGCAGCCACAGCAGGGCTCAAGGGGCCTGACCGGCCCGCCTAACGTGGATGCAACCGCTTACAGCGCGGCGCTGGTCTCCACGCGGTTCTCCGGCCGGTTCGCCGCCCGGTTGTCCGCACAGTCGCAGGCCGGGGCGCCGGCAGGTTCCACGTTGGTCCGGGCCAGGAGGGCCTCCACCACTTCGGCCACCAGGTCTTCCTTGTCGCGGCGCTTGGCGTCCTCCATCTGCGCCACTTCCACCCGGGCAGCCTGCCACGCGGACCAGTGTCCTGATACCAGCGCCCAGAGCGAGAGGGCCGAGACGTAGACCACCGAGTCCAGCCAGCCCATCATCAGCGAGATCGGGATCATCAGGATCCAGATGATCGCCAGCCAGCCGTTCACGCGCCGCATGAAGACAGGGTCGCCCTGGACCATTGCCCAGAGACTCTTGATGGGGCCCATGCATCCTCCTTGGTGATAACACGGCGGAGCGGACCGCCTCCGGGACCTTATCCACGCAGGCTGGGAGATTGCTGGCAATTTCCAAGCCTGGAAGGCGGAGCGGGAAGCGGGACCGGAACGGCCCGGCGGGACTACTCTCAGTCCATGCTGAGATATCCCGGCGGGGCCGGATCCGGGGAGGACCGGGCCGCGTGAGCTTCCTGACCCTGGCGCTGATCGCCGTCGTCGCACTGGCCGGGCCGTTACTGGCCCTGCCGGTCCGCTGGCATCTGCCGGTGGTGCTCGGGGAACTGCTGGCAGGCGTCCTGATCGGCCGCACCGGGCTGGCCCTGGTGGACCCGGGTGACCCCACGTTCAGCCTGCTCGCCAACATCGGATTCGCCCTGATGATGTTCGTCGCGGGAACCCACGTCCCGGTCCGGGACCCGGTGATCCGGACGGCCCTGGGACGCGGGGCGGGACGGGCGCTGCTGGCCGCGGCCGCGGCGGCGGCAGCAGGGACCGGCCTGGGGCTGCTCTTCGGCACCGGACACGCCCCGCTCTACGTGGTGCTGCTGGCGTCCTCCTCCGCCGCCTTGGTGCTGCCTATCGTGGACTCGCTGCGCCTGGGCGGGCCGCACGTCGTTGCCATGATGGCGCAGGTGGCCATCGCCGACATCGCCTGCATCGTCGCACTGCCGCTGGCACTCGACCCGCCCAACGCCGCGCGCGGCGCCCTGGGCGCCGTCACCGTGGCCGCGGCCGCCGTCGTCCTCTTCTTCGGCCTGCGCGCCCTGGAGCGCAGGGGCACCCGCCAGCGCGTTCACCGGCTCTCCGAGCAGCGGAAGTTCGCCCTGGAACTACGGATACAACTGGCGCTGCTGTTCGCCCTGGCCGGCATCGCGAACCTGGGCCGGGTGTCGGTGATGCTGGCGGGCTTCTCCTTCGGGCTGGTGGTCGCGGCCGTCGGGGAGCCCCGGCGCCTGGCCCGCCAGCTGTTCGCCGTCAGCGACGGGTTCCTGGGGCCGGTGTTCTTCGTCTGGCTGGGTGCCACCCTGAACCTGCGCGACCTGGCCGGCCGGCCGGAGATGGTGGCTCTCGGACTGGCGTTGGGGCTGGGGACCGTCGCGCTGCACGCCGGGCTCAGGGCGGTGGGCCTGCCGTTGCCGCTGGGGGTCATGTCCGCGGCGCAGCTGGGCATCCCGGTGGCGGCGGCCAGCATCGGCACCCAGCTGCATGTCCTGCTTCCGGGCGAAGACGCGGCCCTGCTGCTGGGCGCGTTGGTCACGATCGGGGCAAGTGCGGTGGCCGGGTCCCGGGCCGCGGGGACGTTTGGCCCGCCGCCCGGGGCCGATACCCGGTAGGCGTCCGACGCCGTCAGTCGCGGAGGGCAATGACCTGGGCGGAGTCCGGGGTGTCGGCGATGACCAGCACCCGCGGAGCGCTGATCCCGGCGAGCGCGCCGGCGAGCGACCGCGGGGCGGCAACGTCGGCGACGGCGGGCAGCACCGCGCCGGGCGGGGCGGCAACGTCGGCGACGGCGGGCGCCACTGCACCGGACGGGAAGACGCCGGCCCGGCGCCACACGGTGACCGGCGCCCCGGTCTGTTCCTCGAGAATCCTGCGGAGCGGTTCGGGGTCCGCGGCGGTGACCAGGATGATCCTCCCGATGCGGAGACGGGCCGCTGGTGCCTCGGAGTCCTTGAGGGTCCTGTCCTGCCGCCAGACGGAGAAGTGGTAGCCGGAGGCCAGCCCCGCTGCCACCAGCCAGCCCAGCGGGGCGCGGATCCTGTCCACCACACTGCCGCCGGTGATGTCCGCGAGCGCCAGTTCGAAGAGCCGGTAGCCGATCACCAGCAGGGCCGCCAGCGCCACCGCCGCACTGAGCCCGAAGACGGTCACCAGGTAGACCCGCCGGCCAGGCGTCACGCCCTGCGTTTCGTGTTGCTCCCGGGGCCGCCAGGTAAGCCACCAGACCAGGCCGCCCACGAAGAGCGAACTGATCCCGCCCAGCAGCAGGGTCAGGGCACTCCCGCCGCCGGGTCCCTCGCCCGGTGGCGTCTCCGCCAACGGGGACACGGCCAGGGAGAGCGCGGCGTTGAGCACCACGCCGATCCCCGATGCGGCGGCCGCCAGCGCCACCCCCGAGGTGATCAGGGTCCCGGCCTGCCTGACCCGAAGCGAACGGCCGCGTGCCGCCGCCCGGTGGTACCGCCAGACAAGGGCGCCGACGGCGGTGGCGGCGAGCGCTGCGCCGAGGGGAGACAGCAGGCCGGTCAGCGTCTCGGTCCGGTCGAACGCGAGCCGCAGCAGCACCAACAGCACCGTCCCGGCACCCCCGAGCGCCAGCAGTCCGGCGGCGAGGACGCCCGCCAGCAGCAGGGCCACGTCGGCGAAGCCGCCCCTGAGCCTTCGGGCCCCGCCGCGGAACCAGTGCCACCACCACACCAGCGCTCCCCCGGCGGCCCACACCGTGTTCCCCAGGACGGCCCGCCACCACGGGTCCGCGGCGCCGGTCAGTTCCATCGAGCCGCGCAGGGCGACGTCGAACAGCCCGGAGAGGGCCGCCACCGCCGCGCCCGCCCCGATCGCCAGCCCCGCCGTCGTTCCGATGACCCCCGGTACCTGCGCGAGCGCCAGGGGCCCCTTGGCCGGGTGCCGCCACATCCACCGGTGCCACACCCACACCAGGAACCAGGTGACCCCCACCGCGAGCGGCGGACGCCACTGCGGCTGGGGCTCCGTGACCAGCGACGACGCCGCGGCCAGGAGGGAGGTGGTGGAGATCAGCAGCGACAGCGTATAGAGGGCGCTGACATAGAGACCCCACGACGGCGCCGCACGTTCGGTCTCCGCACCCAGGCGGCGCCACACCAGCCACCAGAGCAACGCAGCCAGCGGCCCGCCCACGAGTGCGAACGCCAGGGACAGCGCCAGCCCGGCGATCCCTTCACCGGCCAGGAGCTGCCCGGCGGTCAGTGCGCGTTCCAGCAGGCCGGCGGCCCCGTTGGCGGCGATCACCACCAGGGCCGCCAGCAGGACGTACACCACCAGCCGGCGGACCTTGGCCTGGGCGGTACTTCCGGCGGGAAGCCGGACCGGCGTTGTGGTCATTTGACCGGTGTCCCGCCGGTGCAGGCCTGCAGGCTGTAAGGAAGGTCGTCGATGAACCAGCCAGTGCCGGAGCGCACCAGCACGAATACCCCGTCCTCGGTGAATTCGGAGGGACCGAAGGGGCCTTCCCCGGCGGGGTGGACGATGGAGACCCGCACGGTGGCGGTAGGCCCCCGTTCCGTGGAGCCCACCAGCACCACCCGGGCCGCCTGAACCGTCCCGAAGTAGCCCGTGCACCGGGACTTGGCGTTCCCGGTCAAGTAGCCCTGCGCCGCCGTCAGGTCGCCCTCCACCACGGCCTTGCTGTATTGCTGGACCACGCCGGAGGGAGTGCCCGGGTCCAGCGGACGCGGCTGTCCGCGCAGCAGCACGGCCCCCAGGGCCGCGACGATCAGCAGCACGATGGCCGCGGCGATGCCCACGAGGACCCGGTCCGGCTTCGGCTGGCTCATGCCGACAGTATGCGAGGACCACCCGCACCGGTCATGGTGTCTTTGGACCCTTTCAGCCCGGCCGGTCCGCCGCGAGTCTGGGACAACACGCCTTCTGCAGATGGTGGGACCGATGGGGACCTTTACCGCCGCCAGGTTTGCCGCGTTCCTGGCACTCGCCGCGGCCCTCGCCTTGGCGCTCGTTCAGGGACCCGCCGTGACCGGAGCAGTCGTCGCGGCACCGGCTGCGGCGATCGTCACGGGCACCACCACCGCCGCCGGCCCCACGGGAGAAGTCCGCACAGACCTAGTCCGCGCCGGCACCACGCCCACAGACGTCGTCGTCGTAGACCGGGCGGGCGTCCTGGACCTCGCCACGCTCCTGCCGGCGGTCCGGCGGATCGAGTTCTACCAGCCCACCAAGGTCGCGGTCTACACGTACAACGGCACGGCCTCGGACAACCTGAATGAGGAGGTGTTGCGCTACGCCCGGGCGGAGCACCCGGACTGGATCAGCCCCGACGGTCAGAAGTGGGCGGACGGGCTTTTCATTTTCGCGCTCGACCCGGTGGGCCGCCACGTCGGCACCTACATGGGTGAGGACCGGAAGGTCTCCCCCGGGGCACGGACGGACATCCAGGACGCGTCCAAGGACCTGCTCCGCGACGCGCAGTGGACGGACGGGACCATCGCCGGCATCCGCCGCGGCGCGGAACTGATCAACCAGCCCTGGTACCGCAGCGCCGCGTTCCTCATCTCCCTGTGGATCGGCGCGGGACTCGCCGCCGCCGCAGCCGCCGCCTGGCTCCTGGTCCGCTGGCGCACCCGGGTGGGGTGCCGCCGGGAGACCGCAAAGGGAGATGCCGCCTACGCCCGGGTGAGCATGGACCTGCCGGTCACCGAACTCAATGCCGGCACCATCCCCGCCGCCTCCCGCTACGGCGGCACGGTCCTGGAAAAGCACCGCAGTTTCCTCGGCCGGTACGACGCCGCGACGGCGCTCTCCAACCGGGTCCACGCCCTCACCCGACGGCAGCAAGGGAAACGCTCGTCCCTGGCGCTGGCCCGGCAGTTCGCGGACGCCGCCGCGGAACTGGACGCCCTGGATGACGTCATCTCCGACGCGAACGCGCTGCTGAACCGGAGCCCGCTCTGGCCCACCGCATGGGACCGCCAACTCGCTCCCTTTCGGCGGGACCTGGCCGGCATCGAGGACCTCCTCCGCAAGAGCCACGGCGCGGGCGACTCGGCGACCGCCGCCGCGCTGCGGTCCTTCCGCGACCGCAGCCAGGGCGACATGGAGGGCTGGACCGCGGAC
This sequence comes from Arthrobacter sp. NPDC080082, assembly GCF_040686595.1. NCBI lineage: Bacteria > Bacillati > Actinomycetota > Actinomycetes > Micrococcales > Micrococcaceae > Arthrobacter > Arthrobacter sp. NPDC080082. The sequence continues at coordinate 309,045 of NZ_JBFBKQ010000002.1, read as the reverse complement.
CTCGCGGGCGGCACCCTCGGCCCGGAGGATGCGCTGGACCGGCTCCGGGACGCCCGCACGGAACTGACCGAACTGCTGAACCGGCACGCGGAGACCGTGATCGAGGGTTTCGCCCGCACCGAACGGGAGGCGCGGCTGATGCGCCGGGAGATGGAAGAGGCCCGGTCCGGCACGGGCGGCAGGAAGCGGCCCGGCTACGAGCCCAGCATCCTTGGCACGGTCTACCCGTCCACCTATTTCTTCTCCGTTCCCGCGTTCTCCTCCGGCTTCACCACCGGGGTGACCAGCATCAATTCGGCCCGGGGCGGCACCACGGGGTACGGAGTCAGCGGGGGCAGCTTTTCCGGCTCCGGAAGCTCCTCCAGCTTCTAGGAAAACCGTATCGACAACCCCTGCGCAAGCGAGGATCGTAGGCCTTGTCCGTAGTTACCATTCCCTAAGGAAAGAGGCAGAGCGATGCCTGCTGTCGCTGTTTCCCAGTTGCAGGTGAAGTCCCATGACATGCCGGACGAAAAACGCCGCCCGGACAAGACCGAGGTGGATATCGTCACCCTCGACGACTACACAATCGGCCGTTTCACGTTCCAGCCGGGCTGGCGCTGGTCCGACTGCATCAAACCGGTGGTCCACACCGAAATGTGCCAGCTAAGCCACGTCGGCTTCTGTGTTTCCGGCAGACTCACCGTCGAGACCACCGACGGCAACCGGGCGGAAATCGCAGGCGGCCACTCCTACACCATCCCGCCGGGGCACGACGCGTGGGTCGAGGGCGGGGATCCGTTCGTGGGGATCGAATTCGTCAGCGCCGCGGGCTACGCGAAGCCCGGCGGATAGGGCGGATCCTTGCGGAAGATCATCCTGTCCTTCCAGGTCTCCCTCGACGGCTTCATGGAGGGCCCGCACGCGGACCTCAGCTGGCACCGGGTTGATGCCGAACTGCACGAGCACTTCAACGACCAGTTGCGCACCATGGGCGCCTTCCTCGACGGCCGGGTCACCTACGAGCTGATGGCCGGGTTCTGGCCCACGGCGGACCAGGACCCGGACTGCCCGCCCGCCGTCGCGGACTTCGCCGCCATCTGGCGGGAGATGCCCAAGTACGTCTACTCCCGCACCCTGCCGGAGGCCGGCTGGAACACCACGGTGGTGCGCGACGTCGACGCCGGGCAGGTGCGGGCGCTCAAGGCAGCCCCCGGCGGCGACCTGGCACTGGGCGGGGCGGAGCTGGCCGATTCCTTCCGCCGGCTCGAGCTGATCGACGAGTACTGGATCTACGTCCACCCGGTGCTGGTGGGCCGCGGAACGCCGCTGTTCAAGGCCGCCGCCGCGCCAACCGACCTGACGCTGCTGGAGACCCGGACGTTCCGCAACGGCGTGGCACTGCTGCGGTACGCGGCGAATCCCGACGCGGCGGACCAGAGCGCAGACCACGCGATCTCAGACAACGAAACCGGCGCCCGGCAGCCGTGAGGGCTGCCGGGCGCCGGCCCGGTACTACTTAACGTTACTGCTGAACGCGGGGGTTAGGCCCCCGCGCGGACGAAGGTCACGCCGCCGGTGGCGGTCAGCCAGGACAGCGGGTGGACGATCGTCTGGTTGGAGCCGTTCATACCGCCGCTGATCGCCTGGCCGTTGCCGGCGTAGATGGCGACGTGGCCGGACTGGACGATCATGTCGCCCGGCTGCGGGTCGGAGACGACCTTGCCGTAGTTGAGGAACTGCTGCGGGCCGAGGTCGCCCACCGGGATGCCTGCGGCGCCGAGCGCCTTCTCCACCATGGCGGTGCAGTCCTGCGTGATGCCGATCTGGCTGTACGCTGCAGAAAGCATGGCGGCGTTGACGCCACCGGCGGGGGCGGCGGCCGGAGCCGGCGCCGGTGCGGCGGCCTGGACGGTCACCTTCGCCACCGGGGCGGCCGGGACCTGGGCCACGGGGGCCTTGACGGCGGCGGGCGCGGCGGCAGGTGCCGGAGCCGGGGCCTCGACAACGGGCGCCGGGGTGGTGGCCACGGCCGGGCGGTCGAAGCTGATCTGCACGGCGGAGTCGGCGGTCACCGGGGCGGTAACCTTGCCGGCGACGTCGGCGTGCGAGACGGGTGCGGATTCCCGTTCGGCGGGGACGTTGCCGGCGGCGTTGGCCGCCATGCCGCTGGTCAGGACCAGGCCGGAGGCTGCGAGGACGACGGCGGCCTGCCGGCCCACGGTGCCGGTCGCCGCGGCGAAGGCGGCACCCCGACCGGTAGTTGCGGTGGTGCCGGGGCGCGCGTCAGTAGAGCGTGAAGTCATGATGTACCTCTCCCAAAGCCTGCGAGGTGAGCTGTCGGATTCGGATGGGAGACACCCGGCCGCGGGTCCGTCTGGGCGGACACTGCGCGGCTTCACCCCAAGACCCGCCCGTGGGCAGGTCGCGATTGGTTTCCCCGTCTCTGCCAGCTGGTTGCGAGGATGCCCTGGACCGCGGCAGAGTTAGGCAATCGGTCCGGGGGTGCCCGTCTCGGAAACCAACGGGCACCTCTCCACGGTAACGGCCATCCTCCCGAATGTCACATTAAGGTAACGGCAGAGGCGTCCCGGCGGGGCTACGATGATCCCACCATGTCCCGAGCGGAGGATCCGATGAATCCCCATTGTGTCGCGATCTGCCAGCTGAGCGATCAGCCGCAGGAAGACTTCGACGTGAATACCGAGCTGCTGGTTCTCGAGGGGAAGGAGATCCACGTCGCCACCTGGGATGCCGAGCCGCGCGACGGCGGCTTCGACCTGCACGTGCTGAACGACAGGGTGGACGCGCTGGGCTTCATGGTGGTGACGGACTGGGAGTTCCTGGACGGCAAGGCCTACGCCGTCGTCGAGCGCCGGCCCGCCTGAGTCCCGCCGCCCCGCGCACCGAGTATCCCTAGAGTTCGCCGCCCGCTTCCCGTTCGACGCGCTCGATGGCGGCCCTCACCATCTCCTCCGCCGACGGACCGCCGTCGCGGCCGCCGTCCGCCATGCCGTTGGCCAGGGCCTGGGCCGCCCGGCGCCGGAACCGCGCCCAGTCCCCCGCGCCCTTCCGGAGTTCGCGCAGCGGCGCCAGCAGGGCCGCGCGGCGAAGCCAGGGGTCGGGATCGCCCAGCCACCGGTCCAGGACGGCCTCGGCGCGGGCCCGGGCCTGCCCGCCCAGCCCGGCGATAAGCGGCCCCACCACGTCCACCGCCAGCGGGTCCGCGAGGTCGGGCAGGTGCGCGCCGCGGAGGAAGCCTTCGATCCGGGTCAGGTCCGAGTTGTCCAGGTGCCGCAGGGCAGATTGGAGGAGCACGACGGCGGCCAGGCGGCGCTCGAACACGGGCACGGCCCACAGTTCCGAACTGAGCGCGGTGAGACCGTCCCGGTCCAGTTGCCGGTGCCGGCGGAGCGCGTCGCGGACGGTGCCCCGGACGGCGCCAACGGAGGCGCCGTAGACCGAGAGCCCGGGCCCGAAGCGGTCCTGCCCGGCCTCGGCGCGTTGCCAGGAACTCTCACGCTGCAGTGTCGCGTCTATGAAGTCACCGGCCTCGCTCACCGTCCCATTCTTCCGCACCGGCCGTGGGCCCCGTGTCCGGCTAGTGGTCCGGGCTGCGGTACTCCATCAGGACGGTGTCCCGCCACTGCCCGGCGAGCGGCCCATAGGACATCAGGCCAATCCGGCGCCGGGTTCCCACCACGGTGAAGCCCAGGCGTTCGTGCAGGGCCAGGGAGGCGGTGTTCTCCGGGAAGATGGTCGACTGGATGGTCCAGATGCCGGCCTCCCGGCAGCGGCCGATGAGCTCCGCGAGGAGTCGGGCACCGTGGCCGCGGCCCCGCGCGGCGGCGGCGAGGTAGAGGGAGTGTTCCACCACGCCGCGGTAGACGGGGCGGGTGGACACCGGCGAGACGGCTGCCCAGCCGAGGACGGCGAAGTCGTCCTCCAGCACCAGGCGGACGTCCGGGCGGCGTCCTTTATCGAAGCTCTCCCAGGACGGCGGCTCCGCCTCAAAGGTCGCGTGGCCGGTGGCGATGCCTTCGGCCCAGACCGCCCGGACGGCGGCCCAGTCCGCGGCGGTGAGATCCCTGATGCGGAGGCCCGCCCCGGCGCTCATCCGGCGTCCGCTTCGCCGCCGCGCCCGTGCAGCAATCCCGTGGGAAAACCGAGGAGGACGGGCTCCGGTGCAGTGCAGCAGCCGCCGCCTGCCCCGGCTGGCGCCGACGTCCCGGCCGTGGCGGGCGCATCGGCTAAGGCGGGCGCATCGCAGCTGCTGCCGATGTCCGTTGAGCAAACCCCGGTCTCCGGCAGCTCCAAGTGCACGGTGTCCGCCGCCTCCCGGTCGCCGGCCAGCGCCGCGGCCACGGAACGGACCTGTTCGTAGCCGGTGGCGAGCAGGAAGGTCGGGGCGCGGCCATAGGACTTCATGCCCACGATGTAGAAGTCTTCCTCCGGGTGCGCCAGCATCCGCGCCCCGTGCGGTTCCACGGTGCCGCAGGAGTGGAACTCCGGGTCGATCAGCGGCGCGAGCTGCCGCGGCGCCTCCACGCCCGGGTCAAGGTCCAACCGGAGCTCCCGCAGCACGTCCAGGTCCGGGCGGAAGCCGGTCGCGGGGACCACGACGTCGGCGCTGAGCGTGCGCCCGTCGGTGGCCGTGAGTGTGACCTGGGTGCCGTTCAGGGAGACGGCGGCGATGCCGAACCGCGTGTGCAGCTGCACGGTCCCGTCCTGGACGAGGCCGCGGAGCCGGCTGCCGAGCAGGCCTCTGGCGGCGAGGCCGTCGGCGTCTCCGCCGCCGTAGACCTTGGCGGCGGAGGCGCCGCGGATTGCCCAGAGGATCCGGGTGCCGGGCTCCTGGGCCGCCAGGTCGGCGAGGTGGATCAGGGTGTTGGCGGCGGAGTGTCCGGAACCGACCACGACGGCGGTGCGGCCGGCGAAGGTTTCACGGTCGCGGCCCCGCACGTCCGGCAGCGGCGGAGAGATCCGGGCAGTGGCGGCCGGCTCGCCGCGGGCTGGCAGGCCGGAGGTGCCGAGCGGGTTGCGGGTGGACCAGGTGCCGGAGGCGTCGATGACGGCGGCGGCCCGCACCTCGCGGGTGCCGCCCCCGGACTCCTCGATCCGGAGCAGGAACGGCGTACCGGCGCGGTTCCGGCTGTGCGTCTTGTCCAGTCCCTCACGGGTGACGGCGGTGACCCGGGCACCGGCGTGCAGGCGCCCGGCGATGGCGGGCAGCGCGGCCAGCGGCTCCAGGTACCGGTCGATGAGATCCCCGCCGGTGGGCAGACCCGACGGCTTCGGCGCTTCCCAACCGGCGGCGTCGAGCAACCGCACGGCCGCCGGGTCGGTGTTGTACTGCCACGGCGAGAACAGCCGAATGTGGCGCCACTGCCGGATGGCATCGGCCGGGGCCGCCCCGGCCTCGAAAATCACGGGTTCGAGGCCCCTCTCGAGCAGGTGCGCCGCGGCGGCGAGTCCTACCGGACCGGCGCCGATGATGGCGACGGGAAGGGATCCGGTGACGGCCATGGTCAGTCCTCCTTCAGGGATGCGATGAGTTCCTCGATGCGGGCCTTGATCTCGTCGCGGATAGGCCGGACCGACTCCACGCCCTTGCCGGCCGGGTCGGCGAGTTCCCAGTCCTCGTAGCGCTTGCCGGGGAAGATCGGGCAGGTGTCGCCGCAGCCCATGGTGATGACGACGTCGGATTCCTTGACGGCCTCGGTGGTGAGGACCTTGGGGATCTCGGCCGACATGTCGATGCCGAGTTCGGCCATGGCCTCGACGGCGGAGGGGTTGACCTTGTCCGCGGGCGCTGATCCGGCGGAACGGACCTCGATCTCGCCCTTGCCCAGGGTGGTGAGGAAGGCGGCGGCCATCTGGGAGCGTCCGGCGTTGTGGACGCAGACGAACAGGACGGAGGGCTTCTTGGCCGTTTCGGTGCTCATGCGATTCTCCTGAGTGTGCGGGGTTAGGCGGGAAGGGTGCGGGGGGTGAAGTAACGCCGGCGGGCCCAGAGGGCGGCGTAGACAAGTGCCACCAGGACGGGAACTTCGATCAGGGGCCCGACGACGCCGGCGAGCGCTTGCCCGGAGGTGACGCCGAAGGTCCCGATTGCCACGGCGATGGCGAGTTCGAAGTTGTTGCCGGCGGCCGTGAACGCGAGCGTGGTGGTCTTGCCGTATCCCAGACCGAGGCCCTTGCCGATGGCCATCCCGGCGCCGAAGACCACCAGGAAATAGACCATCAGCGGCAGGGCAATCCGGAGAACGTCCAGCGGCCGGGAGGTAATGGTGCCGCCCTGAAGGGCGAACAGCAGGGTGATGGTGAAGAGCAGGCCGTACAACGCCCAGGGGCCCAGCTTCGGCAGGAACGCCCCCTCGTACCAGTCGCGGCCCTTGGCTTTTTCGCCGATGGTGCGGGTGAGGAATCCGGCCAGCAGCGGGATTCCGAGGAACACCAGCACCGAGCTGGTGATGGCCCAGAAGGAGAAGCCGGCGCTGGTGGTCGGCAGCCCCAGCCAGGACGGCAGGAGCTGGAGGTAGAACCAGCCCAGGGTGCCGAAGGCGATGACCTGGAAAACGGAGTTGATGGCCACCAGCACGGCCGCCGCCTCCCGGTCGCCGCAGGCGAGGTCGTTCCAGATCATCACCATGGCGATGCAGCGGGCCAGACCCACAATGATCAGCCCGGTGCGGTATTCGGGAAGGTCCGGAATGAAGATCCAGGCCAGGGCGAACATGAACGCCGGCGCCACGATCCAGTTGAGCGCCAGGGACGTGACCATGAGCTTCCGGTCGCCGATGACGCGGTGCGCCTGGTCGTAGCGGACCTTCGCCAGCACCGGGTACATCATCACCAGCAGGCCGACGGCGATCGGCAGCGAGACTTCGCCGATCTTCACGGCGTCGAGCGCGGCGTTCAGGCCAGGGATGACGCTTCCCAGCAGCAGGCCCAAAACCATCGCGACGATGATCCAGACCGGCAGGAACCTGTCCAGGGTGGAAAGCCTGCCGACGACGGCGGCCTCACCTTCACGGGTGGGCGTCGGGTCAGTCTGGGTGCTCACGGGGCTCCTGGCGGGTAAAGGGATTCGCGATAGAGATCGAAACTTGTCGATATGAAGTATCGGCGGCTATATCGACGAATGTCAATCTATGGGCATAATGAGGGCATGACGTCGCTGGACATTCTTGATCAGGCCTCCGCCGGGAGCTGCTGCACACCCTCCGCCACCCCGGCCCTGGCGCCGGAGGAGGCCCGGCGCAGGGCGTCGGTCTTCAAGGCGCTCGCCGATCCGAACCGGCTGCGGCTGCTCTCGATCGTCAAGGGCTCCGGCGGGGGCGAGGCCTGCGTCTGCGACCTGACCGAACCGCTCGGCCTGAGCCAGCCCACCGTTTCCCACCACCTGAAAATCCTTGTCGACGCAGGCCTCCTGCACCGTGAGAAGCGGGGCACCTGGGCCTACTATTCTCTTGTCCCGGGGGCGATCGCCGGAACCGCCGGACTCGTCGAATCCCTCTAGGGACCCACCGCCGGGAAACCGGGCTCCGCAAGCGCCGAGTCACCTTGTGCATAATACCCCTAGGGGTATTATTGGAGGGCGGGCATCCATTCGGAGTCCCGGCACCACAACTTTTGAGGAGAACACCATGTGCAGTCCCGTTCGATGCAACACCTGCGGAAAGATCACCTGGGCCGGCTGCGGCGAGCACGTCGACTCCGTGATGGCCAACGTTCCCGCTGACCAGCGCTGCACCTGCAAGTGACCCCCCGGCCGGCACGGGAGCACCCTCCGCGGCAGGCGTCGCAGCGGAAGGTGCTCTCCGTGCTGGTGGGCGGCCAGGTCCTCGGCGGCATCGGCATGGGCGCCACCCTGTCCCTGGGATCGCTGCTCGCGGCCCAGCTGTCCGGGTCCCCGGCCTGGGCCGGCACCGCGGCGACTATGAGCACCCTCGGTGCCGCCGTGGCTGCCATCCCGCTCTCACGCCTGGCCCTGGCGCGCGGCCGCCGGGTGTCCCTCTCCACCGGAGCCCTGATCGCCTGCCTGGGCGCCGCCACGGCCATCAGCTCCGCGGCGTTCGGCATCTTCCCGTTGCTGTTGCTGGGCCTGATGCTGCTGGGCTCGGGCTCGGCCGTCAACCTTCAGGCCCGGTTCGCGGCCACCGACCTCGCCACCACGGGCACCCGCGCCCGCGACCTGTCCGTCGTCGTCTGGTCCACCACCGTCGGCGCAGTCCTCGGCCCCAACCTCTTCTGCCCCGGCGAGGCCGTGGGTGCCGCCCTCGGCTTGCCGCCCATGACCGGAGCCTTCGCCTTCTCCGTCGCCGGCCAGCTGGCCGCCGCGGCGGTCTACCTCACCGGGCTCCGGCCCGACCCGCTGCTGCAGTCCCTCCGCGCCGGCGCCCGCGCCGACACTCCGGAGCCGCCGCAGACCGGCCGGCAGATTCTCCGGCAGAACAACCGGGCGCGGTACGCCGTCACCGTCGTCGCCCTCAGCCATGCCACCATGGTGGCGCTGATGTCCATGACGCCCATCCACCTGCGCGAGCACGGCGCGAGCCTGACCATTGTGGGCTTCACCATCAGCCTGCACATCGCCGGCATGTATGCGCTCTCCCCCGCCTTCGGCTGGCTTGCGGACCGCGCCGGCCGCGTGCCCGTGGTCCTGGCGGGTCAGGCGACGCTGCTGGCCTCGCTGCTGATCGCGGGCCTCTACTCCGACTCGCAGGCCGGCGTCACGGTAAGCCTGATCCTGCTGGGCCTGGGCTGGTCCGCCTCCGTGGTGGCCGGCTCCGCGATGGTGGCCGAGTCCGTGGCCGGCCGGGACCGGCCCGCCCTGCAGGGCATTTCGGACCTGAGCATGAACGCCGCCGGCGCCCTGGGCGGCGCGCTGGCCGGGCCCGTGCTGACCGCGGCGGGCTACTCCGGCCTGGGCTTCCTGGCGATGGTGCTGGTAGCGATCGTGCTGGCCTGGACCGGACTGAGGGCCCGCGCGGACCGCACCGCTACCCCGGCGGTGCGGTAGCGTCGTTCCCAGGTCGGCCGCACCCCGCGGCCGCACGCAAGGGAGCTCCGATGCCAGACGCCACCACCCCTCCGCAGCCGTCCGGCCCCGCCGGCAGCGCCCGGCCCGTCCGCTGGGGCATCCTCGGGACCGGCCTCATCGCCGGTCTGCAGACCTCGGACCTAGTCGACCACGGCTTCAGCGTCCAGGCGGTCGGCTCCCGCGCCGCGGGCACGGCCCGCGAGTTCGCGGACCGCTTCGGCGTGGCCACGGCGCACTCGAGCTACGAAGCGCTGGCCGCCGACCCCGACGTCGACGTCGTCTACGTTTCCTCGCCGCACCCGTTCCACTATGAGCACGCGATGCTGGCCCTCGATGGCGGCAAGCACGTCCTGGTGGAGAAGCCATTCGCCATGAACGCCTGGCAGGCCCGGCACGTCACCGAGGCGGCGGCGTCCAAGGGGCTCGTGGCACTGGAGGCGATGTGGACCCGCTACCTGCCGCACATGGTCCGGATCCGGGAGCTGATCGGCTCCGGCGCGCTCGGAGAGGTCCGGACCCTGCTGGCGGACCACACCCAGAACCTGCCCAAGGACCCGGCCCACCGGCTCAACGACCCCGCCCTCGGCGGCGGCGCCCTGCTGGACCTGGGGATCTACCCGGTGTCCTTTGCCTTCGACGTGCTGGGGGTGCCGGAGCGGATCCAGGCTTCGGCCAGCATGACAGCCACCGGGGTGGACCGGCAGACGGCCATGATCTTCGACTACACCAGGGGGCAGCAGGCCGTCCTGCACTGCGCCCTGGACACCGCGGGCCCCAACCGCGCCGCGGTCCTGGGCACCGGCGGCCGGATCGAGATCGACCCGGTCTGGTACACCCCCACCGGCTTTAGCCGCTACGACGACGCCGGCACGCTGGTGGAGCGCTTCGAGGAGCCGGTCACGGGGCGCGGCATGCAGTACCAGGCGTGGGAGATGGAGCGCCTGATCGCCGCCGGCGCCACCGGAAACGACATCCTCCCGCCGGAGGAAACCGTGGGCATCATGGCGGCCCTGGACACGGTGCGGGGGCGGATCGGCCTCCGATACGACGCCGACGACGCGTAGGACCGGTCCACCCCCGGGCAGACACCGCCTCGGGGCCGGCTGCCGGACCCACCGGAAGCCGGCGGTCAGCCCCGGAGGGACAGCTTCCCCCGGGCCAGGCTGTCCGTGGAGTGTGCCGGATCGCCGTCGTACGGTTCGTCGGAAACATCCAGCACCGGATACGCCGTCAGGTCCAACCCGCCGGGCACCACGAAGGCCTGGCTCCCCTGCCCCAGGACGCCCAGGCTGACCATCCTGGTCAGGTCCGCGGAGCCCAGCCACACCTCGCGATAGCCCGTGAGCTGCTGCCCCGGGAGGGTGATCACAACCTGCCGCGTACCGTCGGGCAGTTGCTCCACCAGGGCGCTGCCGCGGGCGGAGTGCCCGCCCAGCGGCGTTAGGACGGCCTCACCGATCACGGCCCCGGTGGGGCCGGCGCCCGGGGCCGGAGCGGTGCTGGGAGCGGGACCGGCGGCCGGCGGGGTGGACTGGCCGAGGACGCTCCAGGCCGTCCACGCGCCGGCGGCGCCGAGCAGGATTCCGGCCGCCGCGCCGAGGAGCCACACGGCCCGGCGGGGCAGCCGGCCCGCGGTACCAGTCCGCGGCGGCTCCTCCGGGGCCGGCGCCTCGGGCCGCCGCCGGCTGGCTGACGGCCGCAACGGCGCCGGAGCGGCCAGAGCCGGTGCGGCCAACGGGTCGACCGCCAACGGAGCGGGCGACGGCGCGTCGGCGGCGAGCGGGTCGGCGGCGAGTGCCGGCGCCAGGCCCAGCGTCCCGTGGATCGCGGCCCAGGTGTGTCCGCCCGGCGCGGCCAGCTCCGCCCCGGCGGGGTCCACCCTCGCCGCGGCGACGGTCCGCCGGAACCCGTCCAGGAGGTCCCGGCATACCCCGCAGCCGTCCAGGTGGAGGGTTTCCCCCGCGGTGGCGTCCCGCTCGCCGAGAGCCAACAGGGCCAGGAGGTCCTCGTCACAATGCGCCATGTTCCACCTCCAGCCGGGAACGAAGCCGCGCCAGGCTGCGGCGGATGTGGCTCTTGACCGTGCCGAGCGGGAGATTCAGCCGGGACGAGATCTGGTCGTGGGTCAGGTCCTCGTAGAAGGCCAGCCGCATGATCCGGGCTTGCGGGTCTCCCAGGCGGTCCAGCTCATCCTCTAGAGTGAGCCGGTCCGCTAGCGCCTCGGGAGTGGGCCTGCCGGCGACTTCGCCCGGCACCGACACCAGCTGCCGGGCAGACTGCTCGAGGTCGCGGCGGTGGGCCCGGGCCGAGAGCGCGTCGGAGATCTTGTTCCGCGTGATCCCGATCAGCCACGCCGGTAACCGGGCGGCCTCGGGGCGGTAGCTGGTCCTGGACTTCCACGCGCGGATGAAAACCTCCTGGGTGACGTCATCGGCGGCCCCGTGTTCGCACAGTGCCCGGAGCGCGAGCGTGTGGATCAGGGGTGCCAGCAGGCGGTAGGCCTCGGCGAGGGCCCACTCCTCCCCCTGCGCGAAGGCATGGTCGATGCCGGCGTCCCATTCGCGAACGGCAGTCTCCACCGTGTGCCCCTTCGAGCGACAGTGAGACCGTGGAACGTCATTATTCCGACTCGGCGGAGGCGCGGCAACGGTCTTAAGGTCCGGGCGGGCCGCTACATGCGGCCCGCCCGGCGCCTGTCTGGCCGGTCCTAGTTGTCGTGGTTCTGGGACTTGACCACCTGGACCGCCAGGGCCAGGTTGTTGTCCGCGAGGCTGCCCCAGGCGTAGACGATGGTGTTCTCTCCGGCGGTGACTGTCACGGGGGCCGGTCCGATCAGCGCCTCGGTGCTGCCGGCGGCGGCCACGGACGCCTCAACTGTTCCGGCGTCGAGCGTGAGCTTCTTCTGGTCGGGGTTCTCCAGGCCCTCGATCACTGCGGTTCCCCCGGCGAGGACGTCGACGGCGGGTGCGGCGGCCACGTGCCGGACCGTCAGTTTGCCCTTGCCCTCCGGCGCGGGTTTCGTGTCGTTCCGGAACAGCGTGGCGGTGGGTTCGCCGTCGGCGTTCAGGTGTGCCACGGCGGTGTAGTCGCGGCCGGCCTTGAGGTCGACCTTGACCGGACCGATGACGGGGTTGTCGGCGCTGGAGGCGTCCGCTCCCGTGATGGCGATCTTGTGGTCGCCGGCGCTGACGTCCAGCGGACCGGCCAGCGTGCCGGGGGTGAAATTGTCCAAGGTGAGCTTGCCGTCCACCCAGACGTCCACGGTCAGGCCCGGGACGCCGTGGAGGACCGAGAGTTTCGCCGTGCCGGGGTCCGGGCAGTAGCCGCCCGCCTGGGCGGGGGCGGCGAACGCGAGGCTGCCGAGCAGTGCCATGGCACCGACGGCTGCGGAGAGTGATTTCTTGTACATGTGGAGCTCCTCATTGAGGCCCGTGCGGGCGGGTGATGCGCTGACACCCGTACTACTGGCCCAAAGGTCCGCCCGGATGCACCCGCACCAAACTTTTTCCGCACGTGGGCCCCGAACGCAGAGCGGCCCGGCGGATGAGACCGCCGGGCCACGCTGTGAGGATTCGAGGCAGCTCTAGGAGGAGGGTCAGCCAACCTTGCCGGAGAGCGCCACCAGGACGCCCGCCGTGGCGAAGTATTTGTTGCTGCCCAGGTCCTTGAGGGTCTTGATACCCATGCCGGCCAGCAGTTCGTCGTGCTTTTCCGTCAGGCCGGCGAGGGCCGACGGCGGTGCCGCCAAAACCTCATCCAGCGTGGCATTCTCATATGCCTTATCGAGGGCCTTGCCCAATTCGATGGAAACTGCCATGGTCATTTCCTTTCATCGGTGGGGTGGAAAAATTGGTGGGAACTGCGCCGTGTCAGGGCCTGCGGTCGGCCTGCAACGCGTCGCGGATTTCGGTGAGCAGGGCGATTTGCGGGTCTTCCGCCGCCTCGTCCTTAACGTTCGGGTGAATGCCGAGGCGCCTGTTGCGGCGTTCGATCATCTTGTTCATGGGGACGACGATGATGAAGTAGATCGCGGCCGCCACCAGGAGGAAATTGACGATGGCGGTGAGGAGGACGCCGAATTTGATGTCGTTGCCGTTGAGGGTGACGACGGCAAAGCTATCGAAATTCGGCGAACCAACGAGCGCCGCGATAAACGGCATCAGGACGCTCTGGACGAGGGCAGTGACCACGGCGCCAAAAGCTGCGCCAATCACGACGGCGACGGCAAGGTCCACGACGTTGCCTTTGAGAATGAAATTCTTGAATCCGGTTAACATGTTCACCAAGCTACACTCCGGAAATACACCAGCAGATACCTTGGGGTAAATTTCCGGAATTATTTTTGACGGGAACGGAAATCACCGCTTGGCGGCACGGACCCGCTTCCGGTCGAGAATCAGCGACGCCGCGATCCCCAGCATCCAGATGTCCTTGGCCAGACCGGTGCCCTGCTGGGTGGGGCGGATCCCGTCCGCCTCGGTCATCCCCGGGGTCTTCAGGTACATGGTGACGAGGGAACCGGAGAAGGCGGCCAGGCCCAGGCCCACCAGCCGGCTCGGGATGAACGGGGCCAGCAGCGCCGCGCCGAGGGACATCTCGGCGTAGCTCAGCATCTTCCCGAAGGTCACCGGGTCCATGCTGGCGACGGGGGGAAGCGCCCGCGCGGCCATGGCCTGGACTCCGGCGGCGCTCTCGGCGTCGAGGTTCCGTTTACCCCAACCCGAGTTGAGGATGAAGGCTCCGGTGGTCAGGCGCAGTGGAAGTTGGCTCAGTCTCATGGCGGTCCCCTTGGCTGTGTGGTTGTGGGTGGTGCCGGATACGCAAGAGCCTAGTGACCCCCGGGCCGCCTCCGCCAGACCCCGGTGCGGTTCGCGGGGCCGGGTGCCCCTCCCCTCACGCGCCGTGTTCTGTCAGCATGGGAGCGGCACCGGAGCCCGCGGCACAGGAACCCCGCATTCGGCGGTCTATCCAACGGGCCCATTCATCGGACCTTTCCAACGAGGAGGGGAGGAACCATGGCAGGAGACGGGAAGTTCAGGATCGTGGTGGGGGTGGACGGCTCGCCGCAGTCGCAGGCGGCGCTGGACTGGGCCGTCGAGGAGGCCGGCCTGCGTTCGGGAGAGGTGCTGGCGATCGCCGCCTGGCACTATCCCTACGTCAGCGACGCGCTAGGCCAGGCCTGGGATTACGAAGTGTTCCAGCGCGACGCCGAGACCATCCTGGAATCGGAACTGGCCCGGGCCGGGAACCGGGGCGTGGCGTTGACCGGCCGGGCGGTGCAGGGCAACCCGGCGTCGGCCCTCATCGAAGCCTCCCGGGACGCCGACCTCGTGGCCGTCGGATCCCGCGGGCACGGCGGATTCACGGGAATGCTGCTGGGCTCCGTGTCCTCGCAGACGGTCCACCACGCCCACTGCCCGGTACTGGTGATCCGCGAACCCGGCGCCTAGGGTGATCCCATGCCCAGCCGTATCGCAGGAATAGCGCTCGACGCCGCCAACCCCGGACTCCTGGCCGCCTTCTGGTGCGCCGTCCTGGACTGGGAGGTGGTGCCCGAGGACGGTGACGGCGAAGAATTGATAAGCATCGCCGCGCGGGACCGCTCCGGGACGTGCATGGACATCATCGCCGTCCCGGAAGCCAAGGCGGGAAAGAACCGGCTGCACCTGGACCTGCGCGCCGACGGCATCTCCACCGCCGCGGAACTGCAGCGCCTCCTCGATCTCGGCGCCATCCGTGCCGACGTCGGCCAGGGCCCGGACGTCAGCTGGGTGGTCCTTGCCGACCCGGAGGGCAACGAATTCTGCCTGCTCTCCCGCACGGTGCAGGACGTCCTGCGGGACGACGAGCAGACCCGGCAGCAGACGCAGCCCTAGCCGCGTCCGCAACCGGGCACCGCCGGCTACAGCTCAGTACCGGTAGAAGCCCTCGCCCGTTGCCACGCCCAGCTTGCCGTGGTCGATGTAGTTCTCCTTCAGGTAGCGTGCGAAGGCCTGCGAGCCGGCGTCGGGCGCGTTCGAGGAGATGTTGTACGCCGTCGTGAGGCCGACGACGTCGAAGATCTGGAAGGGCCCGCTGGGGGCCCCGGTGGCGATCCGCCACGTCTTGTCGATGGTCTGCGGATCCGCGACGCCCTGCAGCAGCAGGCCCGCGGCGGCGTTCAGCAGCGGCACCAGCAGCGAGTTCAGCACGTAGCCGGCCTTCTCCTTCCGGATTTCCACCGGCTCCAGGCCGCTCTCCCGCGCGAAGGCGACGACGGCGTCGAACGACTCGGGGCTGGTCTCGGCGGTGCCCATGACCTCGGCGATGTTCTGCGCCCAGATGTTGTTGGCATAGTGCAGGGCCAGGAAGCGGTCCGGCCGGCCGGTGGACTCCTTGAGGTCGCTCGGCAGCAGGGTGGAGGAGTTCGTGGCGAAGATGGTCCGCTCCGGGGCCAGGGCCGCGAGGGAGCGGTATATCTCGCGCTTGAGCTCCAGTACCTCGGGCACGGCCTCGATCAGCAGGTCCGCGTCGGCCGCGGCGTCGCCCAGGTCCGAGGTGAGCCGCAGCCGGGTGAGTGCCTCTTCAGCCTTGCCGTCGGCGGCGCCGGGCACCTGGCTGCGGTATATCGCGGCGAGCCGGTCGAAGCGTACCCGTGCCGCGCTGAGGGCGTCGTCGTCGACGTCGTAGGCGGTGACGGCGAACCCGTGGAAGGCGGCCTGGTAGGCGATCTGCGAGCCGAGCACGCCGGCGCCTAGGACCGTCAGGTTGTGGATCGGGGCCATGCGGGTACTTCCTTTCCGTCCGGCTACGCGCCGGGGTTGGTGGTGCCGTAGATACTGCGGATCCAGATGGTGGACAGGACATCCAAGGCGCGGGACTCCTCCAGCGCCGGGGTTTCCCGGTTGAGTACGGCGGTGATGACCCGCTCGTTCATCAGGTTGAGGCTGACGGCCAGGTCGTGGGGATCGGCTCCGTCCGGCGCCGCGCCGCGGGCCTGTTCGGCCGCGATAACGTCGCTGGAGAAGTCCACCCAGGACTGCATGGACCGGGACCAGAGCGCGCGGACCTCTTCGTTCCGGGCGCGGGCGGCGATGGCGGCGGTGGCAACGCCGCGGTGGTCGGTAAACACGTCGACGAAGACGCCGATCGAGCGGGTCCAGGCGGCCACCGCGTCCCGGCCGAAGTCCCGCGGCAGGGCCCCCACCCGGTGCTCCACTTCGGTGATGACCCGGTCCAGGAGCGCCAGCAGCACCGCGTCCTTGGAGGGGAAGTAGAAGTAGAAGGTGGGCCGGGAGATGCCGGCACCGCGGGCCAGGTCCTCGATCGAGACGTCGTCGAAGGACCGCTCGGCGAGCAGCGCCTCGGCGGTGATGAGGATTGCGTCCTGGCGTTCGTCGCCCGAAATCCGGGCGCTTCGCCTGCCTCGTTCAGCCATGCGCCCATCGTAGCGCCTCGTCTCAACAGACTGTTGACTCTTTCGACACCGAGTCGATAACTTGGCCGTATGAGCGAACACGTGGATGTGTTGATTGTCGGAGCGGGCCTGAGCGGCATCGGATTTGCCAGCCGGTTGAAGCGCGAGCTGCCGGGGAAGAGTTTTGCGGTGCTGGAGTCCCGCGGGGCGGTCGGGGGGACCTGGGACCTCTTCCGGTACCCGGGCATCCGCTCGGACAGCGACATGTACACCCTCGGGTATTCGTTCCGGCCCTGGGAGGGCGCCAAGGCGATCGCGGACGGCGATTCCATCCGCGACTACATCCGGTCCACGGTGGCCGACGAGGGGCTTGAGCCCGCCATCCGGCTCAACACCCGGGTAGTCTCGGCCGACTGGTCCAGTGAGACCGCGCAGTGGACCGTCACCGTGGTCCGGACCGGCGACGGCGAATACCGCCCCGACGAGGCTCAGGACGGTGAGCGGCAGACACTGACGTGTTCGTTCCTCTCGGTCTGCTCCGGCTACTACCGCTACGACGAGGGCTTCAGCCCGGCCATCGAGGGCGCGGAAGACTTCGCCGGCACCATCGTGCACCCGCAGCACTGGCCCGCGGACCTGGACTACACCGGCAAGCAGGTGGTGGTGGTGGGCAGCGGTGCCACGGCCGTGACCTTGGTGCCCTCGATGGCTAAGACGGCCGCGCGGGTCACCATGCTGCAGCGCTCCCCCACCTACATTGCCCCGGTCCCCGCCCGCGACCACCTGGCCGACCGGCTGCGCGGCAAGCTGCCCGCCCAGCTGGCCTACGACGTCGTGCGCGTGAAGAACATCCTGTTCTCGATGTTCACCTACCAGCTGAGCCGGCGGCGCCCGGAGACCATGAAGGCCATCCTGCGGAAGTCGGCGGTGGCCAAGTTGCCGTCCGGGTTCGCGGTGGACACGCACCTGGCGCCCACCTACCAGCCGTGGGACCAGCGGGTCTGCGCCATCCCCAACGGCGACCTGTACCGCGCCATCAGCGCCGGTACCGCGGACATCGTCACGGACCGGATCGCGCGGATCACCCCCGAAGGCATCGAACTGGCCTCGGGCGGCTTCCTGCCGGCCGATGTGATTGTTACGGCCACCGGGCTGAACCTGCTGGTGATCGGCGGCATGTCGCTCACCGTTGACGGGGAGCCGGTGGACGTGGGCCGGACGCTGACCTACAAGGGCATGATGCTCGACGGCGTCCCCAACTTTGCGCTGACCATCGGCTACACCAACGCCTCCTGGACCCTGAAGGCGGACCTGGTGGCCGGCTACGTGGTCCGGCTCCTGAAGCACATGGACCGGCGGGACCGGCAGTGGGTGGCTCCGGCCGCACCGGCCGAGGTTTCCCAGGGTGAGCTGACGTCGCTGATCGACCTGAAGGCCGGGTACATCTTCCGCGGTTCGGACCTGTTGCCGCGCCAGGGGGCCGGCTCGCCGTGGCGGCTGCACCAGAATTATTTCCGCGACTTCGCCCTGTTGCGCGCCGGCCGGCTGACCGACCGGGTCCGGTTCGGGCGCCGCGGCCAGCGCGTCCGCGCCGGGGCGCCGGCGGCCCCGGCCCCGAAGGACCCGCTGGAACTGCCGGGCACCGGCTACATCCAGGTAGGCGGCACGCGGCTGCGCTACCGGAAGACCGGCAGCGGCAGCCCGGTGCTGCTGCTCCACGGGATCGGACAGAGCCTGGAGGACTGGAACGAACAGCATGAGCTGCTGGCCGGGCGGCACACCGTGTACAGCGTCGATCTGCCGGGCTTCGCCTATTCGGAGCGGCTGCCCGGAGCGGCGACGCTCGCCCGGCTCGCCGGCATCCTCCCTGGCTTCCTCCACGCCGTCGGGGTGCGGGAGCCGCTGCCGGTCATGGGCAACTCCCTCGGGGGCGCCGTCGCCATGAAGCTGGCGGCGGACCACCCGGAGCGGGTCGCCGCCCTGGTGCTGGCCAACAGCGCCGGCTTCGGCAAGGAGGTCACCCTGGTGCTGCGGCTGCTGGCGCTGCGGCCCGTGGCCGCGCTGCTGATGCGCCCGGCGGAAGCGGCCTCGCTGCGGACGGTGCAGTCGCTGTTCTATGACAAGTCGCTGGTGACGCGGGACCGGGTGGCGCACGCCCTGGCCCTGTCCCGGCGCGCCTCGCACCGGAAGACGCTGCTGGATGTTGCCCGCGACCTCGGGACCATCACCGGCGTCCGCGCGGAGTGGCGGAGCGAGCTGCTCGCCGCCCTGGCGCACAGGGATGTTCCGGCACTCGTGGTCTGGGGCGACCACGACCACATCCTGCCCTTCAACCACCTCGAGGCAGCGCTCGCGGCCCTCCCGGGGGCGGAGTCGCACGTCTTCGCCAACACCGGCCACATGCCCCAGATCGAGCGCCCGGACGAGTTCGCCGCCGTGGTTGAGGACTTCCTCGGCCGGCGCACCAGCCCCGCAACCCAGTCCCCCGCCACGCAGGCAGGGGCCGAACTACTGCCGGACCCGGCCTAGGTCAGGGTCCAGGACCGCTTCGACAGTCCGAACCAGAAGCCGTCGATCGCCGTCTTCGCGTTGAGGTCACCGGATTCGTAGGCGGCACCGAGCGCCACGTACAGCGGTGCCCAGTGCTCGCTGCGCGGGTGCGCCTCGCGGGCCGCCGGCGCCTTGTGCAGGAAGTCCAGGATGGAGTCGACGTCGCCGCGGGCCATGGCTTCCTCGGCCCAGTGGTCGAATTCGCGGGAGACCGAGGGCGGCGTGCTGTCGGGGCCGCCCGCGGGGTTGAACCAGCGCAGGTTGTGGGTGGTGAACCCGGATCCGACAATCAGGGTGCCACGGTCGCGCAGCGGGGCCAGGGACCGGCCCAGGGTGAACAGGCCTTCCGGGTCCAGGGTGGGCATGGACATCTGCACTACCGGGACGTCAGCCTGGGGGAACATCTCCTTCAGCGGCACATACGCGCCGTGGTCCAGGCCGCGGCTCTCGTCCCGCTCCACGTGGTGGCCGTGGTCCGCCACCAGCCTGGCCACCTCGGCGGCCAGCTCCGGGGCCTGCGGCGCGTCGTAGGTGACCTCGTAGTACTTCCGGGCGAAGCCGCCGAAGTCGTAGACAAGGCCCGGGCTGCGGGTGGTGGCGCTGAGCGTGACCGGAGCGTTCTCCCAATGAGCGGAAATCATCAGGACGTCCTTGGGCTTGGCGAAGGTGCCGGACCAGTCGCTGAGTTCCCGGGTCCAGGTGGCGTCATCCGCGAGCGGCGGAGCGCCGTGGCTGAGGAAGAGGACGGGTGCGCGGTCAGCTGTCGATGTCATACCTCCAGTTTATGAGGTTTTAGTTGAAGTTTCAAGTGTTGTTTAAACTGCTTTGCGGCAGACTGGTCGCGTGACCGGAAACCCCTGGGTGCTGCACGTCGACCTGGACCAATTCATCGCCGCCGTCGAAGTCCTGCGGCGGCCCGAGCTTGCCGGCAGGCCGGTGATCGTCGGCGGCCGCGGCGATCCCGCCGAGCGCGCGGTGGTCTCCACGGCGTCCTACGAGGCCCGGGCCTATGGCATCGGCTCCGGGATGCCGCTGCGGGTCGCCGCCCGCAAGGTGCCCGGCGTCGTCATCCTCCCCGTCGACCGGGACGCCTACCTCGCGGCCTCCGAGACGGTGATGGCGGTGCTGCGGGACCAGCCCGGCGCCACCGTCCAGGTACTCGGCTGGGACGAAGCATTCGTCGGCATCACGACGGCGGACCCGGAGGCCTACGCCCGGGCCATCCAGGCCGCGGTGCTGGAGGAGACCCGGCTGCACTGCAGCGTGGGCATCGGCGACACGCTGGTCCGGGCCAAGGTGGCCACCGGCTTCGGCAAACCGGCGGGCATCTTCCGGCTCACCGCTGAGAACTGGCTGGAGGTCATGGGCGCCAGGCCCACCCGGGAGCTGTGGGGCATCGGCGCCAAGGTCTCCGCCCGGCTCGCCGCGCTGGGCATCACCACCGTGTCCGAACTGGCCGCGGCGGACCCGGCCGCCCTGGTCCCGGAGTTCGGGCCAAAGATGGGCCCCTGGTATGCGGAGCTTGGCCGTGGTGACGGTTCCGCCACCGTGGACAGCACCCCGTGGGTGGTGAGGGGGCACAGCCGGGAGACAACCTTCCAGCAGGACCTCACCAGCCCCGGCCAGGTCGAATCCGCCCTGCGGGAGCTGGTGGCCCAGGTCCTGGGCGACGTCGCCGCCGAGGGCCGGCCCGTCGTCGGACTCACCCTGAAGGTCCGCTACGCGCCGTTCACCACCAAAACCCTGGCCCGCAAGATTCCGCAAACCTCGGACGGCGCGGACATCCTGGCCCGCACCCTGGCCATCGCCGCGGAAATCGACCCCGGGCGGCCCATCCGGCTGCTCGGGCTGCGGGCCGAGATGACCATGCCCGACGATGCGCGGCAGGGGCACACGCCTACCCGCGGAGGCTGGTGAGGACGGCTGGCGCGGTACCTGTTTTTTCCCCGGCGCTGCTTGGAAATTACGTGTTTACAGCCCACGGAGGCGGCCGTAGGGTGCTCGGTTAACAAGGGTTTAGACAACCTTGGGAAGGGATCGATGCACCATGCAAACCACCCGAAACACCACAAGAAAGAGCATTCTCATCAAGGCGCTGGTCACCGCGGGTCTGGTGGTGGCGGCGCTCCTGGGCGGCCCCGCGGCGGTCGCCCGGGCGGAGGACAAGCCCCTGATCGGCCTGACCTTCGACGACGGGCCCTCACCGCAGCGAACGGCCTTCGTCCTCGACGTCCTGAAGCAGAAGGGCGTGAAGGCGACCTTCTTCCTTCAGGGCGTGAACGCCCAGCAGTACCCGGACCTGGTCCGACGGATCAAGGCCGAGGGGCACGTGATCGGCAATCACTCCTGGAACCACCCCAATTTCCCGGAGCTGAGCAACGCCCAGCAGAAGGACCAGATCGACAGCACCAACGACGCCATCTCGGCCGTTACCGGATCCACCCCGAAACTGCTGCGCTTCCCGTTCGGCAACAGCACCACCTATGCGGCCGGCTACCTCAAGACGCTCGGCATGAGCGGCGGGGTCCTCTGGCACTGGGACGTCGGTAATCCCGGCGACTTCGAGTGCCCCGGTGCCACGGGCGTACAGAACTACGTCATGGCAGAGGCCGCCCCGGGAGCGATTATCCTGCTCCACGATGCCGAAGACGTCCTGAACTGCCCGGCGTCGCAGTGGACCTACCTGTCGTCCACCATCGACGCCCTGCGCGCCGAGGGCTACGACTTCGGGGTGGTGGCGCCGTCGTCGTCCGCCAACCCGGTGAACCAGGGTTCGCCCGCCGTCGTCGTGGCACCCGCGGGTTAGCCCGCACCGACCGATCCGGGCCGCTCCACGGCGGCCCGGATCAGGTCCGCAAGGCCGGCCAGATCCACGGCGGTTTCCGTGTCAACCCGGAGGGTCGCCCCCAGCTCCAGCGGGGCGCCGTGCTCCGACCACTCCGCCCAGGTCGCGTCGACGGTCGCCGGGTCCATGGCGTGGATGGGGTGGCGCACCCGCCGTTCATAGCGCGCCCGGGCGGTCTCCGCGCGGACGTCGCACCAAATCTCCGTAATGGCGGGGGCGCCGGACAGGGCGGCCCCTCGCCTCGCGTGCTCCAGGTCGCGGGGCCGGTACCACCAGGATTCGACGACGGCGGCGCCCGGCACCGCCGCCGCCAGTTGCCACATGGTGTCGGACGCGATCTGCCCCAGCCGGCCGCCGGAAACGCAGCCGCCGGCGGTGTCCGCGAGCGTCTCCTTGAGTACGTCCTTGGAGATGACGGGGAGCTGCAGGATATCGCCGA
Source organism: Arthrobacter sp. NPDC080082 (assembly GCF_040686595.1). Lineage (NCBI taxonomy): Bacteria > Bacillati > Actinomycetota > Actinomycetes > Micrococcales > Micrococcaceae > Arthrobacter > Arthrobacter sp. NPDC080082. Next base: position 286,790 of record NZ_JBFBKQ010000002.1, on the reverse strand, counting down.
GCTGTCGGCTGAGGGTGGTCTTACCGGATCCGGGCAGCCCGTTGATCAGAATCAGGGAGGCGGCCACGGGTCAGGACCCGACCGTTGCGTGTGTGTCCCGGCGGAGCACCCGCTCTGCGATCCGGCGGGCTGCCAGTTCCGGTGAAATCCGGGTCGTATCAATGACCTCGGCCTCCTTATGCAGCCAAGCCTCGGCGGCCTCGGCATACGGCTCGACGTAGGCGAAGCGGAACGACGACGGGCCAAGGACCTCATCCTTCTGGATTCGGTCCCGGAGCGTCTGTTCGTCCGCATGCAGGACGAAGTGCTGAACCGGGATGCCATTAGCCGTCCAGTCCGGCGCTGATTTCCCGCCAGTAGCTCTCTACGAGCACCGTCATCGGAATGACCAGCGTGCCGCCGGTGTACTCGAGGAGCCGGCGGGCCGTCTCCACCACCAGCGGCCGCCAGGGATCCCAATGCTGAAAGTTCCCCATATCCGGCAGCGCCGGGGTGACGTCCATGAGGACCTCCCCCACTTTCTCCGCGTCGAAGACCCGGGAATTCGGCAAGAGCTCCTGCACCAGGGCACTCGTCGTCGTCTTGCCCGCCCCGTGGGTTCCGTTGATCCACACAATCATGGCTGCACTCTAACCCGGGCCCTTTGCTAGGATCGGCCGGACCGTCCGAAGCAGCAGTGACATCCACGAAGGCGAGGATCCATGAAGGCAGCACTCTACGACGGCTTTGCGGCGAGGTACGCCGCGGAGAACGAGTCCAGTCTCCTCAACGCGCACTACGAGCGGCCCGCGATGCTGGACCTAGCCGGCGACGTCCAGGGCAAGCGGATCCTGGATGCCGGCTGCGGGGCCGGCCCGCTGGCGGAGGCGCTGCTGACCAGGGGCGCCTCGGTGACCGGGATCGATGTCAGCCCGGCCATGATCGACCTCGCGCGGCGGCGCCTGGGACCGGACGCGGACCTCCACGTCGCTGACCTAGCCGAAGTACTGCCGTTCCCGGACAACACCTTCGACGACGTCGTCTGCTCGCTGGCCCTTCACTACCTTAAGGACTGGTCGGCACCCCTGGCCGAGCTTCGCCGCATCCTGGTCCCGGGCGGCCGCCTGATGCTGTCGGTGAACCATCCGACGGTCAGCGTCGTCAACTATCCCGGCGAGGACTACTTCGTGACCCGGGAGTACTCCGAGGAATTCGAGTTCGACGGCGAGCCCGCAGTGCTCACCTTCTGGCACCGGCCGCTGCACGCCATGTTTGATGCGTTCTCCGCGGCCGGCTACCGAGTGGTCCGGGTCGCCGAACCGGCCCCCTCGCCGACCACACCCTCGGAGCTGCTTCCACGCCGCATCGCCGCCGGCGAACGCTCCGCGTTCCTGTCGTTCATCTTCTTCGTCCTCGAAGCACCCTGACGCGCCGCCTCAGCAGGCCCCCCGCGCTGGGCGTCCCCTGAACGAAGAATGGGCTCCCGGCGCATGGCAGCTGGTGGTGCGCCGTGCGCCGTCGTTCGCCCCGCCTTGTTACGATCGAGGGGTCCGCGGAAACCGCGGGGACCGGCGGCGCGCCCTGCGGCGTCCGGCGCGCAGTGCACGTCCACCAGTCTGAGGTTGATAGATGGTCCTTCAGGATCGCGCAAAAGCTACCCGAGCGGCGGTCATCGCCGGTGCCGCAGCGGTTTTCGAGGAACAGGGCTACGGCAGCACCAGCCTGACCCAGGTGGCGGAGCGGGCCCAGGTGACCAAGGGCGCCATGTACTTCCACTATCCCTCCAAGGAAGCCCTCGCCCGGGCGGTCATAGCCGAACAGCACCGCTTGGCGGAGGCCGAGGGCCAGCGGGTCCTGGCCAAAGGCCTGCCACCCCTCGAGTCGATGATTCTGATCTGCGCCACGTTCGGGCGCCAATTGCTTGAGGAACCCGTGGTCCGCGCCGGGACGCGCCTGACGTTCGAGGCCACATCGTTCGGGCCACCGGTCCGGGAGCCCTACGTGGACTGGATCGCCACCATTGAGGAGCTGGCCGCCCAGGCCCGGGCCGCGCATCAGCTGCGGGCCTCCGTCGACGCGGAAGCTTTCGCTCATTACCTGGTGGCCTCTTTCACCGGCGTGCAGATGGTCTCCTGTGTCCTGACCGAACGCCAGGATGTCATGCAGCGCATCGAGCAGATGTGGGACATCATGCTGCCCGGAATCCTACATGAAGACCTGCTGGAACAGGCCAAGAAGCTGTCCGCGCTCATTCCCCAGGCTGTCCTGGAACCCGCCCCGGTAACGGGTTAGACAAAAACCGGACGCCCGTCTTGTTTACGGGACTGCCGTGCCCTAAGGTTGTGACATATCCATTAGGAACCGCACTTTTGCGGTAGCTGTGTCGGCGCACAAGTTTTTTGGGGGGCGCCGACACGGCTTTTTCCGTTTCCCCACGTCCGGACTCACTAAGCGGCGGCTTTCGGGCGCCGACAGCGGAACCAAGGATCGGGGCGGCTACTCGCCGTCGTCCGGCCGGCCCGCCTCGCGGTGCAGCCGGGAACGGGCGCTGTTTTCCACCAGGGTAGGGACGTAGATCCTGATCCGGCCCGTGTCCAGGGAGTGGTATTCCTCCCCCACGATGCTCTCGATGCGGTGCCGGGGAGCCTCGGGAAAGCGTGCCGCGAGGCGCTCGGTAACCTGGCTGATGGTCGATTCCTGCTCAGCGTCGCTCATGCTGTCATTGTGAGCCAGCGGATATTCGCCGTCAATGAATCCACTGCCGTTCCGGACGGCGTCACCCGGCATTCATCTTCCTGCCGCACAGTTTCCTCCAACCCCGCATCCCCGGGGCGTTGTTGAGGAAAGGTCACCATGGTGCGTCTCCCCCGCCGGCTGCCCGTTCTGGTGACCCACTACGGCCGGTTTGCACTCTCGCCCTTCGCCGCCGCCGACGTCGACCCCCTGGCCCGCCTGCTGACGCACGACTCGGTGTGGTCGCAGGGCTACGGCGACGGCGGCCCCCGGCCTGCCACCTACGGCCAACTCATCGAATTCATCCACCGGCGCTACGACGGACTGGCGGTCTTCGCCATCCACCACCACAGGATGCCCGGATCGCCGCTGTTCGCCGGCACCACCGGCATCACCGGCGTCTCGGACGGCAGGGTCAGGGTGGGCCGCACCGTGATCGACCCGGCGCTGTGGGGCACGGGCGCCAACCACGAGGCGAAGGTCGCCGTCTTCGATTGGCTGTTCGCGGCCGGAGCCGACGGGATCGAGTGCGATGTGGACCCTCGCAACGTCCGCTCGCTGAAGTCGCTGACCACCCTGGGGTTCGCCGTCGAGGGCTTCCGCAGGGTCCCGTCGCCCGCCACGGACTCCGGCTGGCGGGACATGGCCGTCCTCGTCCTCCCCGCGGAAGCCTGGCCCGAAGCCCGGGCGCGGGCGGTGCGGACGATTGCTGCCGCACGGCGGGCCCTGGGCGCTCCCGCCTAGCGCTGCCGGAGGCGAATATTTGCGTGTTTTGCCGGGCGGCGGCCCGCCCCGGGGTACCTTTAGGGAGTTGCCGAACATTTCGGCATCGCTGTTGGAAGGTAAGGGGACATGGCACCGGTTATTGTCGACGGCGGCAAGGGCAGCGTTGAGCTCGACGACGGCGGTTTCGTGCACCTGCGCTGGCTGCCCAAGGTGGACATCCAGGTCGAGGACGCCCGTGCCGCGATGGCCACCGTGAACGACGTCTGCCAGGACCAGCCCCATCCCATGCTCGTGGACATGGCCTCGGTCGCGTCGGTGAGCCGGGAGGCTCGGGCCATCTGGTCCATCCCCTGCAGCGCCTCGCGCATCGCGCTGCTGGGCCGGTCGCCCGTGGACCGTGTCCTGGCGAACTTCTTCCTCGGCGTGCACATCCCGCCGTGTCCCACCCGGTTCTTTACCTCCCGTGACGACGCCCTGGCGTGGCTCACTACCGGACAAGCTGGTCCCACGGCGTGAGCCCTGACGGGGAGACCGCCGATCCACGGCTGCAGGAACTCGTCGAAGGAATTGTCCGCCTGGCCGCCGGCGACCTCGAGGCACGGCTCGTTGCCTCCGAGAACGGTGACGAGATCGATGCGGTGATCACCGGCATCAACCTGCTGGCGGAGGAACTCGGCCACATCCACGCAGAACTTGAGGAGCGCGTGGCCGCCCGGACGGCCATGCTGCGCCGGACCCAGGTGGAACTGGAACTTATGGCCAAGACGGATGCCCTGACCGGCCTGGCCAACCGGCACCTGCTCAGCGAACGGATCCGCGACGCCATCGCGGCCACCTCCGACGCCGCCAGGGTCCCCGCCGTGCTGGTGCTGGACCTCGACTCCTTCAAAGCCATCAATGACACCCTCGGCCACAGTGCCGGCGACGCGGTGCTGGTGGAGGTCTCCCGGCGCCTGCTCTCGGTGGTCCGGGCCGAGGACACCGTAGCGCGCCTCGGCGGCGACGAGTTCGCCGTCCTCATCGACGGCGCCACGGAGGAAGAGACCCTCGCCATCGCCCAGCGCGCCCGCGACGCGCTGCAGGAAAGCGTGAAGATCGGCTCCGAGACCGTCTGGACCACGGCCAGCATCGGCGTCTGCATCCAACGCGCCGGCTACTCGCCCGAGGACCTCATCCGCGACGCGGACATCGCCATGTACCAGGCCAAGTCCGAGGGCCGGAATAAGGTCCGCCGTTTCCATCCGGACATGCTCGACGCCGTCCTGGAACGGTCGCGGATCACCTCCGAGCTGCGCAGCGCCGCCGCCGGTGGGGAACTCGCCCTGCTGTACCAGCCGGTGGTGGAGCTCGCCACGGGGAGGATCGCCGGCGTCGAGGCCCTGGTCCGGTGGCACCACCCCGTCCACGGCACCATCATGCCGGACCTGTTCATTGGCATCGCCGAGGAGACCGGGCTGATCCTGGAACTGGGCCGATGGGTGCTCCAGGAAGGCATCGCCCAGCTGGGCCGTTGGAAGGCCGAGGCCCCGGATCTGGCCAACTTCGGACTCCATGTGAACCTCTCCGCCGCGGAACTCCTGCGCAACGACCTGGTCGACGACGTCCGGGAAACCCTGGCACGCCACGGCGTGGAGCCCCGCCGCCTGGTCCTCGAGATCACCGAGACCGTCCTCATGTCCCGCGGCGCCGGTGAGGAGCAAATCCTGCACCGGCTGCGGGACCTCGGCGTCGGGCTTCAGATCGATGATTTCGGAACCGGCTACTCATCGATCAGCTACCTGCGGTCCCTCCCGGCGGACACCGTCAAGGTGGACCAGTCCCTGATCCGCAACCTCGAATCGGACCCCCGGCAGCACAAGTTTGTCGCCGCCGTGCTGCAGCTAATCGCGGCCGCCGAGCTGAACGCCATCGTCGAAGGCATCGAAACCGAGGGCCAGGCGTCCCGGCTGCAGGCCATGGGCTGCCAGTACGGCCAGGGCTACCTGTACGGGCGCCCGGTCGACGCCGCGCAGGTGCTCGAACGGCTCCGCGGCGCGGTCCAGCCCCGGTAGAGTAAGCGGATGTCCAAGCTCTGGCAGCAGCTGCTCCTTGTCCCGACGGTGGTGCGCCTGACCTCCAAGGCCCCGCGGGACCCGCACACGGCGTGGGACCGGTATTGGACCGGCGTCCGCGCGACCGGCAGCGACGGCGATGTCCTCTGGGATTCGGATTCCGCTGCGGAACACGCCCAGTATGCCAGCGTCCTGCTGGACGCCTTCGATCCGGCCCTGCCCGTCATCGACGTCGGCTGCGGCAACGGCACGCACACCCGCTGGCTGGCCGGGCTCTTCCCGCAGGTCCTCGGCATCGACGTCTCCCCCGGGGCCGTCGCCCGCGCGGCCCACGAGGCCCGGAACATCCCCAACGCCGACTTCCTGGCCGTCGACGCCACCGGCGAGGGTGCCGGAGCGCAGCTCCTGGACCGGCTCGGTCCGGCGAACGTGTTTGTCCGGGGCGTCTTCCACGTGTTGGATCCCGCGCACCAGGCCGCACTGGCCGCGAACCTTCGCACGCTGGTGGCCGGCCAGGGCCAGGTGTTCCTCGCCGAAACCAACTTCCCCGGATCGAGCCTGGACTACCTCACCGCGCTCGGCGCCAGCCACCACCACGTCCCCCGGCAATTGGAGCGGGCCCTGCAGCACCTCCCCCGGCCGGGACGGTTCGGCGGGAAGGAACGGCAGCGGGCCTTCCCGGCCTCTGAGTGGGAGCTGCGTTCCGAGGGGCCGATCAACATCGAAGTCGTTCCGATGAAGCCGGAGGGGCTCCCCCAGCAGGTTCCCGGCTACTTCGCCCTGCTCAAGGGAGTGTAGGGCCGGTGCCGGCACGTGCCGAGGTGGTCCTGGTTCACGGCCTGTGGCACCAACCCCGGCACTTCGCCAAGCTCGTCGAGGAACTGCGTTCGCGGGGCCTGACGGTCCATGCGCCCCACCTTCATCGCGGCTCGCTCGCCGCCGACACGGACGCCGTCCAATCCGTCGTCGATTCCTGCGCATCCCCGCCGCTGGTCCTGGGGCACTCCTATGGCGGGTCCGTCATCACCGGGCTTGAGCGGATCAGCCACCTCCTCTACGTCGCGGCCTTCGTCCCGGCGGCGGGAGAGAGCGGCGCCTCCCTCGGCGGACGGGCGGCCCTCATCAACAGCATCGTCGAGCACCACGACGACGGGACCTCACGCCTGCGGCCGGAGTTAGCCGGAGACCTCCTTTATGCCGACTGCAGTCCCGAAGACCGAGCCAGGGCCACGTCCCTGCTCGTTCCCCAGCGTTCGGGGCACGGCCGCGGTGTCCCGGCACGGACCGCCTGGCTGACGACGCCGAGCACGTACATCGTCTGCCGGCAGGACAAGGCCCTCGACCCCACGCTCCAGTTGCGGATGGCCCGCCGGTGCACCACGTACGAGGCCCTGGATTCGGGCCACTCCCCGTTCCTTAGCCAGCCCGGCGCCGTCGCGGACGCCGTCGTCGCAATCCTCTCCTCCCACTGACTGTGCGTTCCTCGCAATTTGCCAGACTCGTCGCCTAACGTGGGGCGAAGGCCGCACCGGCGGCCGTGGGATTTGCGACGGAAGGCAGACGTGGATTACATCAAACTCGGCAACACCGGCATGGACATCTCACCGCTGGCCCTGGGCTGCATGACGTACGGGGACCCCGAGCGGGGACCGCACCCGTGGACCCTGCCCGAGGAGGAGAGCCGTCCACTGATCCGGCAGGCCGTGGACGCGGGAATCAACTTCTTCGACACGGCGAACGTCTACTCCAACGGCTCCAGCGAGGAGATCGTGGGCCGCGCCCTTGCCGAGTTCACCCGCCGCGAGGACACCGTCATCGCCACGAAGGTCCACGGCGTCATGCGCCCCGGCCCCAACGGGCGCGGACTCTCTCGCAAGGCCATCTTCGCGGAACTGGACGCCAGCCTCACCCGGCTGGGCACCGACTACATCGACCTTTACCAGATCCACCGCTGGGACCCTTCGACGCCGATCGAGGAGACGCTCGAGGCGCTGCACGACGTCGTCAAGGCCGGCAAGGTGCGCTACATCGGCGCGTCCTCGATGGCGGCCTGGCAGTTCAGCAAGGCGCTCTACCTGCAGCAGCTCAACGGCTGGACCCGGTTCGTCACCATGCAGGACCACTACAACCTGGTCTACCGCGAGGAGGAACGCGAGATGTTCCCGCTCTGCGCCGACCAGAAGATCGGGGTGCTGCCCTGGAGCCCGCTGGCCCGCGGCAAGCTCACCCGGGACTGGGACGAGAAGACCAACCGCTCGGAAAAGGATGAGTTCGGCAAGACCCTCTACAGCGCCGAGAGCAGCGACCGGGCCGTTGCCGACGCCGTGCGCACCATCGCCGAGCGCCGCGGCGTGCCCCGCGCCCAGGTTGCCCTGGCGTGGGTACGCGCCAACAGCGTGGTCAGCGCCCCGATCGTGGGCGCCAGCAAGGCCCAGCACCTGGAGGACGCCCTCGCCTCGCTGGAGCTGACGCTGACGCCGGAGGAGATGGCGGAGCTGGAGAGCCCGTACGTCCCGCACGAGGTCGCGGGCTACTAGGGACCGTACCCGGTGCACTGGCCGCCGGACGCCGGACGCCGGGTGCCGGACGGCCGGTGCCGGACGCCAGCGGCCGGACGCCGGATGCAGCAGCGGGCGCGGCACCTGGGTGCGGCGCGCCGGTGCCGCGCCCGGGCGCAGGGCTTCCCCGCGCTTAGCGTGTGGTAGGCCGGCGTGGGACAATGGAAAGGATGACTTCCTCAACTTCTCCCTCCGACGCCCCCGACCTTACCCGCGCGAAGGGCGGCGACGCCGTCGGCAGCGCACGCCCGCAGGTCCGCCCGACGGCGGAAGGCTGGGAGCAGGCGCGCACCTCGGAGGGCCGGCCGGTCCTCCAGTTCGCTTCGCCGCGGGTGAAGCAGCCGCCGGCGCACCTCGCTGACCTCACGCTGGAGGAGCGCGCCGCGAAGCTCAAGGAGATGGGTGTTCCCGCGTTCCGCGCGAAGCAGCTCTCCACGCACTACTTCCAGCACTGGACCACGGATCCGGCGGCGATGAGCGACCTGCCCAAGGCCGGGCGCGAGGAGCTCGTGGCCGAGATGTTCCCGCCGCTGCTGACCGAGGTCCGCCGCCTCCGCACGGACAACGGGGACACCATCAAGTTCCTCTGGCGGCTGTTCGACGGCGCCCTGGTCGAGTCCGTGCTGATGCGCTACCCCGGCCGGATCACACTCTGCGTGTCCTCGCAGGCCGGCTGCGGCATGAACTGCCCGTTCTGCGCCACCGGCCAGGCGGGGCTGACCCGCAACATGTCCACCGCGGAGATCGTGGACCAGGTGGTCGCCGCCAACCGTGCCATCGCGGCGGGCGAGCTGGGCCCCAAGGAGCACGACGACGAGCGCGTCACCAACATTGTCTTCATGGGCATGGGTGAACCGCTGGCCAACTACAAGCGTGTCATGGCGGCGCTGCACCGCTTCGTGGACCCGTCCCCCGAGGGACTGGGGATGTCGGCCCGCAACATCACCGTCTCCACCGTGGGCCTGGTCCCGGCCATCCGCAAGCTGGCCGACGAGGAAATTCCGGTCACCTTCGCACTGTCACTGCACGCGCCCGACGACGAGCTCCGCGACGAGCTGATCCCGGTGAACAACCGCTGGAAGGTCGACGAGGCCATCGACGCCGCGTACGAGTACTACCGGAAGACCGGCCGGCGCGTCAGCATCGAATACGCGCTGATCAAGGACATGAACGACCACCCGTGGCGCGCCGACCTGCTGGCCAAGAAGCTGAACCAGCGCGGCCGCGGCTGGGTGCACGTCAACCCGATCCCACTGAACCCGACGCCGGGTTCCATCTGGACCGCCTCGGAGAAGCCGGTGGCCCAGGAGTTCATCGCCCGGCTGCGCGCCGCCGGGGTCCCCTGCACCCTCCGTGACACCCGCGGCAAGGAGATCGACGGCGCCTGCGGCCAGCTCGCCGCCGCCGACGAGTAGTCCCTTCGGGCCCGCAGGGGAACGGAATCGTGGAGTTCAATCGCCTGCTACAAATCCGGCGGATCTATGCCCAGCCTGCGGCGCTTGAGCTTCCCCGGGGCAGGGAGATCGTCGCACGATGGCCGGACGCCGACGTCGTCCTTATCGATAGCCACTGGAACATCCCCGAGGTCCACGGGGATGAAACGAACGTGCCCCGCTGGTCCAGGATCAAGACGGAGGCACTGGTCCTCGGCGTCAAAAAAGCGCTGACCGTCAAACCCAACGGCCGGTCGGCGGACTTCATTGCACCCTCGACGGCGAACGGCTGCGCCATGGCATGCGCCTACTGCTACGTGCCCCGGCACAAGGGGTACAGCAACCCGGTCACCGTGTTCGCGAACATCGACGACATCGCCCGGACGCTGGAGCGGCACGCCACGCGCCAGGGCATCAAGCTGGAGCCCAACCAGTGCGATCCGGAGCTCTGGGTTTACGACATCGGCGAGAACAGCGACTGCTCCGTCGACGCCCTGATCAGCGACAACGTGGAAGACCTGGTCATGCTCTTCCGCGACCTGCCCACCGCGAAGCTTTCGTTTGCCACCAAATATGTGAACCCGGCGATGCTCGCGTGGGACCACGGCGGCCACACCAGGATCCGCTTCTCCCTGATGCCCGCGGCCCTGGCCAAGTCCGTCGACGTCCGGACCTCGCCGATGGCTGAACGAATGGCCGCCATCAACGACTTCGTTGAAGCCGGCTACGAGGTGCACGTGAACTTCTCCCCCGTCATCATCACGGACACCTGGCTGCACGATTGGGAGGAACTGCTGCGTCAACTCGACGCCACCCTGACTGACGCCGCGAAGGCCCAACTCGCGGCGGAGGTCATCTTTCTGACGCACAACGAGGGGCTCCACGAGGTAAATCTGGGCTGGCACCCGCAGGCTGAGAAGGCACTCTGGCGCCCGGACCTGCAGGAGTCAAAGGTCTCGTCGAACGGATTCACGAACGTCCGCTACCGGTCTGGAACCAAGGCTGGCTACGTGCGGCAACTGACGCAGCTCATTGCAGACATCGCGCCCTATTGTCGTATCCGCTACGCGTTCTGAGGGAGGCTTGGAGCTGGTTGGCAGTCCCTTATCTTACGCGCCGGCGTGCTATCTCTCGCCGGTCCCGGACACGGATGGGCCTGCGTCCGGGTTTAAATGTCGGTGCTTCGCCCTAGTGTTGAGTCATGGAGAGCGGAGAGGCTTTCGAGTCTGGCGCCAGTGCAGGCATCAGGGCGGCGGTAGCGGCCCTGACGCAGTCCGCCGCCGCGCTCGAGCAGCTGCTCTCCTGCCCTATGACCGGCCCTGCACTTGGGCCCGACGCCGATCCAGCCCTTTTGCTCGCCGACGCCTGTCTGGACGGGCTCGCGGAAGTTACGCGTCTGGAAGCCCGGGCCGCCGCGCTGAAAGTGCATCTGACTGCCGAATACGTCCGGCTTGCGGAGGTCGTTGCCGGGATTAGCTCATCGCCCCAGGAGTGCACCGCACGGGAGATGGGCACGGTCGCGGAAATCGCGGGTGTGCTGACGGTCAGTGAACGGTCCGCCGCGGCACTGATCTGCGAAGCGTTGTCCCTGACGACGTCGCTGCCCCTGACGCTGGGCGCGTTGCGTGCCGGCAAGGTTTCCTGGCAGCACGCTCGGATCATGGTGGACGAAGCCTCGAGTCTCTCCCCCGCCGGTGCCACGGCCTTGGAGAGTCACTTCCTCGACCCGGACGACTCCTCACCGGCCCGCGGCTGTTACGCAGGTGAACTCGTCCCCGGACGGTTCCGGGCAAAGGCCAGGACCTGGCGCGAGCGGCATCATCCTGACAGCATCGAGGCCCGGCACACCCGCGGCGCGGCCGACCGGCGGGTGGAGTTCCATCCCGACCGCGACGGCATGGCCTGGCTCAATGCGTATTTGCCGGCGGTGGATGCGGCCGGAATCTTCGACCGGCTCACCTCCGCGTCCCGTGCTTTGCAGGGACCGGACGAGCCGCGGACCCTGGCACAGCTTCGTGCAGACGTGGCCGTTACCCTGCTGCTGGCCGACCGTTCCGATGGCTACGTCGACGGCGACGCCGGCCCTGGTCTTGAAGGGACCGCCTCCGCGTCCACCATTAGCCGGGCGCCGGTCCCGCGGGCGCAGGTGCTGGTCACCGTCCCGGTGCTATCACTACTGGGGCTGACCGATGAGCCTGCAACGCTGGATGGCTTCGGACCGATCCCGCCGTCGACGGCCGGGAGGCTGGTGGCGGACGGGGCGGACTCATTCTACCGGGTGCTGGTGGATCCCCGGGATGGTGCGCCACTGGAGATCGGCCGCACCAGCTACCGGATCCCCAAGGCAATGCGGCAATGGCTTCGGCTGCGAGACGCCAAGTGCTCCTTCCCAGGTTGTAACAACTCATCCCTCGATACGGATGCAGATCACCTGCTGGCCTGGGCGAAGGGCGGGACCACCGGGATTAGCAACCTCGGCCAGCCCTGCCGGAAGCACCACCGACTCAGACACACCACGGCTTGGCAGCCGACGCCGGCTACGCCTCAGGAGCCGCCGGAATGGGTCTCCCCCACCGGACGCCGCTACCGCAGCGAACAGCAGGATTGGGAACCGCCGCTTTGGCCGGATTCCCTCTCAGCCCTGCCCGGATACTCCGGTGAACCGAGCCTCGAAGACGCTGCCGGCTTCTGAATAGTTTCGGTATTCCCTTCCGTCCGCGACGGGAGCAAGATTCCACTGCGCGGACCTGCGCCTCAACCAGCACTTAGGAGGGCATTCCAATGTCCAGCATCGAATCCTTCAGCGGAATTGGCGTCTACGAGATGCAAAGCGCGGCGGCCAGGGAGATGCAGCGCATCATGGCCGAGGCCAAAGGCGACCGCCTGAAGGCCGACAAGATCGTGCTCAGCAAACTGCACGAGCTGAACTTCATCACCGAGGCAGAGCTGCCGGTACTGACCCACATCTGCGAGCTCGGCCACAAGGCCACCGGAGGCAAGCACGACGCCGCCAAGGCCTACCACGAGGTCAAAAAGGCGTACGAGGAACTCATGATGAAGGGCAACGCCAGCCCGGTCGCCCTGGCCTACGCCTCCGGCGCCGTCGGATCCTACGTCTCCGACGACGGCGGCGGCGGAGGATCAACCACCGTGGTCTACAAGAAGTCCGGAGGCAACTGGCAGGGCACCCTGGCCGGCGCGGGCGGAGTGATCGGCGGCTACTTCGGTGGCGCCGGTGGTGCGGCCCTGGGTGCCGCCGTCGGCAGCGTGGTCGGAAAGATCATCGACGAGTGCTGAAGCGACGCGGATATCCCCCGGTACCCCGCCGCCAACACAGAACGGCCCCGCACAGGAGGTGCGGGGCCGTTCTCAAATGCGATGCTGACTGTGGAGACTAAAAGTCCCAGTCCTCATCCTCGGTATTGACAGCCTTGCCAATGACGTACGACGAGCCCGACCCGGAGAAGAAGTCGTGGTTCTCGTCGGCGTTCGGCGACAGGGCCGAGAGGATCGCCGGGTTTACGTCGGTGACGGAGGCCGGGAACATGGCCTCGTAGCCCAGGTTCATCAGCGCCTTGTTGGCGTTGTAGTGAAGGAACTTCTTGACGTCCTCGGCCAGGCCGACGCCGTCGTAGAGGTCATGCGTGTACTGGACCTCGTTCTCGTACAGCTCGAAGAGCAGCTCGAAGGTGTAGTCCTTGATCTCCTGGCGCTTCTCTTCGGAGACCTTCTCCAGGCCCTTCTGGAACTTGTAGCCGATGTAGTAGCCGTGGACGGCCTCGTCGCGGATGATCAGGCGGATCAGGTCGGCCGTGTTCGTCAGCTTGGCTCGCGAGGACCAGTACATCGGCAGGTAGAAGCCGGAGTAGAACAGGAAGCTCTCCAGCAGGGTGGAGGCCACCTTGCGCTTCAGCGGGTCGTCGCCCTGGTAGTAGTCCATGACGATCTGGGCCTTCTTCTGAAGGTTCTCGTTCTCGGTGGACCAGCGGAACGCCTCGTCGATCTCCTTGGTGGAGGCCAGCGTGGAGAAGATCGAGGAGTAGCTCTTGGCGTGCACGGACTCCATGAACGCGATGTTCGTGTAGACGGCTTCCTCGTGCGGGGTGACCGCGTCCGGGATCAGCGAGACGGCGCCGACGGTGCCCTGGATGGTGTCCAGCAGGGTCAGGCCGGTGAACACCCGCATGGTGAGCTGCTGCTCGGCCGGCGTCAGGGTGTTCCACGACTGGACGTCGTTGGACAGCGGCACCTTCTCCGGCAGCCAGAAGTTGTTGACCAGGCGGTTCCAGACGTCCACGTCCTTGTCGTCCTGGATACGGTTCCAGTTGATCGCCTCGACGTGGCTCAGCAGCTTGACCTTCTCGGTCATGTCATCCCCTCAATGTTGGGTTGGTTCTCTAAGTTAAAGCGTACGACGGCGGGCGGGCGCCCGCCGTCGTACTCGCATGCCTCAGTCGGAGGCTAGAGCATGCAGGAGACGCAGCCCTCTACCTCGGTCCCTTCCAGCGCGAGCTGGCGGAGACGGATGTAGTAGATGGTCTTGATGCCCTTCTTCCAGGCGTAGATCTGGGCCTTGTTGATGTCACGCGTGGTGGCGGTGTCCTTGAAGAACAGGGTCAGGGACAGGCCCTGGTCCACGTGCTGCGTGGCGGCGGCGTAGGTGTCGATGACCTTCTCGTAGCCGATCTCGTACGCGTCCTGGTAGTACTCCAGGTTGTCGTTCGTCAGGTACGGCGCCGGGTAGTACACGCGGCCCAGCTTGCCTTCCTTGCGGATCTCGATCTTGGACGCCACCGGGTGGATCGAGGAGGTGGAGTTGTTGATGTAGGAGATCGAGCCGGTCGGCGGGACGGCCTGCAGGTTCTGGTTGTAGATGCCGTGCTCCATGACGGAAGCCTTCAGCTCGCGCCAGTCATCCTGGGTGGGGATGTGGATGTTCTGGAACAGCTCGGCAACCTTCGCCGTCTCCGGGACCCACTCGCGGTTGATGTACTTCTCGAAGAACTCGCCGGAGGCGTACTTGGACTTCTCGAAGCCGCCGAAGGTCTGGCCGGTCTGGATGGCCAGCTTGTTGGAGGCGCGGACCGCGTGGAACAGCACCGTGTAGAAGTAGATGTTCGTGAAGTCCAGGCCCTCTTCGGAGCCGTAGTGGACCCGCTCGCGGGCCAGGTAGCCGTGCAGGTTCATCTGGCCGAGGCCGATCGCGTGGCTCTGGTCGTTGCCGCGGGCAATCGAGGGCACCGAGGTGATGTTGGACATGTCGGAGACCGCGGAGAGGGACCGGATGGCCGTCTCGATGGTCAGGCCGAAGTCCGGCGAGTCCATGGTCTTCGCGATGTTCAGCGAGCCCAGGTTGCAGGAGATGTCCTTGCCGGTGGCGTCGTAGGACAGGTCATCGTGGTACGTCGTGGGCTGGGAGACCTGGAGGATCTCGGAGCACAGGTTGGACATGATGATCTTGCCGTCGATCGGGTTTTCCCGGTTTACGGTGTCCTCGAACATGATGTACGGGTAGCCGGATTCGAACTGGATCTCGGCGAGGGTCTGGAAGAACTCGCGCGCCTTGATCTTGGTCTTCTTGATCCGGGAGTCGTCCACCATCTCGTAGTACTTCTCAGTGACCGAGACGTCGGAGAACGGCATGCCGTAGACCTTTTCGACGTCGTACGGGGAGAACAGGTACATGTCCTCGTCCCGCTTGGCGAGCTCGAAGGTGATGTCCGGGATCACGACGCCGAGGGAGAGGGTCTTGATGCGGATCTTCTCGTCCGCGTTCTCGCGCTTGGTGTCGAGGAAGCGGTAGATGTCCGGGTGGTGCGCGTGCAGGTACACGGCACCGGCACCCTGGCGGGCACCGAGCTGGTTGGCGTAGGAGAAGCTGTCTTCGAGGAGCTTCATCACGGGGATGACGCCGGAGGACTGGTTCTCGATCTGCTTGATCGGGGCGCCCACCTCGCGGATGTTGGTGAGGGCGAACGCCACGCCGCCGCCACGCTTGGACAGTTGCAGTGCGGAGTTGATGGAGCGGCCGATCGACTCCATGTTGTCTTCGATGCGGAGCAGGAAGCAGGAGACCAGCTCGCCGCGCTGCTTCTTGCCGGCGTTCAGGAACGTCGGAGTGGCCGGCTGGAAGCGGCCCTCGATGATCTCGTCGACCATCTGGGTGGCCAGCTGCTCGTCGCCGCGGGCCAGGTGCAGGGCCACCATGCAGACGCGGTCCTCGTAACGCTCCAGGAAGCGCTTTCCGTCGAACGTCTTCAGCGTGTAGGAGGTGTAGAACTTGAAGGCGCCGAGGAAGGTCTCGAAGCGGAACTTCTTCTTGTAGGCGCGGTTGAAGAGCTCGCGGATGAAGTTCATCGTGTACTGGTCGAGAGTTTCCCGCTCGTAGTACTCGTTCTTCACCAGGTAGTCGAGCTTTTCCTCGAGGTCATGGAAGAACACGGTGTTGTTGTTCACGTGCTGCAGGAAGTACTGGTGAGCGGCCTCGCGGTCGGCTTCGAACTGGATCTCGCCGTTCGGACCGTAGAGGTTCAGCATGGCGTTGAGCTCGTGGTAGCCCAGGCCCTGGTAGGCGGCCGGCAGCGCCGGCTTCTCGCCCGCCACGGTGTGCTTTTCGACGGCGTGAGCCCCGGTCACTTCGTCTGCGACAGTCGTGTCCAAAATTCTTCCAATCCTTGTTGTACTCGGCCGACGTCTTCCGGCGTCCCCATGAGTTCGAATCGATATAGGTGCGGGACGTTGCATTTGGCGGCAATGATGTCGCCGGCCATGCAGTAGTTGTCCCCGAAATTCGTGTTGCCCGCCCCGATCACTCCACGGAGCTGTTGCCGGTTCCTCGGGTCGTTCAGAAAGCGGATGACCTGCTTCGGAACGGATCCTTCTCCCCCGGTCCCGCCGTAGGTGGGAACCACCAGGACATACGGCTCGGTGGCCACGAGCGCCGGTTCCCTCGCCAGGAGGGGAATGCGGGCGGCGTCGACGCCGAGCTTCTGGACGAAGCGACGGGTGTTTTCCGACGTGGAGGAGAAGTAGATGAGGTGGCTGCCGGTGGTCTGCACTGACTTTGAATCCGTGGCTGAGTCCACGGTCGTCGCTGCCAGCGGCGGCCCGGCGGTTGCCGGTGCGGCCATGGTCGTCACCTCATCCGGTGTGGTGCTGCTGTGGGAAGGCTTTCAGGCGACCGCGACGGCGGAGGCCTGGGCCAGTTCCTCGATCTTGTCCGGGCGGAAGCCGGACCAGTGGTCCTGGTCGGTCACGACGACCGGGGCCTGCATGTAGCCCAGGGACTTGAGGCGCTCGAGGGCCTCGGCATCCTGGGAGATGTCGACGCTCTGGTAGGCGATGCCCTTCTTGTCGAGCGCGCGGTAGGTTGCGTTGCACTGCACGCAGGCCGGCTTCGTGTAAACCGTTACGGTCATGTCCTGGTCCCCTTAGTTGAAGTCTGTGGTTCGGGTCCGGTGGGGCCTGCCCGGTATTGCTTTCGCGTCCCGGAACCCGCCTCGCCTTGCGGCCTGTAACCGCTCCGCTCGAACTGTATGTCGATACTACATGTAGTGCAAGAGCCCGGCGCGGACCCCAAGATGATGTATTACAAGTATGTCATTTAACCCACCGTTAATCCACAAGCAGAGGGTCTCAAAATGTCCGGAATCGCGGCTTTTTTCGCGGCCCCGTCCACACCCTGTGGACAGGTTAGCCACAATTAACCACCCCGCGTGTCGCACATTCACGGCGTGTCGCGGGGCGCGTCCCTGGTGGCCCTGAGTGGGCGGCGGCACTACATGTAGTGCACCGCGGCACGGGCGCCTGTGGGTGACGGCACGCGTTCCTGTGCGTGAGGCCACGGGCTCGCGTGGGTGAGGGCACGTCCCGGAGTGGGTGACGGCACGCCCCCGGGTGGACGAAAAGCAGGGTGGCCGGCACGACAGAAGGCGGCCACCCTCCGGTGGCCGCCTTCTGTATTTAGTGTGGAGCGCTCCTACTCGGGGCGGCTGCTGAGGATCTGGTCCACGCCCATCCGGCCCTCGGCGAAGCTGCGCAGCGCGCCCACCAGGTAGAGCCGCCAGACGCGGACGATCTCCTCGCCCATCATGGCGACGGCGGCGTCGTGGTTCTCCTCGAACCGCTCGTACCAGGCCTCCAGGGTGTAGACGTAGTGCCGGCGCATGCCCTGGACGCCCTCAATCTCCAGCCCGGCGTCCTCCAGGAAGCCCAGCGTCTCCCCCACCGGACGCATGTGCATGTCCGGCGCGATGAAGGATTCGATGAAGGGGCCTCCGCCGGGGTGCTTGCCGTGGCGGGACATCTGCTGGATCAGGACCTTGCCGCCGGGCTTGACGTTGTTGAACAGCGCGGCCGCGTAGACCGGGTAGTTCTTCTGGCCCACGTGCTCGCCCATCTCCAGGGAGGCGACGGCGTCGAACGGGCCGTCCGGGATTTCCCGGTAGTCCTGGACGCGGATGTCGACGCGACCCTCGAGCCCGCGTTCCTTGACCCGGCGGTCGATGAACGCCTTCTGCTCCACGGAGAGGGTGACGCCCACGACGTCGACGCCGTAGTGCTGGGCCGCGTGCAGGCTCAGCGAGCCCCAGCCGCAGCCGATGTCGAGCATCCGCATGCCGGGCTTGAGCCCGATCTTGCGGCAGACCAGGTCCAGCTTGTCCCGTTGCGCGTCCTCGAGCCCGTAGCCCTCGGCGGCGTGGCTGTCTTCGAGGTGGTTGGTCCAATACCCGCTGGAGTAGGCCATCTGCGGGTCGAGGATCAGCTCGTAGTAATCGTTGCTGAGGTCGTAATGGTGGCTGATGGCGGCACGGTCCCGGAGCAGGCTGTGCAGCCGGCCCTTGACCTTGGCCTGGCTGGCCGGCGGCTCGGGCGGGGCGCCCAGGGCTCCGGCTTCCTTGGCGATCCTGGCCACGCCGGCCAGCAGGGCCGGGGTGGGGCGGATGCCGGCAAGGTTGCGGTCCCGGACCACTTTCCAGATGTGGGCCAGGGCCGAGTTGAGGTCGCCATCGAGGTCGAGTTCGCCGGTGACGTAGGCCTGCGCGGCGCCGAGCTCCCCGGGCGCCCAGAGCAGGCGCCGGATCGCGGCGGGCGAGTTCAGCCGCACCGTGGGGGCGCCGGCCGGACCGGCCTCGCTGCCGTCCCAGACGACCAGCCGCACCGGCAGTTCGCCGCGGACCACCGGGCGCAGGACCTCGGCGATGGTGCCGGCCAGTCCCCCGCTCACTTGGTGCCCCGCTCGTGAGCCGAGGCCTGGGTGGCAGCGGCCTTGGCGGCGGAGGCCCGGGTGGAGACCTTGTCCAGCACGATCTGCTGCACGTTCAGGTATCCGGTTTCGAACCCGGCCCGCGAGTAGCAGAGGTAGAACAGCCACATCCGCTGGAAGATCTCGTCGAAGCCCAGGGCGCGGACGTCGCCGCCCCGGGCCATGAACCGCTCCTCCCAGAGGCGCAGTGTCTGCGCGTAGTGCTCACCCATGGCGAGGCGTTCGCGGACCCGGAGGCCGGTCTGCTTCTCGGTGATCTCTTCGATGGCGCGGACTGAAGGGATCACGCCGCCCGGGAAGATGTACTTGTGCACCCAGGTGTAGCTGGTGCGGGTGGCGATCAGCCTGTCGTGGCCGATGGTGATGGCCTGGATGGCCACCTTGCCACCGGGCGCCAGAACCCGCTCGATGGTCTTGAAGTAGGTTGCCCAGTACTCGTAGCCCACGGCCTCGATCATCTCGACGGAGACAATCGCGTCGTACTGGCCCTGCACGGCGCGGTAGTCCTTGAGGTCAATGGTGACGGCGTCGGCGTACCCGGCCTCGGCCACCCGCTTCCGGGCGAGCTCCTGCTGTTCGCTGGAGAGCGTGACGGAGTAGACGGTGGCCCCCCGGGCGGCCGCGCGCAGGGCCAGCTCGCCCCAGCCGGTGCCGATTTCGAGGACCCGGGTGCCCGCGGTGACGCCGGCCTTGTCCAGCAGCCGGTCGATCTTGGCCTGCTGTGCCGCGGCGAGGTCGTCCCAAACCACGGCGCGCAGCGCGTCGCCACTTTCGGGGAACAGCGCGCTGGAGTAGGTCATGGTGCTGTCGAGGAAGGTCGCGAACAGGTCATTCGAGAGGTCGTAGTGCCGGGAAATGTTCGAGCGGGTGTTCTGCTCGGTGTTCTTCTCTGTCCGGGGCGTGCGGGGCAGGTAGAGCCCGCGGAGCTTCTGCAGCGGCTCGGGCACCAGCTTCCCCACCCGGGCGGCGAAGACCTCCATCACGGCGGTGAGGTCATCGGCGTCCCAGTCGCCGGCCATGTAGGACTCGCCCAGGCCGATCAGTCCGCCGTCGCCCAGGCGGGCCGCAAAGTCGTCGGGACGGTGCATGGTCATGATCGGGTGACCCTGGCCGGCCTCGCCCAGGACGGAGCCGTCCGGGTAGCGGACCTCCAGGGGCAGCCGCTGCACGGCGGTGCGGAAGATGGCGTCGGCCACGCGGCCGGCCACCTTGGCCTTGATCCCGGCGGGGACGGTGGCGATGCTCGGCCAGATGGCGGCGTCGACGACGGCGGGTGCCGGGGGCACGGTGTACGGCACCGGGGATCCGGCGGGGGCCGGAGCGAAGTCGCGTTCCTGGGATCCCTGCGGGGATCCGGTCGCTTCGGTCATGGTCACTGGACTGCCTCCTGTGAGGGGTGGTGTGGTCTTTTGATGATGGGCAGGCGTCGCGCCCAAAGTTTGATGCCCTGCCAGCGGATCTGGGCCGCTACCCGCAGCGGGGCCAGCGGGACAGCGATCGCCGCGGCGAGGATGTTGGCTGTGGTGGCCGGGCTGCGGGTGCCGTCCATGGTGGCGATGAAGGGCTTCTGCCCCTCGCGTTCCAGGACGATTGAGACCGCCAGCCGGTCGCCGGGTTCGGGGACCTTCATCCGGTACCGGCCGTCGACGTCATTAAACGGTGAGACGTAGAACGCCTTCGGCACGGTGGCCCGGCCGGCGCCGTCGGTCTCCAGCAGGTAGCAGTGCCGCTCCCCGTAGGTGTTGTGCACCTCGGCGACGACGCAGCGCAGCTCCCCGGCGGCGTCGTGGCACCAGAACAGGCTCAGCGGGTTGAACACGTGGCCGAAGACGCGGGCACTGGCCAGCATGGTAATCCGGCCGCCGCCCAGGTCTATGCCCTGGGTGGCGAGGTAGCGTTCGACGTTGCCGCGGAGTGTCCCGTCGGGGTCACCCAGATGGTCCGCGGCGGTAAAGCCCGCCAGCGGCCGGAGCGGCCGGGGCAGCTCCGGGAGAGCGTCGACGTCGACGTACCAGCTGTAGCTGCGGTAGGTGAAGGCGTTGTGCAGCGGGGTGCGACGGACGTGCGAGATGGACGTCCGGTAGATGGCGGCACCGCTGTTCACAGGACCCCGGCTCACAGGCCCTCCGCGGCCGGGGACAGTTCGGCGTTGCGGGTGCCCTGACCGTCGGCTTCCCAGTCGCGGCCCAGCCGGGCGGCGGCCCGGACGCCGGAAAGCGCGCCGTCCTCGTGGAAACCCCAGCCGTGGTAGGCGCCCGCGAACGCCAGCCGGTCATCACCCAGGCCCAGGATGCGTTCCTGCGCCCGGAGCGAGTCCGGCGTGTACTGCGGGTGTTCGTAGACCATCTGCTCCAGCACCGTGCCGTCCCCGATCAGTTCGGATTCGCCCAGGCTGACAATGTAGCGCTTGCCGTCCACCGGCTCCAGCCGCTGCAGACGGGTCATGTCATAGCTGACCAGCACGCGGTCCGGCCGGGCGTCGCAGGCGGGCAGCCGGTAGTTCCAGGAGGCCTTGGCGTTTTCGCTGGCGGGGAGCACGGCGTCGTCGCGGTGGAAGACGGTCTGGTTGACCGAGTAGGGCATGCCGCCCAGGGCGTCGCGTTCTTCGTCCGTGGCGTCGGCCAGCATGCCCAGGGCCTGCGCCGGGTGCGTGGCGATGACGACGGCGTCGAAGTTCTCCGCCGTCTCGGCGCCGGCGGCGTCGCGGGTGGTGACTTCCAGGCCGCCGGGGTGGCGCCGGACCCGCAGGACCGGGCTGCCGGTGCGGACGTCCGGCAGGGCGGCGGCGACCTTGTCCACGTAGCTGCGGGAGCCGCCGGTGACCGTGCGCCACTGCGGGGAGCCCTTGATGCCGAGCAGGCCGTGGTGGCCGAGGAAGGTGAAGAGGTAGCGCGCCGGGTAGGCCAGGGCGGTCGACGGGTCGCAGGACCAGACGGCGCTGACCACGGGCGTCATGAAGTGGGCGATGAAGTAGTCGCTGAACTTCTCCTGGGCCAGGAACTCGCCGAGGGTCAGTTCGGGGCCGGCGGTGCCGGTCTTGTCCGCCTCCGCCAGCAGGGCCCGGGCGCGGCGGTAGAAGCGGGTGACTTCCAGCAGCATCCGCAGGTAGCGCCCGCGCAGCAGGGTGGAGGGCCGGGGAATGATGCCGCGGGCACCGCCCCGGGCCCCCGCGTACTCCAGGCCGCAGCCGTCGCAGCGGATGGACATGCTCATTTCGGAGTCCTGGGTCTGGACGCCGAGTTCCCGGAAGAGCCGCAACAGGGTGGGGTAGGTCCGTTCGTTGTGGACGATGAAGCCGGTGTCGATGCCCAGCACGGAGCCGTCCGCCTGGCGCACGTCATGGGTGTGGGCGTGCCCGCCGAGCCGGGTATCGGCCTCGAAGAGCGTGACCTGGTCGCGCCGGTTCAGCACGTAGGCCGCCGTCAGGCCGGCCACGCCACTGCCGATCACGGCAACCCGGCGTCCGTCCGGGATGCTTGCTGCTTGCTGCACTGGTTGCTCCTGTTGCTTCGCCTGAATCGTCCTGGTGGAACTTGCTAAGGGCAATTCGTCACCGCGAGGCAGCCGGATGAGTCTTACTTTTCCGGCGGACGCCTAGGACCAATGTGCCAGAATGAAGCGGGATTTCGCTCCCGCCCCACCGCAAACACCGAAGGGCAATTCCGTGATCAACCCCGTTCACCTCAGGACGCTCGTCGAAGTGGTTCGGTTGGGGTCCTTTGCGGCGGCCGCCACCCGGCTGGGCTACACCTCCTCGGCGGTCTCCCAGCAGATGTCCGCCCTGGAACGGGACACCGGGGTGGAGCTGTTCCAGCGGTCGGCCCGGAGCATCCAGCCCACCGACGCCGCCGTCACCATGACCCGGCACGCGGCGAAGGTGCTGACCGACATCGACGCGCTCATGGCGGCCGCGGCCCGCACGAACGAGAGCCCCCGCCAGGAGCTGCGGCTGGGCATCTTCCCCTCCCTGGCCACCTACGTGCTGCCCCGGATCCTGCAGAACCCGGCGTGGAAGAAGCTGGGCATCGAGCTGCGGGTTTCCGTCGCCGAACCCGGACAGACCATCCAGGGCCTGCGCACCGGTGGCGAGCTCGACGTCGCCCTGGTCTACCAGGTGGGCCAGTCCGGCCTGGCCTGGCCGCACACGGTCAACCGGCAGTGGATCGGCGACGACGACTTCCGCGTGGTGCTGCCCGCCGGCTGGGGCATCGGCCCGGAATCAAAGGTCGCCGCCGACCACCTCTCGGACATGCCGTGGATCATGCACCACCCGGGCACCTCGGACGCCACCGTGATCGAGCGGCTGTTCGCCAGCTGCAACCTGCACCCCCGGGTGGTGGCTTACAGCGACGACTTCCACGCCAGCCTGGAGATGGCCGCCGCCGGCCTGGGCGCGGCGCTGGTCCCGGAACTGGCCCTGCTGCACCGGCCCGACGGCGTCGTGGTCCTGGACGTCCCCGAGATCAGGCTGGCGCGCAACGTCTTCGCGTTGCTGCCGAAGGAGAAGCAGACCGCCCAGGTGCAGCTGTTCGTGGAGCTGCTGGCCGACACCCTGCAGAAACTGGGCACCACGCGCCGCGACTAGTCCGTTATCGCGGCCCCCGCCCCGGGGCTAGCTGCTCTGGTTCCCGCCGTGGTTCCTGCCCGGGTTCTTTCCCGCCGGGGACACGAAGCTGCTGATCAGCCGGTGCTTGAGGCGGGTGTAGGGCGGGAAGATCAGTCCGAGGGTTTCCGGCCACAGCGGCTTGGACAGGCTGGCCCGCTCGTGCGAGAAGGTCTTTAGCGAGTGCTCGCCGTGGTAGGCGCCCATCCCGCTGCCGCCCACGCCGCCAAACGGCAGGCCGGGAACGGTCAGGTGCGCCACCGGGACGTCGAAGCACAGCGCCCCGGAGGAGGTCTGCTCGGAAAACGCCCGGCGCGTGCCGGCGTCGTCGCTGAAGACGTAGAGCGCCAGTGGCTTGGGCCGGGCGTTGATGGCGCTGATCGCCTCACCGGGGCCGCTAACCTCCAGCAGCGGCAGCAGCGGACCGAAGATCTCCTCCCCCATCACCGCGTCGCCGGGCGCGGGCCGGAGCAGCGTCGGCTCGAAGTACCGGGTGGCCGCGTCCCGGGCCCCGCCGTGCACCACGGTGCTGCCGTCCGCGAGCGCGGCGAGCCGGTCAAAGTGCCTGTCGTTGATGATCCGGCCGTAGGAGTCGCTCGAGGCCGCGTCCTTGCCGAACAGGGCGGTGACGGCCGTGGCCAGTTCCCGTTGCAGCGGATCGATCACCTCGGCGGTGGCCAGCACGTAGTCGGGGGCCACGCAGGTCTGGCCGGCGTTCATGAACCGGCCCCAGGCAAGCCGCCGGGCCGCCTTGGCCAGGTCCGTGGTGGCGTCCACGTAGGCCGGGGACTTCCCGCCGAGTTCCAGCGTGACCGGGGTCAGGTGCTCCGCCGCGGCGCGCAGCACGGCCTTGGCCGCCACCTCCCCGCCGGTGAAGAAGATGTGGTCGAAGGGGACGGCCAGCAGTTCCGTGGTTTCCGGGATGCCGCCCTCCACGACCTGCACTGCGCCGGCCAGGTACTCCGGGACCCACCGGGCCAGGGCCGCGGAGGTGGCGGGGGCGTGCTCGCTGGGCTTGAGGATCACCGTGTTGCCCGCGGCGAGGGCGCCGGCCAGCGGGGCGAGCAGCAGCTGCAACGGGTAGTTCCACGGCCCGATCACCAGCACCACTCCCAGTGGGGTCAGCTCGGTCCAGGCCCTGGCCGGCTGCACGGAGAGCGGGACGGGCACCGGCCGCGGGCGCAGCCAGGCAGCGAGGTGTTTTTCCAGGTGCGCGGCCTCGGCGGTGACGAAGCCGATCTCCGTCATCTGCGATTCGGTCTCGTGCTTGCCCAGGTCCGCGGAAAGGGCCTGCGCGAACTCGGCCCGGCGTTCCACCAGCATGCGGCGCAGGGCGGCGAGCTGCTGGAGCCGCCACTGCAACGGCCGGGTCACCCCGCTGTCGAACTCTTCGCGGGCGCGGGCGACGGCGGCGGCTACGGTCTGCATCCGATCAATGTACCGTCACCGCACCCGTCCCGGACTGCGGTTTCAGGTAAATTCTGCTAAATCCCGGTGATGCTGGAACAGCCACCGGTTCAGGGCTATGTTGAAGACATGAGCAAGGTATCCAGCCGGCATTTTGGAGAAATCGAGCTCAACCACGGGCGCGACCATAACTTCGCCGCCACCCATGAACTGGCCGGCCACCCGCTGGAACTGGACCTGAACGTCAACGCCCATGACCACTTTGACGAGGCGGCCCTGCACAAGGTGGACTACCGCTTGCGCTTCCTGCCCGAGGTGGTGGACCAGGTGCGGGAAATGATCGCCGAGGAGCTGGACCAGGAGGGCAGCAGCCCGCAGGAGTACCTGCGCTTCCACTGCAACGCCCTCAAGCCCGAACACCTGCGGCAGGTCTTCGGCGTCGAGGACAAGTCCCAGCTGACCAATCAGGTCTTCCTCAAGGCCCTCAAGCTAGGCCACGTGGGCATCTATCCCGGCCAGCCCGAACGCTACTTCGTCCTCGACTTCACCCTGGGCGCGCACTTCACCGATGAGGTACTGGTGGCCTCCACCGACGAGGACGGGGTCGTCGACGACGAGATCCTCTGGGAGTCCTGAGCAGGCCCCCGGCCGGAAGCCCCTCCCCCGCGGACGCGGCGGGGTCTATCCTGCTGGCATGATCCAGCTTCCAGCCAGTTACCAGGAGTACCTCGCAGGCAAGAGCGAGGGCATTGTGAACACCGTCCGGCCGGTCCTCATGCAGTCCGCGGCGGACAGGTCCCACGGGGTGCGGGTGGTGGTCCACCCGCACGATCATCAGGCCCACATCGACGAAACCCTGCCGTTCGGCACGGTCCTGGAGGACATCGACTGACGCCGTTCACCGGCGGCAGGTCCTCAGCGGGCGTCAGCCCTCCAGCAGCAGCCTCTGGGAGCGCGGGGCGAGCATGTGCTCCAGCACCAGGCAGGCGGCCCCGACAGCGCCGACGTCGTCGCCCACGCCCGTGCTGACCACCTCCACGCCGTGGATCTTGCCGGTGTCGCTGTTGCCTGCCACGAGCCCGGGGACCAGCTCCAGGTAGGCCGGGGCGAGGCAGGTCCAGAACGGGCCGCCGAAGACGACGCGGTCCACGTCCAGGGCGTTGATCACCGCGGCCACGGCGCGGCTGACCAGCACGGCCGAGTCGCGGAGGATGCCGACGGCGCCCTCGTGGCCGCCGTAGGCCATGGCGCACAACTCGGCGAAACGCTCCTGAACGGCGGGGGCGCTGTGGCCCTCCTCGGGGCCGTCCAGCACGCCGGTGGCGACGGCCTTGGCCACCAGCACCTGCGGGATGGCGGAGGACTTCACGCAGCCGCGCTGGCCGCAGTCGCACTCGGGACCGTCCGGGTCCACGATCACGTGGCCGATCTCGCCCGCGTTGCCGGAGACGCCGCGGACCACTTCGCCGTTGAGGACCAGGCCGCAGCCGATGCCGGTGCCCATGTACATGAAGAGAAAGCTGCCGGCACCGCTGGGGCCCCCGGCCCAGGTCTCGGCGACGGCGGCGCTGGTGACGTCCTTGTCCAGGATGGTGGAGAGGCCGGTGGCCTCGGCCAGGGCGTCGCGGAGGTTCACGCGGTCCCAGCCCGGCAGCAGCGGCGGGTCGACGACCGCGCCGGCCACCAGGTCGATGGGTCCGGGCGAGGCGACGCCCAGGCCGGCGATCTTGGCCCGGTCCACGCCCGAGTCGTCGATCAGCTGTTTGATCTCGGCGGCGATGGTGTCGATGATGGCGCCGGGTTCGCTCCCGTCGGGCGTCGGGATCCGGGTGTGCCGGACGACGTCGCCCACCAGGTCCAGCAGGACGAACGTGAGGACGGCGGGGTCCACGTGCACGCCGACGGCGTACATGCCGGCCGGGTTCAGCCGCAGCATGGTGCGGGGCTTACCGGGGCCGGTGCCCTCCTTGCCGGCCTCGACGATCAGGCTCTGGTCCAGGAGGCGGCGGGAGATGTTGGAGATGGTCTGCGGGGAGAGCCCGACGATCTGGGCCAGCTCCACCCGGCTCAGTCCCGCCGGGGAACGGCGGATCGCGTCCAGGATGACGGTGAGGTTGAAGTCGCCCATCCGTGGGAGGTTCGTTCCCCGCCGCGGCGAGGGTGTGCGGCTCTCAGTCACTGGTACCTCTCAACGTCATCGGGCAAGTACTGCTGATGAGGGAAATGCTACGTCACCGGCCTGTTGCTGCCACACAGGCAGCCGTCACGTTCGCGCGGATTACGCGGGCCGGCGGGTGCTGGCGGTGACGGTGAACTTCGGGTTCCGGCCCGCCTCGCGGGTGGGACCCACCAGGCGCTCCAGGGCGGGCCGGTACTGCAGGTGACTGTTGTAGACGGTCCAGAGTTCTCCCCCGGGCGCCAGCACCCGGGCGGCGGCCTCGATCAGCTTGAGGCCGGCGCCGGCGTGCACGGCCGAGCCCAGGTGGAAGGGCGGGTTGAGCAGCACCAGGTCCACCGAGGCGTCGGGCAGGGTGCTCAGGGCGTCGTCCCGCAAACCCGTCACGCTCGTGATTCCGTTGGCGCGCGCGGTGGCCAGGGCGGAGTCGACGGCGGCGGCGGAGCGGTCCGTGGCGGTGACGCGGGACTCCGGGTGGCTCCGGGCATAGAGGGCGGCGAGGATGCCGGTGCCGCAACCGAGGTCGACGGCGTGCCGGGCGGCCGGCATCTGCGGCAGGAAGTCCAGGAGGAAGCGGGTGCCGATGTCCAGCCCGGTGCCGGCGAAGACCGCACCGCGGGCGCAGACCGTGAGGTCCAGGCCCGGGTGGTGCTCTGACACCGGGTACGGCGGCTCCCCCACGGCCGGCTTCGGGCCGCGGGCCACCAGCACGCGGGACTTTTGCCGCGCGAGCTGGGGCTGGACCTCCGCGAAGGAGCGGGCCAGGACCGCGTTCATGCCCAGGCTCATGTGCTTGACCCGGCCGCCGGCCAGCAGAACGGCGCCGGGGGCGGCGTGGCGCGCGACGGCGTCGGCGATCTCCTCCAGTTCGGCGAGGGAGCGGGGCAGCTGGAGCAGCACCAGGGAGGCGCCGTCGACGGCGTCGGACAGGGTGGTCTGGATGAAACCGCCGGTGAGGCCCGCAGCGTCGGCGTTGCGCCGCAGGGCGCGTTCGCCCGTGATGAGGTCCTGATGGACCCGGACCGCCGGTGTCGCCGGGTCAGTGCCGCCGTCGGCGGTCCCCAGCGCGAGGAGGCCGAGGGTCAGAGCGCCGTAGTTGTCGCCGATGACCGCCACCGATCCGCCGTCGTGGAAGCCGGCAGCGGTGTCCAGCAGCAGGCGGTCGGTGGCGTCCCAGGCCTGGAGGTTGGGGGCCTCCACGTCAGGGAAGCGCCGCAGTCCGGCGAAGAGCTGGTCGAGGGGATGGTCCGACACGTCCGGTTTCCGCCGTTTCGTCATGGTGGGTGGGGTGGCCGAAGGGTTAAAGCGGTGAGGC
Source organism: Arthrobacter sp. NPDC080082 (assembly GCF_040686595.1). Lineage (NCBI taxonomy): Bacteria > Bacillati > Actinomycetota > Actinomycetes > Micrococcales > Micrococcaceae > Arthrobacter > Arthrobacter sp. NPDC080082. Next base: position 258,544 of record NZ_JBFBKQ010000002.1, on the reverse strand, counting down.
CCCGCTCAATGAGCGGGACCTCGTTCGGTGGAGCTGAGGGGACTCGAACCCCTGACCCCCTGCATGCCATGCAGGTGCGCTACCAGCTGCGCCACAGCCCCGAACCGTTTCCTGCCGATCCGGTTTTTTATGCCGTTCCGATCAAGCAACCTGATTAGAGTAATGCACTTTCGTCCGGGATGCTAATCGGCGCCCGGCGGGCGTGTCCCGGCTGGTTTCCGGGGGGCTTCGCGGGATTCCGGAGCGCATCCGGGCAATAAAAAAATCCGCCGGAACCTGTTGGTTCCGGCGGATTACGGTGGAGCTGAGGGGACTCGAACCCCTGACCCCCTGCATGCCATGCAGGTGCGCTACCAGCTGCGCCACAGCCCCGTATTCTCGCCGCTTCGACCTCGTTCCCGCCGAAGCAACTCAAATATCTTAGAACACCACTTCCGAAAATTCCAAATCGGGAATATTCACGGTGCGGCCGCCCCGGAGGGCGTGCCGCTACTCCGCGTCGGTGCCGGCAGCGGCCTTCGCAGACGCATCGTCGCCGAGCTGCAGGTCGACCACGGGGCAGTCCTTCCAGAGGCGCTCGAGGGCGTAGAAGACCCGGTCCTCTTCATGCTGGACGTGGATGACGACGTCGGCGTAGTCCAACAGCACCCAGCGGCCGCCGGAGCGCCCCTCACGGCGGACGGGCTTGAGGTCGTGCTTGGACAGCTCGTCCTCGATGCCGTCGACGATCGCGTTGACCTGGCGTTCGGACGGGGCCGAGGCGATGAGGAAGACGTCGGCCAGGGCGAGGCGTTCACTGACGTCGAGCGCCACGATGTCTTCGGCCAGCTTGTCCGCGGCCGCGTGGGCGGCGTGGCGGGCGGTGGTGATGGCTGAATCGGTTGCAGTCACGGGACTCCTTGTTGGTGATGAAACTTTGGTGAAACTCGGTGAATAGGGTGCCGGCCCGGGGCCGGACGGTGAAAGCTGGTGACGAGGGCGGGCGACGGGCAGGGACCGCGTCAGTGGCCCATGCCGGTGATGATCAGGATGACGCCGGCCACGAGGGCCAGGACGCCGAGGGCCAGGACGCTGAGCTGCAGCAGGTGCAGCCGCCGCGCCCGGCCGAGCCCGGCGGTGGAGGCGTCCAGCGGGTCCAGTCCGTAGGCGGCGTTGGCGGCGACCGGCGGACGGGCGGCCAGGTCTTCCTGCGCCTGCGTGTCCTGGACCTGGTCCCCTGCTGCGGGACGCCGGCCGGCCTTGGCCGCGGCTTCGGCCCGGGCCAGGACCCCGGTGCGGCCGGCGTCGCGCTGCTGCTTGGCCGGACGGCGGCCGGTGCGGGGCTGGACTTTCGGACCCTGGTTGGTTACGAGCGGCACGTAGGAGGTCGCCGGGCGCTTCATCACCGGGCGTTCCATGCCGGGCACCTCGACGAATTCCAGCGGGGTGACCATGGCCAGGTTGCTGGCCGTGGAGGGCCCGTTGTCCGGGGCGCCGGGTTTGGGGGCGGATCCCTCGGCCCCCGCCTCCGGGACGCCGGCGGTGGTCCGGGGTGCCTGCTGGCTGTTCTGCTCGGCAAGCTTCTGCTTGGCCGCGGCGCGCCGGTTCAGGACGGCGGCCCGCTCGGCCAGGGCGATCTGCTGCGCCAGGACCTCGGGGTCGACGGCGTCGGGGTCGGTGGCGGCAATGTGCTCCATCTTCGCCACCTGGTTGCGGGCCTGGGCTGCCAGGAGTTCCCGGGCGGCAAGGGCCTGCTCGACGCTCATGCCCTCCGGGGCGGCCGGTGCTTCCGGAGCGTCCGCCGTTTCGGGAGCCTGCTGCGGAGCCGCTTCGGGTGGGGCGTCCCGCTTCGGAGCCACCACCGGGTGCCGCTGCGTCCGCGGCGAGGGCATCGGCACGATCGGGTTGGCCGACGTGGCCGGAGCCGTTTCCTCGGCCAGCTGCTGGAGGCGCAGCTGCCGGCGGGTGGGCGGGCCGCCCGGGGAGAGCTGGCCCTCCTTCTCGGCGAGTTCCTTGATGGTGCGCAGGGCGGCCCGGTCACGGGCACGGACCTGGGAGGACCGCTCGGCGGGCGACTCGCGGCGCACGGTGTCTACCGGGCCGGGGATCCGGCGGCGGCCGGTGGTCTCGGCCTCGGTGGGTTCCACGGGCCGGGACTGCCGTGCAGCGGCGGCGTTCTCCGGGGAGCCGGAACCGGCGCCGGCACTCCCCGGGTTCCCGGGGGTATCGGCGCTCCCGGAGTTATCCGGTTCCGCTGCCTGCCGTTCATCCCTGGCACGGCGCAGTTCGCGTCGGCTGCGGATGGGAGGCTGTTCCTGACTCATGGGAGGCTCACTCGGTACTGGCGGTTAGGTGTGGTTGGAGGACGGGGCGGACCTGGTGGACGTCCAGTTCCGTTTCCGGCTGGCCGTCGTAGAGCCCGTACTTGGCGATGTACTGCACCACGCCGTCGGGCACCAGGTACCAGACGGGGTTGCCGGCGGCCACGCGGGCGCGGCAGTCCGTGGACGAGATCGCCATCGCCGGAATCTCCAGGAGCGTGACGTCGTCGCGGCCCATGCCGTCCAGGACGTGGCCGGGACGCGTCACCCCGACGAAGTGCGCCAGCGACCAGAGCTCGTTGATGTCCTTCCAGGAGAGGATCTGCGCCAGGGCGTCCGCTCCGGTGATGAAGAACAAGTCCGCGTCGGGACGCTGCGTGTGCAGGTCCCGCAGGGTGTCGATGGTGTACGTCGGACCGGGCCGGTCGATGTCCACGCGGCTGACCGTGAAGCGCGGATTGGACGCTGTGGCAATGACGGTCATCAGGTACCGGTGCTCGGCCTGGGTGACCTTTTTGCTGCTCTTCTGCCACGGCTGCCCGGTGGGTACGAACACCACCTCGTCGAGGCCGAACTTGGCCGCGACCTCGCTGGCGGCCACCAGGTGCCCGTGGTGGATCGGATCGAACGTGCCGCCCATCACACCCAGGCGCAGGCGGCGTGTTGCGCCGTGCGGCTTCATGATGGCGGAAATATTAGTGGCCTTGGCCGTGGTCGTGCTTGTTCGGGTGCTGGCGGTGCGGGTCAGCGTGCTCTTCGACGGCGCTGTGGCGCTTGCCCAGGTTGCCGTAGGAAAGAGTGATGAACATCAGGACCAGGAGGAGCACGAACATCGTGCCGCCGATCACGTAAGGCGGCGCGATGAGCGGAGCGGGTTCTTCGTGCGCCACTGCTGCGGCAACGGACGTGGCGATCTGCTGAAACAGCATGTTCTCCCCTAGTGAGTTCTACAAATGGACGACGGCGGAGGATCCCGCCGTTCCTGGCTTTAGTCCATGGTACCGCGTGACTAGGCCCGGACCTGGCCCTCGCCCTGCACGATCCACTTGGTGGTGGTGAGTTCGGTCAAGCCCATCGGACCGCGGGCGTGCAGCTTCTGGGTGGAGATCCCCACCTCGGCGCCCAACCCCAGCTCGCCGCCGTCGGTGAACCGGGTGGAGGCGTTGACGATCACCGCGGCGGAATCAATCTCCGCGATGAAGCGCTCGGCGTTGGCGAGGTCGTTGGTGACGATCGCCTCGGTGTGGCCGGTGGACCAGGAGCGGATGTGGGCCAGTGCCTCGTCCATGCTGTCGACCATGGCTACGGCGAGGTCCAGGTCCATATACTCGGTGGCCCAGTCCACGTCCGTGGCGGACACGGTCTCCACCGAGGGCAGCGCGGCGGTGACGCGGGCGTCGGTGTGCAGGGTGACCCCGGCGGCCCGGAGGGCGTCGGCGACGGCGGGCAGCACGGTGGACCCCGAGTGCACCAAGAGGGTTTCGACCGTGTTGCAGACGCTGGGCCGCTGGGTCTTGGCGTTGAGGAGGATCTCCACGGCCATCTTCTCGTCCGCGGAGGCGTCGAGGAAGATGTGCACGTTGCCCTCGCCGGTCTCGATGACGGGGACGGCGGAGTTGGTCACGACGGTCTGGATCAGGTCCCGGCCGCCGCGTGGAATCAGGACGTCCACACGGCCGCGGGCCCGCATCAGCACGTTGGCGCCGTCGCGGCCGTATTCGTCGACGCTCTGGACGGCGTCCGCGGGCAGCCCAACGGAGACCAGGGCGTCGCGGAGGACGTTGATCAGGGCGATGTTGGTTTCGGCTGCGGCGCTGCCGCCGCGCAGGATCACGGCGTTGCCGCTCTTGAGCGCCAGTCCGGCGATGTCCACGGTGACGTTGGGGCGGGCCTCGTAGATGGCGGCGACGACGCCCATGGGCACGTTGACCTGCCGGAGCCGGAGCCCGTTCGGCAGGGTCTGGCCGCGCACCACGTTGCCCACGGGGTCGGGCAGGCCGGCGAGGTTATCCAGCGCCGCGGCGAGGGCTTCGATCCGGGCGTCGTTCAGCGTCAGCCGGTCCAGCAGCGCGGCGGAGGTGCCGTTGGCGCGGCCGGCGGCGACGTCCTTGGCGTTGGCGGCGAGGATGGTGCCCCGGTGCTCCAGGAGGGCGGCGCCGATGGCGCGCAGGCCGCGGTCCTTCCAGGCCCGGTTGGCGCGGGCCATCTCGCGCGAGGCGGCGCGGGACCGGTCGGCGATCGCGTGGACCGCGGCTTCGACACCCGGGGCCGCCGGCGGCAGGCCTGCGGCAGGCGTGTCGTTCAGGGGCAGGTCGGGGTGCGAAGTCAGGGCCTCAGTCATGCTCCAAGTTTAGGCGAGTGGGTGGGTCAGACCAGCACCAGGTCGTCAACATGAACAACTTCGCGCTCGTAGCCAGGGCCCAGGCTGCGGCCCAGGTCCATGGTGGAGCGTCCGAGCATCTGCGGCAGCTCCCCGGCGCCGTAGTTGACCAGCCCGCGGGCGATCACGGTGCCGTCGGCGCCGACCATCTCCACCGGGTCGCCGCTCTCGAAGTCCCCATGCACGGCGGTGATGCCGGCTGGCAGCAGGGAGGTGTGGCGTTCCCGGACGGCGCGGACGGCGCCGTCGTCGAGCACCAGCCGGCCCTGGACGGACGCGAGGTGCGCCAGCCATAGCAGCCGGATGGGCTTGCGGGCGCCGTTAACGGAGAACCAGGTGCCCACGTCCTCCCCCGCCAGTGCGGCGGCGGCGTTCGGGGTGGAGGTGACCAGGGCGTGGATGCCGGAGCCGGCGGCGATCGAGGCTGCCTCCACCTTGGTGACCATTCCGCCGGTCCCCACGCCGGCCTTGCCGGTGCTGCCAATCGAGACGCCCTCGAGGTCACGGGGGCCCGCGACGTGCGGGATCCTCCGGGCGCCGCGTGCGGGCGGCCCGTCGTAGAGGGAGTCGACGTCGGAGAGCAGCACCAGCGCGTCGGCGCGGACCAGGTGGGCCACCAGGGCGGCCAGCCGGTCGTTGTCGCCGAAGCGGATCTCGTGGGTGGCGACGGTGTCGTTCTCGTTGACCACGGGCACGACGCCGAGGTTCAGCAGCCGGTCCAGGGCGCGGAACGCGTTGGTGTGCTGGCTGCGGCGCATGAAGTCGTCCGCGGTCAGCAGGACCTGGCTGACAGTGACCCCGTGGGCGCCGAAGGCGTGGGTGTAGCGGGCCATGAGCAGGCCCTGCCCCACGCTCGCCGCGGCCTGCTGGGTGGCGAGGTCGCGGGGGCGCTTCTCCAGGCCCAGCGGTGCCAGGCCGGCGGCGATCGCGCCGGAGGAAACCAGGATGATCTCGGTTCCGGCGTTGCGCTTGTGCGCCAGGGCGTCGGCCAGGCCGGTCAGGGCCTCCTCGTCGATGCCGCCCTTGATGGACGTCAGCGAGGAGGAGCCGACCTTGACGACGATCCGGCGCGCGTCGGCCAGGAGTGCCCGGCCGGGAAATACTGCCGGCGTCACGTCGCCGGCCCGGGTGGCGTTACTGGTCATCGGCGTCGCCGAGTCCACTCTCCTTGAGCGGCTGCTGGGCGCGGCGGCCGCTGACCGATTCGGTCCAGATGCCGGCCTTGCGCTCGGCTTCCAGCTCGGCGCGGGCGGCGGCCTTGGCGTCGCGGCGTTCCTGCTGTTCCTCGCGCTTCTGGCCGCGGGTGGGCCGGTCGCCGATGTCCGCGAAGCGGATGTCGGTGCCGCGCGGGGAGGCCAGCAGTTCCGCGCCGGCCATCATGGTGGGCTCCCAGTCGAAGACGACGCCGTCGTCCTCGCCGATCACGACGGCGTCGCCGGGCTTGGCGCCCTGCTTGAACAGCTCGGTTTCGACGCCCAGCTTGGCCAGCCGGTCCGCGAGGTAGCCGATGGCTTCCTCGTTGGTGAAGTCGGTCTGCTTGACCCAGCGGACCGGCTTTTCGCCCAGGACGCGGAACAGCGGCTCCATGCCGCGTTCCTCGCGCCGGATGGTGAAGCCGGATTCGTTGACCGCGCGGGGGCGCAGCACCGGGGCGGCGACCTTCGGCGGGGTCGCGGCGACGGCATCGCGGGCGGCCTTGACGATCTCGGCCATGGCGAAGCCCAGCTGGCGCAGGCCCTCGTGGCTGGTGGCGGAGATTTCGAAGACGCGGTAGCCGCGCTTCTCCAGTTCGGGGCGGACGAACTCGGCCATGTCCTTGCCGTCGGGCAGGTCCACCTTGTTCAGGGCGACCAGCCGCGGGCGGTGATTCAGCGGAACGACCTCGCCGTCGGTGCCGGCGTAGCTCATGTCGACGGCGTACTTCTCCAGCTCGGCCTCGATCACGGCCAGGTCGGAGAGCGGGTCGCGGTCAGATTCGAGCGTGCCGCAGTCGAGGACGTGGACCAGGGCGGCGCAGCGTTCGACGTGGCGCAGGAAGTGGTGGCCGAGGCCCTTGCCCTCGCTGGCGCCCTCGATCAGGCCGGGCACGTCGGCGATGGTGAAGCGGACGTCGCCGGCCTGGACGACGCCGAGGTTAGGGATCAGGGTGGTGAAGGGGTAGTCCGCGATCTTGGGCCGCGCGGCGGACATGGCGGCGATCAGGCTGGACTTGCCGGCGGACGGGAAGCCGACCAGGGCGATGTCCGCGATGGACTTCAGTTCCAGGACGATGTCGCTGGATTCGCCCTCGATGCCGAGGAGGGCAAAGCCGGGGGCGCGGCGCTTCTGCGAGGACAGGGCCGCGTTGCCGAGGCCGCCGAGGCCGCCGGCGGCGGCGATGTATTCGGTGCCCTCCCCCACCATGTCGGCCAGGACGGTGCCGTCCTTGCTCTTGACGACGGTGCCTTCGGGAACGGGCAGGACCAGGGTCTCGCCGTTCTTGCCGCCGCGCCAGTCACCCATGCCGGGGCCGCCGTTGGTGGCGTGCCGGTGGGGGGCGTGGTGGTAGTCCAGGAGGGTGGTGGTCTGGGGGTCGACGCGGAGGATGACGTCGCCGCCGTTGCCGCCGTTGCCGCCGTCGGGTCCGCCGAGGGGCTTGAACTTTTCACGGTGGACGGAGACACACCCGTGACCGCCGGTACCGCCGGATACGTGCAGTACTACCCGGTCTACAAAGCTGGCCACGTGGATCTCCTCAGTGCTGTTCCCGGTCCGCAAGGTCCCGGAATGATTGTAATGCGGTTAAAACACCGGTGGAGCGGACCCATTGGCCCGCCCCACCGATTGTGAAACGTAGGTGTTACTCTGCGGCTGCAGCAGCCACGATGTTCACGACGCGACGGCCGCGGCGGGTGCCGAACTCGACAGCGCCGGGGGTCAGTGCGAACAGGGTGTCGTCGCCGCCGCGGCCAACGCCGGCGCCCGGGTGGAAGTGGGTGCCACGCTGGCGGACGATGATCTCGCCGGCGGAAACAACCTGGCCGCCGAAGCGCTTCACGCCGAGGTACTGGGCGTTGGAGTCACGACCGTTGCGAGTGGAGCTCGCGCCTTTTTTATGTGCCATTTGGAATGCCTGCCTTCAAAAAATTCTGGGAAACTGCGGGAACCTGATCAGTAACGGAAAGTTACTTGATACCGGTGATCTTGACCTTGGTCAGTTCCTGACGGTGACCCTGGCGCTTCTTGTAACCGGTCTTGTTCTTGTACTTCTGGATGACGATCTTGGGACCACGGAGGTCTTCCAGGATCTCAGCCGTAACCGTTACCTTAGCCAGGTCCGCTGCGGCAGACGTGACCTTGTCACCGTCCACCAGGAGCAGTGCGGGCAGCTCAAAGGTGCTGCCGGCTCCACCGGGGACGCGGTTCAGGGTAACGAAGTCTCCAACAGAAACCTTCTCTTGGCGGCCGCCTGCGCGGACAATCGCGTACACCACTGGGGAACTCACTTCTCTCGACGTTTATTACTAGATTTGCGTGCGGAACCTGGCCCCGAAATACCGGAGCGGCTCACGCTGTGCCTCAACGCCGGCAGGTTCCCCGGGGGAACCCATGAGCTATCCCGTGGATCATCCGTCCCGCGTGGGGTGGACAGGTCCTCAGGGTCATAACCCAAGTGTTGGCGTAAGCACCGAAGATCAAGACTACGCTAATTTCGCCTTCGGCCGCAAACGAGGCAGGCCCCGGAGAGTCGGGCGTGACCGGTGCCACAGTGCCGTTTTCCAAGGAACCGGACCGGGCGCCGCAGCCGCTTTCGGGAACCGCGCCCCACCACCTTACCGGCCGCGGCTCCCGTTCCGGGTCAGGCGTGCAGCCTCGGCGCGTCGAAGAAGTCCACCTCGAAGCGCACCGAGTGGACGAACGCCTCGGTCATGGCGCCCCGTTCGGCGGCGGAACCGCGGCGGGCGGCGGCATCCGTGTAGCGGATCGCCTGCCGGGTTGACTCGGCGAAGGCCGCGTCCGCGTAGGTCCGCAGCCAGGCGGCGTAGGGGTGGCCTTCGTCCGCGCCCGCGGCGAGGAACTGTGCGTGCAGCGCGGCGCCCACCTCGGCATAGAGCCAGAAGCACGGCAGCGCCGCGGCCACGAGGACCCCGTAACTGCCGGCCAGGGACGCGGCATGCAGGTGGTCCACGTAGGACTTGGTAACCGGACCCTGCCGCGGGGTGCCGGCGCGCCCGGCGAGCCAGCTGCGGTGCAGTTCCGACTCAACCTCCAGGCACTGGGCGGCCGAGCGTGACCAAAACAGCTGCTCGGCCTCCGTCGGGGCAAGCGCGGCGGCGCGGGAGAGCACCCGGGAGTAGCCGTTGAGGTAGAGCGCGTCCTGGCCGAGGTAGTAGGCGAACTCGTGCTCCGGCAGGGTCCCGTCGGCCAGGCCCCGGATGAAGTCCAGGGCGTAGATCTCCGACAGGCCCTCCGCGGCGATGGGCTCGAGGCCGGTGGCAAAGTCGCCGGGTTCCCTAAGGCGTTCCGTGAAGTGTTCCGTGCCGGCCCCGGGCCCCGATTCCGCCGGCTGGGCGAGGTGGTGGAAGTGGTGGACGGGTCCGTTGCCGGTGCCGACGTCGAGCCGGACGGCCTCGCGCAGCGCCCCCAGCAGCCAGGGCTTGACGCGGCGCAGCGCCGCTTCCCAGTCCCCGCCGGCGGCGTAGGCCGTGGCAAGGGCCGAGGACAGCGAGCACCCGGTGCCGTGGCTGTTGCGGGTGTCGACCCGCTCCCCCGGCACCACCACGGTCTCGCTGCCGGGCAGTCCCGCGCTGTTGACCAGCGCGTCCGGGCACCCGCCGTCGGCGTCCTCCTCGAGATGGCCGCCCTTGACCAGGACCGTGGTTCCGGCCAGCGCGGAGAGGCGCTTGCCCTGCTCCAGCGCCTCCGCCCAGCCGGCGGCGACCGGTTCATCCAGCAGGAGGGCGAGTTCGGCCAGGTTCGGGGTGACCAGGTCGGCGAGCGGCAGCAGGGTGTGCAGGGCCGCGACGGCCGATTCCTGCAGCAGCCGGTCACCGCTGGTGGCAACCATGACGGGGTCCAGGACGACGACGGCGGGCCGGGTACGTTCCAGCCACGCCCGCACCGCGTCGATGACGCCGGCGTCGCCGAGCATGCCGATCTTGACGGCGTCGATGGTGATGTCCTCGGCGATGGCGTCCAGCTGCTCGGTCAGGAAGGCGGCGGGGGGCACGTGCACGGACCGGACGCCGCGGGTGTTCTGCGCGGTCAGGGCGGTGATGGCGGCCATGCCGTAGCCGCCCATGGCCGCGATGCTCTTCAGGTCCGCCTGGATTCCGGCGCCGCCGGAGGGGTCGGAACCGGCGATGGCCAGGACCCTGGGGACCGGGGCCCGCCCGGTGGCCGCGTGGGCCGTGCCGGCCGACGCCTCGGGTCCGGCGGCGTCGGCCCTGGATGCCGGGAACACCGTCTGCAGGAAACTGGCGCCGGCCGCGGGAGTGGTTGAGAGAGCCGCGGGTGCTACCGCGGGTTGGGTCGAAGACAAGAGACATCCCTTCGCCGGTGCTAACCGGACAGGTTCAACGGGTGTGGATCTCAGCCGGCCCGATGCGCGGCACCCCGTGTCGCGTTCCAGCGTAGCGCCCCTCCCCGGTTTCGCTGCCCGGCGGCCCGTTCTGCCCGGTCCCACCTCCGGCCGGACTCCCCTTAACCGGCTCGCGGGTACCGCCCGGAGTCGACGCTTCGAAACGTCGAGTCCGGGAGATACCCGCGAGTGGTACTGAGCGGTACCGGGTGGTGCGGCGGCGGAGCGGTTTAGAGCTCCGAGGCCGGTACGCCGACGCCGAGGATGATCGGGCCTCCGTTGTCCTTGACGACCGGCTTGACCGTTTCCGGTGCCTTGGCCTCGTGGACGGAGCCCTGGCCGGACGGGGCGGAGGCCTGCCGGCGCTGCTCGACGGCGGTCTCGTTGGCTGCCCCCTGGGCACGGCTGGCACTACGGTGCCGCCGCGGACGGCGCTGGCCGGTGGCCGGTTCCGCTGCCGCCGGAGTGCGGGTGGCGACGGGGGCCGCCGTCTGCGCGGCCGTCTTGGGAGCCTCCTGCCGGCGGGTGTCCTGCTTCGGAGCCTCCTGCTGCCGGGTGTCCTGCTTCGGAGCCTGCTGCGGGGCAGCTTCCCGACGGGTTTCCGGCTCGGCCGCACGGTTGCGGGCGTTCGGCGGCTGGATCCGGGCCGTGCGGGCACGTCCCCGGCCCCGGGTGGCTCGGGACTGGTCAGCGGACCGACCGCCGGCCGGAGCCTCGGCGGGTGCCTCAGCCTCCGGGGCAGGGGCATCCACGGACCGTTCCTCCACAGCCGGCGCTTCCACGGACGGGGCGGCCTCGCGGGCCGCGGTCGCCGTGGTCCCGGACTGGCGGTTCCGCGAGTCCGAGTCGCCCAGGTTGGCGAACGCCTCAGTCAGCAGGTCCAGGGTCAGGGCCGGCTGCGGCGCCTGTTCGGCGTGCTCGACGAAGGGCAGTGCCACCTGCTCGCCCCCGAAGGTCAGCACGGCGGCGGGACGGCCGGCTGCTTCCTCGGTGGAGGCCAGCTCGACGGCGGCGTCCAGGGCCGCTTGCCGTGTCTCGGCGTCGGGCGCTGCGCTGGCGTCGCCGTCGTGCAGGTGGGCCGCGTGGGCGGCCGCCGCGATATTCGCCAGCGCTGCACGGGTGGCCTCGGCCTTGGCGTGCCGCTCGGCCTCGGTGGGCTCGTGGTGCCCGGCCGCCGGCACCTGCTGCTGCTGGCCCTCGGTGCCCTGGCCGCCCTTGCCGCGGCGGCGCTTGCGCTCGTTGCGGGCGGCGGGCTGCTGCTCGGTGCGCGGAACATGGTGTTCCGCGGCGACGGTGTTGGCGCGGCGGTGCTCGACCGGTTCGTCGTGCGTGACGACGCCCCGGCCGGCGCAGGCCTCGCACTGCTCACCGAAGACTTCCAGCAGGCCGGTGCCCATCCGCTTGCGGGTCATCTGCACGAGGCCGAGCGAGGTAACCTCGGCCACCTGGTGCTTGGTCCGGTCCCGGCCCAGGCACTCCACCATGCGGCGCAGAACGAGGTCGCGGTTGGATTCGAGCACCATGTCGATGAAGTCGATGACGATAATGCCGCCGATGTCTCGCAGGCGCAGCTGGCGGACGACTTCCTCGGCCGCTTCGAGGTTGTTCTTGGTGACGGTTTCCTCGAGGTTGCCGCCGCTGCCGGTGAACTTGCCGGTGTTGACGTCCACCACGGTCATGGCCTCGGTGCGGTCAATCACGAGGGAGCCGCCGGACGGCAGGAAGACCTTGCGTTCCAGAGCCTTGTGGATCTGCTCGTCGATGCGCCAGGCGGAGAAGATGTCCGTGTCCTTGGTCCACTTCTCGAGCCTGCCCACCAGGTCCGGCGCCACGTAGGTGACGTAGGCCTCGATGGTGTCCCAGGCCTCCTCACCGGAGACGATCAGCTTGGAGAAGTCCTCGTTGAACACGTCGCGGACCACCTTGATGGTCAGGTCCGGTTCGCCGTAGAGGAGCTCCGGGGCGAGGATCTTGGTGGACGTGGCCTGGCTTTCGATGCCCTCCCACTGGGCGCGGAGCCGGTTGATGTCATGCGTCAGCTCCTCTTCCGAGGCTCCCTCGGCCGCGGTGCGGACGATCACGCCGGCGTCTTCCGGCAGGCGGTCCTTGAGGATGCGCTTGAGCCGGTTGCGTTCGACGTCGGGCAGCTTGCGGGAGATGCCCGTCATGGAACCGCCGGGCACGTACACGAGGTACCGGCCGGGCAGCGAGATCTGGCTGGTGAGCCGGGCGCCCTTGTGGCCCACCGGGTCCTTGGTCACCTGGACCAGGACGGAGTCGCCGGACTTGAGCGCGTTCTCGATCCGGCGCTGCTTGCCCTCGAGGTTGACGGCGTCCCAGTTGACCTCGCCGGCATACAGCACGGCGTTGCGGCCGCGTCCGATGTCGACGAAGGCCGCCTCCATGGAGGGCAGCACGTTCTGGACGCGGCCCAGGTAGACGTTGCCGATCAGGGAGTCCTGCTGGGTCTTGGACACGAAGTGCTCGGCCAGGACGCCGTCTTCGAGGACGCCGATCTGGATTCTGTCGTCGCGCTGGCGAACGATCATCTGCCGGTCCACGGATTCGCGGCGCGCCAGGAACTCCGCTTCGGTGATGACGGTGCGGCGGCGGCCGGTGTCGCGGGACTCGCGGCGGCGCTGCTTCTTCGCCTCCAGCCGGGTGGAGCCCTTGACCGAGGTGACGCGGTTGCTGACCGGCGCTTCGCTGACGGTGCGCGGCGCGCGGACTCGGGTGACGGTGTTGGGCGGGTCGTCGTCGCTGCCGCCGGTCAGTTCGAGGTCCTGGTCACCGCGGCGGCGGCGACGGCGGCGGCGGGACGTCACGCCGTCCTCCAGTGCGGCCTCGCGGCCCTCCTCGGCGTCCTCGTCGCCGGGCTCGGCGTCGGTGTCGGACCCGGCGACCCGGCTGCGGCCACGGCGGCCGCGGCTGCGGCGACGGCGGCGGTTGCCCTGCTCGTCGTCCTCGTCGTCTTCATCGGTGTCTGTGTCCTCGGCAGCTGCCGCGGCGGGGGCGGGACGGACGACGGCGGTGAGGTCCGGGGCCTGGAAGAGCATGGAGGTGACGGCACCGGGGGCGGAAGGGGCGAGGAACAACGACGGCGTTTGGGTTTCCTGCGCCTCCTCGGCGGGGGCCTCCGTTGCCGGGGCCTCCTCGCCGGGGGTTTCGGAGGCGACGGCGGGAGCGTCCTGGGCGGCAGCGGCGGCTTCAACCGTGGGCGCGTCGTCGGTGGCGCCGGCCTCCGGGACGGTTTCCGCGGGCACCTCGGCGGGGGCAGCCTTGGCGCGGCTGGCCCGGCGGCGGACCGGCTTGCGCGGGACATCGGCCTCAGCCTCGGCATCGGCGGGCACGTCGGCGGGGGCCACGGCCTCGGAAACGGTCAGGAGGGCGGGGGCTTCGTCCGCGGCGTCAGCCTCGGGTGCTGCGGCTGCCTTCGGGGCGGCCTGGCGGCGGGTGCGGGTCCGGCGCGCCGGGGCCTTCTCCGCTGCGGGTTCCTCCGCGGCATCGGCCGGGACGCTGTTGTCTGCATTGGCAGCGTCTGCTTCGGCGCCTGCGGCGGGAGCCGCGGCGTCGGCGGTTTCATCGGCCGGTGCGGCCGCTTCGGCCTTGGGAGCCGCTTTCTTTCGGGTGCGCGGTGCCCGTTTAGGCTTTTCCGGCACCTCGGTGGCGGTTGCGCCGTCGGTCATGGGGGCGTCGGAAACCGTTGCTTCGTCGTTGCCCGTTTCCAGCTGTTCATTATCCATATGAGGCCACGCTCCTGCCCCTGATGCGCCGCCACATCCGGCGCCCTGGGGGCATATATTTGTCAACACCCGCAGGCATTGACAGAAGTCAATTGAATACCCTCAGGTTCGCACTGGCCTTGGGGTGCGGCAGCCCTGGAGGGCCGGCGGCTTCGCTGCGAACCCGTTGATCGATGCATCACAACCAGGTGCCGTCCAATGGCATTGCGGGAAAACCGGATCATCAGACCCGGGAAGATCCCTGCTCCTCATTGGCGGTCTTGAATTCGAAGTCGCCGGACTGAAGCGCGAATGTGGTTCACGTCCCAGCCAGCTTCATTGTCTCACAGCACTCGGAAATGCCGGCTTAGGCCACACATCCCGGACGCACATGACACCGAATCACCGGTACGCGAGGGGGTGGCCGGGACCGGAACCCGGGATTCGTCCAGCCTCCGGCGATAGAATCGGCCTGAGCACGCCGTTCCGCAGCCACCGCTACGGTCGCGACGGACCAGAACACAGAGAACCTGACCATGAGAAGACCCAGCACCGAGAACCGACGCAAAGGACGAACGATCCATGCCCAGCATCTCCCACGCCCCTGACGACGTGGCCACCCCGGCACGGGACAACGGACCGGCCGAAGCGGACCGGCAGGTTCCGTCGATGACCCGGCCGCGGCCGTTCGGCTGGCTGCTGGTGATTACCGGCGTCGTCGGCTGGCTCGCCTCCGGCGCCTTGGTGCTGGAGAAGCTCGCCGTCCTCAAGGACCCCAGCCACGTCACCGTCTGCGACGTCAACCCCTGGATCTCCTGCGGCCAGGTGATGCAGACCTGGCAGAGCTCACTCTTCGGTTTCCCGAACATGTTCATCGGGATCGTCGCCTTTGCCGTGATCATCACCACCGGCATGGGCCTGCTGTCCGGCGCCCGCTTCGCCCGCTGGTACTGGATCGGGCTGCAGACCGGCGTGACCCTGGGCTTCGCCTTCGTGGTGTGGCTGTGGTCGCAGGCGCTGTACTCGATCCACATCCTCTGCCCGTTCTGCATGATCGTCTGGGCGGCCATGATTCCGCTCTTCGTCTGGGTAACCGTCCGCAACATCACCCATGGCGTCATTCCGATGCCCGCCGGCGCCACCCGCATCCTGGGCGAGTCCGGCTGGATCCTGACCGCCCTGCTCTACATCGCCGTCGTCGCCACGATCTTCTTCGCCTTCATCCAGGTCTTCGTCGGTACGTCCGGCTACTAAGAGGCCGCAGCAGCGCGAAAAAGCCGGGGCCGGTGTTCGATAACGAACACCGGCCCCGGCTTTTTTGGCGCCCTCGGGGGCGGCGAGCCTAGAACCAGATCTTGATCTCGCGCTCGGCGGACTCCACCGAGTCGGAGCCGTGGACCAGGTTCTGCTGGACCTTGACGCCCCAGTCGCGGCCGAAGTCGCCACGGATAGTGCCCGGAGCCGCCGTCGTCGGGTCGGTGGTGCCGGCCAGCGAACGGAAGCCCTCGATCACGCGGTGGCCCTCGAAGATCGCCGCGACCACGGGGCCGCTGAGCATGAATTCGACCAGCGGCTCGTAGAAGGGCTTACCGACGTGCTCTTCGTAGTGCTGCTCGAGGAGTTCGCGGGTGGCGTTGACCTTCTTCAGTTCGGCCAGGGTGTAGCCCTTGGCTTCGATCCGGGCGATGATGCTGCCGGTCAGGTTGCGGGCGACGCCGTCGGGCTTGACCAGGACTAGGGTGCGCTCGATGCTCACAGCTGCTCCAATGTGTTGGGGTGGGTTTGGGACAAGTCTAGTTGCTCGGGGTCTCCGGGTTGGCGGCCTCCCAGGCAGCCTGCTCCCGGTCCCGCTGGGCCGCCTCGCGGTCGATCCGGATGCCGGTGCGGATGCCGTACCACCAGGTGAGGGCGAACAGGGCGCCCACCACGAACATGGTCGGTTCCACGAAACCGGTGAGGATCAGCACCAGCTGCAGTACCCAGCCCAGGGCCACGCCCCACGGTTTGGTCAGCACCGCGCAGGTCAGTGCCAGCACCAGGGCCAGCCCGATGCCGAGCCCAAAGACCAGCGCCGGGGGAAATTCCCCGCGCCGCAGGCCGAACACGGCCAGGGTCCCGAAGAGCGCCACGAAGGCCTCCAGCAGGAGGACCGTGGAGGCGAACATGACCTTGGTTGAACGCCGCTTCTTCGGCATGCCCGGGCGCCACTCGCGCTGGGCCTTGGTGAGTTTCGCCATCGGTTACGCCTCGGACTTTCCGAGCAGGATCCGGGCCTCGGCCACGAGCGTGATGGAACCGGTGACCAAGATGCCGCCGGCCAGGTCGTCATTGGATTCTGCCCGCTCCACCGCCCATTCGAGGGCGTCGTCGAGCTTCTCCGCGGTGTGCACGACATCCTCGCCGAAGCCCAGGTCCAGGGCCAGCTCGCCGAGTTCCTCGGCGGGGATGGCCCGCGGCGAGTTGGACTGCGTGAAGCAGAATTCGGCCGGGACCTCCGCGAGGGAGTCCTTGAGCTGGCGGAGGATTTCCTCGGCGTCCTTTTCCTGCAGGATGCCCAGGACCACCACCAGCTTGCTGAAGCTGAAGGCCTCCTGGAGCGCCTCGGCGGAGACCCGGATGCCCTCCGGGTTGTGTGCGGCGTCCACCACGATGGTGGGGGCGGTGCGCAGCACCTCCAGCCGGCCCGGGGAGGTGACGGCGGCGAAGGCCTCCTGGAGCACCTCGGGGTTCAGCGGCTTGTCCGCGCCGAAGAACGCCTCCAGGGCGGCGACGGCGACGGCGGCGTTCTCGGCCTGGTGGGCGCCGTGCAGCGGCACCAGGAGGCCCTCGTACCGGTCCGCGAGGCCCTGGATGGTCACCATCTGGCCGCCGACGGCCACGGTGCGGGACTCGACGCCGAACTCGACGCCTTCGAAGCGGAACGGCACGCCCACCTCTTTGGCCTTCTCCAGCAGCACCTGGGCGGCGTCCACCGGCTGGGCGGCGCTGACCAGGAAGCCGCCGGGCTTGATGATGCCGGCCTTCTCGTGGGCGATGTCCTCGGTGGTGTCGCCCAGGAGGTCCGTGTGGTCCAGGGAGATCGGGGTGATGACGGAGACGAGGCCGTCGCCGACGTTGGTGGCGTCGGTGATGCCGCCCAGGCCCACCTCGATCACGGCCACGTTCACCGGCTGGTCCGCGAAGACCGCGAAGCCCAGGATGGTGAGGCATTCGAAGTAGGTCAGTCGGGGCTGGCCCTCCGCGGTGAGTTCGTTGTCCACGATCTCCAGATACGGCCGGATCTCGTCCCAGATCCGGACGAAGGTCTCATCGGAGACCGGTTCGCCGTCGATGCTGATCCGCTCGGTGACCTTGGACAGGTGCGGGCTGGTGTACCGGCCGGTGCTCAGGCCGTGGGCACGCAACCCGGCCTCGATCATCCGGGCCGTGGAGGTCTTACCGTTGGTGCCGGTGACGTGGATGATCGGGAAGGCCTTGTTCGGCTCACCCAGGATGTCCATCGCCCGGCGCAACGGCGCCAGCCGGGGTTCCATCTTGTTCTCCGGCGCCCGGCCCAGCAGTTCAGCGTAGACGCTCTCGACCGAAAATTCGTCGCTCATGGATTATGCCCCTGCCTCAACGGTGACTTTTTCGACGCTGACCTGCGGTTCCTTGACGTCGGCGGGAACGGTGTCCAGATCCACGCTGAGCGTCTCGGTCTTGACCAGGCCGGCGTGGGCCTGCAGCGCCTCGACGACGACTGCGGGCGCGGTGACGGTGGTGCGGATCCGGTCGCTGACGTTCAGCCCGGCGTCCTTGCGGGCCTGCTGGATGGCGCGGACCAGGTCGCGGGCGGTGCCCTCGGCCTCCAGTTCCGGCGTGACCTCGGTGTTGAGGACCACGAAGCCGCCGCCGGGCAGGACTGCCGCCGCCCGGGATCCCTCCCCTGCCGCGGCCTCGGCCACGACGGTTTCCAGGGTGTATTCCTGCGGCTCGAGTTCGAGGCCGCCGGCGGTGACCACGCCCGCATCGTTCACGGACCAGTCGCCGGACTTGGAGCCCCTGATGGCCTGCTGGACGTTCTTGCCCAGGCGCGGACCGGCGGCGCGGGCGTTGACCACCAGCTTCTGTTCGATGCCGAACTCCTCCGGGGAGGCGGCGTCGGCGTCGAGCACGCGGACGGTGCGCAGGTTCAGCTCGTCCGCGACGACGGCGGCGAAGCCCCCCAGGGCGTCCGCGCCGGGGGCGACCACGGTGAGTTCCTGCAGCGGCAGGCGCACCCGTAGGTTCGCGGCCTTACGCAGCGAGGAGCCGGTGGAGCAGATCTGCTGCACCCGGTCCATCGCCTCCACCAGCCCGGCGTTGGCGGGGAACAGGCCCGCGTCCGGCCAATCGGCCAGGTGCACGGAGCGCCCGCCGGTGAGGCCGCGCCAGATCTCCTCGGAGATCAGCGGCAGCAGCGGGGCGGCGACGCGGCAGACGGTCTCCAGCGCGGTGTACAGCGCGTCGAAGGCATCGGTGTTCTCGTCGAAGAACCGCGTGCGGCTGCGCCGGACGTACCAGTTGGTGAGCATGTCCAGGTAGCCGCGCAGTTCGTCGCAGGCGCCGGAGATGTCGTAGCTGTCCAGCTGTTCGGTCATGCTGCGGACCAGGTCGCCGGTGTTGGCCATCAGGTACTGGTCCAGGGTGTCGGCGTAGCCGTCGTAGCGGAGCTTGGCGTCGTACCCGGCGCCACCATCGGCGGCGTTCGTGTACAGCGTGAAGAAGCTGTAGACGTTCCACAGCGGCAGGATGACCTGCCGGACGCCGTCGCGGATGCCCTGTTCGGTGACCACGAGGTTGCCGCCGCGCAGGATGGGGCTGGACATCAGGAACCAGCGCATCGCGTCGGAACCGTCGCGGTCCAGAACCTCGGAGACATCCGGGTAGTTGCGCAGGCTCTTGGACATCTTCTGCCCGTCCGAGCCCAGCACGATGCCGTGGCTGATGACGTTGCGGAACGCCGGCCGGTCGAACAGCGCGGTGGAGAGGATGTGCAGCATGTAGAACCAGCCGCGGGTCTGGCCGATGTACTCGACGATGAAGTCCGCCGGGTTGTGGGTGTCGAACCATTCCTCGTTCTGGAACGGGTAGTGCACCTGGCCGTAAGGCATGGAGCCGGAGTCGAACCAGACGTCCAGGACGTCCTCGACGCGGCGCATCACGGACTGGCCCTCTTCCGGCGTGCGCGGGTCATCCGGGTTCGGGCGGGTGAGCTCGTCGATAAACGGCCGGTGCAGGTCCACCTGGCCGTCGTTGTTCAGCGGCAGCCGGCCGAAATCGGCCTCGATCTCGGCGAGGGAGCCGTAGACGTCGGTGCGCGGGTAGTCCGGGTCGCTGGACTGCCAGACCGGGATGGGGCTGCCCCAGTAACGGTTGCGGCTGATCGACCAGTCGCGGGCGTTGGCCAGCCACTTGCCGAACTGGCCGTCCTTGACGTTGCCCGGGATCCAGTTGATCTCCTGGTTCAGCTCGGACATGCGGTCCTTGAACTTGGTGACCTCGACGTACCAGGAGGACACGGCACGGTAAATCAGCGGGTTCCGGCAGCGCCAGCAGTGCGGGTAGGAGTGCTCGTAGCTGGCCTGGCGGACCAGGCGGCCCTCGGCGCGGAGCACCTGGGTGATGGGCTTGTTGGCCTCGAAGACCTGCAGCCCCGCGATCGCGGCGAGGGGTCCGTGGCCGAAGAGGGGAAGGAACTTCGCGCCTTCGTCGACGGAGAGGACCACGGGGATGCCGGCCTCTTCACAGACCTTCTGGTCGTCTTCACCGTAGGCCGGGGCCTGGTGGACGATGCCGGTGCCGTCGGTGGTGGTGACATAGTCGGCCACGAGGAAACGCCAGCCGTTCTCGGTGCCGTACTTCTCGGCGTCGGCGAAGTAATCCCAGAGCGGCTCGTACGTCAGGCCCTCGAGTTCCGTGCCGAGGTGCCGGGAGACGACGGCGGCCTCGGCCGCGGCCGCACCCTCGGCGCCGTCGCCGTAGCCCAGGTCCTTGGCGTAGGCGCCCAGGAGGTCGGCGGCGAGCAGGAAGGATCCGGTAACGGGGGCGTCGTCGGAGGCCGCCTTGATCCCGTGCGGTCCGGCGGGCAGCACCACGTAAGTGATGGCGGGTCCGACGGCGAGCGCCAGGTTGGTGGGCAGGGTCCAGGGCGTGGTGGTCCAGGCGAGCGCCTGGACACCGGCGAGCTGCTTCGAGAGCTCCGACTCCCCCGCCGTGATCGGGAAGGTCACGGTGACGGTCTGGTCCTGGCGGTTCTTGTAGACGTCGTCGTCCATCCGCAGCTCGTGGTTGGACAGCGGCGTCTCGTCCTTCCAGCAGTACGGCAGGACCCGGTAGCCGTTGTAGGTCAGGCCCTTCTCGTGCAGCTGCTTGAAGGCCCAGAGCACGGACTCCATGTATTCGACGTTGAGCGTCTTGTAGTCGTTCTCGAAGTCCACCCAGCGGGCCTGGCGGGTGACGTAGCTCTTCCACTCGTCGGCGTACTTCATCACCGAGGCACGGCAGGCATCGTTGAACTTGTCGATGCCCATGGCCTCGATCTGGGTCTTGTCCGTCATGCCCAGCTGCTTCATCGCCTCGAGCTCGGCGGGCAGGCCGTGGGTGTCCCAGCCGAAGCGGCGCTCGACGCGGCGGCCGCGCTGGGTCTGGTAGCGGCCCACCAGGTCCTTGGCGTATCCGGTCAGCAGGTGGCCGTAGTGCGGGAGGCCGTTAGCGAAGGGAGGGCCGTCGTAGAAGACGAATTCGTTGGAGCCGTCTTTGCCTGCGTCCCGCTGGTCGATGCTCGCTTGGAACGTGCCGTCCTGGTCCCAGTACTTGAGGATGCGCTCCTCGATCTCCGGGAACTTCACGGAGGCTGATACGCCGGCGGCGTTGGAAGCCGTGCCGGAGGCGCTGGCGTCGGAGGGTGCGGCTGAGGCCTTGGGGTAATGGGTCATCTCGACATCCTGGGTTGAGCTGTGAACAACGGGATTCATTCAGGATGCGAGGACGGCTCCTGTGCTGTCGGAACAACACCGGCACCGCGGTACCACCTCACTTACCGGCTACGGGCCCGGACCGCCCGTGAGGGTGGCACGCGCACCGCTGCCGGCCGCTCGTTGACTGCTGTGACGGGCTTACCCGTCCGGTTCTACTGGCACCGCGCGGACCGTGGGGTCGCGCCGGAGTGTTCTTCCGGAAGCTCACCGGTGATGGCCGGGTCGACGCTGTTAGTTCGATGGTACCGGAAAGGGGCCGGTGCCCGCCGCGCACCATGGGCCGCCAGCCAGGGATACGGGCGGGTCGTGTCCGGCCGAACCCTCGCCCCGGGCGCCGCGCCTGCCTACACTCGGGGAATGGGCCTCCCTCACGGCGTTGCGGACCGGCTGTCCGGGACAACCCGGGCCGGGGTGGTGCCGCGCCGGCGCTGGCTGGCGGCGGCGGGGCTGCTAGGGGTGCCGGTGGCCGGACTGTCCGTGTGCCGTGCCGTGGATCTGCCGTGGCCGGAAACGGTAGTGCAGCTGCTGTCCTTCACGCCCTGGCTGGTGGTTCCTGCCGGATTCTCGGTGCTCTGTGCGGTAGCGGCACGCCGTCCGGTGGCGGCCGGCGCCGCCGCGGCGCTCCTGGCCCTGCAGGCGGCGTGGCTGTTTTCGCCCGGCCACGCGCGTCCGTTGCCGCCGGCGGGGGGCAGGGGCGCGGAGCTGGTGACAATGAGCATCAACGCGAAGCTTGGCCGGGCCGACGCCGGGGAGATCGTCCGGCTGGTCCGGGACCACGGCGTGGGGCTGCTGGCACTCCAGGAGTACACCCCGGCCCTGGAGCTGCGGCTGGAGGCCGCGGGCATCACCGGCGAGCTGCCCTACCGGATCAGCGCCCCTGCCAAGGACGCCTCCGGCGGGGCTCTCTACTCCCGCTTCCCGATGCAATCGACCGGAACCCTGGCCGGGACCCGGTTCCCGATGGCCTCGGCGAGGCTCGAGCTGCCCGCCCCGGACGGCGGCGCCGCCCTGCTGGAGGTGACGAACGTGCACGCCCGGGCGCCGGTGGGCGGCGGACTGGGCCAGTGGCGCCGGGAGCTGGCGGCCCTCGGCAGGCTGCCGGAGCAAGCGGCAGCCGCAGTTGCCGGCCGGCAACAAGCAGGGCAGCAGCCACCGCTGCTCCTGCTGGGCGACTTCAACGCCGGATACGACCACGCGGAATTCCGGCGCCTGGTCTCCGCCGGCGCCGCTCATCCCTTGGTGGACGTGGCCACCGCCCAGGGTGCGCGGCTGGTCCCCACCTGGCCGATGGACCTGCCGCTGCCGGGGACCACGCTGGACCACCTGCTGACCGGTCCATCGGTCGGCAGCAGGGACTTCGCGGTGCACCGGGTGGCCGGGACGGATCACGCGGCCGTAGTGGCCACGCTCACCATCCCGGCGCCGGGCTAAGCCGCCGGGCTAGGTTACCGGGCTAAGCCGCCGGGCAGGTGGCTGCTCTGGCCAGTAGCGGCCGGTCAGCCCTTGCGGATGACCTTGAAGTTGGACGCCTGCGCGACCGGCCGGATGATGATCTGGTCGAGGTTCACGTGGTGCGGGGCTGTCACTGCGTAGCGGACCACGTCGGCGACGTCATCGGCCGTTAGCGGCTTCTCGACCCCGGCGTAGACCTTGTCCGCGGCGCCCTTGTCTCCGAGGCGGTTGAGCGAGAACTCCTCCGTCTGCACCATGCCGGGGGCCACTTCGATCACGCGGAGGTTGTGTTCGGCTTCCTCCAGGCGGAGCGCCCCGGTGAGGGCGTGTTGGCCGTACTTGGCCGCGTTGTACCCGCCGCCGCCCTCGTAGGCGGAGAGCGCGGCGGTGGAGGTGAGGTTCAGGACGGTGCCTTCGCCGCAGGCGCGGAGCATCGGCAGGAAGGCGCGGGTCAGCTTGAGGGTGCCGAGGACGTTGACCTCGTACATCCACTGCCAGTCCTCGGTCTTGCCGTCGGCAATCTTGTCCGCCCCGCGGGCTCCGCCGGCGACGTTGATGAGGGTGTCGATACCGCCTTCGCGGGTGACCTCTTCGACCAGGCGGGCGACGGCGTCGTCGTCGGTCACGTCCGCGGCCAGCGCGACGGCGCCGGTTTCCGCCGCGAGGGCGTCCAGGCGGTCGGCGCGGCGGGCGACGGCGAACACGGTCCACCCTTCCCGGCGGAGCGCACGGACCGTGGCCTGCCCGATTCCGGTGCTGGCGCCGGTGACGACGGCGGCTTTGGCTGTTGCTGTGTTGGTGGTTCCCTCAGTCATGGCACCACCCTAATCGGAATCGGGCGGCGGTTAGCGGCCACCGCGCTGGAGGAACTCCAACAGCACCCGGGCGTGGTTGGTTTCCACGTCCCTTGCCCCGAATAGCAGGGTCACGCGGGGGTGCTCGGTCCCGATCCGGCGCAGGGTCTCCACCGCCGGGTTCTCCGCAAGCTCGGCCTCGTAGGCGGTCCGGAAGTCCTCGAAGCGTTCCTGCATGTGCGCGAACTCGGTGCGCAGCGGCCCGGACGGGGCCACCTCCTTGAGCCACAGGTCAAGCCGCGCCCGCTCCTTGCTGACGCCACGCGGCCAGAGCCGGTCCACCAGGACCCGGTAGCCGTCGGCGTCCCCGGGCGGGTCATAGATGCGTTTGATCGCGAAATGCGCCGAATTTTCCTTCATAGTCCCGCACGTTATTGCAGCGGGATCCCGAAATCGCGAAACGCGGTGAAAACTAAAGTGAAAAGAACTGCAAGAATTGACCCATGGCTGAAGACACGCAGGGTACAGACACGCCCACCACCGCCCCCACCAACGTTCCGGACAAGCCCGCCCTCGAGGGCCTGGAGGCATCGCTCACCCGGCGCTGGCTTGACGAAGGAACCTACAAGTTCAACCCGGACACCACCCGGGAGCAGGTCTACTCGATCGACACTCCCCCGCCCACCGCGTCGGGTTCGCTGCACGTCGGACACATGTTCTCCTACACGCAGACCGACGTCCTGGCACGCTACCAGCGGATGACCGGCAAGAACGTCTTCTACCCGATGGGCTGGGACGACAACGGCCTGCCCACCGAGCGCCGCGTGCAGAACTACTACGGTGTGCGCTGCGATCCGGCCATCCCCTACGATGCCAACTACCGGCCCCCGGCCGAGCCGGCCAAGAACCAGCGCGACTTCGACGTCGTCTCGCGCCGGAACTTCATCGAACTCTGCGAGGAACTCGCCGTCGAGGACGAGAAGGTCTTCGAGAACCTCTTCCAGACCCTGGGTCTCTCCGTTGACTGGGACCTGACCTACCGGACCATCGACGACAAGTCCCGCGCCATCTCCCAGCGCGCGTTCCTGGCCAACCTGGCCGCCGGCGACGCGTACATGGCCGAGGCCCCCACCCTGTGGGACGTCACCTTCCGCACCGCGGTGGCCCAGGCCGAACTGGAGGACCGCGAGGTCGCCGGCGCCTACTACCGCTACCCGTTCTTCACCGAATCCGGCGAGAAGATCTACATCGAGACCACCCGCCCCGAGTTGCTGGCCGCCTGCGCCGCGCTGGTGGCGAACCCCGACGACGAGCGCTACCAGCCGCTCTTCGGCACCAAGGTCACCTCCCCAATCTTCGGCGTCGAGGTGGAGGTCAAGGCTCACCCGCTGGCCAAGGCGGACAAGGGCTCCGGCATCGCCATGGTCTGCACCTTCGGTGACCTCACCGACGTCACCTGGTGGCGTGAGCTGCAGCTGCCCACCCGCGCGATCGTGGGCCGCGACGGCCGCATCGTCGGCGAGACCCCGGACTGGATCACCACTGCGGAGGGCCGCGAGGCCTTCGCCGCGATCGCCGGCAAGACCGTCTTCAGCGCCAAGGAGGGCGTGGTGGAGCTGCTGGCCGCCGCGGACCTGCTGGACGGCGAACCGAAGAAGATTATGCACCCGGTCAACTTCTTCGAAAAGGGCGACAAGCCCCTCGAGGTCGTTACCTCCCGCCAGTGGTACATCCGCAACGGCGGCCGCGACGAGGACCGCCGCGAACGCCTGATCGGCCGCGGCAAGGAGATCGACTTCCACCCCGCGTTCATGCGCTCCCGGTACGAGAACTGGATCACCGGCCTGAACGGCGACTGGTTGGTCTCCCGCCAGCGCTTCTTCGGTGTGCCCGTGCCGGTCTGGTACCCGCTGGACTCCGACGGCAACCCGGACTACGACGCTCCGATCCTGCCCGCGGACGGCCAGCTCCCGGTGGACCCCGCCGCGGATGCCGCCCCCGGCTTCGAGGAAGCCCAGCGCGATGTTCCGGGCGGTTTCACCGGCGACGCCGACGTCCTGGACACCTGGGCCACGTCCTCGCTGACCCCGCAGATCGTGGGCGGGTGGAGCACCGACGAGGCGCTCTTCTCGAAAGTCTTCCCGTTCGACGTGCGCCCGCAGGGCCACGACATCATCCGGACGTGGCTGTTCTCCTCCGCGGTCCGCGCCGACGCCCTGCAGGGCGTGGCGCCGTGGAAGCACGCCGCCATTTCCGGCTGGATCCTGGACCCGGACCGGAAGAAGATGTCCAAGTCCAAGGGCAACGTGATTGTTCCGACCGATGTGCTCAACGAGTACGGCTCGGACGCGGTCCGCTACTGGGCGGCCTCGGCCAAGCTCGGCGCGGACACCGCCTACGAGATCGCGCAGATGAAGATCGGCCGCCGCCTTGCGATCAAGCTGCTCAACGCCTCCAAGTTCGTGCTGAACCTCGGCGCCACCGAGGACTCGGTGCTCGCCGGGGATCTGTCCGTCCTGACGAATCCGCTGGACCGCGGCGTGTTGGCCCAGCTGGCCGACGTGGTGGCCCAGGCGACGAAGGCCTTCGAGGCCTACGACTACGCCCGTGCCCTGCAGATCACCGAGAGCTTCTTCTGGCACTTCACCGACGACTACGTGGAACTGATCAAGGACCGCGCCTACGGTGCCGCCGGGGCGGAGCAGCAGGCCTCCGTGCTTGCTGCCCTCGCCACCAGCCTGGACACCCTGCTGCGGCTCTTCGCCCCGTTCCTGCCCTTCGCCACGGAGGAAGTCTGGAGCTGGTGGCGGAAGGATTCCGTGCACCGTGCGCAGTGGCCCGCCGCCGTGGAGGTCGACGGCGACACCACGCTGCTGTCCACCGTCGGCGCGGCCCTGGGCGGCATCCGCAAGGCCAAGTCCGAGGCAAAGGTCAAGCAGCGCACCGAGGTGCTCTCCGCGGCCATCACCGGCTCGGAGTCCCTGGTCCAGCAGCTCCGTGCCGGACTGGGCGACCTGAAGGCCGCCGCGAACGCCCGTGAGCTGACGCTGGTAGCCGGCGACGGCGAGCTGGCGGTCAGCGACGTCGTCCTGGCTCCGGCGGACGTCCCCGTGGAAGCGCCGACCCAGGCCTAGCAACGCTGCCCCTCACGACAAGGGCCCCCGCCCGGCTGATGCCGGACGGGGGCCCTTGTGGTTGCGGGAGGCGCTCAGGCCTCGAATGAGGTCTCGAAGTGCGTCAACGTCGGCGGGGCGGCCAGCAGGGCGCCGAGGCCGCTGGCACCCTCCTCGGTGGCGCGCCAGGCACGGTAGGCGGCGTCCTGTTCCATGGATGCCCAGCGCTCGACGACGAGGACGTGCGTGGGATTCTCCCGCTCGACCAGGACGTCGACGCCGAGGCAGCCGTCGAAGGCGCGGGTGTCGGCCAGCGTCTCGCGCAGGACGTCGGGGGCGGTGTCGAGGACTTCGGTTTTCAGGGTCAGGTCCAGATGTGCGGTGATAGCCAATGTCGCTCCAATGGTCGCGGGACATCCCGGGGGATGCTGTCATAGGGGCCAACCTCATCAGCGCGGCGCTTGTTCCCCGCCGTCGCCTCCCCCGGCATTCTCCTCCCGGCTACGCCGCTCGGCCTCGCCGATGGCCCAGGCCGCGTTCACCAGGCCGATGTGGCTGAAGGCCTGCGGAAAGTTTCCCAGCAGTTCCGGGCCGTCCGGGGCCACCTCCTCCGCCATCAGCCCCAGGTCGGTGGCGAAGCCGGCGGCGCGCTCGAAGACCTCCCGGGCGCGCTCGGTCCGGCCGGCGAGGGCCAGTGCGTGGGCCAGCCAAAAGGTGCAGAGCAGGAACGCGCCCTCCCCGCCGGGCAGGCCGTCGTCGGCGAGGTAGCGGTAGACCAGCCCGCGGGAATCGGTGAGGCGTTGCTCCACGGCCTCCACGGTCGCAAGGAACCGCGGGTCCGTCCCCTCCAGGAACCCCACGATGCCCAGCATCAGTGCGGAGGCATCCAGTTCGGCGGCGCCGTAGGACTGCGTGTACGCCCCGGCCGCCTCATTCCAGCCGTGGGTGCAGATCGATTCCCTGATCTCCTCCCGGGCCGCCGTCCAGCCGGCCACCCGGTCCGTGGCCCGCAGCAGGGCGGCCAGGCCGATGGCGCGGTCCAAGGCCACCCAGCACATCAGCTTCGAGTACAGGAAGTGCCGTGGCTCGCCCCGGACTTCCCAGATGCCTTGGTCCGGGCCCCGCCACCGGGCCGCGGCGACGTCGGCGGCGTCGGCCAGGAACCGCAAGGTCTCCGGTGCCAGCTCCGCGACGGAATCCCGCATCGTGGCGGCCGCGTCCAGCAGCTCCCCGTAGACGTCTAGTTGCCGCTGGTCCCAGGCGCCGTTACCCACCCGGACGGGTGCGCTGCCACGCCAGCCGGGCAGGTGGCTGAGCTCCCGTTCCGGAAGTTCCCGTTCGCCGCCGATGCCGTACATGATGTGGAGGTCTTCCCCGGCTGCCAGCTGCCGGGCGGCGGCCGTCGCCAGGAATTGGAAGAACGTACCGGCCTCGTCCGGGCAGGCGGCCACCCACAGCGCCTGGAGCGTCATGCTGGCGTCCCGCACCCAGGTGTAGCGGTAGTCCCAGTTCCGGGTGCCCCCGGCGACCTCCGGCAGCGAGGTGGTGGGCGCCGCCACGATCGCTCCCGACGGATAGTAGCTCAGCGCCTGCAGCACCCTCCCGCTGCCTGCCACCAGGTCCTGCCAGGGCCCGCTGTAGTTCTGGTGGATACCGGACCAGCTGGTCCAGCCTTCGAGGGTGTCCGCGAGCCTGCGGTGCATCTCCGCCTGGTCCCAGAACACGGGGTCCTCGCCGCCGCCACGCGGGCGGTGCAGGGCGAATGCCACCTTCTCGCCGGCCCGCAGCCGGAACGTGGCGGACGCCGTCCCGCCGTCGGGCTCCAACGCCACCGGGGAGGACAGCGTGAGGGCCTCGCCGCCCGCGGTGATCAGCAGGCCGCCGGGCACGCTCCGCAGGACAGGTTCGAGGAGGCCATAGCCGGGGCGCGGCGCGCACTCGAACTCCACGTGGACGCTCCCCCGCGTGCAGGCCAGACTCCGGAGCAGGGTGCCGGGCGAGCCGTCTCCAAGGTCGTGGCCGCGGCGGCCGCTGCCCAGGACCAGGGCGTCGGTGACGGTCAGGTCGCCGTCATCGGTCCGGTGCCGGGTCTCCAGGACCATCGAGGGTCCAAGGTACCGCCGGGAACGCCCGCGCACGCCTGCGGCACGCACCGACCAGTGGCCGGCGGACTCACCGAGAATCCGGCCGAAGACGGAGGGGCTGTCAAAGCGCGGAAAACAGAGCCAGTCCACGGAGCCGGCGGCACTGAGCAGGGCGGCGGACCGGCAGTCGGACAGCAGCGCGTAGTCGGCGATGGGCTGGTTGCTCATGTCCCGGTCTGTCCTCCGGTGAGGCGGGAGTCTTGGGGCTGTTTGGGGAATGCTGTTTTTGGGCAAAGGGGAAGCCCCATCAGCTTTTTGCGGTTGGTGGGGCTTCGACTTTTTCGATCACCACGTGACGTCTTAGGCAATCTGGCGGGATCCTTGGAATTTCAGGTCTTCCTACCTCGTCACTGGTAGCCACCATCTGACTGTGCCGAAGGCTGCGTCGGATGAGTGTCACTGAATCTTTGGTTCCTGCGTCCCTCCCCTTGCGGAGTGGGTAATAACTATTGTTCTCCCGTCCCCGGGGATGCACAAGGGCGCCGCGGGAACTACAGCGTGGTAGTTCCCGCGGCGCCCTGTGGTCCCGCTGTGGCGGGGTCCGGTGCTTAGTCGAAGACGGGGCTTTCGGTGCGGCTGCGCTTGAGCTCGAAGAAGTACGGGTAGGAGGCCAGGCCCACGGAGGCGTCCCAGAGCTTGCCGGCGTCCTCGCCGCGGGGAATGCGGGTCAGGACCGGGCCGAAGAATGCGGTGCCGTTGATGGCCACCACCGGGGTGCCGACGTCCTGGCCCACCAGGGAGATGCCGGACTCGTGGCTGGCGCGGAGTTCGGCGTCGAACTCGTCGCTGTCGCCGGCCGCGGCGAGCTCCGCCGGGAGGCCGACCTCGGACAGGGACTTCGCGATGACCTCGGCGATGTCCTTGTTGCCCTCGTTGTGGATCTTGGTGCCCATGGCGTCGTAGAGCGGCTTGATGTACTGCTCGCCGTGCTTCTGCGCCGCGGCCACGATCACCCGGACCGGGGCCCATGCCTTGGTCAGGAATTCCTTGTACTCGGCGGGCAGTTCGTCCCGGCCCTCGTTCAGGACGGCGAGGCTCATGACGTGCCACTCGGTCTGGATGCTCCGGACGGTTTCCACCTCGGAAATCCAGCGGGAGGTGACCCAGGCGAAGGGGCACATCGGGTCGAACCAGAAGTCGGCCTTGTTCGTGGCGGTGTTCTCAGGCACGTGAATTCTCCTTGTTGGGAAGCTGACAGGCGTCTCAGGGCACAGCGGAGAGCGGCGCGGATTTATTCCGGATTCCTGCCGTTTCGGGAAGGAATCAGGCGGACTTACGGCGCTTCACGTCGTGCGGAATCATCGTGGGTTCGGCCTTCTTAGCCACGACGTCCTCGGTGATCACCACGGTGGCGACGTCGTCGCGGCTGGGCAGGTCGAACATCACCGGCAGGAGGACTTCCTCCATGATGGCACGCAGGCCGCGGGCGCCGGTGCCGCGTTCCAGGGCCTGGTCCGCAATCATGTCCAGCGCCTCGTCCTCGAAGACCAGTTCCACGCCGTCGAGCTGGAACATCTTCTGGTACTGCTTGACCAAGGCGTTCTTGGGCGTGGACAGGATCTGGATCAGGGCCGGGCGGTCCAGGTTGGAGACCGTGGTGATGACCGGGAGGCGGCCGATAAATTCGGGGATCAGGCCGAACTTCAGGAGGTCCTCCGGCATGACCTCACCGTAGGAGTCGGCGTTGTCCTTGACCTCGTTCAGCGGGGCGCCGAAGCCGATGCCCTTCCGGCCGGACCGGGACCCGATGATCTCCTCGAGGCCGGCGAAGGCGCCGGCGACGATGAAGAGCACGTTGGTGGTATCGATCTGGATAAATTCCTGGTGCGGGTGCTTGCGGCCGCCCTGCGGGGGGACGGACGCGACCGTGCCCTCGAGGATCTTCAGCAACGCCTGCTGGACGCCCTCGCCGGAGACGTCCCGGGTGATGGAGGGGTTCTCGCTCTTGCGCGAGATCTTGTCGATCTCGTCGATGTAGATGATGCCCTGTTCGGCCTTCTTGACGTCGTAGTCCGCGGCCTGGATCAGCTTGAGCAGGATGTTCTCGACGTCTTCACCGACGTAGCCAGCCTCGGTCAGAGCCGTGGCGTCGGCGACGGCGAACGGGACGTTCAGGCGCCGGGCCAGAGTCTGGGCCAGGTAGGTCTTGCCGCAGCCGGTGGGGCCGATCAGCAGGATGTTGGACTTGGCGATCTCTACGTCGTCGTGGTGGCCGCCTTCGGCCAGCGCTCCGCTCTTGGGCGCGTGGCCGGCCTGGATGCGCTTGTAGTGGTTGTAGACCGCGACGGCGAGGGAACGCTTGGCGGGTTCCTGGCCGATGACGTATTCCTGCAGGAAGTCGAAGATTTCCCGGGGCTTGGGCAGTTCAAAGCTGCCCAGGTCGGCGACTTCGGCGAGTTCTTCTTCGATGATCTCGTTGCAGAGTTCGATGCACTCGTCGCAGATGTAGACGCCGGGCCCGGCAATGAGCTTGCGGACCTGCTTCTGGCTCTTTCCGCAGAACGAGCACTTCAGCAGATCGGTGCTCTCGCCAATCCGAGCCATATGTGAACCCCTTTGTATCTTGCTGCCGGCCGGGTCATGCCTCCGTGCAGCGTGGCACCCATTTTGAAACACCGCCAGCCCCGAACGGGACGGCCGTGACATAGTCCACTCTAGGTCACTTTGGGCCTGTTGGGTGGAAAGAAGACGCCGGTTCACCCCGTTTCCACGGGCCGAACCGGCGTCGTCTACTGCTGTGAAGCTGCCAAGGCTACTTGGTCAGCGCCTGTGGCTTGATCTTGCGCGAGTCGAGGACCTGGTCGATCAGGCCGTAGCTCATGGCCTCGGCGGCCGTGAGGATCTTGTCGCGCTCGATGTCGTTGTTGACCTGCTCGGAGGTCCGGCCCGAGTGCTTGGCCAGGGTGTCCTCCAGCCAGGAGCGCATCCGCATGACCTCGGCGGCCTGGATCTCCAGGTCGGAGGCCTGCCCGCCCTGGCCGCCGGAGAGTGCCGGCTGGTGGATCAGGACGCGGGCGTTCGGCAGTGCCAGGCGCTTGCCCGGCGTACCGGCGGCCAGCAGCACGGCGGCGGCGCTGGCGGCCTGGCCGAGGCAGACCGTCTGGATCTCCGGGCGGATGTACTGCATGGTGTCGTAGATCGCCGTCATGGCGGTGAAGGAGCCGCCCGGGGAGTTGATGTAGAGGGTGATGTCGCGGTCCGGGTCCGTCGACTCGAGGACCAGCAGCTGGGCCATGATGTCGTCGGCCGAGGCATCGTCCACCTGGACGCCGAGGAAGATGATGCGGTCCTCGAACAGCTTGGTGTACGGGTCCTGGCGCTTGAAACCGTAGGGGGTGCGCTCCTCAAACTGCGGCAGCACGTAGCGGCTGCTGGGCAGGTTTCCGGCAGTCGATCCGAAGTTGTAGTTCATGTTCATTGCTCCTGGAGTCGGTTCTGTCTGCGTGCCGGTTACTTGCCGCTGTCGGCGTTGGTTCCGCCGCCGCCGGCCACGGACCCGGCGTGGGCCGCGATCTTGTCGAAGAAGCCGTATTCGAGGGCCTCGGTCGCCGTGAACCACTTGTCACGGTCGTTGTCCTTGAGGATGGTCTCCACGGTCTGGCCGGTCTGTTCGGCCGTCAGTTCGGCCATGACCTTCTTCATGTGCAGGATCAGCTCGGCCTGGATCTTGATGTCCGAGGCGGTGCCGCCGATGCCGCCGGAGGGCTGGTGCATCAGGATGCGGGCGTTCGGGGTGGCGTAGC
Organism: Arthrobacter sp. NPDC080082; assembly: GCF_040686595.1. Lineage (NCBI taxonomy): Bacteria > Bacillati > Actinomycetota > Actinomycetes > Micrococcales > Micrococcaceae > Arthrobacter > Arthrobacter sp. NPDC080082. The sequence continues at coordinate 226,338 of NZ_JBFBKQ010000002.1, read as the reverse complement.
GCTTGCCCTTGGTGCCGGAGCTGAGCAGGAACTGGCCCATCGAGGCGGCGAGGCCCGTGGCCACGGTGACGACGTCGTTCGGGATGAACTGCATGGTGTCGTAGATGGCCATGCCGGCAGTGACGGAGCCGCCGGGAGAGTTGATGTAAAGGTAGATGTCCTTTTCGGGGTTCTCCGCCGAGAGGAGGAGCAGCTGGGAGCAGATCGCGTTGGCGTTCTCGTCGCGGACCTCGGAGCCGAGCCAGATGATGCGCTCTTTCAGCAGGCGGTTGTAAATGTAGTTATCCTGGGCCGCGGGATCGACGGTAGCCATCCGGGGTGCCCCTGCTTGCTGTGACATGTGTACTTACCTCTCGCTGGCGACGGTGGTGCCGTGGGGTGGCTCCACTGAACTTTCCTACATGGACACTAACCGTTTTCCCTGCCGCATTGTGCCGGCGTGGCGGGCTGTTCGCTGACGGCGCACGATTGGGCCGCCGGGTTCGTCTGCGACTTAAAAAGCCGCACCCCCGGATCGGTGATCCGGGGGTGCGGGCACTGCTCAGGGTGCCGGGCGGGCTAGAACTTCACTGCCGCCGGGTCGTCGTTCTTGGGAGCCTCGGCGGCTTCCTCGGAGGACGCTTCCTCGGCCGGAGCTTCCTCGAAGGAGGACTCTTCGCCGCCGGGGCGGACGAACTCGCTCAGGTCAACCTTGTTGCCCTCGGAGTCGGTGACCTCGGCCTGGCCCAGCACGACGGCCAGGGCCTTGCGGCGGCGGACCTCGGAGACCATCATCGGGACCTGGCCGCTCTGATCGATGATCTGGGCGAACTGGTTCGGGTCCATGCCGTACTGGCTGGCGGTGGTGACGATGTAGTCGATCAGCTCGTTTTGAGTGACGTTGACTTCTTCCTTTTCGGCGATGGCGTCAAGGATGATCTCGTTCTGGAAGGCGCGCTCGGTGTTGGCCTTGACCTCGGCGCGGTGCTCCTCGGTGTCGTGCTCGCCTTCACCGTGGTTGTTCTCGGCGCTGAAGTGCTGCTCGAGCTGCTCTTCGACGACGGACTCGGGAACCGGGACCTCGATCATTTCGACGAGCTTGTCCAGGACCTTGTCGCGGGCTTCGACGCCCTGCTCGACGGTCTTGGAGTCGGCGGCCTGCTTGGCGAGGTCCTCGCGGAGCTCGGCAAGGGTGTCGAACTCGGAGGCCAGCTGGGCGAAATCGTCGTTGGCCTCGGGGAGCTCGCGCTCCTTGACGGCCTTCACGACAACCTTGACCTGGGCGGCTTCGCCGGCGTGGTCGCCGCCCACCAGGGTGGTGTCGAAGATGGCATCCTCGTCGGCGCTGAGGCCGGTGACGGCCTCGTCCAGGCCCTCGAGCATGGTGCCGGCGCCAACCTGGTAGGACAGGCCTGAGGCGGAATCAACCTCGGAGCCCTCGATGCTGGCGGTGATGTCGATGGTCAGGAAGTCGCCGTCGGCGGCCGGGCGGTCAACGCTCTTCAGCGTGCCGAAGCGGCCGCGCAGCTCGTCAAGGGCCTTGTCGACGTCGGCCTCGGAGGACTCGGCGGCGGCAACCTCGACCTTGATGCCGGCGTAGTCCGGCAGCTCGATCTCGGGACGGATGTCAACCTCGGCGTGGAACTTCAGCTCGCCGTCGGTGGCGGACGGGTCCGGCACCTCGGTGATCTCGACCTCGGGACGGCTCAGCGGGCGGATGCCGGTCTCCTGGACGGCGGCCTGGTACCAGCCGTTGAGGCCCTCGTTGATGGCGGTTTCCAGGACGTAGCCGCGGCCGACGCGCTGGTCGATCAGCTTGGAAGGGACCTTGCCCTTGCGGAAGCCGGGTACCTGAATCTGGGAAGCAACGCTCTTGTACGCCTCGGCGATGCTGGGCTGCAGTTCCTCAAACGGGACCTCAACATTGAGCTTGACCCGCGTAGGGGTGAGGTTCTCGACGGCGCTCTTCACAGTCTAAGTACTCCTGGTTTTGGGGGATTGTGGGTCTGCAACGCCGATGACCGGCAGTTGCTGCAGAGTCGGGGTGACAGGATTTGAACCTGCGACTTCCTGCTCCCAAAGCAGGCGCTCTAGCCAAGCTGAGCTACACCCCGTAAGTGCACAGAACAGTCTAAGGTCATCGTGTGGCCATTTGCACATTTGACACTGCGGGGCTGCATTGGGTTTAGTTGTATCCGGCTTGAACAGCCGACCGGAAGTTATGCTGGATTTCCAGCATAGTCCCGGGGACGTAGCTTAATGGTAAAGCCTCAGTCTTCCAAACTGATTACGCGGGTTCGATTCCCGTCGTCCCCTCTCCAAAAACACACGAGGGCCCCTCCAGCGGAGGGGCCCCTGGTGTGTGTGCGGGCCTTGCAATCGGTCTTAGCCTTGCTGGCAAACCGTGCACCAGTACAGCTTGCGGGCCGCGTGTTCCACCAGGGAGACGGGGGTGCCGCAGACCCGGCAGTCCTGGCCCTGCCGCCGATAGACGAAGTGCGCCTCCTCCGGGGCGGGAAGGGCCGCTGCCTCTCCGTCGGAGGACTCTCCCCCGGCGCTCCAGTACCGGGGTCCGGTGGTGATGATCCGGCCGTCGCGCACGCCGTCGGCCATGATGGCGGCCGTGTCGTCCCAGAGCAGCCCGGCGTCCCCGGCCGGGAGGCCGGTTCCGGGCAGCCAGGGGTCCAGGCGCTGCCGGAACAGCAGCTCGGCGCGGTAGACGTTCCCGACGCCGGCAATCACCTTCTGGTCCATGAGCAGGGTGGCCAGCGGGGTCTTCCGCCGGCCCAGCGTGGCGACAAAGGCCTCCCTGTCCCCCGGCAGGTTCCGCAGCGGATCCGGGCCCAGCCGGGCCATCACGGCCTCGGTTTCCGCCTCGGTGAGGGTCTCGCAGGTGGTCGCCCCGCGCAGGTCCGCCCAACCGTGGCTGCCGGCGAGCCGGACGCGGACGGCGCCCACCGGAGCGGGCGGCCCGGCGTAGGCGGAGTCGTCATTCACCGCATCGGTGCCGGCGTCGCGGTCCTCCCGCTCCCCGACCCTGCGCGGCGCGCCGATGCTGGAGGCGCCCCGGAAGGTGCTGTCGCCGCCGAAGTTCCAGGCGCCATAGAGGCCCAGGTGGACGTGCAGGGACAGCCCGTGCTCGAAGCGGAGGAACAGGTGCTTGCCGTGCGCCGTCGAGCCGGTGAGGACGTGCCCGTCCAGCAGGGCGGCGCCGCCGGCGAAGCGTCCCTGCGGGCTGGAGACGGCCAGCCGCTCGCCCGCGAAGACGTCCGTGAACTGCCGGGCGAGCCGGTGAATGGAGTGGCCCTCGGGCACTACTCGACGACCTCGCCGGTGGCCTCGTAGGTAGCGATCTTGCCGATGCGGCGGACGTGGCGCTCGTCGTGGCTGAACGGCTCGGCCAGGAACGCCTCGATGATCCCGGTGGCCTCCTCGACGCTGTGCTGCCGGCCGCCGACGGCGACGACGTTGGCGTCGTTGTGCTCGCGGGCCAGCTTCGCGGTGGGCAGGCTCCACGCCAGGGCCGCGCGGACACCCTTGACCTTGTTGGCGGCGATCTGCTCGCCGTTGCCGGACCCGCCCAGGACAATCCCCAGGGCGTGGACGCCGGCCTCCTGGTCCGCCACGACGGCCAGGGCGGCGTTGATGCAGAAGGACGGGTAGTCATCGAGCGCGTCGTAGACCTTCGGTCCGTGATCCACCACCTCGTAGCCCTTGGCGCTGAGGTGCTCCACCAGGTGGGCGCTGAGCTCCATGCCGGCGTGGTCGGTGGCGATGTGGACGCGCGGGAGGTCCTGGGCGGTGGTCACGGTCGGATCCATTCTGTGGTCGCCGGAGGGCATCCGGCGTGGTGATCGGGGTGGCTCCAGCCTACTAGGGACGGGGCGGCGCGCCGTCGCCGCGGGCCCGGGAAGCCACGCGGGTCAGGGTCTGCGCGACGTTGTCCGCCGAGGCGGGGCCGCCGGCACTGACCGTCACGGTGCCGCCGTCCAGGCGCCGCACCACGACGGCGGGCCCGTTGGCCACCAGCATGCTGGAGTCCCGGCCGTGGCGGCGGAAGCCCCAGCCGCCACGCTCCGCCGCGCGCACCAGCTCCGGGGCGGCCGACCCGATCTCGGCGGCGGGGATCGTCAGCACGGGCAGCAGTCCGGCGGCGAGGACCCTGAGCCCGGCCCGGTCCACCCTGACCCGGGCGAAGAGGAAGAGGGTCGCCACGAGCGCCGCGGCCGCCAGGACGGCCGCGAGCCAGGGCAGGGCCAGGCTGAGCAGCGCCGCCGGGAACAGCGTGGAGATCCCGAGCATCACGAAGATCGAGCTGCGGGCGTGGACCCAGAGGCGGACGTCGTCCCTGGCCAGGTCCGGGTCGCGAAGGTGTTCGAGCGCCGCGCGGGCGGCGCGTTCGTCGTCGACGGACCAGCGCTCGTCGGCCTTGAACACGAAGCCCATCACCACGCCCAGGCCCAGGGCGGCGCCGCTGCCCATCGCCAGGATGGTGACGTCAACGTGCGAGGCGCGGGCGTCGGACAGACCGATCTGCCCGACCAGGACCGCGGCCAGCACGGCGGTGACGAACAGGCTAAGGCCCAGCCCGGCGCCCATCATGATCCGGCGCATCACGGCCGGCCGGGTCAACGGGGCGGCCTGGAGCAGCACCGCCCAGCCCGTCAGGACTATCAGGGCGGCGCCCACGCCCACCACGGCGGCGAAGGGGGCGAAGTTTTCGGCACCGTCCGCGGACCACCGGACGGCCAGCGGCTCGGGCAGCCGGGACCGGATCAGGAGCGCGCACACCGTGAAGGCGGAGGCCAGCACCAGGGGAAAGCCGATAGCGAAGCGCACGGCCCTGGTGTCGACGGAGTCCCGGAAGGTTCCCATGCCGTCAACGCTACCCCCGTCCGCGCCGCCGGCGGCCGGGCTGTGACGGGGGCAACTTGCCAAGGCCGCAAGGCGTGAAAGAATAACTTCACGCCTATCCCCATCTCCCGTTCCCGCATTCCTGGAGGCCCCCTTGCCCGGTATGAACCTCACACGCGCCGAAGCCCGCGAGCGCGCCGCCCTGATCGCCGTCGACTCCTACGACGTGACCCTGGACCTGACCCGGGGCGACACCGTCTTCGGCTCCACCACCCGCGTGCGCTTCACCGCGGCGCCGGGATCCGCCACGTTCATCGACGCGGTCACCCGGACCGTGCACAGCGTGACCCTCAACGGCCGCGAACTGGACCCGGCCGAGGTCTCGGACGGCATCCGCATCCAGCTCCCTGACCTGGCCGCGGAGAACGAACTAGTGGTGGTCGCGGACGCCCCCTACATGAACACCGGCGAGGGCCTGCACCGCTTCGTGGACCCGGTCGACGGGGAGGTCTACCTCTACACGCAGTTCGAGGTCCCCGACTCCCGCCGCATGTTCGCCGTCTTCGAACAGCCGGACCTCAAGGCCACGTTCACCTTCACAGTCACCGCGCCGTCGCACTGGGACGTGGTGTCCAACTCCCCCACCCCGGCACCGTCCGAGACCAGCCCTGGCGAGGACGGCGGCGCGCGCTCGGTCTGGGCCTTCGCGCCGACCCCGCGCCTGTCCTCCTATGTCACCGCGCTGATTGCCGGCCCGTACCAGAGCGTCCGCAGCGAGGTGGTCTCCGCCACCGGCAAGATCACCCCGCTGGGCGTCTTCGCCCGCAAGTCCCTCATGCAGTACCTGGACGCGGACAACATCTTCGAACTGACCCGCCAGGGCTTCGAGTTCTTCGAGGCGCAGTTCGGCTGCCCCTACCCGTTCGAGAAGTACGACCAGCTCTTCGTGCCGGAGTTCAACGCCGGCGCTATGGAGAACGCCGGGGCGGTGACCATCCTGGAGGGCTACGTCTTCCGCAGCAAGGTCACCGGGGCCCAGGTGGAGCGGCGCGCTATCACCGTCCTGCACGAACTGGCCCACATGTGGTTCGGCGATCTGGTGACGATGCGCTGGTGGAATGACCTCTGGCTGAATGAGTCCTTCGCCGAATACATGTCCCACCTCGCCGCCGTCGAAAACACCAAGTTCGACGCCGCGTGGACCACCTTCGCCTCGGTGGAGAAATCCTGGGCCTACCGCCAGGACCAGCTGCCCACCACTCACCCGATCTTCGCGGAGATCAACGACCTGCAGGACGTCGAGGTCAACTTCGACGGCATCACATACGCCAAGGGCGCCTCGGTGTTGCGGCAGCTGGTGGCCTGGGTGGGTCCGGAGGAGTTCATGGCCGGCGTCCGCGAGTACTTCCGCAAGCACTCGTGGAAGAACACCGAGCTGGCGGACCTGATGGTGGAGCTGGAGCAGGCCAGCGGCCGCGACCTGGACCAGTGGGGCAAGCTCTGGCTGGAGACCGCCGGCGTGAACACCCTGAAGCCGGAGCTGTCCGTCGGCGAGGATGGGACCATCACCTCCTTCGCGATCCTGCAGTCCGCCACCGAGGCGCAGCCGACCATCCGCCCGCACCGGCTGGCCGTGGGCTTCTACAACCTCGACGGCGCCGGCAAGCTGGAGCGCGTGCACCGCGAGGAGCTCGACGTCGACGGCGCACGCACCGAGGTCCCGGCCCTGGCCGGCCTGGCGCGGCCGGACCTGATCCTGCTCAACGACGACGACCTGGCCTACGCGAAGGTCCGACTTGATCCGCAGTCGTGGGCCACGGCCACGGCGCACCTGAAGGACTTCGGCCGCAGCCTGCCGCGGACCCTGGTCTGGGGCTCGGCCTGGGACGCGGCGCGCGACGGCGAGACCCCGGCCCGCGGCTACGTGGAGCTGATCCTGGCCAACATCGCGGAGGAGACGGACTCGTCGGTGATCCTGGTGCAGCTGCGCCAGCTGGCCACCACGCTGAACTTCTACGTCGCCGCCGAGCACAAGGACGCCACGGCGGCCACCGCCGCGGACCGGCTCTGGGACCTCGCCTCCCGCGTGGACGCCGGTTCCGACGCCCAGCTGCAGTTCGTGAAGTCCTACGCTCTGCTGGCCCGCACGGGCGCGCAGTTCGACACGGTCGCCGGGCTCCTGGACGGCTCCCGCGAGCTGCCGGGCCTCACCGTGGACCAGGACCTGCGCTGGGAACTGATCACCTCCCTCGTGGTGGGCGGCCGGGCCGGCAAGGCGGAGATCGACGCCGAGCTCGAGCACGACAACACCGCCACCGGCCAGAACGCGGCCGCGCAGGCCACGGCCGCAATCCCCACCCCGGAGGCCAAGGCCGCCGCGTGGGAGTCGATCGTGGTCACGGGCGAGCTGTCCAACGCGCTGCAGGGGTCCGCCGTTGCCGGCTTCACCCGGGTGCTGGACACCGCCCTGCTCGAGCCCTACGCGGAGAAGTACTTCGAGGCCGTTCCCGGGATCGTCCGGGAACGCACCCACGCCCTGGCCCAGCAGATCGTCGTCGGGCTCTACCCGGCGCAGCTGACCACCCAGGCCACCGTGGACCGCACGGACGAGTTCCTCGCCGCCCTGCCGGCGGACAGCGCCGCGCTGCGCCGGATGATGCTGGAGAACCGCGACGGCGTGGCCCGCGCCCTGCGCGCCCGCGCCGCGGACGTCGGCTAGGCAGGAAGCCCCCACCCCGCCCAACTAGCTCGCAGCTAAGGCCGTTTTGGACGCTCAAAACGGCCCCTGCTGCCAGTCAGTTGGGCGGGGACGTGTCCTAGACTGGCGGCATGAGCCTGGACGAGCACAACTACGCCCTGACGGTCACCTGGACGGGCAACCTCGGCGAGGGGACGTCCGGCTACCGGGCCTACAGCCGGGACCACGACATCGAGATTCCCGGCCTGCCGGTCCTCAAGGGCTCGGCGGACCCGACGTTCCGCGGCGACCCCGGCCGGTACAACCCCGAGCAACTGCTCCTGGCCGCGCTAAGCCAGTGCCACATGCTCTCTTTCCTGCACGTGGCGGTGAAGCATGGCGTGGTGGTCACCGGCTACCGGGACCGGGCCGAGGGGCTGATGCGGACCAACCGGGACGGCAGCGGCCAGTTCGAGTCGGTCACGCTGCGTCCGGTGGTGGCCACGAAGGAACCGGTGGCCCCGGAAACCTTGGCGGAGATGCACCACGAGGCCAACTCACTCTGCTTCATCGCCCGCAGCGTCAACTTCCCGGTCCGGCACGAGGCGTCCTCCGGCTGACGGTTCGGCGCCTCCCAGCCTCGGGCGGCGATTAGCCTGCGGCGCCAACCGGGTCCGTCGCGTCCCGCCATTCCCCCAGCAGCCGGCGCTCGGTGTCCGGATTGAGTCCGGCCTTGCGTTCCCGGTCCAGCCCCCGGCGCCGCTCGTCGTCGAGACTGTCCGCCAGCGTCCGGGTCCACGGCCGCAACCGGAGTCCGGCCGCAACCGCCGCGGCGTTGCTGCGGGTGGTGAATCCCTCGTGGCCCGGCGGCAGCCACAGCGGCAGTGAGTCCGGACCCGCCCAATAGTTCACCCCGCGCGCGGCGAGCCAGTCGGGCGGCGCGGCCACGATCTCCGCGGCTCCCCCGTCGAGACGCCGTGATTCATCGAGGTATTCGGCGAACGGCACGGGATCGCCGACCGCGTTCAGCGGCCCGGTAACGCCCCGCTCCGCCGCGGTCAGCACCCAGGCGGCCAGGTCCCGGACGTCGATGATCTGGGTCAATGCTGCCGGGGTGTCCGGGACGAGGACGGGTCCCGGGTGTCGGGCGAAGCGGGCCGGCCAGTACCCGTAACGGTCCGATTCGTCCCCGGGCCCGCCGATCAGGCCCGGCCGGCACAGGTGCGCCTTGTCCCCGGCCAGTTCCAGGGTCAGGTGTTCAATCGCGGACTTCGCGGCACCGTAGTTCTCCATGGTCGCCGGCGTCCCGGCGGGCAGCGGCGGCAGCACGACGGCGTCCTCCGCCGTGCCGGGGACCGAGGGGTCCGCGTAGACCGAACAGCTGGAGACGAAGGTCCAGTGCCGTGCGCGGCCGGCGAGCGCCACGAGGGCATCCTCCGCCTGCCCGCGGTCGCGGGCCACGTCGACGACGGCGTCCCACTCCCCCGCCTGGACGGCCCCGGCGTAGGCAGCCGGACCCTGCGAGCGGTCCGCCTTGAGCCAGCTGGCACCCTCCGGCGGCGCGGTCCGGGATCCACGGGCCAGGCACATGACGTCGTGGCCGGCGGCTACTGCCTGCCGGGCGATTTCGGCAGAGAGGAAGGCGGTGCCACCGAGGACGAGGATGCGCATGGGGCCACGCTACGGCGCTAGTCTGGACAGTGAACAGAGTCTTATGCGGCCGGCGAACGCGGGCGTGCCGAAGGAGCAGTACCACTTGATCTTGAGCTTGACCACCCCCGAACCCCTGACACCGCTCGATGTCTCCGCAATCAACGTGCCCGGAGCCCTGATCAGCATCGGGGTGGGCGTCCTCGTCTGGCTGGTGGCGTCCTTCGTGATTTCCGGGATCACCAAGCGCGTCGCCGCGGGCAGCACCTTCTTCAAGAAGCCGCGGTTCCGCTGGGTTGCCCCCGCCCTGCGCGCGCTGGACCACCAGCGCCGGGAGCAGCGGGCCCGCACCATCGGCGCGCTGCTGACCAGTGTGGTGAGCGTCCTCGTCGTCGTGATCACCGCGATGTACGTGCTGCAGTATCTTGACGTCAATATCGCGCCGCTGCTGACCAGCGTCGGCATCCTGGGTGTCGCGATCGGCTTCGGCGCCCAGCAGCTCATCCGCGACTTCCTGGCCGGGATCTTCATCACCATCGAGGACCAGTACGGCATCGGCGACGTCATCGAAACCTCCGAGGTGGTGGGCACGGTGGAGTCGATGGGCCTGCGCATCACCCGGGTCCGCGCCGACGACGGCACCATCTGGTACCTGCGCAACGGCGAGATCCTCCGTGTGGGCAACCGCTCCCAGGGCACCTACACCCCGCCCGCCGACGAGGCCGACCAGGCCGGTGCCGCCGAGGCAGCACCCCAGCAGAAAGCCGGAGAGTAATGACCATCCCCCTCGGCGGAGATCCCCGCCAGCCCCGGCAGCTGATGCAGAACGACCCCTTCAGCAAGCCCGGCTACACCGACAACTTCTACGACGCTGTCGGCGGGCACGAGACGTTCGTCAAGCTCATCGACGTGTTCTACGACGGCGTCGCCACCGACCCGCTGCTGCGGCCCATGTACCCGGAGGAGGACCTCGCGCCGGCGAAGCGCCGCTTCCTCATGTTCCTGGAGCAGTACTGGGGAGGTCCCACCACCTACGGCGAGGAACGCGGCCACCCCCGGCTCCGGATGCGGCACCAGCCGTTCCGCGTGACCCCGGAGGCCAAGGACGCCTGGCTCCGGCACATGCGCACCGCCGTCGATGCCCTGGAGCTCCCGCCGCTCTACGAGGGAACCCTGTGGGACTACATGGAGCGGGCCGCCCTCTCCATGGTCAACAGCCCGTCCGGAGCCTAGGCGGGTTGCGCCGCTTGCCGGCCGGCACACAGAGAAAGACCCCGGAGGCACTTGGGGGGATGCCTCCGGGGTCTTTCTGAAATTTATAATACCCACCCGGGTATGACCGCGCAAGGGGTCCCCTCCGCCTAGGCTGGAGCCATGATCACCATTCGCGAAACGGTCGACGGCGACCTGCCCGCCCTCGCCGCGCTGCGGGCCACCTGGACGGCCGAACAGGCACCCGCCGCCGACGGCACGACCGTAGACCCGGAAGAGTTCGTCGCCGTGCTCAAGCGGTGGCTGGAGGCCAATCCGCGGACCTTCTTCCTCGCCGAGCACAACGGCGTTCCCGTGGGCATGCTGAACCTCATGGTGTTCGAACGCATGCCCAAGCCAGGCAAGGACATCTCACGCTGGGTGTACCTGGGGAACGTCTATGTGCTTCCGGACCGCAGGAACGCCGGCATCGGGGCGCAGCTGGTGGAGGCCGCCCTGACCTATTCGCGGGAGATCAACGCGGTCCGGATGCTCCTCTCTCCGTCGTCGGAGTCTCGAAGCTTTTACGCGCGGCTCGGTTTCGTGCCGGCGTCGGAACTGAACGTGCTGACCTTCTGAGCTGCGTCCCCACCCGTACCGGGCCCGCTTACGAGCACTTCCCGGCGCCCCCGGGTCTAGGCTGGCGGTCATGGCGATCATTCATCAGGCAACGTTGACCCCCTCCAAGATGGAACTCCTCGAGCGCTGGCTCCCCGGCCGGTCCTGGTTCCCGGACACCGGGTCCGCCCCGGAGAAGGCCGGGCACTTCCGCTTCGACGACCCGGAGGGGGAGGTGGGTCTCGAGACCATCCTGGTGCATTCCGGCGGCGCCGTGTTCCAGGTGCCGCTCAGCTACCGGGGCGCTCCCCTGCCCGGCGCCGACGATCACCTTGTCGGCACCATGGAACACTCCGTCCTGGGCAGCCGCTGGGTCTACGACGCGTGCGCGGACCCGACCTACGTCCGTGCCCTGGCCGCTGCCATCCTGGCCGGCACGCCGCAGGCACAGCATGTCCTGCAGGTCGACGGCGGGCAAAAGGTTCTCCCCGAATCGGTCACCGTGCACGGCACGGGAACCGCGGGTACATCGGTTCCGGAGGTCGGCGACATCACGGCCAGCGACGCCGCGGAGGGGACCGTGATCCGCGCCGGTGCGCTGGAAATTTTGGTCTACCGGCGGCTCGACCCCGCTGTCCCGCCGGCAGCCCGCGCCCTGGTCGGCACCTGGGAGGGTCAGGACACTCCGGTAGCCCTCGCCGCCGTCACGGAAGGATAGGGCTTCGTCGCGGGGGCCGCTAGAGGCCGGACCCTGCGCGGACCAGCACGTGGCCGCGGGGGCTGCTGAGCCGGAACCACGTGTCGGCGCGGAAGACGGACTGCTCCCCCTCGGCCAGGAACCCCAGGGTCAGCGCCGCGAAGGCCGCCCCCGCGGGCAACCAGTGCGCCGCCGGCAGCGGCCGGCCCCAGACGGTGGCGCGGGCGTTGTTGACGATCAGGGCACCGGGTTTGTCCGGGATGATGCCGGCGATCTCCCTGATCCCCTCCTCAGCCGCCCGCCGCAGTTCTGCGTCGGGGACGGTGCCTGCCGGTTCCCAGCCGCCGCGGGGTGCTCCGACGCCGGCCCAGGATTCCCGCAGGGTCATCGGCGGGACGGGAAGGTCGACGTCGTCGGGCCCCGAGCGGGCCAGGCGGTCCAGCACCGCCGCGAGGGGCACGGTCACGTCCAGCCGGGCGGGCGCGGCCAGAGCCATCGTGCGCAGGCCCAGGATAGTCGGCGTTCCCTCGCCCAAGAGCCGCGGCCGTAGGAGGCAGACGTAGGCGGCCAGGACGGTGCCGTCGGCGCTGAGGCGGATGCCGCCGTCGTCCACCGCCTTGGCCCTGGTGGCGAAGGTGCGCAGGTCGGCAAGGTCGCGGGGATCGGAGAACTGCAGGGACTCGGTGAGGACATCAGACACATTCCCGACTTTACCGGCTGAGCCTCTTTGGAGCCCGGCCAAGCCGCCGTCTAAAGTCAAACCATGACTGAAGCCGAAGCCGCAGTGCAGGCCGCACCCCCGGAGGACCCGACCACCTCGCTCATCCAGCTCCTGGACCTGGGCGAACTTCAGGGCGCCCGGACGGACGAGGACATTTTCCTGGGCCCGTCGCAAAAGCAGCCCCGGCAGCGGGTGTTCGGCGGCCAGGTGCTGGCGCAGTCGCTGGTGGCTGGCAGCCGGACGGTTCCCGAGGGCCGGGGCGTGCACTCGATGCACGGGTATTTCCTGCGGCCGGGCGACGCGAACCAGCCGATCACTTTCGGCGTCCAGCGGCTCCGCGACGGGCGCTCCTTCTCGGCCCGCCGGGTCCACGCATACCAGGACGGCAAGCCGATCCTGTCGATGATCGCCTCTTTCCAGGACGAGGATGAGGGCATCGAGCACCAGACGCAGATGCCGGAGGGAATCCCGGACCCGGAGTCGCTGCCGAGCACGGCCGACCTGCTGGGCAAGTTCGACCACCCGGTGGCCCGGCACTGGGCCTATGAGCGGCCCTTCGACATCCGCCACGTGGACCCTGCCCTGTATGTCTCGGCCGAGGGGCCCAAGGAGGCCCGCAACGCCGTGTGGATGCGGACCTTTGGACCGATGCCGGACGATCCCGGCCTGCACCGCGCCGCGCTGGCCTACGCCAGCGACTACACCCTCCTGGAGTCGGTCCTGCGGCGGCACGGCTTGAGCTGGATTACGCCGGGGATGTCCGTGGCGAGCCTGGACCACGCCATGTGGTGGCACCGGCCCGTGCGGGTGGACGAATGGCTGCTGTACGTGCAGGAATCCCCCAGCGCCCAGGGCGCCCGGGGCCTGGCGACCGGGAAGATCTTCAGCCGCGACGGCCGGCACGTCGCCACCGTGGCGCAGGAGGGCATGATCCGGGTGCCCACGGAACCGGCGCCCCGGTAACGGCGAACGCCTTTAACGCATAAGCCCGGCGCACCCCCTCTCGGGGGCGCGCCGGGCTTTTGCGTTGGCGGGCCGGCCGCGGAACTAGTCGCGGGTCAGGCGGCGGTGGGTGACCCGGTGCGGCTTGGCCGCGTCGGGGCCGAGGCGCTCCACCTTGTTCTCCTCGTAGGATTCGAAGTTGCCCTCGAACCAGTACCACTTGGAGGGGTTCTCCTCGTCACCTTCGTAGGCGAGGATGTGGGTGGCCACCCGGTCGAGGAACCAGCGGTCGTGCGAGACGACGACGGCGCAGCCGGGGAATTCCAGCAGGGCGTTCTCGAGGCTGCTGAGGGTTTCGACGTCGAGGTCGTTGGTCGGTTCGTCGAGGAGCAGCAGGTTTCCGCCCTGCTTGAGGGTCAGCGCGAGGTTCAGTCGGTTGCGCTCACCGCCGGAGAGGACGCCGGCCTTCTTCTGCTGATCCGGGCCCTTGAAGCCGAAGGCGGCGACGTAGGCGCGGGACGGCATTTCGACCTGGCCGACCTGGATGAAGTCGAGTCCGTCGGAGACAACCTCCCACAGGGTCTTGTTCGGGTCGATACCGCCGCGGCTCTGGTCCGCGTAGGAGATCTTCACCGAGTCGCCGACCTTCAGTTCGCCGCCGTCGAGCGGCTCCAGGCCGACGATGGTCTTGAACAGGGTGGTCTTGCCGACGCCGTTGGGGCCGATGACGCCCACGATGCCGTTGCGCGGCAGCGAGAACGACAGGCCGTCGATCAGCATCCGGTCCTCGAAGCCCTTCTGCAGGTTCTTCGCCTCCAGGACCAGTCCGCCCAGTCGCGGTCCCGGCGGGATCTGGATCTCTTCGAAGTCGAGCTTGCGGGTCCGGTCTGCCTCGGCAGCCATTTCCTCATAGCGGGCCAGACGGGCCTTGGACTTGGTCTGGCGGCCCTTGGCGTTGGAGCGCACCCACTCGAGTTCCTCGGCGAGGCGCTTGGCCTGCTTGGCGTCCTTCTTGCCCTGGATTTCCAGGCGGGCACGCTTCTTCTCGAGGTAGGTCGAGTAGTTGCCCTCGTAGGGGTAGAGGTGGCCGCGGTCCACTTCGGCGATCCATTCGGCCACGTGGTCCAGGAAGTACCGGTCGTGGGTGACGGCCAGGACGGCGCCGGGGTACGAGGAGAGGTGCTGTTCGAGCCAGAGCACGCTCTCGGCGTCGAGGTGGTTGGTGGGCTCGTCGAGGAGCAGCAGGTCGGGCTTCTGCAGCAGGAGCTTGCAGAGGGCGACGCGGCGACGCTCACCACCTGAGAGCACGGTGACGTCGGCGTCGGCCGGCGGGCAGCGCAGCGCGTCCATGGCCTGCTCCAGCTGGGAGTCGAGGTCCCAGGCGTCGGCGGCGTCGATCGCTTCCTGAAGCTGGCCCATCTCTTCAAGCAGGGCGTCGTAGTCGGCGTCCGGATTGGCCATCTCTTCGGAGATCTCGTTGAAGCGCTGGATCTTGCCGTAGATCTCGCCCACGCCCTCCTGGACGTTGCCGAGGACGGTCTTTTCCTCGTTCAGCGGCGGCTCCTGCAGCAGGATGCCGACGGTGTAGCCGGGGCTCAGCCGGGCCTCGCCGTTCGAGGGAGTGTCCAGGCCGGCCATGATCTTGAGGATGGTGGACTTACCGGCGCCGTTCGGGCCGACAACACCGATCTTGGCACCGGGGAAGAAGGACATACTCACGTCGTCGAGGATGAGTTTTTCGCCAACGGCCTTACGGGCCTTGGTCATTGTGTAGATAAATTCCGCCATACTCTCAAATCTAGTGGTTCGGCGCTGATAACTCACATTCCGAGGCGACAGGTTCCGTGCTGCCCATACCGGGAGACCGGTCAGGCGGCCGGGCCCGCGAGGCAGCGGCCGTCGGCGAGGGCCGGCAGGACGGTGGCGGTGACGGACCGCCCCCGGATCTGGGCGACGACGCAGTCCCCGCCCTGCCGGACGGACGCTTCCACAGCGTCGGCGTCCAGGCCCGTGGGGGTCCGGCTGGCGGTGACCTCGATGGCCCCGGGAGCGTAACCGGCCCGGACCAGGGCCGCCCGCACGCTGTCCGTCCCCGGCACCGACTCAGCGGCGAGGCCGGCGAGCGCGTCGCGCACTTTGGCCGCATCCTCGGGTTGCGTGGCCGCCGAGCCGCCCGCCACCGAAGGAGCCGTGGGCGTGGGCGCGGAGGGGGCGGCGGGCGTGGCCGTCGCGGTCGCGGTCCCGACGGCGGTGGATGCTTCCGGCGCGGGGGCGACCGTATCGCCCGACCCGGAGCATCCGGCGAGGGCCATTGCCACTACGATGCCGGCCAGGGTGGCGGACGTCGGGAACAGGGCGCGGGGAAGGAGTCTGGGCCGGGTCACCCGGCCATTCTGCCACCGGCACCGGTCCGGACATCGCCGTCACCGCCTCCACCGCTCTTGTCCGAGCCCCTCTGGTCGGCGGTGCCGGCAGCCTGCTGGCACTGGCCGGGAAACGAGGCCCTCAGGCGGCGTCCTCCTTCACCTCTCCGGTTTCCTCGTCGAAGTCGGGCAACTCCTCCGCGGCGTCGGCTCCGCCGTCGCCGGCGCTCCCCTGCCCGGCGGCTCCCGGAGTCCCGCCCTGGTCCGCCCCGTCCGACTGCTGCTGCTGCCCGCCGGTATTGCGGGTGAAGTTGGCGGCGCCCCACGACAGGTCGTGACCGATGGCGTCGGCATCGATGTCCACGGCGTGGTGGATGCGGCCCTCCGACTCCCAGGTGCGGATCTTGAGCCTGCCGGCAACGATGACGGGCTGCCCTTTCCGGATACTGCAGGCCATGTTGCCGGCCAGCTGGCGGTAGCCCTGCACGGTGAACCAGTTGGTGGTCCCGTCCACCCAGGCGTTGGCCGCCCGGTCGAAGCGCCGTCCGGTGGAACCTAGCCGGAAGGACGCGGTGGCGACGCCGCCGGGCGTCGTCGAACTCTTGATCTCCGTGGCGACGAAGCCCCGAATGGTGATGCTGTCATTCATTGGTATGTCCTGTCTCATGGGAAGGCTGGCTGGTCCTTCCCACTCTGCAACCGGGGTCCGGCGCACGGCAGTCCGTACCGGGGCTATGTGGAAAACGGGCCGCGGTGGCACGGTAAACTTCTTGAGGCGTGCCGGCTCCGGCCGATGGGCACGCGAGTGCCCCAGTAGCTCAGGGGATAGAGCAGCGGCCTTCTAATCCGCCGGTCGGGGGTTCGATTCCCTCCTGGGGCGCCTGCATGGCCCCGGTCACGGACTATCCGTGACCGGGGCCCTTCCGTTTAAGCTCCCGCCGCTTCCCGGGCCCCCTGCCTCAGCTTCCGGAGCGCCGTCTCCCGCCTAAGCCATAAGCAGGCTTAGTATTGAGTCCAGAGATGGAGGCAGGGCCCCGGCCCATAACCGAAAGTAAGGCAGCCATGACGCAGACACCCCGCGGATTCGACTCCTACGACCAGGCCGACACCCCGGCGGCACCGGAGCACGCAACCACCGGACTCCCCCGGGAGGACGCCCCGGCGGCCACGTCCTCCCCCGCCCGGACGCCCGCGGAGGTTCCCACGCCGGAACCTGCCCCCGCCACCACGGCAGCACCCGCGCCCACGCACGAGCCCCGCCAGGTGACCCGCGCCGGGATGGTGTGGACCGTCGTCGCCGTCGCCCTTGTGGTGCTGATCCTGCTGATCGTCTTCATCCTGCAGAACCAGGACTACGTCCAGGTCAAGTACTTCGGACTGGCGGGAGCCGTCCCGCTGGGGGTGGCGCTGTTCATCGCCGCCGTCGGCGGCGGGGTGCTGGTAGCCATCGCCGGGGCCGCCCGCATCATCCAGCTCCGGCTGACCGCGCACCGCCAGCGCACCCGTCTGGCCGGCAAGGGCACCCGCGACCGCTAGGCCGGAGGAAACGCCAAGCCGGAGGAACGGCAGGAGCGCAGACCGGCCGGACTGCCCTACAGTTGCCGCATGTCCGAAGGCCTCGTCACCACCATCCGCACTGCCCTGCACGTCGCGGCGGATCCGGTTCGCGGGGCGGCGGCCCAGCGGTATCTGAAGTCGGAGATGCCATCCCTGGGCGTCCGGGTCCCGGAGGTCCGGGCCATCGTCAGGAATGCCGCCCGGCGGTTGCCGCCGCAGTCGCTGTCTGAACTCACCGCCGCCGTCACCGGGCTGTGGCGCGAGGCACGCTGGCGGGAGGAACGGCTCGCGGCCATCGAACTCACCGGCTTGCGGCTGGCCCGGGACGAGCTCGCCATGCTTCCCCTGTACGAGGAGATCATCCGCGACGGTGCCTGGTGGGACTTGGTCGATTCCCTGGCGCACCGCCTGGGCGGTCTGCTGCTGGCCCACCCCGGAACGATGGCGTCGGTGCTGCGCCGGTGGAGCCAGGACCCGGACCTCTGGATCCGCCGTGCTTCCATCACCGCCCAGCTGGGAGCCAAGGGCGCCACGGACCGGGCGTTGCTGGCGGACGTGATCACGGCCAACCTCGGCGACCGTGAATTCTTCATCCGTAAGGCCATCGGCTGGGCCTTGCGGGACTTCTCCACGACGGATCCGGACTGGGTCCGGGGCTTCGTCGACCGCGCCGGGGACGGGTTGAGCCCGCTCTCCCGCCGCGAGGCGTTAAGGAAGCTGGGACCAGCCGCACCCTTGGAGGAGGGGCCGCAGGTGACCCGCCTCAGATGACGGGCCGGCTGGTGACCGGTTCGTCCGGCTTGCTGAACAGCTGCTTGGTCTTGGGGTCCAGGAAGATCAGGTACAGCGCAAACAGCAGGGCGATGATCGCGGCGGCGTTGCGGGCCAGGGCCAGCGCCAGGCCCAGGTCCTGGCTCTGCAGGTACGGGAAGACCTCCAGCTGGTCGGAGATCGCGTAGACCATGAAGAACGAGACCATGAAGTACAGGGCCTTGACCTGCCAGTCGTCGCGGATACCGGTGACGGCGAAGAGCGGGATCAGCCACACCACGTACCAGGACTGGATCATCGGGGCGAGGAACACGACGGCGGCGAAGGCCAGGGTCAGGCGGCGCATCAGCCGGTCGTAGTCGCCGCGGAAAATCTGCCAGGCCACGATCCCCAGCGCCAGGACCTTACCGGCGTCGTACACGTACTTGGCCAGGCCCCAGCCGTCGAGGCCGAAGGCGTTGGAAATGGAGGCGACGATCAGCCCGACCAGGCCCACCGGGGCGTACCAGATCCAGATGCTGCCGGGGGCGGACAGGCCGTTGATCCAGCCGAAGCCGAAGCCGTTGACGGCGCTCATGGCGTAGAGCAGGCCCACGCTGATCCCGGCGGTCAGGGCCCAGAACACGAACTTCCGCGGCCACCCGGCGTTCTTGCCGGCCCACAGCAGCCCGATGAAGGGCAGGAAGACGATCGTGATCGGCTTGACCGCAATCGAGAGCGTCACCAGGACCAGACCCACCAGCACCCGCTTGGTGGCGCAGTAGTAGAGGCCGGCGAGGGCCAGGCCGATCATCAGCGCGTCGTTGTGGACGCTGGCGATGAAGTTGGTCAGGAACAGCGGGTTGGCGGCGGTCAGCCACAGGGCGCGGTGCGGGTTGACCCCGTGCAGTTCCGCGAGCTTCGGGACATAGATGATGCAGAGCACGATCCCCACGAGTGCGGCCAGCCGGAACAGCATGATGCTGGCCTCCGGCTGGACGTTGGTGGACCACACGACGAACTGCTCAATCCAGAGGAATAGCTGGCCGTAGGGCACCGGCGCCTCGGTCCACATCTTGTCCGCGCCGAGCTGGAAGTAGTTGGAGAGCGCGGAGATGCCGTTCTCGTAGGGGTTGAAGCCCTCGACCATCAGCCGGCCCTGGCCGATGTAGGCATAGACGTCGCGGCTGAAGAGCGGCACGGAGAACATCATCGGCAGGCCCCACGCGACGACGGCGGTCATGGTCGCCTTCCGCGCACCGGCGCCCCAGTGCCGGACCCGCTGGCCCAGCCGCAGCCACGCCCGCACCAGCAGCATCCCGCCGACCGCCAGCAGCACGATGCACATGCCGACGCCCACGGCCTCGGTGCGCATCCAGATGAAGAGCGGCAGCCGGCGCAGTTCGGAGACCGGCGCCAGCCAGCCGACGCCGAGGGAACCGACGAACATGAACAGCGAGCCCAGGAATCCGGAGAGGATGGGTGAGCGTGCGTTGTCCACGTCGGCCGGGGCCGCCGCTGACGGTGCCCCGGAGGATGTCCGGGACGTACCGGCAGCCGTCTTCCCCGCCGCAGGTACAGGCGCCGTCATCTCAGGGGTGTCCAATCTGTCGAGTGCTGGTGGAGCCCACTCGTGGCCTGAAAGCCGGTCAGGGGCACGCCGCACGGAGGAAAAATTCCGACGGCCGCGTTGCCAAAATCGTAGCACCGGGCCCCTCCGGGGCGGCGGAACGGTAGGCTGGGCGCGTGCCTATATCTAATGAACGCATCGTGTGGATCGACTGCGAAATGACCGGCCTGGACACCAAGAATGACGCCCTGATCGAGGTGGCGGCCCTGGTGACCGACTCGGAACTGAATATCCTCGGCGACGGCGTCGACGTCGTCATCAAACCGGACGACGCCGCCCTGGCCCAGATGAACGACTTCGTGCGCGACATGCACACCCGCTCCGGACTGCTGGAGGAACTCCCGCACGGCAAGACCATGGCCGAGGCGCAGGAAATGGTGCTGGCCTACATCAAGAAGTGGGTGCCGGACCCGAAGAAAGCACCGCTCGGCGGCAACTCGGTGGGCACCGACCGCGTCTTCCTGGTCCGGGACATGCCGGACCTGGTTGAGCACCTGCACTACCGGGTGATCGACGTCAGCACCATCAAGGAACTCTCCCGCCGCTGGTACGCCCGCGCTTACTTCCAGTCCCCCGCCAAGCTCGGCGGCCACCGCGCCCTCGGCGACATCAAGGACTCCATCGACGAGCTCCGCTACTACCGGCAGGCCGTCTTCGTGCCGGCGCCCGGCCCGGACAGCTCCACCGCCCAGCGCATCGCCAAGGACGTCATGGCCACCTCGGGCGCCGCCCCCGGCAGCGCGCCGACGGACGCCGCGGACGACGCCGGGAACCCCGGAGGCGCCCCGGCCGAGTCCCCCGCGGGTGCCCGGGCAGAGTAATCTGCCTCACGTTTTGGCCTTTTTTCGATGAAATCGCCGAAACTGGCAAAAGCACCCCCGCGAAGCAGGTAAGCTATTTGTCGTTGCCTTTCCGGAAGGCCGGTTCGCCGGTTCGACTGACAGGCACATGGTGGGCGTAGCTCAGTTGGCAGAGCGCCTGGTTGTGGTCCAGGAGGTCGCGGGTTCAACCCCCGTCGCTCACCCTCACCGAGGACGGCACGATTGTCCGACCTTGCCAAAGGCCGCACCGGATATCCGGTGCGGCCTTTGCTGTTTGTCCCGAAAACGCATGGAAGGAACCGCGATGAGGCGCCAGCTCTTCGAAGAAGACCATGAGATGTTCCGCGAAATGGCGGCCGAGTTCAACGTCCGTTCCGTGGCCCCGCATTACGCGCAGTGGGACCGGGACCACATGATGCCGCGGGAGCTGTGGACCGCCGCCGGGGAACAGGGCCTGCTGGGGCTCGCCGTCCCCGAGGAGTTCGGCGGCCTCGGCATGACCGACTACCGGTTCCGCGCCGTGCTGGATGAGGAATTCGCCAAGAGCAACCACCTCGCCGTGGGCCTGGCCTTCCACCTGCACGACGACATGGTCCTGCCGCATCTGCTGGCCTACGGCTCGGAGGATTTGAAGCAGCGCTGGCTGCCCGGCATGGTTTCCGGCGAGACCGTCACCTCCGTGGCCTGGACCGAGCCGGGCGCGGGCTCCGACCTCCGCGGCGTCCGCACGAAGGCCGTCCGCGACGGCGATGACTGGCTGATCACCGGCCAGAAGACGTTCATCGGAAACGGCATCTCCGGCGACGCCGCCCTGGTCCTCGCCCGCACCGACGGCGGGAGCGGCCGCGGCGGCGCCGAGTCCTTCTCGCTCTTCATGGTCCGCAAGGGCGAGGGTTACACCACCGGAAACCAGCTCGACAAGATGGGCCTGAAGGCCTCCGACACCGCCGAGCTCTTCTTCGACAATGTCCGGGTCCCGCACGCCGACCTCGTCGGCGAGGAGGGCCAGGGGCTGCGGTACTGCGCCGGGCAGCTGCCGCAGGGCCGGCTGGGCATCGCCGTCGCCGGTTCCGCCGTCGCCCGCGCCGTGTACGAGGCGACCGTGCGGTACACGAAGGACCGCAACGCCTTCGGCGAGCGGATCATCGATTTCCAGAACAGCCGCTTCGAGCTCGCCGACATCCTCACCGAGGTCGAGGTCACCGAGTCCTACGTGGACCGGGCCATCACCGTGTTCAACGCCGGGGAACTCGACGCGTCCTCCGCCGCCCGGGTGAAGCTGTGGGCCTCCGAGCGGGCGAAGTCCGTCACGGACCGCTGCCTGCAGCTGCACGGCGGCTACGGCTACATCATGGAATACCCGGTGGCGCAGGCCTTCCTCGCCGCCCGCCTGCTGACCATCTTCGGCGGCACCAACGAGATCATGCGGGACGTCGTCGGCCGCGGCATCGCCGGCTGACCCGTCCCCTCCCCCGCACCTCTCCCTCCCCCGCACCAAAGGAAGCTCCGCGCCATGACTGTCCTGCCCATCACCATCTGGGGCGAACCCGTGCTGCACCGCCGGGCCGCCGAGGTCGAGGTCTTCGACGACGAGCTGCGGACCCTGATCGCGGACATGTTCGAAACCAACGACGCCGCCAACGGCGTCGGACTGGCCGCCCCGCAGGTGGGGGTCGGCAAGCGCCTCTTCGTCTACAAGTACGAGAACGACGACGGCGCGCCGCCCTCCGGCGTCGTGGTCAACCCCGTCCTCACGCTCTCCAAAGTCTCCGGGGCGCTGCCGGACCCGGACGAGGAAGAGGAAGGCTGCCTGTCCTTCCCGGGCGGCCACTACCCGCTCAAGCGTGCCGAATGGGCCCGGGTGCAGGGCTTCGACGGCGAGGGCAACCCGATCGAGTTCGAGGCGACGGGCTGGTTCGCCCGGGTGATGCAGCACGAATACGACCACCTCGACGGCAAGCTGTACGTCAACCGCCTGATCGACCGGTACTCCCGCAAGGCGATGAAGCAGGCCAAGAAGAGCGGCTGGGGCGTCCCGGGCCTGACCTGGATGCCCGGCGTGGACCCGGACCCCTTCGGGCACTAACCGGCGACGACCCGGGACACCGGCGGCCGCCGCTCCTATGCTTGGCAGCATGGAAGCCACTCTGCCCGCCCCGGCGAAGCCCATCCTGACCCTCACCATCAACCCGGCCCTGGACGTCAGCACCACCACGGAGCACGTCACCAGCGGCCATAAGCTGCGCTGCGGCCCGAGCCGCCTGGATCCCGGCGGCGGCGGCATCAACGTGGCCCGCGTGGTCCAGCGCCTCGGCGGCCGGCCCCTCGCCATCTACACCGCCGGTGGGCCAACCGGCGAGGCCTACCGCCGACTGGTCGAGGCCGAGCGGCTGCCCGCCCTGGTGGTCCCGCTCCAGGGCAGCACCCGGCAGGATTTCACCGTGGACGAGACCGGCACCGGCGAGCAATTCCGCTTCGTCCTCCAGGGCCCCGAGCTCAGCGAACCCGAATGGCGCCTCTGCCTGGGGCTGGTGGCCGATTCCATCCAGCCCGGCGGCTACGTGGTGGCCAGCGGCAGCCTGCCACCCGGCGTGCCCGAGGACTTCTACGCCCGGATCGCCCGCCTGGCCCGGGAGCAGGGCGCCCGCTGCGTGGTGGACGCCTCCGGTCCGGCTCTGGCCGCCGCCCTGGCCGAGGGCGTCTTCCTGGTCAAGCCCAGCCGGCGGGAGCTGGGCCTGCACTTCGGGACCACTTTGAAGGACGAGCAGGCAGAACTCGACGCCGCCGCCACGCTGGTGGCGGACGGCTCCGCCGAGAACGTGGCCCTGACCCTCGGCGCGGCCGGCGCGGTGCTCGCCTCCACGGCGGGCACGCTGCGCCTGGCCGTCCCGAAAGTGGAGGTCCGCAGCACGGTCGGTGCCGGAGACAGCTTCCTCGCGGCATTCGTCCTGCGGCTGGCGCAAGGGCTGGACAGCGCCGCCGCGTTCCGCTCCGCCGTCGCGGCGGGCAGCGCAACGGTCACCACCCCGGCCACCGAGCTCTGCCACCGGGACGACGTCGAGCGGCTGGAAGCCGAACTGGCCCGGCAGGAGTTCAGCCTGGCCTGATGGTCGATTGATCCGGGCAGCTTCCGAGCACCCGCCGCATCGCCTCCTTTTCCGCCGCCGTCACCCACAGGGCGTAGGCCGCCTTCACCGAGACCTGGCGGGCGACGTAGTGGCAGCGGAAGGCCTTGTTGGGCGGGAGCCAGCCGGCGGCGTCCGAGGAGCTTTTGTCCTGGTTGGCAGGGCCGTCCGCAGCAACCAGGTTCAGCGGGTCGTTGGCGAGGTGTGTGCGCTGCAGGGCCGTGAGCTGCTGCGCGCCGGTCTGCCACGCGTCGCCGAGCGCCACGACGTGGTCGATCTGGATGGCCTTGCTGGACTCGGCCCCACGCCGGAAGGCTGTCTGCCGGCCGGTATAGGGCTCCCGGAAACTGCCGGAACCGACCCGGCAGCGGGACCCGTCCGTAAAACGGGCGTCGGCGAGGTCCCGCCGGAGGATGTCGTTACGGGTATCGCAGCCGTTCCGGTCGACGTCGAGCCACGCCTGTCCGAACGCCGCCCGGTCGTAGTTGGCGGCGGGATCCCGGGCCCTGACCGGCAGCGACTCCAGCAGGTCCGCGACCCGGCCCGCCGGCACCGCCCGCACCGCAGCGACGGGACTCATCCACGCCGCCAGCACCGGGGCGTCCGTAGGCCCGTCGGAGAACCCGCCGCCGAGGCGGAACTGGCCGTCGGCAAAGAACCAGACCAGCGTCAGGAGAAAGGCCAGCGCGGCGGCCGCCAGGACAATCCACGCTTGGCGGGACCGCCGTCGTGCCCTCCGGTACTGCGCCCACGTGACGCTCACGCGGTCTCCGCGGGATCCGCTGCCGGGTGCTGGTTCTCCATCACGGGAAAAGCCTAGGCCGCTGCCCGCCCCGGACCGCGGTTATGCACAGTGTGGAGGGAGGGTCAGGGTCTTACCAGAAGGGCGGGGCCGCGGGGCTACTGTTCGCGGGTGACGCGGCGGAGGTCCTCCTCCGCGAGGTTCGACAGGGCCTCCAGCTGGGCGACCCGGGCGTCGTCGATCTCTCCGGCTTCACGTTTGGCGCGGGCGTCGTCGAGGAGCCGCTTGGCTTCCTTGGCATTGCGCCGGGCCACATCGAGGGCGTGTTCAAGGGTGGTTTCGTGCTCCGTAGCCTGGTTCTGTTCCATGGCTCCCATTGTGGTTCGCTTTCCCGGCCGTTTCCAGAGAACCGGCCGGGAAAGCGCTCCGTGTCGGTGACTTAGCCGACCTCGACGGGCAGGCCCGCGGCCTCAAGGGTGGCGACGGCGTCCTTGGCGGGGAACGACGGCGGGTTGACCCCGGCCATTTCCTCCATGACCCGGACCACCTGGCAGCTGTAGCCGAACTCGTTGTCGTACCAGACGTAGAGGACGAGGTTCTTGTCGTTGGAGATCGTGGCGAGGCCGTCCACGATGCCGGCGCGGCGGGAGCCGACGAAGTCGGTGGAGACCACCTCGGGCGAGTCGATGTAGTCGATCTGCTTGCGCAGCTCGGAGTGCAGCGACATCTCGCGCAGGTAGTCGTTGACCTCGTCCTTGGTGGTGCCGTTCTCGAGGTTCAGGTTCAGGATGGCCATCGAGACGTCCGGGGTGGGGACGCGGATGGCGTTGCCGGTGAGCTTGCCCTGGAGTTCGGGGAGGGCCTTGGCGACGGCCTTGGCGGCACCGGTCTCGGTGATGACCATGTTCAGCGCAGCGGAGCGTCCGCGCCGGTCGCCCTTGTGGAAGTTGTCGATCAGGTTCTGGTCGTTGGTGAAGGAGTGGACGGTCTCCACGTGGCCGTGGATGACGCCGTAGCGGTCATTGATGGCCTTCAGCACCGGGGTGATGGCGTTAGTGGTGCAGGACGCGGCGGTGACGATCTTGTCCTCGTCGGTGATCGCGGCGTGGTTGATGCCGTGCACGATGTTCTTCAGGTCGCCCTTGCCCGGTGCGGTGAGCAGGACCCGGGACACGCCCCTGCTCTGCAGGTGCTGGGAGAGGCCCTCGGCGTCGCGCCAGCGGCCGGTGTTGTCGACCACCAGCGCGTCGTGGATGCCGTAGGCGGTGTAGTCGACGGTGGCGGGGTTGTCCGAGTAGATGACCTGGATCTGCACACCGTTGGCGGTGATGGTGTCGTTCTCGAGGTCAACCTTGATGGTGCCTTCGAAGGAGCCGTGGACGGAGTCACGCCGCAGCAGGCTGGCGCGCTTGGCGAGGTCGTTGTCCGAGCCCCGGCGCACCACGATCGCGCGCAGGCGCAGGCCGTGGCCGCCGCCGGCCTTCTCGATCAGGAGGCGGGCCAGGAGGCGTCCGATGCGGCCAAAGCCGTAGAGCACGACGTCGGTGCTGGTGCGGTCATCGCCGCCGCGCTTGCCGACAACCTCAGCGAGTTCTTCGCGGAGGAACTCATCCAGGCTGACGCCGTCGCCCTCGGCGCGGTACTTCTCGGTCAGGCGGGCGATGTCGATGGCCGCGGCGCCGAGGTCCAGCTTGGTGAGCGCGTCCAGCAGCGGGGCGGTCTCCTCGAGGCGGAGTTCCTCTTTGCTCATCCGGCGGGCGAAGCGGTGCGCCTTCAGGATGTTCATGGTGGACTTGTTGATCAGGCTCCGGCCGTGAATGGAGGTCACCACATTGTTTTCGCGGTACAGCCGGCCGATCACCGGAATCATGGCCTCGGCGAGCGCCTCCCGGCCCATCCACGTATCAAGACAAGAATCTGACGTCTGGCTCACAGAACTACCTTCCTAAAATCCACCGCATACGTCCTCGTGTGCGGAAGTCGGCCGCCGGCGGGTCTCCGGAACCTTCTCGCTGCGGGGATTCGGTCCACCCCGGCGAGCGCGTGACCGCAAAGAAAAAGCCACCGGCTGCGAACGCAGACCCGATGGCTGAACCTCTACGTTCACGCTCCATTCTAGGGCGGACCCCCTCCCCCTACCGGCCGGTACAGGGTGAAATCACTCACATCGGATTGCCAGGGTTTCCCGGCACCACTGGCCTAGGATGGCGGCATGGGACTCATCGTTGCACTTCTTGTCATCTGGCTCATCCTCTCGATCCTTGGCTTCGTGGTGAAGGGCCTGCTGTGGTTGGCCATCATCGGCCTGGTCCTCCTGGTCGCCACCGCAGTGTGGGGCTGGATCAAACGCAAGGCCTGACCTGCACCTCCACCAACGGCTGAGGGCCGGCACCGCATGAACTGCTCCCCGAAAGTTGGACTGAGAAATCGGTCCTTCTATCGGGGAGCAGTTCTATGCAGGAGAGTAGTTCTTTATCTGAGGAACAGCGTGAGGCCGCTGTAGCGTTGTTCGAGGCGGGGTGGGGCGCGAAGGCAGCGGCGACGAGGGTCGGGGTCGATTCGAAGGCTGTCATCCGCATTCATACCCGTTGGAGACTTCGCGGAGGTGCGGCGCTAGTGACCAAATCAACCCATCGGAAGTTCACGTCTGAGTTCAAACTCGATGCGGTCCGTCGTTTCCTGGCCGGGGAGAGCCAGATATCCCTGGCCCAGGAGCTCGAACTCGCTTCACCGGATCTGATCAAGAAGTGGGTACGGAAATACCGCAATGACGGCGAAGACGGTTTACGCCCTAAACCACCCGGACGACCATTCGCGTCTCCGCAGGATCCGGACGAGCCGGAGTCGGAGCTGCAGCGGCTGCGCCGCGAGAACGAGCGGTTGCGGGCCGAGGTGGCCTTCCTGGGAAAAGTAAACGCCTTGAGGGACGAGGAACAGCGCTAAAAGTCAGCGCTGTGATCGCTCTCAAGGCCGAACACCGGTTGGAAGTTCTTCTGGACGTTGCCGGGCTGCCTCGGTCCACGTTCTTCTACCACCAAGCTCGACTCCTCGCCCCTGACCCGCAAGCAGACCTCAAAGCCGCGGTCACGAGCATCTTTGAGAAGAGCCACGCCCGATACGGGCACCGCCGTGTCCATATCGAGCTGATCAAACGAGGATGGACGGTCGCGAAGAAGACGGTGCTGAAGCTGATGCGTGCGCTGCGGCTGGTCTGCAAGGTTCGACGAAAGAAGCGCTACAACTCCTATCAGGGCGAGCAAGGCGCAATTGCCCCGAACCTGTTGAAACGCCAGTTCCAAGCAGATGCACCGAACCAGAAGTGGGTGACGGTTGTGACCGAGTTCAGCGTGGGCGACAGGAAACTCTACCTATCCGCGGTGATGGACCTCTTCGACCGGTCGATTATCTCCTACGCCATCGGAATCTCGCCGAATCTGGAACTTACAAACTCCTCGCTACGGCGCGCCCTGGCTGCCCTTGAGGACGATCAGAAACCACTCGTGCACTCCGATCAGGGGTTCCAATACCAACCCCCCTCCTGGCGCGAACTTCTGCAAAACGCCGGCGCGATTCAATCCATGTCCCGCAGAGCCAACTGCTACGACAACGCTGTCATGGAGAACTTCTTCGGACACCTCAAAGAAGAGCTCTTCCACCGCGTCCAATTCTTCAACACCGACGCACTGGCATCAGCGCTAAGCGAATACATCCACTGGTACAACACCGAAAGAATCTCAACGACGCTCGAGGGCCTAAGCCCTGTGGCATACCGTGCTTCCAACATGGCAACGGCCCTCCTAGCTAGGAGGACGGCATAGTCCAGACCGGCGGGTATTGCGGGCAGAGACGGTAGTAGGTTCGTCAAATCCCGGCTGCTTGGCTAACGATTCCCAAGGCTCCAACCTATAAGCCCCGCGATAACAAAAACGCCACCAAGAACCATGAAGCTCTTTGCGACCAGTCGTATCTTGCGGAGCTTCATGCTTCTATAAGCCTCAAGAACGTCTGCATCTTGACGAATGAAGATGTTCCAGTTCGTCGCCAGTTTGGCCAAGGGGCCGGAGATGGCTAAGCAAAATAGACCCATTGCCAGCCCGACTAAACCAAACAGTAGAGCCTCCATGCTCATCCTCCTGGTTCGCCGCTGACCGGTGCCCGAATTCTAGGTTCAAAGAGGCCCGAAGACCAGCGCTCCGGCTTCTCCGTGGGACCTCACCGGATTACCGTTCAACCGCCGCTCCTTCCACATTCGTAGACTTCCTCATGAGGGACGTCGGCATGGGTTTTTACCATTCCCGCCGAGCTGCTCTTGACTTCCTAGGGCGCTGATTGCGAAGGAAGGCTCCGTCCCGTCTGGAACGAAGGCTTCCTCGAGAACCCTTCAAGAGGCCGCTACGTATAAGCTCACCTTATTGTGAGTCCAACTTTCGGGGACCACTTCAGCATGGTGCCGGCCCTCAGCCGTTGTCCTGCTCTAAGTCGTGGGATGGGTTGACCGATACGCCGGGTTCTGTGGTCCCGGGCCGTTGCCGGCACGGGAATAGCGGCCATCCATCTACGAACGCCGTTGCCGACGCCCTCCAGCAGCCTACCCGGACACTCGGGCGGGCAGCCCTCAAACGTGTCCTGTCTGGCCTTGCTCCGGGTGGGGTTTACCTAGCCTTCCCGGTCACCCGGGAAGCTGGTGGTCTCTTACACCACCGTTTCACCCTTACCCGGCCACGGTACCGTGCAAACACGGCGCCGCCCCGGGCGGTCTGTTCTCTGTGGCACTGGCCTGCGGGTTACCCCGAGTGGGCGTTACCCACCACCCTGCCCTGCGGAGCCCGGACGTTCCTCGAGCCACTTGCGTGACGCGCGGCCGCCTGGTCAACCCATCCGTTGACCATTCTACGGTCTGGCCGGCGGGCCATTTGCCCCGGATCCTTCCGCCCCGGCCGGTGGGAGAATGGAAACAGGCACCCCACCGTCCAAGGAAGCGATCCGGATGGACTTCACCGCCGTCGTCATATGGCTGATCGTCGCCGTCCTCGTGCTGATCGCCGCCCGTTCCTCGATCAGGATCGTCCGTCAGTACGAACACGGCGTTCTCTTCCGCCTGGGCCGGGTAATCGGCGTGCGGATGCCGGGGCTGCGCTTCATCATCCCGGTCGTCGACCGGCTGCAGCTGGTCAGCCTCCGGATCGTGACCATGCCCATCCAGTCCCAGGGGATCATCACCCAGGACAACGTCAGCGTGGATATCTCCGCCGTCGCCTATTACCGCGTCATCGACGCCGTGAAGTCCGTCGTCGCGATCGAGAACGTCGCCGCCGCCATCAACCAGATCGCCCAGACCACGCTCCGTAAGGTGGTGGGACGGCACAGCCTGGACCAAACGCTCTCCGAGACCGAGCGCATCAACGGGGATATCCGGGAGATCCTGGACGCCCTGACCCTGGAATGGGGCGTCGAGGTGACCCTGGTGGAGCTCAAGGACATCCAGCTGCCCGAAAGCATGAAGCGGGCCATGGCCCGGCAGGCCGAGGCGGAGCGGGAGAAGCGGGCCAAGATCATCGCCGCCGAGGGCGAATCGATCGCGGCCGCGGCCCTCGGCGAGGCCTCGGACATGATGATGGAGCACCCGCTCGCCCTGCAGCTGCGGAACCTGCAGTCTCTGGTGGAGATCGCGGTGGACAAGAACTCCACGGTCGTCTTCCCGGCACCTCTCATGAGCACCATCGGAGAGCTCTCGGCCTTCCT
Organism: Arthrobacter sp. NPDC080082; assembly: GCF_040686595.1. Classification (NCBI taxonomy): domain Bacteria; kingdom Bacillati; phylum Actinomycetota; class Actinomycetes; order Micrococcales; family Micrococcaceae; genus Arthrobacter; species Arthrobacter sp. NPDC080082. The sequence goes on along the minus strand of NZ_JBFBKQ010000002.1, from coordinate 196,279 downwards.
CGCCCGGGAGAACCAGGCCGCGGCGGCCGCCGCCCGGACGGCAGCTACGCCGCCGGCCCCTCCCCCGCCCAGCTAGGCGCGCCACCACCTTCACGAGGCCCGGCAGCCGTCATGGGGACGGGCGCCGGATGCCGGAGCTGCGCCGGTAGGATCGTACGGTGCTGATTCTGCTCCCGCCCTCCGAGGGTAAGACCCCCGCAAGCCGCGGCGACGCCGTCGACCCCTCGTCGCTGAGTTTTCCCGACCTGAACGACGGGCGGGCGCAGGTGCTGGAGGCCCTCGGCACGGTCAGTGCGCACGAGGACGCCTTGTCACTGCTGGGTGTAGGAGCCTCGCTGAGCGCCGACGTCGAACGCAACACCAGGCTGCACGCCGAGCCCGCCGCGCCAGCCCACCAGGTCTACTCCGGGGTGCTGTACGACGCCCTGGGCTACTCATCGCTGACCCCGGCGCAGCGGAAGAAGGCGGACGCGTCCGTCCTGGTGGTCTCCGCGCTCTGGGGTGCCATCCGGTTCGGCGACAGGGTGCCGGCCTACCGGCTCTCGATGGGCACGGCTCTCCCAGGGATCGGGCGCCTGGCCTCCTACTGGAAACCGCAGATCACCGCAGCTTTGGCCGGGGAGACCGACGGCGAGCTCCTGGTGGATTGCCGCTCCAGCACCTACGCGGCCGCCTGGGCCCCGCCGCCGGAGCGTACCGTTGCCGTGAATGTGTTCACCGAGGTCAACGGGGTGCGCAAGGTGGTCAGCCACTTCGCCAAGCACACCCGCGGCGAGCTGGCCCGGCACCTACTGACCCGGCGCGGCAGGGCCCCGCAGACCCCCGCGCAGCTGCAGAAGGCGGCGGCCGAGAAGTGGCCGGCGGAACTGGTCCCCGGTACGGCCCGGAAGCCGCACACGCTGAACCTGATCCTGCCGGGCTAGGCTCCGGTCAGGCCCATTCGGCGGAGCGCACCAGGATGCAGCCGGAGTCCGGGCAGAAGACGATATCGTCCTCCGCGGCGGCCTTGATTTCGGCGAGGTCGCCGGGGCTCAACTGCATGCCGGAACCCTCCGAGGTGCCGTGGAACAGCCGGGCGGCACCGACGCCGCGCTTGGCCAGGGTCTTTTCGTAGACCGCCAGCATGCCCTCGTCCAGTCCGGCCGCGAACTCTGCGCGCTGCCCGCGGACCGCGGTGTGTTCCGCCGCGACCTCGGCGAGTTTCTCGTCGATCTCGGCGCGGATGCCGGCGAACGAGCCCTGGATGTCGTCGACGATCTGCTGCTGCTCGGCCTGGCGCAGGCGCAGCGCATCCAGCCGCTCCAGGACCTCGAGCTCCACGTCTTCCAGGTCCGAGCGGCGCTTATTCAGGGACGCGATGTCCTTCTGCAGCGCCACCAGGTCCTTGGAGAGGCCCGTTCCGCTGTTCAGCCGGGCCTCGTCGCGGGCGATCCGGGAGGCCACCTGCTCGACGTCGGCCTCGGCGCGCTTAAGCTCCAGTTCCGCGTCGGCGACGGCCACCTTCGCCGCGCCGAGCTCACCGTTGGCCACGCCCAGGGCGGACTCCAGGTCGGTGATGCGGGAGTCGCCTTCGAGGCTGCGGCGGCGGTTGGAGAGTGACTTCAGTTTCGCGTCGAGCGCCTGCAGCTCGAGTAACTTCATCTGTTCCGCCGGGGCTGCCTTGGCCACTGTTTCCTCCGAGTGTCTATCGTCCGGCCGTGCCGGGCACCTGAACGGCGCTCCCTCGACTCTAGCGCGTGGCATGCCCTGCGCTCACCCGGGGCTCCCCGCAAACGGGGGGCAGGCCGGGGCCAGCCGGGTTCAGCCGGGTGTGAGGATGAAGTCCCACGGATCGCTGTTGGTGGTGCTGACCCGGATCTCGACGTCGTGGCCCTGGTCCGCCAGAACGTTGCCCAACGCCTCGGCCGCCGCCGGCAGCCAGAGCCATTCGCTGGCGAAGTGCGAGACATCGATCAGGTAGGGGCGGTCGTTGAGTGCGGCCTCGCGGGCCTCGGAGGCAGGGTGGTGGCGCAGGTCGGCGGTGACATAGACGTCGGCGTTGCTGGCCCGCACCTGATCGAAGAGCGAGTCGCCGGCCCCGCCGCAGACCGCCACCCGGCGCACCAGGCCGTCGCGGTCGCCGGAGACGCGGACACCGCCGGCGACCGCGGGGAGGATGCCGAAGACACGGGCGGCGAAGTCACCCAGGGTCTCGACGTCGGCGAGGTCGCCGACCCGTCCGATGCCTTCCTCGGGGAGCCCGTTCGCCGCCTGGGTCAGGGGCTGGACGTCCTGCAGGCCGAGCGCGTCAGCCAGCACGTCGGAGACACCTCCCACGGCGGAGTCGCCGTTGGTGTGCACGGTCAGCAGCGCGGTACCGGTTTCGATCAGGCGGTGCACCGCCCGGCCCTTGGGCGTGTTGGCCGCCACCGAGGTCACGCCCTTGAGCAGCAGCGGGTGGTGGGTGATGAGCAGTTCCGCTCCCCACTCCACGGCCTCCTCGATCACTTCGAGGGTGGGGTCGACGGCGAAGAGCACGCGGGTAACCGGCGCGGACGGGTGTCCGGCCACCAGGCCCACCTCGTCCCAGCCTTCGGCCAGGGATTCGGGCCAGAGTTCCTCGACGGCCACCTGGACGGCGCCGAGGGTGGCGCCGTTGTCCCCGGCATCGGCGGTCTCATCGCTGCCCTCGCGGCGGGCTGTCCCGGCGTCGGCGGTTCCTGCTATGTCAGGGGTGTTCCCGGTGCTTCCCATGGGAGCGGCATCGTCCGGGGCGTGGCCGGCGGGCGGGGCTGAAGCGTCCGTGTCCTCTGGTTCCATACCCACATTCTTACCCTATTGACCGTCCGGGACGCCCCGGCGGGAATGATCCGGACGGTTCATCCATTGAACAAGGAGGATCCCGTACGGACGATCCCGCACGGGCCGAAAGGAACAGCATGCAGGAAACCAAGACAGGAGAACGCGTGGACACCGACGTCGTGAACGGCAGCAGCGAACGGACCTTTGTGCTGGGTGGCGGCTGCTTCTGGTGCCTGGACGCCGTGTACCAGAAGACCCGGGGCGTGACCTCGGTGGTCTCGGGCTACACCGGCGGTCACGACCGAAACCCCGACTACTACTCGGTCTGCTCCGGGACCACCGGCCACGCGGAAGTGGTAGCGGTCAGCTTCGACGAATCCGTCATCCCGGCGGAGGTCATCCTGGACATGTTCTTCGCCCTGCACGATCCCACCACGCTGAACCGGCAGGGGTACGACGTCGGCACGCAGTACCGCTCGTCCATGTTCTACGAGACCACGGAGGAGAAGATCCTGTTCGAGGAGGCGATCGAGCGGAACCAGGAGCTGTGGGCCAACCCGATCGTCACCGAGGTCAGCCGGCTGCCGGTCTTCCACGTGGCGGAGGATTTCCACCAGGACTACTTCGCGAAGAACCCGGACCAGGGCTACTGCCAGGTGATTATCAACCCGAAGCTGGCGAAGGCAAGGAAATATTACTCCGCATGGCTTAATGCTTAGCCGGGCTTCTCGCGCCCTCAATAAGCTGACCCTAGAATTCCCTCCTCACAGATAGGCACATTTCCCCATGGCACGAATCTATGACGACGTAACCCAGCTTGTCGGCGGCACCCCGCTGGTCCGCCTGAACCGGCTGTCCGAGGGCCTGGACGCAACCGTGGCCGTGAAGCTGGAGTTCTACAACCCGGCCAACAGCGTCAAGGACCGGATCGGCGTCGCCATCATCGACGCCGCGGAGAAGTCCGGCGCCCTCAAGCCCGGCGGCACGATCGTCGAGGGCACCTCCGGCAACACCGGCATCGCCCTGGCCATGGTCGGCGCGGCCCGCGGCTACAAGGTCATCCTCACCATGCCGGAGACCATGTCCACCGAGCGCCGCGTCATGCTGCGCGCCTACGGTGCCGAGATCGTCCTGACGCCAGGTTCCGAGGGCATGCGCGGCGCCGTCGAAAAGGCGCAGGAGATCGTCGCCAACACCGAGAACTCCATCTGGGCCCAGCAGTTCGCCAACGAGGCCAACCCCGCCGTCCACCGCCGCACCACGGCCGAGGAGGTCTGGGAGGACACCGACGGCAAGGTGGACATCTTCGTCGCCGGCGTCGGCACCGGCGGAACCGTCACCGGCGTCGGCCAGGTCCTCAAGGAGCGCAAGCCCGGCGTACAGATCGTCGCCGTCGAACCCAAGGACTCCCCCATCCTCAACGGCGGCGCCCCCGGCCCGCACAAGATCCAGGGCCTGGGCGCGAACTTCGTCCCCGAGATCCTCGACACCACCATCTACGACGAGGTCATCGACGCCTCCCTCGAGGACTCCGTCCGGGTGGCCCGGGACCTCGGCGTCAAGGAAGGCATCCTCGGCGGCATCTCCTCCGGTGCGATCGTCTGGGCCGCGCTGGAACTGGCCAAGCGGCCGGAGAACGCCGGTAAGCTGATCGTTGCCGTGGTCTGCGATTTCGGGGAGCGCTACATCTCCACCGTGCTGTACGACGACATCCGCGGCTGACCCTAACGCGGCCGCATTCTCAGAAAGAATTTTGTGGGCTTTTTCGCACGACTCAAGGAAGACCTCGACACCGCCCGGTCCCACGACCCGGCGGCGCGAGGCTCTTTCGAAAACTTCTTCGCCTACTCGGGGCTGCACGCAATCTGGGCCCACCGGCTCACCCACCGCTTGTGGCAGAACCCGTCGCTGCGGTTCCCGGCGCGGCTGATCTCCCAACTGGCCCGGTTCATGACCGGCATCGAGATCCATCCGGGCGCCACGATCGGCCGGCGGTTCTTCATTGACCACGGCATGGGCGTGGTGATTGGCGAGACGGCGGAAATCGGCGAAGACGTGATGATCTACCACGGCGTCACCCTCGGTGGTCGCTCGCTGGCGAAGATCAAGCGGCACCCCACCATCGAGGACCGTGTCGTGATCGGCGCCGGCGCCAAGGTCCTGGGCCCTATCACCATCGGCCGGGACAGCGCCATTGGCGCGAACGCCGTCGTGGTCAAGGACGCCCCGGCCGAATCGATCCTGACCGGTGTGCCCGCCACCTGGCGGCACCGCGACGCCCAGCGCGAGACCAAGAAGGCCGTCGACCCGGCCGAGTACCTGATCGAATACCGCATCTAGGGTTAAACCACTGCGGCCGCCGCCCCGGACTCCCGGGACGGCGGCCGCAGCCGTTTAAGCGCTAGTGGGTGTCCACGGCCTCAACCTCGGACTTGTCCTCGCCCCACAGGGTGTGGAACGTGCCCTCGGCGTCGACGCGCCCGTAGGTGTGGGCGCCGAACAGGTCGCGCTGGCCCTGGATCACGGCGGCCGGCAGGCGCTTGCGGCGCAGGCCGTCGTAGTAGGCCAGCGAGGAGGAGAACACCGGCACCGGGATGCCCAGCTGCACCGCGGTGGCCACCACGCGGCGCCACGCCGGCAGGGCGTCGGCGATCGCGGCGGTGAACGCGGGGGCGAAGAGCAGGTTGGCCGGCTTCTCATCGGCGGAGTACGCCTTGGTGATGTCCTTGAGCAGTTCGGCGCGGATGATGCAGCCGCCCCGCCACAGGGAGGCGATCTCGTCCAGCTTCAGCTCCCAGCCGTATTCCTTCGCGGCGGAGGTGAGCATGTCCAGGCCCTGCGCGTAGGAGACCAGCTTGGAGGCGTAGAGCGCCTGGCGCACGTCCTCCACAAAGGTCTCGGGGACGTCGACGTCGGCCTCTCCCCCGGCGAGCAGCTCCTGGGCCAGCTTCCGCTGGCCGGCCTGGGAAGACAGCGCCCGGGCGAAGACGGACTCGGCGATCCCGGAGACCGGGGATCCCAGCTCCAGGGCGGAGATGACCGTCCAGCGGCCGGTGCCCTTCTGGCCGGCGGCGTCCACTACGACGTCGACGAACGGCTTGCCGGTTTTGGCGTCGACGTGGCCCAAGACCTCGGCGGAGATTTCAATCAGGAAGGAGGCAAGGTCGCCCTTGTTCCATTCGGCGAAGATCTTGGACTGCTCGGCCGGTTCGATGCCCGCGCCGGAGCGGAGCAGGTCGAAGGCCTCGCCGATGACCTGCATGTCGGCGTACTCGATGCCGTTGTGGACCATCTTGACGAAGTGGCCGGCGCCGTCGGTGCCGATCCAGGCGCAGCAGGGCTGGCCGTCCACGTGGGCGGAGATCTTCTCCAGGAGCGGGCCAAGGGCCTCGTAGGACTCCTTGGAGCCGCCGGGCATGATCGAGGGTCCGTTGAGGGCACCCTCCTCGCCGCCGGAGACGCCGATGCCGACGAAGTGCAGGTCCTTCTTGGCGAGCGCGGCCTCGCGGCGGCGGGTGTCCTCATAGTGCGAGTTGCCGGCATCGATGATGATGTCGCCGGGTTCGAGCAGCGGCTCGAGCTGTTCGATGACGGAGTCGACCGGCTTGCCGGCCTTGACCATGATCAGGACGCGGCGGGGCTTCTCCAGCGAGTCGACGAGTTCCTGCAGCGTTTCAGTCCGGACGAAGTCGCCCTCGGAGCCGTGCTTTTCGAGGAGCGCGTCGGTCTTTTCCACCGAGCGGTTGTGGAGGGCGACCGTGAAGCCGTTACGGGCGAGGTTGCGGGCGAGGTTTGCCCCCATCACCGCAAGGCCGGTGACACCGATGTGTGCTGACATCAAATCTCCAATTCTTTGGGTGCAACGAGTGCAGTTGGCTGGCCGAAGACGGCGCCTCCTAGACAGTCTATGATTTTCGGCCGGGACCGCGCCCGTTCGCGGCTCCTGTGACGGGCACGCCACTATGCTTACGACTATGTCGACCAGCCTCCACCATCAAGCCATCGAGCATCTGGGAACCCGGATTGTCAGGGGCGAGCTCCCGACCGGCCATGTGATGCTCGCCGAGCACCTGGAGGACGAACTCAAGGTCTCCCGCTCCGTGGTCCGCGAGGCGGTCCGGGTGCTGCAGTCCCTCGGCCTGGTCGAGACCATCAAGCGGGTGGGAATCCGGGTGCTGCCGGCCAACCGCTGGAACCCCTTCGACCCGTCCGTGATCCGGTGGCGCCTGGCCGGTGAGGGCCGGGGCGCCCAGCTCCGCTCGCTCGCGGAGCTGCGCACGGCGGTGGAACCCGTCGCAGCCGAGCTGGCCGCGGCCAACGCACCCGATGACATCCGCAGCGAGCTGGTGGAAATCTCCCACGCCATGCGGGAAGCGGGCGTGGCCGGGGACGTCCCGAGGTTCCTGGACCTCGACATCAGGTTCCATTCGCTGCTGCTCACGGGGTCCGGGAACGAGATGTTCGCCAACCTTGTGGGGCAGGTGGCGGAAACGCTGACCGGGCGGACCATGCACGGGCTCATGCCCGACCATCCGCAGACCTACGCGCTGCAGTGGCACGTGGATGTCGCGGAGGCCATCGCCACCGGCAACGGGCCGGCGGCGCGGGAGGCCTCGGACAAGATCATGCGCGAGACCATCGCGGACATGGAGCCGAGCTGGCGGGACCAGCCCCGGGTTTTCGTCCCCGTCCGGCCGGCCTGATCCGGGGCCGGTGACTGGCCCCGCGAATTAGTCCCGACACTGGGCTAATTCAACCGCTTTCAGTTTCACATTTCGTCTCATTTCCGGTATCTTTTTCTCAAGCCCTCCACCGCGGCATCCCCCAATAGCCGCGGTGGAGGGCTTTTCCAATGCCCGGAATTCGGCCCGGAACAGGGCCTCACGCCGCGTCGGCCACCAGGTCCCTGAGCCGCCACCCGCCGCCGAGGCCGTCGCGGATCACTTCCATGGTGGTCAGCGCCGATCCGGCATTGCGGCCCAGCCGCGCCTGGACCTGCCAGACTTCCACGTCCACCCGGCCGAGGCCCCGCGGCATCCGCCGCTCGGCCTCCCACCAGCTCACCCGCTCGAACCAGCGGACCGGGTCCGCGCCGATGATCCATTCCCGGCCGCCGCGGATCACGGTGTGGGGGCGCCCGTCCGGGCCGGCTGTGACGAGTACGTGTTCCATGCCGCTGACGCTATGGCCAGGCACCGACATTTATCCGGGACCGGCCGCCGTGGTTTACGGCCTGACCTCCACCGGTCCCCCGGGCCGGGCCGCAGGCAAAGAAAAACCCCGCCGCGGCTGCCTTTCGGCTCCCGCGACGGGGTTCATGATGGTGGGTCCTACCGGGATCGAACCGATGACATCCACGGTGTAAACGTGGCGCTCTACCAGCTGAGCTAAAGACCCATCACGCCGGTTTCCGCGCCTCGGCACGTCAACCAACGAACATTGACCTTACCCGAAACGCGGGCTCCTGCGCCAATCGGTGCGGTCGCGGAGCGCCGGGTCAGAGGGCGGGGAGCTCGGCCTCGAGCCAGGTCAGGGACTCGCTGACGCCGGCCTCCAGCTTGATGGTCGCCAGGTCGTCGCCGCGGGTCTGGCCGCGGTTGATGATCACGACCTCCTTGCCCTGCTTGACGGCGTGGCGGACGAAGCGCAGCCCGCTCATCACGGTCAGCGAGGAACCAGCCACCAGCAGCGCGCCGGCGGAGTCCACCATGGCGTAGGAACGCTCCACCCGGTCCTTGGGCACGTTCTCGCCGAAGTAGACGAAGTCGGGTTTCAGGGTGCCGCCGCAGGCCGGGCAGTTCGCGACGACGAACTCGCTGATCAGCGCCTCGTCCTCCACGGTGGCGTCCGCGTCCGGAGCGGCTTCCACCACGCCGCCGGCGAGGGCGGCGTCGAGGAATCCGGGGTTGAGTTCCTCCAGCACCCCGGCCAGCAGGGTCCGGCTGTAGCTGCGGCCGCAGGCCAGGCACACCACCCGGTCGAAGCGGCCGTGCAGGTCCACGACGTTCCGGCTGCCGGCATCCTCGTGCAGCCGGTCAACGTTCTGGGTGATCAGGCCCGTGAGCAGCCCGCGCCGCTCCATCCGGGCCACGGCCGTGTGGCCGTCGTTGGGGTCGGCCCGGCGGAGATGGGACCAGCCGATGTGGTTCCGGGCCCAGTAGCGCTGCCGGTTATCCGGCGAGCCGATGAACTCCTGGTACGTCATGGGCGCGCGCGGCGCCGCACCGGGGCCGCGGTAGTCGGGGATGCCCGAGTCGGTACTGAGACCGGCGCCGGTGAGCAACGCGAAGCGTTTCCCCGCGAGGACCCCGTGGATCTCCTGCAGGACCTCAAGTTCGTTGCGGGCCGGCTCCACGGGCGTGACGGGGGGCAGGCTCGCAAATCCCGTCATCCCCACCCCGGGCCGCCGCTGCCTCATGCCGTTTCCGGTCCCCGGCTGTAGGACGGGTCCGTGGAGGGGGCGGGGGAACCGCCGGACAGTTCCGCGAGGGCCGCCCGGTAACCGGCGAAGTCACGCGCCTGGCCCCGGGGATTGACCACGACGTACCGGACAGTGCCGGCTGCGTCGATGATGAACGTCCCGCGCAGGGCCATGCCGCTCTCCGGGTCGAACACCCCGTACCGCTCCGCCACCGCTCCGTGCGGCCAGAAGTCCGCCAGCAGGTCGAAGCTGTAGCCCTCCTTCTCGGCGTAGGCGCGCTGGGCGAACTTGCTGTCCACCGAGATGCCCAACACCACGGCGTCGGCGTCCTCGAAGACAGCCAGGTTGTCCCGCAGTTCGCACAGTTCGCCCGTGCAAATGCCGGAGAAGGCGAACGGGAAGAACACCAGCACCACGGTGCGGCCCCGCAGTTCGGAGAGCCGGACCGGCTCGCCGAACTGGTTGACCAACTCGAAGTCCGGGGCCGGCTGCCCGACGGAGGGCACGGTGCCGGACTGCGGGGCGGGAGCCTGCACCGGCGCGGAACCGGTCACTTGTTCTTCCGGGTCACCAGCCGGGTGGCGCTCCAGTCCTGGGAGACCCCGGCGGAGGTGGTGCAGTGCAGGCCGGCGGTGGGCGCCGCTTCCTGCAGTTCCGAGGGCGAGACATAGCCGGTGCGGCCCTTCTTCGGGGTCAGCACCCAGACCACACCGCCGTCCGTCAGGGAGGTCAGGGAGTCCACCAGCGTGTCCACCAGGTCACCGTCACCGTCGCGCCACCAGAGGATGGCCGCGTCGACCACCTCGTGGTCGTCCTCGTCGAAGATCTCGGACCCGGTGAGGTCCTCGATGTCATCACGCAAGTCGAAGTCGACGTCGTCGTCGTAACCGAACTCCTGAATCAGATCCCCGTTCTTGAAACCCAATCTTTCCGCCACATTTACCGAAGTGGCGGCGTCGGCCTCGCTCACGTGCTGCTCCTATGCTGTTGGTGCGTCTGTTGGTGCCTGCCGGCAGAAAGCCCGCTGTGTCCGATAGTGACACATTCCTTGGTGCTAGTGATTTCCATTACTCCAAGCCAACACCCTTTGTGCGTCCGCTTCAAGCTGCGGGCCCCGCGATCCGCCATATTCTGCGTCACACCGGGGCGGCGGCGGCTACGCATCCGCGGACGCGCAAGGCTAGAGTGGCTGATGACGACCATGCCTGCGCGGACAACCGACCGCTCCCACTGTCAGGCCTGGTTGTGATTGGACCAAGCCCGGCGTACAGGACCGGGCTGCTGTTACCGATATGTCGCACACGTCGCGTTCACGCCAGGCAGTCACCCTGCCCGGAGCTGAGGGTGCCGGTGAATGCGCTCAAAGAGAGGTTGGACGTGGCTGCAGGAGAAGATACCTCCCATATCCTCAGCGGGTTGACTAACCAGCTGCCTGATCGTGATCCGGAAGAGACCGCCGAATGGCTGGAGTCCCTGGACACCCTGATTCAGGAACAGGGCACGGAGCGTGCCCAGTACATCATGCGCAGCCTGCTTCAGCGGGCCGGCGCCCAAAGCGTGGGCGTGCCGATGGTGACCACCACGGACTACGTCAACACCATCCCGGTGGACCAGGAAGCCCCGTTCCCCGGCGATGAGGAAATCGAACGCAAGTACCGCGCCTGGTTGCGCTGGAACGCCGCGATCATGGTGCACCGCTCGCAGCGGCCCGAAATCGGCGTCGGCGGCCACATTTCCACCTACGCCGGTGCCGCGACCCTCTACGAGGTCGGCTTCAACCACTTCTTCCGCGGCAAGGACCACCCGGGCGGCGGCGACCAGGTCTTCTTCCAGGGCCACGCCTCCCCCGGCATGTACGCCCGCGCCTTCCTTGAGGGCCGGCTGAGCGAGGAAGACCTCGACGGCTTCCGCCAGGAGAAGTCCAAGGAGGGCCACGCGCTCTCCAGCTACCCGCACCCGCGCCTGATGCCGGAGTTCTGGGAGTTCCCCACCGTCTCCATGGGCATCGGCCCGATGAACGCCATCTACCAGGCACAGTCGAACCGCTACCTGCACAACCGCGGCATCAAGGACACCTCCGACCAGCAGGTATGGGCGTTCCTGGGCGACGGCGAAATGGATGAGCCGGAATCCCGCGGCCTGCTCCAGCTCGCCGCGAACGACAAGCTGGACAACCTCAACTTCGTCATCAACTGCAACCTGCAGCGCCTCGACGGCCCGGTCCGCGGCAACGGCAAGATCATGCAGGAACTCGAGGCCTTCTTCCGCGGCGCCGGCTGGAACGTCATCAAGGTCGTCTGGGGCCGCGAGTGGGACAACCTGCTCGCCAAAGACGACGACGGCTCGCTCGTGAAGATCATGAACGAGACGGTCGACGGCGACTACCAGACCTACAAGGCCGAGTCCGGCGGCTTCGTCCGCGAGCACTTCTTCGGCAAGACCCCGCGGACCAAGGACATGGTCGCGGACATGACGGACCAGGAAATCTGGAACCTCAAGCGCGGCGGCCACGACTACAACAAGGTCTACGCCGCGTACAAGGCCGCCACCGAGTTCAAGGGCAAGCCGACGGTCATCCTGGCCCACACGGTCAAGGGCTACGGCCTGGGCACCCACTTCGAGGGCCGCAACGCGACCCACCAGATGAAGAAGCTCACCCTGGCGGACCTGAAGGCCTTCCGCGACCACCTGCGCATCCCGATCACGGACGAGCAGCTCGAGGCCGACCCGTACCAGCCGCCGTACTACCACCCGGGTGCCGACTCTCCGGAGATCAAGTACCTGATGGAGCGCCGCCAGGCCCTGGGCGGTTTCGTGCCCGAGCGCCGGTCCAAGCACACCGACGTCACCCTGCCGGGCGACAAGGCGTACGAGGTCGCCAACCGCGGCTCCGGCAAGCAGCTGGCCGCCACCACCATGGCGTTCGTCCGTCTGCTGAAGGACCTGATGCGGGACAAGGAATTCGGTTCCCGGATCGTGCCGATCATCCCGGACGAGGCCCGCACCTTCGGCATCGACGCGTTCTTCCCGACCGCGAAGATCTACAACCCGAACGGCCAGAACTACTTGTCCGTGGACCGCGACCTGGTCCTCGCGTACAAGGAGTCGATCGCCGGCCAGATCGTGCACGCCGGCATCAACGAGGCAGGTTCGGTCGCGGCCTTCACCGCCGCCGGCACCTCCTACGCCACCCACGGCGAGCCGCTGATCCCGATCTACGTCTTCTACTCGATGTTCGGCTTCCAGCGCACCGGCGACTCCTTCTGGGCCGCCGCCGACCAGATGACCCGCGGGTTCATCATCGGCGCCACCGCCGGCCGCACCACGCTGACCGGCGAAGGCCTGCAGCACGCCGACGGCCACTCCCCGATCCTCGCCGCCACCAACCCGGCTGTCGTCACGTACGACCCCGCCTACGGCTACGAGATCGGCGTCATCATGCGTGACGGCCTGAACCGGATGTACGGCCCCGGCCCTGCGGATAACGACCCGTCCCGGAACGTCATGTACTACCTGACGGTTTACAACGAGCCGATCTCGCAGCCGGCGGCCCCCGCCGAGCTTGATGTCGAGGGCATCGTCAAGGGCATCTACCTGCTGGCGCCGGCCAAGATCGACGGCCCCCGCACGCAGATCCTCGCCTCCGGCGTGTCCGTGCCGTGGGCCCTTGAGGCCCAGCGTGTGCTGGCCGAGGACTGGGGCGTTTCCGCCGACGTCTGGTCCGTCACGTCCTGGACCGAGCTGCGCCGCGACGCCATGGCCGCCGAGGAAGAGGCCTTCCTCAACCCCGGCCAGCCGGCCCGCGTGCCGTTCGTCACCGAACAGCTCGCCGGCGCCACCGGCCCGATCGTCGCCGTCTCGGACTACATGAAGGCCGTCCCGGACCAGATCCGGCAGTTCGTCCCGAACGAGTTCGCCTCGCTCGGCGCCGACGGCTTCGGTTTCTCCGACACCCGCGCCGCGGCACGCCGCTTCTTCAAGAACGACGTGCACTCGATCGTGGTCCGCTCGCTGCAGATGCTCGCCCGCCGCGGCGAGGTCGACGCGCAGGCCCCGGCCCAGGCGATCGAGAAGTACCGGCTGCTCAACGTCAACGCCGGCACCACCGGCAACGCGGGCGGCGACTCCTAGGAGTCACCCGGCCGGACCGGAAAACACGAAGACGGCGGTCCCCACGGTGTGGGGGCCGCCGTCGGGCTTTAACCACGGCGGTCGCGCCGTGTGATCCAGCCCAAAGCAAGTTGTAGCCTTCGCACAAATGGAGCTTGTCAGGCGGGCGCCGTATGCTCGTTGTCATGGCAGAGCCCACCCCCACCCCCGCGCAGCGCAAATCCGCCGCCCGGACCCTGTCCCCGGAGAAGGCCGAGACGCTGAAGAAGCTCCGCTCCAGCGTCGGCCAGCTCTCCACCACCACGCTGCGGCGGCTGGAATCCTCACTGCCCTGGTACAGCCGGCTGAACTCCGACGAACGCTCCGCGCTCGGCATGGTGGCCCAGAACGGCATCGCCGCCTTCGTCACCTGGTTCGAACGGCCCAGCTCGCCGTCGTGGATCCTCTCCGACGTCTTCGGCACCGCCCCCACCGAACTGACCCGCTCCATCAGCCTGCAGAAGGCGCTCCAGCTGATCCGGATCGTGGTGGAGGTGGTCGAGGAGCAGGTCCCGATCATCGCCCCCGAGGCGGACCAGGCCGCCCTGCGTGAGGCGGTGCTCCGCTACTCGCGCGAGGTCGCCTTCGCCGCCGCCGACGTCTACGCCCGCGCCGCGGAGACCCGCGGCTCCTGGGACACCCGGCTGGAAGCCCTGATCGTCGACGCCATCCTGCGCGGAGAGAACACCGACGCCCTGCGGTCCCGGATCGCGGCCCTGGGCTGGAAGGCGCAGGAACGCTTCACCGTCATGGTGGGCAATTCGCCCTCGGAACCCAGCGCCAGCTACGTCAGCGAGCTGCGCCGCACCGCCGGCCGGTTCGCCGAGGACGCCCTGGTGGGAATCCAGGGCGATCGGCTGATCCTGATCCTCGGCGGCGTGCAGGACCGGGAGACCGCCTGCCAGAAACTCAGCGAACTCTTTGCCCCCGGTCCCGTCGTGTACGGCGCCGAGGCAGCCTCCCTGCCGGAGGCCAGCAGCTCCGCCCAGTCCGCCTTCGCCGGCCTCACCGCGGCCCGCGCCTGGCCCTCGGCCCCCCGCCCGGTGGCCGCGGACGACCTGCTGCCGGAGCGGGTCATCTCCGGCGACGACGCGGCCCGCCGATCCCTGGTGAAGAACATTTACCGGCCCCTCCTGGCCGCCTCGAACGGGCTGGTGGAGACCTTGGGGACCTACCTGGAACTGGGTCATTCGCTCGAGGCCACGGCCCGGGAATTGTTCGTCCACGCCAACACGGTCCGTTACCGGCTCAAGCGGGTCTGCGACGTGACCGGCTGGGATCCGCTGATCCCGCGGGAGGCGTTCGTGCTCCAGGCGGCCCTCGTGGTGGGGCGTCTCTCCACCCCGCCGAAGCCCGCCGTGGAGCGTCAGCCATCCCGCAGCGGCGGCTGAGAGGTTGTAGACTTCCTACAAACTGACCCAGTGAGCTTGGTGCATGAAAGTACCGATGAATCACGCGGCATTTGGAAAGCTGGATACGTGCTTGCAATCGTCTGCCCTGGACAGGGCTCCCAGACCTCCGGTTTTCTGGCCCCCTGGCTGGAACTGCCCTCCGTCCCAGGCCACTTGGCCTCCCTGAGCGAAATAGCAGGTATCGACCTCACCGCCCACGGCACCACCTCCGACGAGGAAACCATCAAGGACACCGCCGTCGCGCAGCCGCTGATCGTCGCGGCCGGACTGGTCGCCGCGAAGGCCCTGTTCGACGTCGAACTCGAAACCCTCCCCGTCATCCTCGCCGGGCACTCGGTGGGCGAAATCACCGCCTCCGCGCTGGCCGGTGTCCTCACCGAGACCGAGGCGATGACCTTCGTCCGGGAACGCGCCAACGGCATGGCCGCCGCGGCCGCCGCCACCCCGACCGGCATGAGCGCCGTCGTCGGCGGCGACCCCGCCGAGGTCCTGGCAGCCATCGAGGCCGCCGGGCTGACCCCCGCGAACGTCAACGGCGCCGGACAGACCGTCGCCGCCGGCACCCTCGAACAGCTCAAGGCCCTCGCGGACAAGCCGCCGGCCAAGGCCCGGGTCATCCCGCTCAAGGTTGCCGGGGCGTTCCACACCTCCCACATGTCCCCCGCCGTCGCCGCACTGCAGGCGCTGCGCCCCACGCTTCACCCCCGCAACCCGCAGGTTCCGCTGCTCTCGAACTTCGACGGCGCGCAGGTCACCGACGGCGGCGCCGCGGTGGACAGCCTCATCGCCCAGGTCTCCCGCCCGGTCCGCTGGGACCGCTGCATGGAGACCCTGGTGGAGCGCGGCGTCACCGGCCTGATCGAACTGGCACCGGCAGGCACCCTCGCCGGACTGGCCAAGCGCGGCATGCCCGGCGTGAAGACTGTTACCGTCAAGACACCGGACGATCTGTCCGATGCCCTGGCACTATTCGCAGAACTTGAGGGAGGAAAATGAGCACTCCTACGCTGAAGCAGGCTCCCCTGCAGAACGGCACCCGTGTGCTGGGCGTCGGCGCGTACCGTCCCGACGTCATCGTCACCAACGAGGACGTCTGCCAGTGGATCGACTCCTCCGATGAGTGGATCCGCCAGCGCACCGGGATCGTCACCCGGCACCGCGCCCCCGCAGACGTCAGCGTGATCGACATGGCCGAGGGCGCCGCCCGCGAGGCCCTCGAACGCGCCGGCGTCGACCCCTCCGAGCTCGGTGCCGTGATCGTCTCCACGGTCACCCACCCCTACGCCACCCCCTCCGCGGCCGCGAGCCTGACCGACCGCCTGGGTGCCACGCCGGCCCCGGCCTTCGACATCTCCGCCGCGTGTGCCGGGTACTGCTACGGCATCGCCCAGGCCGACGCCCTGGTCCGCTCCGGTGCCGCCAAGTACGTGCTGGTGGTCGGCGCGGAGAAGCTCTCCGACGTCATCGACAACACCGAGCGCACCATCTCCTTCCTGCTCGGCGACGGCGCGGGCGCCGTCGTCATCGGCCCTTCCGACACCCCGGGCATCGGCCCGTCGGTCTGGGGCTCGGACGGCAGCAAGTGGGACGCCATCGGCATGACCCACTCGATGCTGGACATCCGCGACCACGCCGCCGGCAAGGGCGCCCTCAGCGAGGGCGAAGCCGCCGTCACCGAGGCCGCGCTCTGGCCCACGCTGCGCCAGGACGGCCAGACCGTGTTCCGCTGGGCGGTCTGGGAAATGGCCAAGGTGGCCCAGCAGGCCCTCGACGCCGCCGGCGTCAAGGCCGAGGACCTCGCGGCCTTCATCCCGCACCAGGCCAACATGCGGATCATCGACGAGATGGCCAAGCAGCTCAAGCTGCCGGAATCGGTCATCATCGCCCGGGACATCGCCGAGGCGGGCAACACCTCGGCGGCGTCCATTCCGCTGGCCACGCACCGGCTGCTGCAGGACAACCCCGGCCTCAGCGGCGGACTGGCCCTGCAGATCGGTTTCGGCGCCGGGCTGGTCTTCGGCGCCCAGGTGATCGTGCTGCCGTAGTCCACCGTGACTTCCCGGGTGCCGGCACGGCAGGCAGCCCGGATTCCCCCACCGGGCCGAACCCTCGGCCCGAACCACTCCGCCCAACGCTCCGGACCCGTCCGGCGGCCGATGGCACCAACAAAAGAAGGAGCCACCATGGCTAACAACGAAGAGATCCTGGCCGGCCTGGCCGAAATCGTCAACGAAGAGACCGGCCTGGCCCCCGAGGCCGTCGAAATGGACAAGTCCTTCACCGAGGACCTGGACATCGACTCCATCTCGATGATGACCATCGTGGTCAACGCCGAGGAAAAGTTCGGCGTGCGCATCCCGGACGAAGAGGTCAAGAACCTCAAGACCGTCGGCGACGCCGTCAACTTCATCGCCAACGCCCAGGCCTAATTCCGCCTGGTCCCTGGCACCGTCCCCCACGGGGGCGGTACCGCGGGCCGCCGGGTGCCGCTGACACAGCGGCTCCCGGCGCTCCCCCGATTCACTGACTGACCACCGAGTTTCCTACGCAGGCCCCGGCGCCCTGGCTGGCACCGTAAGCGGCACGCGCACCGACGAAAGAGTGATCCCATGGCACGCAAAGTAGTCATCACCGGTCTGGGTGCCACCACACCCATCGGCGGCGATGTCCCCACAATGTGGAAGAACGCGCTCAAGGGCGTCTCCGGCGCGCATACGCTCGAAGACGACTGGGTTGCCAAGTACGAGCTGCCCGTCCACTTCGCCGCCCGCGCCTCCACCCCCGCCCTCGAGGTCCTGAGCCGGGTCGAAGCCAAGCGCATGGACCCGTCCACCCAGTTCGGCGTGATCGCCGCCCGTGAGGCCTGGGCCGACGCCAACATCGACGGCATCGACCACGACCGCCTGGCAGTGGCCTTCGCCACCGGCATCGGCGGGGTCTGGACCCTGCTGGATGCCTGGGACACCCTGCGCGAAAAGGGCCCCCGCCGCGTCCTGCCGATGACCGTTCCGATGCTGATGCCCAACGGCGTCGCCGCTGCGGTCAGCCTGGACCTGGGAGCCCGGGCCGGCGCCCACACCCCCGTCTCGGCCTGCGCCTCCGGCACCGAAGCCGTGCACATGGGACTGGAGCTGATCCGCTCCGGGAAGGCCGACGTCGTCGTCTGCGGCGGCGCCGAAGCCGCGATCCACCCGATGCCGATCGCCGCGTTCTCCTCGATGCAGGCCCTCTCCCGCCGCAACGACGATCCCGAGCACGCCTCCCGCCCGTACGACCGCGACCGTGACGGCTTCGTCATGGGCGAGGGCGCAGGCGCCCTGGTCCTCGAGGCCGAGGAGCACGCCCTGGCCCGCGGCGCCCGGATCTACGCCGAACTGGCCGGCACCTCGGTGACCGCCGATGCGTACCACATCACCGCCCCGGACCCCGAGGGCCTCGGCGCCACCCGCGCGCTGAAGGCAGCCATGTTCGACGGCCGCATCCAGGCCGAGGACGTGGTGCACGTCAACGCGCACGCCACCTCCACCCCGGTCGGTGACAAGCCCGAGTACACCGCCCTCAAGGCCGCCCTCGGCAGCCACGTGGACAACGTGGCGGTCTCCGCCACCAAGTCCCAGATGGGCCACCTGCTGGGCGCCTCCGGTGCCGTGGAAGCGGTCCTGACGGTCCTCGCCGTGCACGAACGCAAGGCTCCCGTCACCATCAACTTGGAAAACCAGGACCCGGAGATCCCGCTGGACGTCGTGACCTCAGAGCGGGCCCTCCCGGCCGGCAACATCGTCGCGCTAAGCAACTCCTTCGGCTTCGGCGGCCACAACGCCGTGATCGCGGTGCGCAGCATCTAGCCGCCACCGCACGCAGCACGAACGACGGCGGCCAGGTTCCCTTCGCGGGGAACCTGGCCGCCGTCGTTTGCGTTGGCGTTGGCCCGGCCGTTACTTATTGACCGTGGGGTTGACCTCGGCCTTGGCGATGGCGCCGCCGTCGGTGCCCCACGCAGCCAGGATCTTCTTGTACGTCCCGTCCTGGATCAGCTTGTTGGTGGCCCCGGCCACCGCCTCGGCGAGGGCGGTGTCAGACTTGGCGACGGCGATGCCCACCGGCGAGGCGCCGTAGACGTCGCCGAGGGTTTGCAGCTTCCCGTCGGACTGGGTGATGGCGTAGGCCACCGTGATGGACCCGGCAGCCATTGCGTCCATGCCTCCGGCCACCAGGCGGGTGGTGACGTCGGTCTGGTTCTTCAGGGAGACGACGTCGATCGCGGGCTTGCCGGCCGCGACGCACTGGGCGCTCCGTCCGGAGATGTCCGGGTTCTCCTGGAAGGTTCCGGTCTGCACCCCGACGGTCTTCCCGCACAGGTCGTCCAGGGAGATGTTCTTCGGGTTGCCCTTCTGCACCGCCCACTGCGTCCCGGCCTGGAAATAGCTGACGAAGTTGGCGGCCTTGCTGCGCTCCTTCGTGATGAAGAACGAGGACACACCCAGGTCGTACTTCGGGCCGAGGGACGGGAGGATGCCTTCGAACGGGGAGGTCTGCACCTCCACCTTCAGGCCCAGGGTGGCGCCGATCGCCTTGGCCAGGTCGACGTCGTACCCCACCGGGGTCTGGCCGTCGGAGGCCGCAAGAAACTCCGCCGGGGCGTAGGTGGTGTCCGAGCCTACCGTCAGCTTCCCCTTGGACCGGACCTGGTCCGGCACCTTGGCGGCCAGGGCGTCGTCCTTGGCGACGGTTCCCGGGTCAAACGTCGCCGTCGCCTGCCCGCTGCCGCCGGTGCCCGAACCTGCCCCGGAACCTGACCCCGCCTCGGACGCGTTCGTGCAGGCGCTCAGGGCGACGAGGACGGCCGCTGCGGCCGCCGCCGTGCGGAGGCGCTGCCCATTCAGTACGTTCATGCTGTTACTACCTTTCCTGGTGCCCTCCCACGTGGTGGTCGGGCGGGCTGTCCTAGGCTCCCTGGTTGATCCGGCGCAGCGCCACCTCGGCCAGCCAGGCGGCGGCGTCCGGGAGCACGGCGTCGTCGAAGAGCGCGTGGGGTGAGTGGTTGGAGCCGGCGTCGGCGGGGTCGCCATGGGCGCAGGCGCTGAGGAAGAGGTAGGCGCTCGGGACCTCGTTGCCGACGAAGGAGAAGTCCTCGGCGCCTGGCATCGGGTTGGCCATGGGCTCGTAGCGGTCCTCGCCGAAGAGGTCCACGATGGCCCCGCGGGCCAGCTCGTACTCGTCCGGGGCGTTCTCCGTGACCGGGTAGAGCTCGTGGTAGTTCACGTCGGCCTTCAGGCCGTGGGAGGCGGCGATGCCCTCGAGCAGCCGCACGCTGCGTTCCTTGATGGCGGCCCGGGATTCGGCGCTGAAGCTGCGGACGGTTGCGTCGAATTCGGCGTGCTCGGGGATGATGTTTTCCCGGGTGCCGCCGGCGATCCGTCCCACGGTGAGGACCACCGGATCGAAGACGTCGAAGGCCCGGGTCACCATGGTCTGAAGTGCGGTGACCGCCTCGCAGAGGGCCGGGATGGGGTCGTTGGCGTGGTGCGGCTGGGAGCCGTGGCCGCCGGATCCGATGAACCGGACGTGGAGGTCGTCGACGGCGGCCATCTGGGGGCCGGGGCGGCCGAACCAGACGCCGCGCGGGTGCGCCGCGGAAAAGACGTGCAGGCCGAAGGCCGCGTCCACGCGCCGCCCGGCGGCCTCGAGGACGCCCTCCTCGATCATCGGCAACGCTCCCCCGGGGCCTTCCTCCCCCGGCTGGAACATGAACACGACATCGCCGGCCAGCTCGTCCTTCAGCGAGGACAGGATCCGGGCCGCGCCCACCAGGCCCGCGACGTGCATGTCGTGGCCGCAGGCGTGCATCAACCCCTCGTGCGAGGAGCGGTACTCCAGCCCGTTGTCCTCGGTCACGGGCAGGGCGTCCATGTCGCCGCGGAGCAGCACCACGGGCTTGGTTCCGCCGGCCGGCACTGCGCCACCGCGGAGGACCGCCGTCACGGAGCTCAGGCTCCGTCCCAGCGTGATCTCCAGGCCGAGGCCCTCCAGTTCGGCGAGGAGCCGGCGCTGGGTCAGGGGCAGGTCGTTGCCCAGCTCCGGGATCCGGTGCAGCTCCCGCCGGAACGAGACGAGCCCGTCGGCGAGCTCCGCCGCCAGTTCCTGGGTGCGGGTGGGTTTCCTGGTGTCTGAGATCGTCACGCTCTCCATGCTTTCGGTAGTCGGGCGGTCACGGGGACCGGGTCAACCCCTCCACCGTGTGATACTTGGCCCATGCAGACGCCCAAATTGACGGAAACGGACTCTACTCTGCGTAATATGCAGGATTCGGTCACGCTGGGTGAGCTGGACCTGGCGCTGGTGAACGCCCTGCAGCTGCGCCCGCGGGCCAGCTGGGCGGAGCTGGCCGGTCCGCTGGGCACGACGGCGACCACACTCGCCCGCCGGTGGGACCGGATGACCGCCGCGGGGTTGGCCTGGATCACGGCCTCTTTCGGTCGGGAATTCAGCCGCAGCCGCTGCATCTCCTACGTCATGATCCGCACGGATCCGGGTACCCGGACGGCATTGGTGGAGCGGCTCTCCGCGTGTCCCGAGGTTGCCACGATTGAGGTCGCCACAGGCGGTCACGACATCAATTGCGACGTGCTGACCCGTGACCTGCGCGAACTGGACGTCTTCCTGACCACCAAGGTCTACGGGGTGCCGGGGGTGGTGTCCGTGTCCGTGCTTCTCACCACGTCCCTCTATCTGGAAGGGAGCCGCTGGCGGCTACGGTCGCTGGACCCGAGCCAGCTCAATGTCCTCAACCGGAGCACCATGTCCGTGGGTCAAGGCACCTACGCCATGGTCCTGGACGACCTGGACCGGTCCCTGCTGGAGCACCTGTCCCTGGACGGGCGGCTGGGATGGGCGGAGCTGGCATCGTTGACGGGCGCGAGCACGGCCACGGCGAGGCGCCGGGTGAACCGCCTGATCTCCTCGGGGATCATGACCTTCCGTTGCGAGATCGCCCATCCGCTGGCCGGCTGGCCGATCCAGGCCTCGCTGCTGGGCGTCGCGCCGGGGCAGGACTTGGACCGGATCGGCCGGGAGCTGGCCGCGTGGCCGGAGTGCCGGTTCGTGGCGGCGGTGACGGGGACGGCCAACCTTTACGCCACGTTCTGGGTCAGGGACCTCGGCGAGTTGCAGCGGGTGGAGGCGCGGACGAGCGCCGTCTTCCCGACCCTGGGCGTGCTGGACCGGATGGTGGCGCTGAGCACGCCCAAGCGGATGGGGCACCTGTGCGACGCCGAGGGCCGGCGCATCGGGACAGTGCCGATTTCGCCCTGGTAGGCAGGGCAGTCCCCGGTCAGCTCCCTCCCGCTGGCTCTGTGCGCCGCCATGGAGGAAGCGGCGCCGGAGCCTGCCGGGGAGTCGTGGGAGGGAGGCTAGCCGACCTGGTGGAGCCAGCGCACGGGGGCGCCCTCGGCGGCGTGCCGGAAGGGCTCCAGCTCTTCGTCCCAGGCCTCGCCGAGGGCGAGGGAGAGCTCGTGGTAGACGGCGGAGGGGTCGCCCGCGCCGGATTCATAGGCGTAGCGGATGCGGTCCTCGGAGACCATAATGTTGCCGTGCACGTCGGTGACGGCATGGAAGATGCCGAGCTCAGGGGTGTGGGACCAGCGGCCGCCGTCCACTCCCTGGCTGGGCTCTTCCGTCACCTCGTAGCGTAGGTGGGCCCAGCCGCGCAGTGCCGACGCCAAGGTAGCTCCCGTCCCCGGCGTACCGGTCCACGAGAGCTCGGCCCGGAACATTCCGGGCGCGGCGGGCTGCGGGGTCCACTCAAGGTCCGTGCGCTTGTCCACGACCGAGCCAATGGCCCACTCAACGTGGGGGCACAGGGCGGTCGGGGCCGAGTGAACGAACAGGACACCACGGGTTAGTGCAACAGACATTCCATCCTCCATAGCTATAGGTACGTCTTCCCCAACGACCTCTGCCCGGATGTCCGTCTGCCGCGGTTGCCCGCGTGCGGGGCTGGTGCCCCTGCCAGACTATTCAGTTGTGTGGTGACTCAAATACTTTTGAAACTCAGGGTGACTCGACATAAAGCACGTCCGGATCCGTGGTGGCCGGGAAACTCGAAAGCTTCGCGTGACCCCGTGGTGGATGCCGGGCGTGAACCCCATTGTGCCGTACCCCACCCTAATAAGCCAGTGCCGCGCAGCGCGCCGTCACCACCGGGTTTTCGGCGTGTCGCGGATGCTGTTTCAGGCGCGCGGGTGGGCCTGTTGATAGCTGCTGCGGAGCCGGTCCACGGAGACGTGGGTGTAGATCTGGGTGGTCGCGAGGCTGCTGTGGCCGAGGATCTCCTGGACGGCCCGGAGGTCGGCGCCGCCGTCGAGCAGGTGGGTGGCAGCCGAGTGCCGCAGCGCGTGCGGGCCGGTGGCGGAGGTGTCCCCGAGGCCCTCCAGTTGGTCCTTGACGACGCTGCGGACCTGCCGTTGGTCCACCCGGTTGCCGCGCGCGCCGAGGAAGAGGGCGGGCCCGGAGCCTGCCGTGACCAGCGCGGGACGGCCGCGCCGGAGCCAGTCGTCGACGGCGAGCGCGGCCGGGACACCGTAGGGCACAGTCCGTTCCTTATTGCCCTTGCCGAGCACCCGGAGGGTGCGGCGGTCCGGGTCGAGGTCGTCGATGTCGAGGCCGGTCAGCTCGCCGACGCGGATGCCGGTGCCGTAGAGCAGTTCCAGCATGGCCCGGTTCCGCAGGGCCATGGGGCCGCCGTCCGCCGCGGCCGCTTCGGCGCTGGCGACCAGGCGCTGGACCTGGCCTTGCTGGAGCACGCCGGGCAGGGACTTCTCGCGTTTGGGGGCCCGCAGCCGGAGGGCCGGGTCGGCGGCCAGGAGTTCCTCGCGGACGGCCCACGCGGTGAAGGCCCGCGCGGTGGCGGCCCGTCTTGCCAGGGTGGCCCGGGCCATGCCGGCCTCGCTCTGGGCGCCCAGCCAGCGGCGGAGGGTCCCGAGCTCGAGATCTCCCAGTCCCGTGGCACCCTCGGACGCGGCGTGGCCGAGGAGGCTCTCGACGTCGGCCAGATACGCGCGCACGGTGTGGGCGGAGCGGCCGCGCTCGGCGTCGAGGTACCGGCCGAAGGCGGCGGCGGCATCGGCGAGCGCGGGAGGGATGGTTGGAGCTGGCACCCTTCCACTCTCCCAGCCCCATCCTGCTTCCCGGCGGAGCCCGACGGCGCGCCGTTTCCTTCCGGCTCGAGCGGGCTTGCCACGGTACCGCCCCCTCTTGGCGACGCGGGATGCACGGCGTCTGCCCTAACCCGCCGCCGCCGAGCGTTTCCAGCCACCGTGGCGGGACTCGGCCAGGCCCACCAGGCCGAGCCGTCCCAGGCCGGCCCGGACGGACTCGGGGCTTAGCCCGGCGACGACCGCCAGTTTCTCCACGGTGCTGGTGACCCGCAACGGCAGCGCGTCGAGGAGGATCAGGTCTTCCAGGGTCAGCCCGTCGTGGGCCTCCGACCGTCCCGCTGCCGGGTTCGGCAGGGAGTCACCGCTGGGCGAGACGAGTTCGGCGATCTCCGCGGCATCCGTGACGCACACCGCCCCGCCCTCCCGCAGCAGCCGGTGGCAGCCCGCGGAGTTGGCACTGTGGACCGATCCGGGGACGGCGCCGACCGCCCGGCCGAGGGTTTCGGCGTGGTGGGCGGTGTTGAGGGCGCCGGAGCGCCAGCGCGCCTCCACCACCACGGTGGCCCCGGCCAGGGCGGCGATGATCCGGTTGCGCTGCAGGAAGCGGTACCTGGTGGGCGCGGAGCCGGGAGGGACCTCGGCCAGCACCGCGCCCTGGTTGGCCACCGTGCGGAGTAGGTCCTCGTTCCCGGACGGATAGAAGCGGTCCACTCCCCCGGCCATCACCGCGATCGTCGGCAGGCCGGTGGCCCCGGCCAAAGCGGCCCGGTGGGCGTGGGCGTCGATCCCGTAGGCCCCGCCCGAGACGATGGTGAAACCGCGCTGAGCCAGGGCGTAGGCTAGATCGGCGGTAACGGAGGAGCCGTAGGAGGTGCTGTCCCGCGACCCGACGAGGGCGACAGCCTTCGTCGGAGGAGGCAACTCCTGCTCCACGCCCCGCCACCACAGGCACAGCGGCTCCTGCAGCCCCAAATCCGCCAGTTGCGCCGGCCACAGCTGGTCGGAGGGGATTAGCAGCCTTCCGCCGAGCCGCTGCATGGTAGCCAAGTCCCGTGCCGGGGCGAGGTCCGGGACGCGGGGTGCCCAGCGTTTGAGCGCCATGCCCAGGCCCAACCAGCCGCCGCCGGCACCGGCGTCCGCCAGCAGCCCGGTGATCTCCTGTTCCAGGGAGGGGCCGGGCTTCAGCTGGCCGGTGGCGATCCGGAGGGCGTCCTCCGCACCGGCGGCCTGCACCAGAGCCAGGCCCGCGGCGTCCTGCGGTTCCATCAGCCGGGACAAGGCGGCCCTGGCCGTGCGCTCGTTCGCGGTCATGCTGTTCTCCTCGGGGTGGGGCACGCTGTCATGAGGTTGCTCCGCCGGACTGCCGCAGGGCCAGGGCCTGGCCGACGTCGTCGGCGTCGGGGCTCCCGCGCCCGGCTAGATCGGCGACCGTCCAGGCCAGGCGGAGTACCCGGTCGTAGCCCCGGGCGGTGAGGGAGCCGCGTTCCAGGGCGCGGTCCAGGATGACGGTGTGGTGGCTGCCGAGTCGGAGCCCGCCGCGGAGCACCCTCCCGGGGACCTGCGCGTTGGTCTCGAAGCCGAGCGGTCGCAGCCGGTCCAGCTGGGTATCCCTCGCCGCCCTGACCCGGGCGGCAATGGCGGCGGACGTTTCCTCCACCCTGGGCGCCCCGAAGTCGGCGAGCGCCACCCGTTCGACATCCAGCTGGATGTCGACCCGGTCCAGCAGCGGCCCGGAGAGCCGGGCGAAGTACCGGCGGCGCATCGTCGGGGTGCAGGTGCATTCCACGCCTTTCCCCGAGGCTTTGCCACACGGGCAAGGATTCGCGGCGAGGACCAGTTGGAAGCGGGCCGGGTAGGCGGCGGTGCCGGCGGCGCGGTGGAGGATCAGCTCGCCGCTTTCCAGCGGTTGCCGCAGGGCGTCCAGGACCCGGCGTTCGTACTCGGGTGCCTCGTCCAGAAACAACACGCCGCGGTGGGCCCGGGACGCGGCGCCGGGCCGGGGCAGGCCCGAGCCGCCGCCGATGATGGCGGCCGCGGTGGCGGTGTGGTGGGGGCTCTCGTAGGGCGGCCTGCGCCGGAGGGTTACCGCCGACGTGGTCAGGGAGCTGAGAGAGTGGATGGCGGTGACCTCCATCGCCTCCTGGTCGTCAAGGTCCGGCAGCAGCCCGGGCAGGCGCTCGGCCAGCATGGTCTTGCCGGCGCCCGGCGGCCCGGTCAGCAGAACGTGGTGCGCTCCGGCGGCCGCCACCTCGAGGGCACGCCGTCCCTCGGCCTGGCCAGACACGTCGGCCATGTCCGGCACCATCGGCGGCTCCGGGTGCCCGTCGCCGTCGTCGGCTTCCTCCCCCGGGCCGGCGTCGAGGGCCAGGTCCTGCGGATCGGCGCCGAAGTCGAAGGCCAGACGGGCCAGGGTGGTGTAGGCGCGCACCCTGGCGCCGGGGACCAGTTCGGCCTCAGCTGCGTTGGCCTGCGCCACCACAACGTCAGGGTAGCCGGCCCGGACGGCGGCCATGACGGCGGGAAGGATGCCGCGGACGGGGCGGAGCCGGCCGTCCAGGCCCAGTTCGGCGAGGAACACGTGCCGACCGGTGGACCGGATGTCGTTGGCCGCTAACAGCGCGGCCATGGCGATGGCCAGATCGAAGCCGGAGCCGCGTTTGGGCAACGACGCCGGTATCAGGTTGGCGGTGATCTTCCGCCGGCTCAGCGGGATGCCGGAGTTCTGCGCGGCGGAACGGATCCGCTCCCTGGCCTCGTTCAGCGACGCGTCCGGCAGGCCGAGGATCACAAACGCCGGCAGCGTCTGCCCGATGTCCGCCTCGACCTCGACGATGTACCCGTTGAGGCCCACCAGGGCCACGGCATAGGTCCGGCCCAGCGCCACCTACCCCACCCCTTTGAGGTGTTCGATGGCGGCCTCGCCGGTGCCGTCGTCGAGCACGGCGATGACATCCACCCGCCGCAGCGGCATCCGCAGCTCATGCTCCCGGCACCAGGCGGATCCGAGCCGGTGCAACCGGGCAAGCTTCTCCGCACCGACAGCCTCGAACGGGTGCCCGAACGCCAGCGAGCGGCGGGTCTTGACCTCGGCAATGACCAGGGCGTCGCCGTCGAGCGCGACAATGTCGATCTCACCGGCGGGACAGCGCCAGTTCCTGTCCACCACCCGGATCCCCTGGTCCTCCAGGAAAACGGCCGCCAGATCCTCGCCGCGGCGGCCCAATACGTCTTTGGCTCTCATCCCTCCAGCGTGGAGGGCACCGAGAGCCGGTAATACCCGAAGGCCACGCTATGTGGGTAACTCCGAGGTCAGGGACCCGTACGAGAAAAGAACGGAAGCCCGAGGAAGCCCAAGTTTCCGGAATTGAGGCCCTTCCTGATGATCCTAACCGTGGCGTGTGGTCGGTATTGAACTCAGCGGTCGAAGTACCGGCGGCGCATCGTTGGGGTGCAGGTGCTATTCACGGCCTTTCCCGAGGCTTTCCCACACGGGCAGGGTCGGCGGCGAGCACCAGCTGGAAGCGGGCCGGGTAAGCGGCGGTCCCGGCGGCGCCGTGGATAATCAGCTTGCCGCTTTCCAGCGGCTGCCGCGGGGCGTCCAGCACGTGGCGTTCGTATTCGGGCGCCTCGTCTTCCTTGGTGCCTACCCTGCTGTTACCACTACTACCTCATAATTCACGTAAGTTGAACGCTCTTGCCTCTAAGCAGCACTCCCTAGAGGTTGTTATTGCCTTCCCAGCTCCAACGACGACCGCCTGGAGCTGCGACGGCTCGTTCATCCACAGGTCCGGCTTCAACCTAACGAGCGGGGCCGGGCCTCTGGGAACTGGAGAGCACCAAACACAGGCGATGCGACGCATGCTCTTTTCCTCTGGAAGGGTGCGTCATTTCGAAAAGGGAAACTCCGGAATCTATGGCTGTCTCGAGGATCTCCGAATAGGCGTTCCAATGATTGATTCCCGCATGGACGGTGTAATCCAACTCACCTCCAGAGGTATTCGAGAAGCGAAGCGTCTCAATTCCCTCAACCAGGTCGAAACAGGCTAAGCGCCCCGAATCAACACTTCCCGCACCGACTAGCGGCGAGGTCCGAAGACACTCCTGAACGCCCAGCAGATCACTGCTGCTGGGCGTCGTGAGTCGCCATATCGATCGTCGCAGCAAGTTCGTTACGGATAATACCGAGTAGGAGCTGGTCAGTGGAGAGCTCCGTTTGCATCAACGCGGATAAATCATTGAGTCCAAGCACCGTGGCCAGCACCGCTGATGCAGACACAGCCGCTGCCGTTGTCCCACGGTTCAGGGCGTAATCGTGTACCACGTTTCTAACTGATTGATTCCGAATGGCATCGTTCAGGCCGCCAACACTGATAATTCCTGACTGCTTCAACAGTGCTACAAACTCTCGGGCTGCTCCCAGCGGAAGCTTCAGGCCCTCAGGACCAGCCTTCGGTGCATCTGGTCTGCGCTGTTGCAAGATGGCCAGTAGAGACGTCGTGTCTAGTGCCCGGTCAGGATCAACCGCATCCAAATTTTTGGCAAGGTCCCGAACTCCCTCAACCAAAATTTTCAGAATTGACGTAAATTCACGGTCTACTATTTCAAGCGTTCCGGCGATAGCGTTGAACCTTCGATTCAGTTCATCAGAGAACTGAACCCCGGACTTATACCGCAGTTCATGCTCGATCTCCGCCCACGCGTGTTCAACGACGCTGCGAACTTGGATCTCCACCTGAGTTCGACCCAGAATGAGACCAGGAGCATCGATTGCCCCGGTCCGTACTTTGGCGACAAGGTGGATACCCCTGTATCCAAATCGGTCTGCTCCTAGTTTTGAAGTCTTATCAATCGAGTTGGGCTCATCGATCCGAAAATGGTCTCTGATAGCGTCCACGGCGGCTGCGACGCCGTGCTCGTAGGTAGTAATAACTCGAACGCCCAGGAGGTCTGTCATTTGGGATTCAGGATTATCGTAATCCTTGTCTCGCAGCTTGCCTCGGACAGATGCAATTGACTTGGCGCGCGCAGTGACTTGGTGGATGGCTATTGGGCTGCCGGCCAGAGCATCCAAAATCTGTTGTTTTGCAGAATCGGCGGCCGCCTCGTAATCATCGTGTGAGTCCTCATATGCTGTCAGCCATTGCGCTGCAGTCGGCAAAGCTGAGCTCATCGCGCTTCGGCGATTACATCAGTCAGAATTCGTATCCGAGTCTCCCTCGGCATCAGATTGTCCGTCTGGCGGCTTGATGCAAAGACATATTGTTCCACGAGGTCAGAGCGAGGTTCTCCAGAATCAAGCTCATTCGCGAATTCAATCAAGGAGGCACCAATCTTTTGTGGATCGATTCCATCGTAACCCTCCTCGATGTCCACAACCTTGTCGAGGGCCCCGATGAGCGAGTAGAAATTCGTCTTGCTATGAAGCCTCAAATCGCGGAGATTCGGGAGTGCACTCTCAAGGAACCTAAGGTGACTTTTAAGCCTGTCTCGTAGCTCATTGGCGGGTTCGAAGTGCTCGGAGTAAGCCTCATAGTAAAAGTCAACGCTGTCCTTTTTATCTTGGGGCCCTTCCAACAGTAGAATGATCAGTTCAGCCACTAGCTCATCATTCGCCTGTCGGTTAGCAGCGCCTTCTGAGACGATCCTGTGGTTCCTCCAGAACTCCCAGCCGGCAATCTCTTCAACAAATTCTTTGAAAAATCCATCATATTTTGCTCGCCGCCGTTCCTGCTGATTTAGACGCACGACAAAGCGGTTCATTCGACCGAACATGTCCCGTATATCGTCGGGTTTGTACCCCGACAGCTCCTCAACAATGAAGTCATAGTTCAGTATCCGAGCGCGCTCATCTTCAGTTAGAGTTTTCCACTTTTTCCGACTCCACGGTGATTCTGAAGATTCGGTTAGCGAAAATCTTCCATCGACGAAATCAAACACTGCCCGCATTCGCTGCTGGCCGTCTATGACCGTATATTCTGGGCGCCCCGTTTGAAGGTTAATACCACGTTCGAAATAAAGTACGGGCACAGGCCTATCCGAAAGGATGGTGTCAATCAAGTACGCCTTCGCATTTCGAGGCCAAACTGAGTTTCGCTGAAAGGCGGGTGCAAGGTTCAGCTGCCCGTTGTCGCGGAGCTGAAGCAGAATCGACACATCCTTGGTTGTCAGCGTTCTCTTCGACTGTGACGCCACGCGGCTGGTCCCTTCAATTTTTGACTCTCAACATGGGCACGTCGGCGCCCGCACGGCCATCCTGCCACAAGCTTCCACGTTTTACGTGCAACGCCATCCACACGACTAGCCCGAAACTCGCTGCCACTCGCGTAGTCGTACCTTGCCCCCGGCTCCGCTGGATCCCGCGACTTTTGAGTTCGTCGCCTCTCGTGCAGATGAAATGCACAATAGACGCCCAACTAATGCCGCCCGCCTGGCGAGATACAGTCACCAACATCTGCAGTCCAACAACCCTAGTTTGAAGGCGGGTGCCCGAACGCCAGCGAGCGCCGGGCCTGACCTCGGCAATGACCTGGGCGTCCCCGTCGAGAGCGGCGATGTCGATCCCGACGGCGGGACAGCGCCAGTTCCGGTCCACCACCCGGATCCCCTGGCCCTCCAGGAAACCGGCCGCCAGGTCCTCGCCGTGGCGGCCCAATACGTCTTTGGCTCTCATCCCTCCAGCGTGGATAGCTCGAAGCCGGGACCGTACCCGATAGTCACGCTATGTGGTAACTCCGGTCAGGGGCCCAGCAAGAGGTGAAGGAGGGTTCCGAGCTAAAGGTCTCCCAGTCCCGAGGCGCCCCCGGACGCCGCGTGGCCGAGGAGGCTCTCGACATCGACCCGGCACGCCCGCACGGTATTGGCGGAGCGGCCGCGTTCGGCGTCGCGGTACCGACCGAAGACGGCGGCGGTATCGCCGAGCGCGGGAAAACGGCTAGTGCTGGCACCCTTCGATTCTCCCAGCCCCGCCTACTTCCGGGTGCAGCCCGACGGCGCGCCGGCTCGCTCCGATTCAGCCCTGCAACGGTAGCGCGGTCTCCACGCGACCATATATGCACGGCGCCGCCCCTAACCGGCCGCCGAGCGCTTCTAGCCACCGTGGCGCGACTCGGCCAGGCCCACCGGGGCGAGCCGTCCAAGGCCGGCGCGGACGGATTCGGGGGCTTAGCCGGACGCCGACCGCCGGGGTGGTGGGCAATGTTGAGAGCACCCGAGCGCCAGCAACACAACAGTGGCCCCGGCCCGACGACGCGGGCGGCAGCCATGTGCCGCCGAGTGCGCTGAGGTCGCTGAAATTTCGGATGGCGCGCTAACGGTCCATTGTCGCTTCAGCCCGGGCCTTGATGAATTCATCCCAGTCTGTCGTTCCAGTCCATTCCTTGCCGTGCAAGTGCAGGGTCCAGCCCAGTGCGTGCCGGGCAGTCCCAATACGGTCAATACCGATGCTATAGTCACCATAATCTGACCGGGGGTCACACGAGGCGTGTACGGCCTGCCACTTGACGAAGTCCGGGCGGTCCATCAGGTCGGTGACGCTGAAGACGTTTGTCTTGTGCTGATTCTTCCACTCAGCGAGATCCCGCTGAGCTTCTTTGACCTGGGCCTGATTCACCGTCAGATACCCCTGACCGTCCTCGATGGCCCGCCCGCATACATCACAGTTCCACTCGATCTTGTCGTTCACTGTCAACTCCCTAAGTTGCAATCGGATAAATCAGAACACGCTTGGAGCGCCGCCAACCATTACGTGCTTGAGTAGGATTAACGTGTCCTCTCAACCGTAGGTCTAACCCTCGGGCGTCGTAGCCCCGAGCCCTCAACCGTCGCCACGAGCCCTGTGTGAAGGTTGCGCCATACCCGGGTGTTGCCCTCACGTGACAGTCCTTGTGATCAAGCAAAGTCGAAAGCGCCCCCAGCCGAGGTTTGGGCCAACCTTTTTGGCGTCTAACGGGTATGAGTCGCTATTCACAGGCGACCGCTGTCTGCGAACCCCGGTGACTCCACCCGTCCTGAC
Source organism: Arthrobacter sp. NPDC080082 (assembly GCF_040686595.1). Lineage (NCBI taxonomy): Bacteria > Bacillati > Actinomycetota > Actinomycetes > Micrococcales > Micrococcaceae > Arthrobacter > Arthrobacter sp. NPDC080082. Next base: position 164,350 of record NZ_JBFBKQ010000002.1, on the reverse strand, counting down.
TTCGAGGTACGCTCTGCAATGCCAGACTCCACGTCACGCCTCCAGCGACAAGAATCTCGGTGAAGCCCGTGGCGGTGGACGTCCCGCCGACGACCGGTAGATCTGTTCCAGGACTCAGATTACGAAATCAGCCTAAGTTCTATCGCTTCCGGGTCTTCATGGGCAAGCTCCCGTAGCTCACCGAAAGCCCTCCTTTGCCACCGCGCCCCCGTGCCGTCCGTGAATTGCACCTCCCGATTTGGATGGAAATTATCGCCACGAAGTTGAGTTAGTACTTCGCGGGATCCCCCGGCTTCTATAACCGCCCAGGAATGCGCAATTTCCGCGGCTGCGGATTCAGATTCAGAAGGAATCGGCCTTTGCGCGACCGCCACCATCGAGATTGGTTCGTTGCCTCCATTATGAACAACCCATCTCACCGCCGGCCCCGCAAAGCCATTACGAGATGGATTCGACGAATCGACTTTTTGCGCAAGGAGTGTCACTTGTGCCGCTAGTCGTCGTTTCGCAGCGGCTGTCCGCTCGGCCTGCTCCTGGCGGAAAAGTCCGCGATCAACGGCGGCCTCTTGACGCTCCTGCGCCAAGCGCTTGTCACCTCGGAGTCCGGAGTAAAGGGCGTACGCAACAGCACCTACCGTTCCGACCGCACCGAACCAGTCAGGTACCGAGCCCCAATTTTGAAGTGCCACGAAGGCTGAAATATCCACGCTTGGAGGATACCTTCATTACCGACAATCGTTGACAGATCCCGACCGTTTGCGTCTTAGTTCAATTTGGCGGGTTTTCTTTGGACCTGCCAAAGCGAGAGAGACGTCAGCTAAGTCCCTCGTGGATCGGCAAGAAAGCGCCTCCACTCCCACTCTGATCCACGAAGCGGACGACGCACCCGCAGGTCACGCTATGTGGGTAACTCGGTTCAGAGGTCAGGAAGAGGTGGTGAAGCGGGAAACGGGCCGCTAATTACCCAGGTCCTCGACCTTGGGCAGGGCGAGTTCCTCATTGCGCGGAAGTTCCTCGACGTTGACGTCCTTGAACGTAATCACGCGAACGCTCTTGACGAACCGGGCTGAGCGGTAGACGTCCCAGACCCAGGCGTCCTGAAGCGTCAGGTCGAAGTAGACCTCGCCGTCGGCGCTGCGGGCCTGCAGGTCGACGTGGTTGGCAAGGTAAAAGCGCCGTTCGGTCTCGACGACGTAGCTGAAGAGCCCGACGACGTCGCGGTATTCGCGGTAGAGCTGCAGCTCCATGTCGGTTTCATAGTTTTCCAGGTCTTCGGCACTCATGGTTCCATCTTGCACCATCGGGCGGAGGCCGCGCGCCACGGACGGGCGCCACAGCCAAGAGGCCGTGCCTCAGTCGCCCAGCAGCTGCCAGCTCACCCGGTGGTAGGGGCTGGGCCCGGCGGTGCGGAGGGCGTCCTTGTGGGCGGCGGTGCCGTAGCCCTTGTTCTCGTTCCAGCCAAAGGCCGGGAATTCCTCGTGCAGGGCGGCCATCTGCCGGTCGCGTTCGACCTTGGCCAGCACGGACGCCGCGGCGACCGAGAGGCACTGCATGTCCGCCTTGACCAGGGTGTGGACCGGTGCGTCGCAGCCGGGTTCCGCCGGGCCCTCATCGAACAGGGAGGCCTGCGCCGGGGTCGTCAGCCAGTTGTGGCTGCCGTCGAGCAGCACCACCTCGGGCGTCACGCCGCCGGCGATCACGGCAGCCCAGGCCCGGTTGCCGGCGAGCCTCAGCGCCGCGATGATCCCGAGGGCATCGATCTCCGCGGCGGAGGCGTGCCCGACGGCGGACGCCACGCTCCAGGCGCGCACCAGCGGCTCCAGGCGTTCGCGTTCGGAAACCTTCAGCAGCTTGCTGTCCCGCACATCGGCGAGCAGTTTCTGCCGCTGCAGGTCGACGACGGCGATCCCCACGCTGACCGGGCCGGCCAGAGCCCCGCGGCCGACCTCGTCGATGCCGGCCAGCAACCGTGCGCCCGAGGCCTTGAAGCGGCGTTCGTAGTCCAGGGTTGGTGCGACGGACACTGCTGTTGCCTTACTTTCCTGCCGGGGCGCTGCTGGGGGTGCCGGACGGGGCGGGAACGCCGGTGAAGACGTCCGGGTAGTTGTCCAGTGCCTTGACGCGGTTCAGCGGCCAGGCGATCACGGCGGCCTGGCCCTCGATGTCCGCCATGTCGATGAAGCCGCCGTCGGTTTCTATGTGGGCGCGGGAGTCGGCCGAGTGGTTGCGGTTGTCGCCCATCACCCAGACCTTGCCGGCGGGAACCACGACGTCGAACGTCCGCACCTGCGGGACCTCGGCACTGTTGATGTATTTCTCGTCCAGGGCCTTGCCGTTGACGGTCAGGCGGCCGCTGCCGTCGCAGCAGATGACGTGGTCGCCCGGCAGCCCAATGACGCGCTTGACCAGGTGCTGCTCCGAATTGTCCGGCAACAGCCCCACGAACGTCAGCGCGTTCTGCACCCCGGTCATGGGACCAACCGGTTTCGGCGCCGCGGGAGCCAGCCAGTTCTTGGTGTCGCGGAAGACGATCACGTCGCCGCGCTGCAGGGCGATCGGCTGGGGCACCAGCAGGTTCACGAAGATCCGGTCATTGACGTCCAGCGTGTTCATCATCGACTCGGACGGGATGTAGAAGGCCCGGAACAGGAAGGTCTTGATCAAGAAGGACAGGACAACGGCGATGACCACCACGGTGGCGATCTCCCGGAGCCAGACCAGGACCGGGTTGCGGCCCTCGCGGGCCAGCGCCCGGCGAGCCCGGGCCGACGTGGGGCCCGCGTGGGAGGGACCGTCCTGGGCGACGCCGGCCGCCCGTTCCGGGACGCGTGGCGCTTCGCGCCGGGGAGCCTCAGCCGACGTCCCGTCGACGGGCGTCTCGTGGGCAGGCGTCTTCGGCACGGCCGGGAGCCGCGTCGTCGGGTGTTCGCCGTCGGGAATGGGCGCGGACGTCACCCGGGGTTCGGCCTGGCCGTGGGGCTCAGGGGTCCGGGGTCCGGTCTCGGGCATCTACTGTCCGTTCTGTGTCGTCGTGGCGGCCGCGTCGGGCCGCGGTAGTGCAGCAAATCTATCAAGCGGCCAGATGATCATCACCGGCCGGCCGATCACCCGGTCCAGCGGCACCATGCCGCCGCCGGGAGCCCCCAGCAGCCCCCTGGAATCGGCCGACTTGGACCGGTGGTCCCCCATCAGCCAGAGCCGTCCCGCGGGGACGATCGCGTCGAATTTCAGGGTGCTGGGCTCATCGCCGGGATATATATACGGTTCACTAAGTTGCTGGCCGTTGACTGTGAGCTTGCCGGAACCGTCGCAGCAGACCACCCGGTCCCCCGGCAGCCCGATGACCCGTTTGACGTAGGTGGTGTCACTGCCGGTGATGCCCAGCCAGTGCCCCGCCCCGGCCACCAGCTCCGCGGCCGGGCCGGCGCCGCTGTTCAGCGGCGCGAAGGACCCGCGGCCGTCGAAGACCACCACGTCGCCGCGACGGATCGGGTCGGCGGCGAAGTCGGTACGGGAGACCAGGATCCGGTCCCCGTCGCGCAGCAGCGGCTCCATCGAGGCGGACGGGATGAAGTACACGTCCAGCCACAGGGACCTGACCAGGCCGCTGATGGCGATGGCCAGCACGAGCCCCAGAAGCACAAAACGCCAGCCCAGTTTCCTGGGCCGGCGTTTTGGCTGTTCCATGGTCCACATCCCCTGACGCGTGAAGTGCTTGATCGGCGCAGTGGCGCTGGCCCGGGGTGAGCCGGGCCGGCCGTGGATCCGCGGAGTAAGTCCGGGGACTTACTTGGCGGTCTGGAAGTCGCGCTTTTCCTTGATCTTCGCAGCCTTACCGCGCAGTGCACGCATGTAGTAAAGCTTGGCGCGGCGCACGTCACCCTTGGAGACGAGCTCGATCTTGTCGATGATCGGGGAGTGCACCGGGAAGGTACGCTCCACGCCGACACCGAAGGAAACCTTGCGGACGGTGAAGGTCTCGCGGACGCCGTCACCCTGGCGGCCCAGGACGAAGCCCTGGAAGACCTGGACACGGGAGTTCTTGCCTTCGATGATGTTCACGTGCACCTTGATGGTGTCACCCGCGCGGAACTCGGGAACATCGTTGCGCAGCGAGGCTGCGTCGACGGAATCGAGGATATGCATTGATCCACTCCTGGTGAACGCCACAGGTCATTCACGTTGGGTCACGGCGGCCAAGCCCGGCCGCAGTCGCGCCCGGAAATCACCGCCGAAAATGTGTCGTTCCGGTCCAGTCAGGAATTGACCGGGCCGGGGTGCCGCGCTGTTGGTGACGCTCCCCCTGTGGCAGGTTCGCACCCAGCAGGCACAAGGACTTATTTTGCCACAGAATGGCGGCTTTTGCTGAATCCGCGGACTCCCCCGGACGCACGACGGCGGCGGGAAAGTCCCGTGTCAGGCCGTGCTCAGGCGTCGGCGCGACGGCGGAGCCGGCCGTCTTCGATGTCGTACCCGAGGTCCGCGAACGCGGTGCGGTCCGCGCGGGGCAACGTCCCGGCGTCGAACGCCTCGAGCAGGTCGGGGCGGCGCTCCGCGGTACGTCGGTACTGTTCGTGCCGGCGCCACTGGGCGATCTTGCCGTGGTTGCCGCTGAGCAGCACGGCGGGGACGTCCCGGCCGCGCCAGCTGGATGGCTTGGTGTAGACCGGGTACTCCAGCAGCCCGTCGGAGTGCGATTCCTCCACGAGGGATTCGGGGTTGCCAACGACGCCGGGCAGCAGCCGCCCGATTGCCTCGACCATCGCCAGGACCGCCACCTCGCCGCCGTTGAGCACGTAGTCGCCCAGGCTCATGGGGCGGACGGTGAAGTGGTCCGCCGCCCATTCGAGGACGCGTTCGTCGATGCCCTCGTACCGGCCGCAGGCGAAGACCAGCTGCTCCTCCTCGGCGAGCTCGTGCGCGATGGCCTGGGTGAAGCGCTCCCCCGCGGGCGAGGGGACAATCAGCACAGGTTTCCGGAGCTCACCCTCCCCTGCCGCCGCAGTGCCCGCGACGGCACCGAGCGCCTGGGCCCACGGTTCCGGCTTCATGACCATGCCGGCGCCGCCGCCGTACGGGGTGTCATCGACGGTGCGGTGCCGGTCGGTGGTGAAGTCCCGAAGGTCGTGGACGGTGAGCTTCAGCAGTCCGTCCTGCCGGGCCTTCCCGATCAGGGACAGCTCCAGCGGGGCGAGGTACTCGGGGAAGATACTGACGACGTCGATCCGCATCTTAGGCGCGGTCCCCGTCTGCGTCCTCGGCGGCACTGTCGGCGGAGTCGCCGTCGTCGGGGGTCGCGGCGGTGTCCGTGTTGACCTCGAACAGGCCCGCCGGCGGGGTGACGAGGACGTACTTTTCGGCGACGTTGACCTCGGGGACGATCTGCTCCACGAACGGGATCAGGATTTCCTTGCCGGCGCGGTCCTTGACCACCAGCAGGTCCTGGACGGGCATGGTGTGCAGCGCGGAGACCGTGCCCACCACCTCGTTGCCCACCCGGACGTCCAGGCCGACGAGTTCGTGCTCGTACCAGCCCTCGTCGTCGTCCTCGTCGAGTTCTTCGGTTTCGATGAAGAGCTTGGCGCCGCGCAGGGCCTCCGCATCGTTGCGGGTCTCCACCTCCTCGAATGCCAGCAGCAGGATGTCCTTGTTCCAGCGCGCGCTCTCGACCGTGAGCGGCCCGGCGGACGCGGGCTCCACGACGAACTGGGTGCCCGGGACGAACCGGTCACCGGGGGCGTCGGTCAGCACCTGGACGGTGACCTCGCCGCGGATGCCGTGGGGTTTGCCGATTCGTGCCACCTGAAGCTGCATGCTGTCCTCTTGTTCGGGGATGGGAAGGATGGGTCGTTGTGGGGGCGCAGTGTGCGCAAAACAGTCCGGCCCCTCCACCAATGCTGGTGGAGGGGCCGGACAGAGATCAAGCGTGTGCTGGCTGCGCTACCGGCGGCGGTCGGTGTCGACGACGTCGACCCGCACCGGCTCACCGTCTGCCAGTGCCGCAACCACGGTGCGCAGTGCGCGTGCGGTCCGGCCCTGGCGGCCAATCACCCGGCCAAGGTCGTCCTGGTGAACGCGCACCTCAAGGGTGTCCCCCCGGCGGTTGTTCTTGGCACTGACCTTGACGTCCTCGGGGCTGTCTACAATCCCGCGGACCAGGTGTTCGAGCGCGTCTGCCAGCAAGTTACTCAGCCTCGGTGGTCTCTGCTTCGGCGTCGGCCGGGGCCTCGGCTGCGTCGTCCTTCTTGGCCTTCTTGGTGATGGCTTCCGGAATGATGACGGAGCCCTTCTCCGGGGCTACGAAGCCTTCCTTGGCAGCCTTGGTCTTCAAGGTGCCTTCCTGGCCGGGCAGACCCTTGAACTTCTGCCAGTCACCGGTGATCTTCAGGATCGCGGCAACCTGCTCGGACGGCTGAGCGCCGACGCCGAGCCAGTACTGGGCGCGGTCCGAGTCGACCTCGATGTACGAGGGCTCTTCGGTCGGGTGGTACTTGCCGATCTCCTCGATGGCACGGCCGTCACGCTTGGAGCGTGAGTCCATGACGACGATGCGGTAGTACGGGGCGCGCATCTTGCCGAAGCGCTTAAGGCGAATCTTAACGGCCACTTTTGTGGTCACTCCTGTTTCTGAAACGGGGTCGAACCCGGCGTTCTGCACCCGTGGGGCGGGCCATACTAGGGGGTTCTAAAAGGACAAGATCCAGACGCGGAGAGAGGGGCCACGCAGATCAAGTACCTGATCATTGTGCCAGATCACCGCGCCGATTTCGACTTAACACCCGCGGCGGGTCGCCGCGGGTGGCGCCGCAGTCCGGCTCAGGCAGTCCAGACGTACAGTTCGGTGCGGGCAGCGGGGTCGACGGCGGAGGCGAGCTCCGCGATCCGCCGGGTGTGGCCGAGGGCCTCGGCGGCACCGAAGGGCATGTCCTCCTCGGCCGCCCACTGCCCGGCGACGTCGGCCAGGACGCGTTCGCCCTCGTCGGTCTCGTAGCTAAGCAGCTCGGCGAGGGTCCGGACCATGGCGGCGGGCACGCCGAGCAGTGCGTCACTGGAGACGTCGACCATCGCGAGTTCGTAGTCGGCGCCGGCGGCGTGGACGGCGGTGCCGGCGAGGTCGCCCAGCCGTTCGATCTCGTAGTCGCTGATGCCCTCGATCCGGACGGCGTCCGGGCCGGCGGGGGCGCCCCCGGCGAGGGCGGCGGCCCGCTTGAGCGCGGCGTCATGGGTGGCGACGAAGACTTCGGTAAATCCCACGGGGCTCATCCTTGGATTTCGGGCGGCCCGGGGGCCGCGGCGTGTGGCGTGGTCCCAGCCTATCGGCTGGCGGCCCGGAGGCCGGTCAGCGGACGGCGACCCGGATCCGGTTGCGCCAGGGGTCGTCGAACCGGAGCTCCGCACCCGTGTGGTGGGACGCGACGCCGGCGACCTTGAGCCTGTCCGCGAGGGCGCCGATGTCGTCCCCGGAGGGCACCTCGATCAGCACCTCGCCCAGGCCCAGCGTGTCGCGCCGGGGGCCGGCGCCGCGGCTGTTCCAGACGTTCATGGCCATGTGGTGGTGGTAGCCGCCGGCCGAGACGAAAAGCGCCTGGCCGTGCCAGCCTGCGGTCTTTTCGAAGCCCAGGGTCCCGACGTAGAAGTCGTGGGCGGACTGCACGTCGCCGACCTGGAGGTGGACGTGCCCGACGCCGGCGCCGGTTTCGTGCTGGCCGGCGAGCGACGCCTCGGTGAGGTGCTGCTCCAGGTAACGCTGCGGCGGCAGCGCCAAGCTGTCCATGACAACATTCGCGCCATCCCAGGACCATTCCTCGCGCGGACGGTCCCAGTACAGCTCGATGCCGTTGCCCTCGGGGTCGTTGAAGTAGAAGGCCTCGCTGACCAGGTGGTCCGCGCTGCCGGTGAAGAACCGGGGATCGTACTGGGCTGCGGTGGCGACGGTGGCGGCCAGCGCCGCCTGGTCCTCGAACAGGAGGGCGGTGTGGAAGAGCCCGGCCTCGCCCCGGGAGGGGAGGTTCAGTCCCGGGGCCGGCGCGAGGTGCACCAGCGGCGTCTGGCCGCGTCCGAGGTAGAGGCCGCCGCCCTGCTCGGCCACCACCTCCAGGCCGAGGGCGCGCTGGTAATAGTCGGTCATCATCGCCAGGTCGCCGACCTTGAGCATCACGGTGCCCATCGAGAGGTCGGCCGGCAAGAGGTCCTGGGTGGCGGCGTTGGTGGTCATTGCATCACTCCGGTGCTGTGGGGTTCAGCCGTCATTCGGCGGCTCTCACCAGATAAAATTACTTGAAGCTTCAATTTATTCCGCGGATGCCGCGCCGATGACGTCCCCGCGGAGGACGACGGCGCGCAGATTCCGCAACGTGGAGAGATCCCGCCGCGGGTCAGCGGCGCAGACCAGGACGTCGGCGGGCGCACCCTCGGCGATTCCGGCGGCGCACAGCCAGGCCCGGGAGGACCAGGCGCCGGCGTCGAGGGCGGTGGCCGCGCCCAGTCCGGCGGCATGCAGTGCCTCCAACTCGTCGACGATCCGCCCGTGGGCAATCACGCTCCCGGCGTCGGTTCCCGCGTAGATGGCCACCCCGGCCTCGTGGGCCTCGAGGACCCGCTCGGCCCGGCGTTCCCAGAGCGTGCGCATGTGGGCGGCGTAGCGCGGGAACTTGGGTTCGGCCTGCGCGGCGATGTCCGGGAAGGTGGCGATGTTGACCAGGGTGGGGACGATCGGCACGCCTTGGTCGACGAAACGCGGAAGATGGCGGGGCAGCAGCCCGGTCGCGTGCTCGATGCAGTCGATGCCCGCGTCGAGCATGTCATCGAGGGTGTCCTCGGCGAAGCAGTGCGCGGTGACCCGGGCGCCCTCGTCGTGGGCGGCGCTGACGGCGTCCCTGACGGTGCGGGCGGGGAAGCTTGCGGCAAGGTCCCCGGCGTCGCGGTCGATCCAGTCCCCCACGAGCTTGACCCAGCCGTCCCCCGCCCGCGCCTGCTTCCGGACCTCCTCGACCAGGTCACCGGGGTCCACCTCAACGGCGAGGCCGCGCAGGTAGCGGCGGCTTCGGGCGATGTGGCGGCCCGCACGGATGATCCGGGGCAGGTCCCGCCGCTGCTGGATCCAGCGGGTGTCGTGCACCGCTCCGGCGTCGCGGACCAGCAGGGTCCCGGCGTCACGGTCCGTGCGCGCCTGCGTTTCGGCGACGGCGGCGTCCACGTCACCGCCGGGCCCGAGCCCGATGTGGCAGTGAGCGTCGACCAGTCCCGGGATTACCCACCCGTCGATGACTTGGTCCGGCGCCGCCTCCGGACGGTCGAAGGTCAGCACCCCGTCCACGGACCACAGGCCGCGCCGCTCCCGGTTCACGGCGGTGAGGACGGGCCCGGTGAATTCGATGATGCCGCTCATGGGTCCCAGCCTAATCGCGGCCGGCGGAAACCTTGGAGCCGTGTCCGGGGCCCTGTGGTAGCTTCGTCTACGACCACACGGGAGCCCTTGCAGGGGCTGAGATCGGGCTGAGGCAGCCTGCGACCGTTGAACCTGTCCGGGTAATGCCGGCGAAGGAAGTGAGTAACCCTTGCGCACCACAAATTCCCAGCACAGCCCTGCCCTTGCGTCGCACACGTTGGCCTACATCGAAGGCGACGGCCTGCGGGTCCCGGTGACCGAGATCGCCCTGGAGCCGTCCCCCGGCGGCACCCCAAATCCCCCGTTCCTGGCCTACCGCACGGCGGGGCCGGTCAGCGACCCGGTGGCGGGCCTGCCGCCGCTCCGTGCCGACTGGATTGCCGGACGCGGGGACACCGAGCCCTACTCCGGCCGGGAGCGCAGCCTTCTCGACGACGGCAAGTCCGCGGTCCGCCGCGGAGCCGCCTCGGCGGAGTGGCGCGGCGCTCCTCCGGCACCGCGCCGGGCCCTCCCCGGCCGGACCGTCACCCAGATGCATTACGCGCGGCAGGGCGAGGTGACGCCCGAGATGCGCTTCGTCGCGCTGCGCGAGAACTGCGACGTCGAACTGGTCCGCAGCGAACTCGCCGCCGGCCGGGCCATCATCCCGGCGAATATCAACCACCCCGAGTCCGAACCGATGATCATCGGGAAGGCCTTCCTCGTGAAGATCAACGCCAACATCGGCAACTCGGCCGTCACCAGCTCCATCGCCGAGGAGGTGGACAAGCTCCAGTGGGCCACCCAGTGGGGTGCAGACACGGTGATGGACCTCTCCACCGGGGACGACATCCACACGACGCGCGAATGGATCCTCCGCAACTCCCCCGTGCCCATCGGCACCGTCCCGATCTATCAGGCCCTGGAGAAAGTCAACGGCGAAGCGAACGCGCTGACCTGGGAAATCTTCCGGGATACCGTGATCGAGCAGTGCGAACAGGGCGTGGACTACATGACCATTCACGCCGGCGTGCTGCTCCGGTACGTGCCGCTGACAGCCAACCGGGTCACCGGGATCGTGTCCCGCGGCGGCTCCATCATGGCCGGCTGGTGCCTGGCGCACCACCGGGAGAACTTCCTGTACACCCACTTCGACGAGCTCTGCGAAATCTTCGCGAAGTACGACGTCGCGTTCTCCCTCGGCGACGGGCTGCGGCCGGGGTCGACGGCGGATGCCAACGACGCCGCGCAGTTCGCCGAACTGGACACCCTCGCCGAGCTCACGCAGCGGGCCTGGGAATTCGACGTGCAGGTGATGGTGGAGGGCCCGGGCCATGTCCCGTTCCACCTGGTCCGGGCAAACGTAGAACGCCAGCAGGAGCTGTGCAAGGGGGCGCCGTTCTACACCCTGGGTCCGCTCGTGACCGACGTCGCCCCCGGCTACGACCACATCACCTCCGCCATCGGCGCAACCGAGATCGCCCGGTACGGGACGGCCATGCTCTGCTACGTCACCCCCAAGGAGCACCTGGGCCTGCCGAACCGGGACGACGTGAAGACCGGCGTGATCACTTACAAGATCGCCGCCCACGCCGCGGACCTTGCGAAGGGCCACCCCGGCGCGCAGGAGCGGGACGACGCCCTGTCCAAGGCCCGCTTCGAGTTCCGCTGGCGGGACCAGTTCGCCCTGTCCCTGGACCCGGTCACCGCCGAGGCCTTCCACGACGAGACGTTGCCCGCCGAGCCGGCCAAGATGGCGCACTTCTGTTCCATGTGCGGGCCGAAGTTCTGCTCGATGCGGATCAGCCAGGACATCCGGAGCGAGTTTGGTTCCGCCGAGGCGCAGGCGGCCCGGGCCGACGCGGGCATGCGGGAGAAGAGCGAGGAGTTCCTCGCCTCCGGCGGCAAGGTCTACCTGCCGGATCCGGGGGTGGGGGCCGCCCGGGACTAGCAGGCTGGGACTAGGAGGCCCGGAGTAAGGAGGGGCGGGTTAGGAGGCGCGGGCGTGCCGGCTGCGGACGACGTCGGCGATAAAGGAGCGGATCGCCCGGTCCCCCTCCGGTGAGTCCTGCGGCCGGTGCCCGCCCGGGGCGGTGCGGTGCCGGGCGCCGGTCTCCACGAGGTAGCCGGCGATCTCCTCATACAGCGGTTCCCAGCCGCCGGTGAGGACCAGGGTGGGAACGCCAGGGACGATGTGCAGCGGCGCCTCCCATGCCGGGGCCTGCAGCCGGAGCCGCCGCGCCTCCCGGGCGTTATCCGCCGCGACTTCCCCGGCGGCGCCGTGCAGCGGGGCGTGCGCGGCGAACACCCGGCGGACGAATTCACGGTGGAAGTCCTCGTCGCCCAGGCTGTGCCGGACATCGAAGAGCGGTTCCATCAGGGCCCGGTGCGCGGCGGTGGCCGGCAGTTCCGCCGTCAGGGACAGGCAGGCCGGTTCCACCAGCGTGAGGGACTGGACCAGGTCGGGCCGTTCGACGGCGGCCATCATCGCGGCGATGGCGCCCTGGGAGTGGGCGACGACGTGGCCTCCGGCGGCACCGCGGCCGTCGTCGGCCAGTGCGCCGAGGACGATCCCGGCGTCGGCCGCGAAATCGGTTTCCAGCGGCTCGGCCACCGGGTCGAAGCCGTGCCGGCGGAGGAAGAGCGCGTCATAGGCCAGCGCCATGCCGTGCTGTTTCGGCCACGCCGCGGCACCGAAACTGCCGGCCCCGTGGACGAAAACTACGCGCTCCTTGAACATGCTCCAAGCCTATTCCACGGGTCCGTCAACGGGGCCGCGACATACGCCGCGGCCCGCCGCAGCGTGTCGCTACTTGCTGCCGCCGAGGAACTTGTCGAAGCCCTTGGGCAGGTTCAGCTGGGAGGGGTCGAAGTCGCCCTGCTGGCCGAAAGAGGCGCCGGTGGGCACGGCCTTGGCGCCGGCTGCGCGCCGTGCCTCCGCGTCCTTGAGCTCCTGTGCGGCCTTGGCCGGGTTGCCGGAGCGGGCCTTCTTCTTCGGCGCGGGCTTGTTGCCCTTGCGGGCCCCCCCGCCCATGCCCGGCATCCCGGGCATCCCCGGAATGCCGCCGCCGGCGGCCATCTTCTTCATCATCTTCTGCGCCTGGGCGAAGCGCTCCAACAGGCCGTTGACCTCGGAGACGTGCACGCCCGAGCCGCGGGCGATGCGGGCCCGGCGGGAACCGTTGATGATCTTCGGCGCGACCCGCTCGTGCGGGGTCATGGACCGGACGATCGCCTCGACCCGGTCGATTTCGCGCTCGTCGAACTGCTCGAGCTGCTGCCGGATGTTCTGCGCACCGGGCATCATCATGAGCATCTTCTTCATCGAGCCCATGTTGCGGATCTGCTGCATCTGGGCGAGGAAGTCCTCGAGGGTGAAGTCTTCCTGGTCGGCAAACTTCTTCGCCATCCGGGCCGCTTCGTCCTTGTCCCAGGACTTCTCGGCCTGCTCGATCAGGGTGAGCACGTCGCCCATGTCGAGGATGCGGGAGGCCATGCGGTCCGGGTGGAAGAGCTCGAAGTCGTCCAGGCCTTCGCCGGTGGAGGCGAACATGACGGGCTTGCCGGTGACCGACGCGACGGAGAGCGCGGCACCGCCGCGGGCGTCGCCGTCGAGCTTGGAGAGCACGATGCCGGTGAAGTTGACGCCCTCGTCGAACGCCATGGCGGTGTTGACCGCGTCCTGGCCGATCATCGAGTCGATGACGAACAGGACTTCGTTGGGGACGATGGCCCGGCGGATCTGGCGCGCCTGCTCCATCATGTCCGCGTCGACGCCGAGGCGGCCGGCGGTGTCAACGATCACGACGTCGTGCAGGGTGCGCTTGGCTTCCTCGACGCCGGCGCGGGCGACGGCGACCGGGTCGCCGGCCGGGTGGTCCAGCTCGGTGGAGGTGGCGCCGGGGTGCGGGGCGAACACCGGTACGCCGGCGCGCTGGCCGACGACCTGCAGCTGGGTGACGGCGTTGGGGCGCTGCAGGTCACAGGCCACCAGCATGGGGCTGTGGCCCTGGGACTTCAGGTGCTTCGAGAGCTTGCCGGCGAGGGTGGTCTTACCGGCGCCCTGGAGGCCGGCGAGCATGATGATGGTGGGGCCGGTCTTGGCCAGCCGGATCCGGCGGGTCTCGCCGCCGAGAATCTCGACGAGTTCCTCGTTGACGATCTTCACGATCTGCTGGCTGGGGTTCAACGCACCGGAGACCTCGGCGCCGAGGGCACGCTCGCGCACGCGGGAGGTGAATTCGCGGACCACCGGCACGGCGACGTCGGCGTCCAGCAGGGCACGGCGGATCTCCCGGACCGTGGCGTCGACGTCGGCCTCGGTCAGGCGGCCCTTGCCGCGAAGGTTCTTGAAGGTTGCTGTCAACCGGTCAGAGAGTGAATTGAACACGCGCCGTGCACTTCTTTCAGTGGATCTGCAGCTGACGTCCGGAACGGCGCGCCAGTGTCGGAACTGTCTCGCCGGAACGAACCGGCCCGACAACGGGACTCGACTATCTAGGGTACCAAGACCCGGCTCGGAGGTGGCATGCTGGCGTAGGTGACCAGTGAACCGACGGTAAAGACCCTGCTCATCCTCGGCGCGTCCGGCGACCTGACCGGCCGGCTGCTGCTTCCGGGCCTGGCCCGGCTGGTGGCCCGCGGCCACGCCGCCGGCCTGACCCTGGTGGGCGCCGGCTCCGACGACTGGAGCCAGGAGCAGTGGCTGGAGCGGCTGGACACCGCCTTCGCGGACGCAAACTCGCAGGCCAACACGGACGGCAAACGCGAACTCAAGCGGATCCGTACCTCCACCAGCTACCACCGCCTGGACGTCACCTCGGGCGGCGAACTGGCGTCCCTGCTGGCCGGGCTGGAGGGCCCGGTGGCGGTGTACTTCGCGCTGCCGCCGAAAATCAGCCAGCTGGCCTGCGAGGCACTGACCCCGGAGGAAGTCCCGGCCGGCACCCGGCTGGTGATGGAGAAGCCCTTCGGCTCCAGCGCGGAATCGGCCCGGCACCTGAACAAGACCCTGGCGGCCCTGGTCCCCGAGGACCACATCCACCGGGTGGACCACTTCCTGGGCAAGGCCACGGTCCTGAACATCCTGGGCCTCCGCTTCGCGAACACCTTCCTGGAGCCGGTCTGGAACCGGGAGCACATCGAGAAGGTGGAAATCATCTTCGACGAGGACCTCGCGCTCGAGGGCCGGGCCCGGTACTACGACGGGGCGGGCGCGCTGCGGGACATGATCCAGAGCCACCTGCTGCAGATCATGGCCCTGATGGCGATCGAGCCGCCTGCCTCCGTGGACGAACGGGACCTGCGGGACGCCGTCGCCACCCTCCTGCGGGCCAGCAGCATCAAGGCCCCGTATGCAAAGAACACCCGCCGCGCCCGGTACTCGGCCGGCTCGATCGATGGCCGCAAGGTCCCGGACTACGCGAAGGAAAAGGGCGTCGACCCGTCCCGGAACACCGAGACCCTCGCCGAGGTCCGGGTGGACATCGACAACTGGCGCTGGCAGGGCGTGCCGTTCCTGCTCCGGTCCGGGAAGGCACTCGGATCGATGCGCAAGGAGGCCATCGTGACGTTCCGCCCGGTGCCGCACCTGCCCAAAGGGTTCACCGGAGTCGACTCCCCCAACCAGCTGCGGATCGGCTTCGGTCCCGACACCCTGCAGTTCGACGTCGACGTCAACGGCCCCGGGAACGTGCTCAGCCTGGACCGTGCCACCCTGAAGGCGGAGTTGAGCGCCTCCGACCTGCTCCCCTACGGCGAAGTCCTTGAGGGTGTCCTCAGCGGCGACCCGCTGCTCTCGGTCCGGGCCGACACCGCCGAGGACTGCTGGCGGATCGTGGAGCCGGTCATCAAGGCCTGGGCCAGGGACAGCGTGCCGCTGGAGGAATACCCGGCCGGCACCCCGGGCCCCGAGGGCTGGCCTACCTAAGTCACCCGGCTGAACACAAAAGCGGGCCGGGCACCTGTTCAGGTGCCCGGCCCATTGTTCGCAACCCTCATTCGCGTTCCGCTGAGTCGGTCCGCGGCTGGAGGGATTGCAGCTAGATGGCGGCCGCGCCGCGTTCGCCGGTGCGGACCCGGACCGCCTCGAAGACGTCCATGGTCCAGACCTTGCCGTCGCCGGCCCGGCCAGTGTTGGAGCTGGCGATGATGACATCGAGGATGTCATCGGCCTGCTCGTCGGTGGCCAGCACCTCCACCCGGATCTTCGGCAGCAGGTCCACGTTGTACTCGGCGCCGCGGTAGACCTCGGTGTAGCCGCGCTGCCGGCCGTAGCCGCTGGCCGCGCTGACCGTCAGGCCCTGCACCCCGTAGGCTTCCAGGCCTTCACGGATGGCGTCGAGTTTTTCCGGTCGGACGATGGCGGTGATCAGTTTCATGCTTCCACGCTTTCTTTGCCTGCTGCGGTCTGCTTGCCGTGCTGCGGGACGCCGGCGATGTCCTCGGCCGGGAGCTGGACGGCCTCGCCGCCGAGCGACTTGCCGGTGATGATTTCGTGCAGCGGCTGGAAGCTGCCGCCCCGGCCGCTGAGGCCGAACTCGTAGGCGGTCTCGGCGTGCAGGCTGAGGTCCACGCCCACGACTTCCTGCTCCTGGGAGACCCGGAAGCCCATCAGCTTGTGGATCGGGAAGGCGATGATGAAGGTCATCACGGCGGTGAAGATGATCGAGAACAGGGCGGCCAGGGCCTGGGCGACGAGCTGGGTGCTGCCGCCGCCGTAGAAGAGGCCGGCGGTGCCCTGGGACGGGGTGGCCAGGAAGCCGATGGCCACGGTGCCGACGACGCCGGAGACCAGGTGGACGCCGACGACGTCGAGCGAGTCGTCGTAGCCGAACTTGAACTTCAGGCCGACGGCCAGGGCGGAGGCGACACCGGCGACGACACCCAGGATGATGGCGCCCAGCGGGGAGACGTTGGCGCAGGCCGGGGTGATGGCGACGAGGCCGGCGACCACACCGGATGCCGCACCGAGGGAGGTCGGGTGGCCGTCACGGAACCGCTCCACGGCGAGCCAGCCGAGCATGGCGGCGGCGGGGGCGGCGAGGGTGTTGACCCAGATCAGGCCGGCCTGCTCGACCGTGGCAGCGGCGCCGGCGTTGAAGCCGAACCAGCCGAACCAGAGGATGGCGGCACCGAGCATGACGAACGGGATGTTGTGCGGGCGGTGGTTCGGGTCCTTGCCGAAGCCTTTACGGTTGCCGATGACCAGGACCAGGATCAGGCCGGCGATACCGGCGTTGATGTGGACCACGGTGCCGCCGGCGAAGTCGATCACGGGGGCGAACGTCTGGCCGAACCAGCCGTCCTTGGAGAAGAGGCCGCCGCCCCAGACCATGAAGGCCATGGGGGCGTAGACCAGGGTCGCCCAGATCGGGGTGAAGATGACCCAGGCGGAGAACTTGGCGCGGTCGGCCACGGCACCGGAGATCAGGGCCACGGTGATGATCGCGAAGGTTGCGGCGTATCCGACCTTCAGCAGGTCCGCCGGGTCGGTGAAGTTGTGCAGCCCGAAGTGGCTGAAGGGGTTGGCGAAGATCTGGAAGAAGTTGTCTTCGTTGCTGGTGGCCATGGAGGCGCCCCACAGAACCCAGACAATGCCGACCGTGCCGATGGCGACGAAGCTCATCATCATCATGTTCAAGGCTGACTTGGCGCGCGTCATGCCGCCGTAGAAAAATGCCAGGCCCGGGGTCATGAACAGCACGAGCGCTGCTGCGACCAGGAGCCAAACGAGACCCGCGGTGAGTTCCATGGTCTGCGTCCTCTCTTGCTCTTAGGTGCGGATCCAGTCCGCAAGTTCAACGCATTTTGCGTTCTACAAAGAGTCTGCTGGCGTAGTGTTTCACCGGCTCGGGATTTAGATTGCCGGGCTGTTACAAGAACCTCCCGGAAGTAAATGGTGCGTCTCGCGCTTGTTACGGTTGTGTTTCACGCGGACCCATCCCCCCACCGGCCTCATCCAGGCATCGAAAGCAGCACCATGAGCAAAACAGCCCGTCCCGCCAGGGATTCCAGCCTTCTCTCCGCCCTAAGGCCCTCCCGCGGTCCGCGGCTCCCCCGCGACATCAAGGTGATGCTGGCCGCGGCCTTCCTGATCGCGCTGGGCTTCGGGCTGGTGGCGCCGGTGCTCCCCCAGTTCGCGACGACGTTCGATGTCGGGGCGACGGCGGCGGCGGTGATTGTGAGCATCTTTGCCTTCATGCGGCTCGTCTTCGCCCCGGCAGGCGGTGCGCTGATCGTGCGCCTCGGCGAGCGGCCGGTGTACGTCGCCGGGCTGCTGATCGTGGCGGCGTCGACGGCGGCGTGTGCCTTCGCCCAGGATTACTGGCAGCTGCTGGTGTTCCGCGGCCTCGGCGGCGCCGGCTCGGTGATGTTCACGGTGGCGTCGATGGCCCTGGTGGTCCGGCTGGCCCCGCCCGAGAGCCGCGGCCGGGTTTCCGGTGCGTACGCCTCGGCCTTCCTGATCGGCAACGTCTGCGGCCCGATCGTCGGTGGCCTGCTGGCCGGATTCGGCCTGCGGGTGCCGTTCCTGGCCTACGCCGCCGCGCTGGTGCTGGCCGCCGCCGTCGTCCAGACCCAGCTCACGCACGTCCCCTCCGGGTCCCGGGAGGCCGGCACAGCCGCTCCGGCCATGCTGCTGCGCGACGCCGTGCGGGACAGCGCCTACCGCGCAGGGCTGGCCTCCAGCTTCGCGAACGGCTGGGCCACGTTCGGGGTGCGGATGGCAACGGTGCCGCTGTTCGCCGTCGCGGCCCTGGGCGCCGGGGCGTCCTCCGCGGGCTGGGCGCTGGCGGTGTTCGCGGCCGGCAACGCCGTGGCGCTGACGTTCTCGGGACGGCTCGCGGATTCCGCCGGCCGGAAGCCGATGATGCTGGCCGGCCTGGTGGTCACCGGCCTGGCTACCGCCTCGATTGGCCTGACGCACGATCTGCCGCTGTTCCTCCTGGCCTCCACGGTGGCCGGCATCGGTTCCGGCCTGCTGGGCCCGGCGCAGCAGGCCGCGATCGCGGACGTGATCGGCAACGAACGCTCCGGCGGCAAGGTGCTGGCGGTGTTCCAGATGACGCAGGACAGCGGCGCGATCGTGGGGCCGGTCATCGCAGGCCTGCTGGCGGACCGGCTGGGTTACGGCTGGGCCTTCGGCGTCACCGGCGGGGTACTGCTGGCCGCGGCCGCCGGATGGCTGCTGGCGCGGGAAACGTTCCGGCCCGCAGCCCCGGCGGCCGCTTAGGGCACCTGGTCCAGCTCAGGATCGCCCTAGTTCAGGATCGCGTCCACGAAGCTGTCGGCGTCGAACGGGGCCAGGTCGTCCGCGCCTTCGCCCAGACCCACGAGCTTGACCGGGACGCCGAGGGTCTTCTGGATCGCCACGACGATGCCGCCCTTTGCGGTGCCGTCCAGCTTGGTGAGCACGATGCCGGTGATGTTAACGACCTCGGCGAAGACCCGGGCCTGGTTCAGTCCGTTCTGGCCGGTGGTGGCGTCCAGGACCAGCAGCACCTCGTCGACCTCGGCGAGCTTCTCAATGACGCGCTTGACCTTGCCGAGTTCGTCCATCAGGCCGACCTTGTTCTGCAGGCGGCCGGCGGTGTCGATCATGACGACATCGACTTCCTGGTCGATGCCGGCCTTCACGGCCTCGTAGGCGACGGAGGCGGGGTCCGCGCCGTCGATGTCGGACTTGACCGTGGGGACGCCGACGCGCTGGCCCCAGGTGGCCAGCTGTTCGGCGGCGGCGGCGCGGAAGGTGTCCGCGGCGCCGAGCAGGACGTCCTTGTCTTCGGCGACCAGGACGCGGGCCAGCTTGCCGACGGTGGTGGTCTTGCCGACGCCGTTGACGCCGACGACCATCATCACGGCCGGCTTGTCCGCGTGGCGCTGGACGTTCAGGCTACGGTCCATGGTCGGGTCGACGAGCTTGAGCAGTTCCTCGCGCAGTAGCGCCTTGACCTCTTCCGGGGAACGGGTGCCCAGGACCTTGACGCGGGCGCGGAGGGCGTCCACCAACTGCATGGTCGGCTCGGTTCCCAGGTCCGCGAGCAGCAGGGTCTCCTCGACCTCGTCCCAGACGTTCTCGTCGATCTTGTCAGAGGACAGGAGGGCCAGCAGCCCCTTGCCGAGGACGTTGTTGGACTTGGCGAGGCGTTCGCGCAGCCGGGTCAGCCGGCCGGCGACCGGCAGCGGCGTTTCGACCGGGAGGGTCTCCAAGCCGGCGGCGTCGTCCGGCACCTCCACGGTTCCGAGGTCCTCGAGGCCTTCGGTGTCCCGGGCGGGGGCGCCGGTCCGGTCCTCCAGCAGGGTCCCGCTGACGGTGCCCTGGACGGGGTCGTTGGCGTCACGCTGCGTGGGGTAGTTAGTGATGTTCCTCCGGGTCCTCACGAGCACCGGAATGAGGGCACCGATGACCACCAGGGCAACGATAATGGGCAGGATGATAGGGAGGATGTCGTTCACTCCCCTAGCTTCTCATAACCGCTAAAGCCGCCGGTCAGCGGCCCAATCGGCCCCGGCTCAGACCTCGGCGCCGAGCCGCTGGCTGATCACGGTGGAGACGCCGTCGCCGCGCATGGTGACGCCGTAGAGGGCGTCGGCGACCTCCATGGTGCGCTTCTGGTGGGTGATGACGATCAGCTGGCTCGATTCGCGGAGCTCCTCGAAGATCGTGATGAGCCGGCCCAGGTTGGTGTCGTCGAGGGCCGCCTCCACCTCGTCCATGACGTAGAACGGCGAGGGCCGGGCCTTGAAGATGGCCACGAGCAGCGCCACGGCCGTCAGGGACCGCTCGCCGCCTGAAAGCAGCGAGAGGCGCTTGATCTTCTTCCCCGCGGGACGGGCCTCCACTTCGATGCCGGTGGTCAGCATGTCGCTGGGGTCGGTCAGGACCAGCCGTCCCTCACCGCCCGGGAAGAGCCGGGCGAAGACCCGGACGAACTGCCGGGCGGTGTCCTCGAAGGCCTCAGCGAAGACCTTCTGGACCCGGTCGTCGACGTCCTTGATGATGTCCAGCAGGTCCTTGCGGCTGGCCTTGAGATCCTCGAGCTGGGTGCTGAGGAACTGGTGGCGTTCCTCCAGCGCGGCGAATTCCTCCAGGGCCAGCGGGTTGACCCGGCCCAGGGCGGCAAGGTCCCGTTCGGCCTTCCGCAGCCGTTTTTCCTGTTCCTCCCGCACGAAGGGCTTGCCCTCGAGGATGGCGCGGCCGTCTTCGTCCACGGGCGCGCGCAGGGCCGCCCACTTGTCCCCGGTCTCCTCCGCCGGCACCGGCACCGGCTGGTCCGGGCCGAAGCTCCCCACCAGCTGGTCCGGGCTGAGCCCGAGTTCCTCGACACTGCGCAGCTCGAGTGCCTCGATCTTGAGGCGCTGCTGGGCCCGCGCCAGCTCGTCCCGGTGTACGGAGTCGGTCAGTTCCGTCAGTTCGCGGGCCAGGGCGTCGTTGCCGGTCCGAACCTCCGCCAGTTCCTGGTCCAGCCGGGTGCGGCGCTCCTCGGCAAGGTCCCGGTCCACGCGGGCCAGCTCGACCGACACGTCCAGGAAGCGGGCCACCTGGGCGACGGCGGCGGAGACGGCGGCGGCGCGGCGGGCCTGCAGGGCGCGGCGGCGGGCGCGTTCGGCTGCCTCGGCGCGGGCCTGCCGCTCGGTGGCGGCGGCCCGTTCCAGCGAGGAAGCACGGTTGCTGATGGCGGTGAGCTGTTCCTCGGCGCTGCGAAGGCCCAGCCGGGCCTCCATCTCGGCCGCGCGGGCCGCGGCCGCGGTCTGGGCGAGGGCGTCCCGTTGGTCCTGGGAAGGTTCCTCCTCCGCAGGGGCCTCCTGCGCGGCGGCCAGCCGGGCGGCCACCGTTTCCAGGGCATCCTGTTCGACCGTGACCGCGGCCTCGGCGCGGGCCAGGGAGGCGGCCAGGCGTTCGCTCTCCCCCGCGGCGCTGCGGAGCACGGAATTCAAGTGCCCGAGGCGTTCGGCCACGGCCGCGAGCCGGGCGTCGGACTCGTGGAGTTTGTCCAGGGCCGCGTCCGCGCGCTCCTGCGCTTCCGCCCGCCGGGGCGCCGCGGCCGCCAGGGCGAAGCGGGTGCGTTCCAGCTCCGCGGTCACGGCGGCCAGCCGGGCGGCGGCGTCGTCGACGGCGGCCTGTACCTCCAGCAGCGACGGGGCCGAAGCCGAGCCGCCGCGGACGGCAAGCGCGGTGAAGACATCCCCCGCCCGGGTGACGGCGGTCAGCTCCGGGTGGTCGGCCAGCAGGGACGCGGCGGCGTCGTCGTCCTCGACGACCGCGGTGCCGGCCAGCAGCCGGTCCAGCAGCCCACGCACGGGCACGGCGTCCGCCGCGTCGGCCGCCGGAGCAACCAGTCCGGCCGCCGGGCGTGCCCCGGCCGGCAGCGCCGCTGTCCCGGGCACGTCGTCCCGGCTCCCGGCAACGGCCGCGGCGAGCAGCAGCGACGCACGGCCGGCGTCCTCTTCCCGGAGCAGGCCGAGCGCGGCGGTGGCCGCGGCCCGGTCGGCCACCACGACAGCGTCGGAGCAGTGGCCCAGCGCCGCCGCGATGGCGGCCTCGTAGCCGGCTTCGACGGCCAGCATCGACGCGAGCGGGCCGAGAATCCCGGCGAGGCCGGAGGAGGCGACGTGGCCGGAGCCGTCCTTACGGTTCAGGCCGAGCTGCAGGGCCTCGTGCCGGGCCGCGAGTGCACCGCGTTCCCGGTCGGCATCGCGTTCGGCGGCCTTCAGCGCGTCGATCTCGGCGGTGACGGCGTCGAGTGCCTCGCTGGCGGCCTCGTACTCGGCGTCGAGGCTCTCTTCCCCGTCTTCGACTCCCGCCACCTGGGACTCCAGGGCGGTGAATTCAGTCTGGGCCTGGCGCCGGCGTTCCTCGCCGGCGGTCAGTGATTCGCGCAGCCTGCCCACCTCGGCCTGCGCGGATTCGACCCGGGAACGGGCCGCGCCGACCTGCCCGGCCAGCCGGGCCAGGCCCTCGCGCCGGTCCGCGGCGGCCCGCAACAGGGCGTCGAGGCGTTTGGATTCGGCGGCGGACGCGGCCTCGGCCTCCTGCTTGGCGGCGGTGGCGTCCGCGAGCGCGTCCCGCCGCAGCCGGATCTGCTCTTCCAGCCCGGCCTGCTCGGTCCGGACACGGGCGGCCTGCTGGTCCAGGTGGTCGGGGTCCCGGCCCGTCGCGGGTCCCGGGTCCGCGGCGCCGAGCAGGCGCCGGCGTTCCTCGGCCAGCGATCCGAGGGAGCGGAGCCGTTCCCGCCCGGAGGAGAGCCGGTACCAGTTGTCACGGGCGGCGTTGAGGGCGGGCGTAGCCTCGGCGGCCTGCTGCTCCAGTTCCGCCTGGCGGCGCCGGCCCAGGTCCAGGTCCCGTTCGACGACGGAGCGCCGGGCCTTGAGCGCCGATTCGTCCGCGACGTCCCGGGCAAGCGTGGACTGCAGCCGGACCAGGTCGTCGGCGAGGAGCCGTGACCGCGCGTCCCGGACCTCGAACTGGACGGTCTGCGCGCGGCGTGCGACGGCGGCCTGCTTGCCCAGCGGCGTCAGCTGCCGCCGGATCTCGGCCGTCAGGTCCCCGAGCCGGGCCAGGTTGGCCTGCATGGCCTCCAGCTTCCGGACCGTCTTTTCCTTCCGGCGCCGGTGCTTGAGGATGCCGGCGGCCTCCTCGATGAAGCCGCGCCGGTCCTCGGGGGTGGCGTGCAGGACCTTGTCCAGCTGGCCCTGTCCGACGATCACGTGCATTTCCCGGCCGAGGCCGGAGTCGGAGAGCAGTTCCTGGATGTCCAGCAGCCGGCAGGGGGCACCGTTGATGGCGTACTCGGACCCGCCGGTGCGGAACAGCGTGCGCGCGATGGTGACTTCGCTGTACTCGATCGGGAGGGCGCCGTCGCTGTTGTCGATGGTCAGCGACACGTGCGCCCGGCCCAGCGGGGGCCGGCCGGAGGTGCCGGCGAAGATGACATCCTCCATCTTGCCGCCGCGCAGGGTCTTGGCGCCCTGTTCGCCCATCACCCATGACAGGGCGTCCACCACGTTGGACTTGCCGGAACCGTTGGGACCCACCACGGCGGTGACGCCGGGTTCGAACTCAAAGGTCGTCGCGGACGCGAATGACTTGAATCCGCGGACGGTCAGGCTTTTGAGGTGCACGGTGGTTCCGGTCTCCTGCTGTGGGTGAGGTAAATGAAGCGGTGGCAGCCGCTACCGGCTACATACAATCTACTGCGGGGCACCGTCAGAATCCGCGCCATCGCGGTTCCGGCGGCGCGCTGGGCCCCTCTGTCCCCGCCGTCGATGCCGTGGACTGCATATGCAGGAATGGATGTGCAGCGGGCATAGTTAAGCACTTGGGCTTGTGCTTGACGGCGCAGTGAGCCGCAGGAGCGCAGGACAGATACGAACAGAGGCTTGATTTGATAGGCAATGCCACCTTCCGGCACACCAACACCGCGTTGCTTTCGGTGAGCAGCGTCGAGGCGCCCACGATCGTGAGTTCCCGCGACTTCGACCAGGCCCTGGCCGGGACGCTGCGCCGGTTGAAGTTCCCGCCGCGCCTGCTGGAGCGGGTCGCCGGGATCACGCACCGGCGCTGGTGGGCCCCGGGGACGGCGTTCGACGACGCCGCCGTGGAAGCCGGCGCCAAGGCCCTCGCCGAGTCCGGAATCGCGGCCTCCGACGTCGGGCTCCTGATCAACACCTCGGTCACCCGCCGGAACCTCGAACCGTCTGTCGCGGTCAAGATCCACCACGGGCTGGGACTGCCTTCCTCGGCCATGAATTTCGACCTGGCCAACGCCTGCCTGGGCTTCGTCAACGGCATGACCTTGGCCGCCACCATGATCGACTCCGGCCAGATCAAGTACGCCGTGATCGTCAACGGCGAGGACGCACAGGCCACCCAGGAGGCCACCCTGGCCCGGCTGCAGCGTCCCGAGACCACCCGCGAGGACTTCAACCGCGAGTTCGCCACCCTCACCCTCGGCTCCGGCGCCGCGGCCGCCGTCCTGGGTCCCGCGGACCAGCACCCGGGCGCGCACCGGGTCGTCGGCGGCGTGGTCCGCGCCGGCACCGAACACCACGAACTCTGCGTCGGCGGCATCGACGGCATGGCCACGGACACCAAGGGACTGCTCGACGGCGGCCTGCAGCTGGTGGTGGACGCGTGGCGCGAAGCCCAGCCGGAGTGGGACTGGGCCTCGATGGACAGGTACGTCACCCACCAGGTCAGCAACGCCTACACCCAGGCCATCATCGACGCGATCGACCTGGACCCGGACAAGGTGCCGATCACCTTCCCGCACTGGGGCAACGTGGGCCCTGCGTCCCTGCCGATGACCCTCGCCGCAGAGGCGCAGACCCTCACCAGCGGTGACCGCGTGCTGTGCATGGGCGTCGGTTCCGGCCTGAACACCGCGATGGTGGAAATCGCTTGGTAGCCGCCACCTGGCCCGGCGTCGATCCCGCCTGGTCCCGCGAGATCGACGTGCCCGCGACCTCGGGTGCCGGGACCGCGCCGGGCCCTGACAAGCACGGCACAAGGCGCCGCTGGCACATCCTGGACAACGCGGCCCAGCTGGCCGAGCGTGGCCTCACCCCCGCCGGAACCCTGCTGTGCGTCCACGGCAACCCCACCTGGTCCTACCTCTGGCGGACCCTGCTGGCCGCAGGAACCGACCCCGCCCACCCCTGGCGGGTGGTGGCGGTGGACCAGCTGGACATGGGATTTTCCGAACGGACCGGCACCTTCCGCCGCCTGCAGGACCGGATCGACGACCTCGGCAACCTCACCGACGAACTCGGCCTGACGGGACCGGTCGTCACGGTCGGCCACGACTGGGGCGGGGTCATCAGCCTCGGCTGGGCGCTGGCCCACCAGGACCGGCTCGCCGGCGTCGTCCTCACCAACACGGCCGTCCACCAGCCCGCAGGGGTGCCCATCCCCGCGGCGCTGCGGCTCGCGCTGCATCCGGCGGTGCACCGCTGGGGCACGACGACGTCGGACGCCTTCCTGCGCGTGACCCACGCCCTGGCGCACCCGGCGCTGGACCCCGCGGTCCGCGCGGCGTTCATGGCCCCGTACCGCAACGCCCGCCGCCGCGCCGGGGTGGGCAACTTCGTGGCCGACATCCCGGCCGATGCCTCCCACCCCAGCTACCCGGCCCTGACGGCCGTCGCCGAGGGGGTGCGCGGACTCACTGTCCCGGCGCTGATGCTGTGGGGACCCCGGGACCCGATCTTCTCCGACCGGTACCTCAAGGACCTGGTTGGCCGGCTGCCGCACGCCCAGGTGCACCGCTTCGAGGGGGCCGGCCACCTGATGGCCGAGGACCGCAACATCGCGGATCCCATCTTCACCTGGCTCACCGAACACGTTTCCGACGCTCCCACGGCAGAAGCCGCCGCACCGGCCGCCGCAGAGACCGCCGGGACCGGGCCGCTCTGGGCCCCGCTGACCGTCCTTGCCTCGGGCCCCGACGCTGACCAGACGGCCGTAGCCGAGATGGCGCCCCACGGGGGCGTGTCCCGCTCACTCAGCTGGCGCGAACTGGACCGGCGGGTCACCGACCTGGCCCGAGGCCTCAGCGGCGCCGGCGTCGCCGCCGGGACCCGGGTCAGCCTGATGGTTCCGCCCGGAGTGGACCTCACCGTCGTCCTCTACGCCTGCCTCCGCGTGGGCGCCGTCGTGGTCGTGGCCGACGCCGGGCTCGGGCTCCGCGGCCTGAGCCGCGCCGTGCGGGGAGCCACCCCGGACGTGCTGATCGGCATCGACAAGGCCCTCGCCGCGGCCGCCGCCCTCGGCTGGGAGGCCCGGCGCTTCAGCGTCCGCGACCTCCCGGCGGCCCGCCGCCGGATCCTCGGCGTCGAAACCTCCCTCGAACGCCTCGGTGACACCGGCGCGGCGGCCGACGCCGGCCTGCCGCCCGTCCCGGCGGCCGACGCCCCCGCCGCCGTGCTGTTCACCTCTGGGTCCACCGGCCCGGCCAAGGGCGTTCAGTACACGCACCGGCAACTCGCCGCCATGCGGGACACCCTCGCCGCCACCCTGGACCTCCGCCCCGGCACACGCCTGGTGGCCGGCTTCGCGCCGTTCGCCCTGCTGGGCCCCGCCCTCGGCGCCGTGTCCGTCACCCCGGACATGGACGTGACCCGGCCCCGCACCCTGACGGCCCGGGCCCTGGCCGATGCGGCCGCCGCCATCGGCGCCACGGTGGTCTTCGCCTCCCCCGCCGCGCTGCGCAACGTCCTGGCCACCCGGGACACCCTCACCCCGGAGGGCCGGCAGGCCCTGGCCGCCGTGGACCTGCTGCTCTCGGCCGGGGCCCCGGTACCGCGAAGCCTGCTCGAGGACCTTCAGGACCTGGTCCCCGCAGCCGGACTCCACACCCCCTACGGGATGACCGAGGCCCTTCCCGTGACAGACATCAACCTGGTGCAGATCCGGGAGGCCGCGGCCGATGCCGCCGCCGGGACGGTGCCCGGCGCCGGAAACGGCATCTGCGTGGGCCGGGCGGTGCACGGGGCCGAACTGGCGGTGGCCCCGCTCGCCGCGGACGGCACCGCGCCGGGCAACCGGCCGGTCACGGACGCGGGAGTGACCGGGGAAATCCTGGTCCGCGCCGCGCACGTCAAGGACTCCTACGACCGGCTGTGGCTGACCCAGCGCGAGAGCGCCCGGACGGCGGGCTGGCACCGCACCGGCGACGTCGGGCACCTCGACGCCGCCGGACGGCTCTGGGTGGAGGGCCGGCTGGCGCACGTGGTCACCGCCCCGGGCGGCGTCGTCACACCCGTCGGAGCCGAGCAGGCCATCGAGGCATTGTCCGGGGTCGGACTCGCCGCCGTCGTCGGCGTAGGGCCGGCCGGCACCCAGGCGGTCGCCGCAGTCGTCGAGACCGTTCCGGCCGTCCGCAAGGCGGGACCGGCCGAGCCCGGGCTCGCCGGCCGGGTCCGCGCCGCCGCACGGCGGGCCGGCGTCGAGGTCTCCGCCGTCCTGACCGTCCCGGCCCAGCCCACCGACATCCGCCACAACGCCAAGATCGACCGGACCCGGCTGGCCCGCTGGGCGGGCTCCGTGCTGGCCGGCGGGCGGCCCGGCACGCCGTGAGGATACTGGTCACCGGCGCCAGCGGGCTGCTCGGCGGCGCCGTCGCCCGGCTGCTGGTGGAGCAGGGCCACGAGGTCACCACTTTCCAGCGCCGGCCCTCCGGGGTTCCGGCAGCCGCAGACCTGCACGGTTCCGTGACGGACGACGCCGCCGTGCGCAGTGCCGTCGCAGGCATTGACGGCGTCATCCACCTCGCCGCGAAGGTCTCCTTCACCGGCCGTCCCGATGACTTCGATGAGGTCAACATCGCTGGCACCGCCCGGCTGCTGGCGGCCGCCCGTGACGCCGGCGTTCGGGACCTGGTGTTGGTCTCCTCCCCGTCGGTAGCCAATTCCGGGCAGGCGATCGCGGGCCTCGATGCCGAACCGGCGGACCCGGCCCGGGCGCACGGGGACTACTCCCGCACGAAGGCAGCCGCCGAACTGCTGGCCCTCGCGGCGGACGCACCCGGTTTCCGGGTCACCGCCGTACGGCCGCACATCGTCTGGGGACCCGGCGACACCCAGCTGGTCGAACGGGTCCTGGAACGCGCCGCACAGGGCAGGCTGCCGCTGCTGGACGCCGGCGGCGCCCTGATCGACACGACATACATCGACAACGCGGCGGCCGCCATTGTGGCAGCGCTGCACCGCATGGACCGGGTCCACGGGCTGGCGCTGGTGGTCAGCAACGGCGAGCCGCGGCCGGTGGGTGAGCTTCTGGCCGGAATCTGCGCCGCGGGCGGCGTGCCAGCGCCGGCGTGGTCCGTGCCGGGACGCGTGGCCCGGGCCGTGGGGTCACTCGTGGAGAAGGCCTGGCTCCGGTCCGGCCGGGTGGAGGAGCCGCCGATGACCCGGTTCCTGGCCGAGCAGCTGTCCACGGCGCACTGGTTCGACCAGCGCCGGACCCGCGAGCTCCTCGACTGGACCCCCGCGGTCAGCCTTGACGAGGGACTGGCCCGGCTGGCGGCGCACTACGGTGCTACCAGCGGCCGTTCCGCGGACGCGGCTGGCACACCGGGCAGGTGTGCGCCGAGCGGTTCATGAACTGCTCGCGCTTGATCAGGCTGACGATTCCGTTCGCGGCGCAGCGCCGGCACTCCTGGCCCTCCCGGCCGTAGGCGTTCAGGGACCGTTCGAAGTAGCCGGAGGACCCGTTGACGTTCACATAGAGGGAATCGAAGCTGGTGCCTCCGGCGGCCAGGGCGTCAGTCATGACCTGCCGGGCCGCGTCGAGTACACGTTCGGCGTCGGCGCGGCGCATCCGGTCGGTGGCGCGGGCGTAGTGCAGCTTGGCCAGCCACAGCGCCTCGTCCGCGTAGATGTTCCCGATGCCGGAGACCAGGCCTTGGTCCAGCAGGGCACGTTTCAGCCCGGTCCGGCGCGCCCGGAGGCGGCGGTAGAACAGGTCGAAGGAAAAGTGCGGGTCCAGCGGGTCGCGGGCTATGTGCGAGGCTTCCTCGGCGATCAGCGGCAGCGGGGTCTCGGCCAGGCCTCCCGGGCCGCCGTCCGCGGTGGGGATCAGCGAGGTCAGGAACAGGCCGCCGAAGATCCGCTGGTCCACGAACCTGAGCTGCTCCGGCATGCCCGCGGCCGGGCTGAGCCGCAGCCGGATCTTCAGGTGCTTCTCGTCCGGGACCTCGGCGTCCTGCATCAGGAGCTGCCCGGACATGCCCAGGTGCGCCATCAGGGCGACGTTCGCGGCGCCGCCTGAGGCATCGGCGCCACCGGCCGTAGAGGCGCCGTCGGACGCCTCTCCGGAGGCGTCCGCGAGCGGCAGCCAGAGGAATTTGCCGCGGCGGACCACGTCCAGGACGCGGGCGCCCTGCAGGTTGCCGATGAAGTCAGCGGGGCCCAGGGCGTGCCGGCGGACGGACCGCGGGTCCAGCACCTCGACGCCGGTGATGGTCCGGCCGCGGACCCAGCTCACCAGGCCGCGCCGGACCACCTCGACCTCGGGCAACTCGGGCAAGGGCGTTCCTAGCTGCCGGCCGGGGCGGCGGCGGAATCGCGGCGGCCCGCGCCGTCAGCGGCGTCGCCGTCGGACTCCGCGGGGGCGGACAGCCGGCGCCACGCGTCGGCGGCGGCTTCTTGTTCCGCTTCCTTCTTGGAGTTGCCGGTGCCGGTGCCGTAGTCGGTGCCGCCGATGCGCAGCACGGCCTCGAAGGTCCGGGCGTGGTCCGGGCCGGACCCCTCCACCGCGTAGTTGATGGTGCCGAGCTGCCGGCTGGCGGCGAGCTCCTGGATGCTGGTCTTCCAGTCGGTGCCGGCGCCCAGGGCGGCGGCGTCCTTCAGCAGCGGACCCACCAGGCGCATGACCAGCTGCCGGGCTGTCTCCAGGTCATTGGAGAGGTAGGTGGCGCCGATCAGCGCCTCCATGGTGTCCGCGAGGATGGAGGCCTTGTTCTTGCCTTGGGTGAGCTTCTCGCCCTGGCCCAGGTAGATGTAGTCACCCAGGCTGATGCTGCGGCCGATGCCGGCCAGCGCCCGGGTGCTGACGACGGCGGAGCGACGCTTGGCCAGTTCACCCTCGGGAAGGTCTGGGTTGTCACGGTAGAGCGCGTCCGTGACCGAGAACCCCAGGATCGAGTCGCCCAGGAATTCGAGCCGCTCGTTGGTGGGGATGCCGCCGTTTTCGTAGGCGTAGGAACGATGGGTGAGAGCAAGACGAAGCGTCCCGGCGTCAATAGAGACACCGAGACGCTTCAGAAGCTCTTCAGTTGAAGACATCTTAGTCAGCCTGTTGGCGGATTAGACGTCTGCGACCTTGCGGCCCTTGTACTCAAGGAACAGCGCGGTGCCAGCCGAGTCGGTAACGACCTTTGCCTGGTGCGGCAGGCTGTAAACAACCTGGCCGTTTTCCACGGTCTTCACCAGGTGGGGGGCGGTTGCCTTCCACTGGGAGCGGCGGGCGCGGGTATTCGAGCGAGACATTTTCCGCTTGGGAACAGCCACGGCTAACTCATTTCTCTCTAGTCCAACACTTACAAATCAGTTTTGCCGGTCAGGCTTAGCCAGGTCGGCTAGGGCAGCCCAGCGAGGATCCAGGACCTCGTGGTGGTGCCCCGGCTCGTCTTCCAGGCGAACTCCGCATTCGGAGCAGAGGCCCTGGCAGTCTTCCCGGCACACCGGCTGGAACGGCAGCATGGTGACAACTGCGTCCCGCAACACCGGTTCAAGATCGATTAGATCGTGCTCGACTCGACGTTGCTCTTCTTCGTCTTCTCCGTCAGAGAATTCAGCATCCTCGTAGAAGAAAAGTTCTTGCACATTGACCTCTTGGTCATACGCAAGGGGATCCAGGCATCGACCGCATTCGCCGGTTACTTCGACGTGTGCGGTGCCCGATACCAGAATTCCTTCGTGTACGGCCTCCAGGCGCAGATCCAGCTCGACATCCGAACCTTCCTGCACACCAATGAGCGCCACGCCGAGATCACCCGGCGCGGGTACATGTTCTTTCAGTGTCCGCATGCTTCCCGGACTGCGTCCGAGGTCCTTGACGTCGAACGCCAGGGGCGAACTTGCATCTCGCTTAATGAGAACTCCTGTAGAACATATGACCGACGTACTATCTTAGCCTGATTCTTCGAGCGGACTCAAACCGCCCCGCCGGACCCCAGACGCCGCAGAACCGACTTCGGCACGAACTCCGAGACGTCGCCGCCGAGGGTGTGGACTTCCTTGATCAGGGTGGAGGACAGGTGCAGGTAGTGCCCCTCGGCGGGGAGGAAGACCGTCTCGACGCCGGTGAGCTGGCGGTTCATGGTGGCCATGGGCAGCTCGTAGTCAAAGTCGGAGGAGGAACGCAGCCCCTTGACGATCGCGGAGGCACCCCGCCGGCGGCAGTACTCGGCCAGCAACCCCTCCCCCACGGGCTCGACCACGATTCCGCGCAGCGAGGCCAGCGTCTCCCGGGCCATGCCGATCCGTTCCTCGAGGGTGAAGCGGTACTTCTTGGCGTAGTTGGTGGAGACCGCGACGATGACCTCATCGAACAGGCTCGCGGCCCGTGCAATGACCTCCAGGTGGCCGTTGTGGATGGGGTCGAAGGAGCCTGGGCACACCGCGCGTCTCATCCTCCGAACCTACCGCATGGGGCTTGCGGGCCGGGATAGCATGGCGGCATGTCAGCATCGAAGAGTTCTTCTGCCGCGCCTGTGTCCGCGCCGTTCAGCGTTTCGGGAGGGACGGTCCTGGTGACCGGTGCCGCAATGGGCATGGGCCGGCTGTACGCCCTGCGCGCTGCAGGGGAGGGTGCCGCCGTCGTCATCCTCTGGGACGTCGACGCCGCGGGCCTGGCCTCGACCGCCGCGGAGGTCACCGCTCTGGGTGCGCGCGCCGTCGTCCGCCAGGTGGACCTGGCCAGCCGGGAGGCAATCGCCGACGCCGCCGCCGAGGCCGCCGCGGAGGGCCCCCTGACCCTGCTGGTCAACAACGCCGGGATTGTCCGCGGCGCCCTGTTCTGGGAGCACGACCCGGCACGGGACATTGCCTTGACCATGGACATCAACGCCCTCGCCCCGATGTACGTCGCCCACGCCTTCCTGCCGGCGATGATGTCCGACGCCGGCCGTCCCCGCCGCATCCTGAACATCGCCTCCGCGGCCGGCACCGTCTCCAATCCGCGGATGAGCGTCTATGCCGCCTCCAAGTGGGCGGTCATCGGCTGGAGCGACTCGCTGCGGCTCGAACTCGAGCAGCAGGGCTTCGACCACCTCAAGGTCACCACCTTCTGCCCCAGCTACATCTCCACCGGCATGTTCGCCGGCGCCCGCGGACCGCTGTTCACGCCCCTGATGACCCCCGGGGATGCCATCAACCGCGCCTGGAATGCCATGCAGGAGGGCCGGCCGCAGCTGATCGCCCCGGCGACGGCGCAGCTGGGCAAGGTGCTGCGCGGGCTGCTGCCGGTGCGCGCCTGGGACTTCGTGGGCGGCAGGATCTTCGGCATCTACACCACCATGGACAAGTTCACGGGCCGGACCGCCACCCCCGCCGGCACGGCGGCCAACCAGTCACCGGACACGACGGCGGGCACGCCGTGACGCAGGGCCCGAATCCGGCACCCTGGCAGCGGACGGCCACCGGAGCGAACCTGCTCGGCGCCGACGGGACCCTGGGCGTCACCATCTTCGAGGAAATGACCACCCTGGCGCTCTCCACCGGCGCCATCAACCTGGGCCAGGGCTTCCCGGACGAGGACGGCCCGGCCGAGATCAAGGACGCCGCGAAGGCCGCCATCGCGGCCGGGGCCAACCAGTACGCACCGGGCAAGGGGATCATCGAGCTGCGCGAGGCCATCTCGCTGCACCAGGAACGCTTCTACGGCCTGACCCCGGACCCGCAGACCGAGGTGATCGTCACCACCGGCGCCACGGAGGCCATCGCCGCCGCGCTCCTGGCCCTGGTGGGCCCGGGCGATGAGGTCCTCACCTTCGAACCGTTCTACGACTCCTACGGCGCGATCATCGGCCTCGCCGGCGCCACACATATCACCGCGCCGCTACTGGCCCCGGATTTCATGCCGGACCTCGACGCCCTGGAGGCCGCCTTCAGCGACCGGACCAAGGTGGTGCTGGTGAACAACCCCCACAACCCCACCGGGGCGGTCTTCCCCCGGGAGGTGCTGGAGCGCGTCGTCGCCCTCGCCCGCCGGCACGACGCCGTGATCGTCACCGACGAGGTCTACGAACACCTCACCTTCGGCCCCGCGCACCTTCCCGTCGCCGGGTTGCCCGGCGCCGCGGACCGCACCCTGACCATTTCGTCCGCCGGCAAGACCTTCTCCTTTACCGGCTGGAAGATCGGCTGGATCTCCGGCCCGGAGCAGCTGATCTCGGCCGTGCGCACGGTCAAGCAGTTCCTCAGCTACAGCTCCGGCACCCCGTTCCAGAGTGCGATCGCCCTGGGGCTCGGCCTGCCGGACGAGTTCTATGCGGGCATCGCGGACACCCTGCGGCTGAAGCGGGACATCCTCAGCGAGGGGCTGCGGGCCGCCGGCTTCGATGTCTTCACCCCGCAGGGCACCTACTTCGTCAACGTGGACACCGCGCCGCTGGGCATCACGGACGCCCTGGACCTGGCGCGGCGGCTGCCTGAGCTGGTGGGCGTCGCCGCGATCCCGGTCCCGGTGTTCTGCCACGCCGAGGGCGCCGAACGGACCCGCAGCCTGCTCCGCTTCGCGTTCTGTAAGCGGACGTCGGTTCTCGCCGAGGCCGCGGAGCGCCTGGCGAATCTGCGGGACCGGCTGTGAGCGCCCGGTCCCCGGAGGGCTCGCGGTTCCTGCGCACCACCGGCCAGCACGCCGCGATCGAACGGGACGAGTTCACCGACGGCGGCTACATCCTCAGCATCGGCGGCGCCGAACAGTCGCACGTCAACCTCGCCGAACCGGACGACATCTTCTACGAGTACCTGCGGCGGATCGGGCACATCGTCGACCTCGCCGCGCCGTGGGGCGAACCCGTCACCGCCCTGCACCTGGGCGCCGGCGCCCTCACCCTGGCCCGCTACATCCAGGCGACCCGGCCCGGGTCGGTGCAGTACGCGGTGGA
The DNA here is from genome assembly GCF_040686595.1 of Arthrobacter sp. NPDC080082. Classification (NCBI taxonomy): domain Bacteria; kingdom Bacillati; phylum Actinomycetota; class Actinomycetes; order Micrococcales; family Micrococcaceae; genus Arthrobacter; species Arthrobacter sp. NPDC080082. Next base: position 130,372 of record NZ_JBFBKQ010000002.1, on the reverse strand, counting down.
ACTCGAACGCGAACTGCTGGACTTCGTGCTGGAGCGGCTGCCCATGCCGGAGGGCACAGAACTGCACACGGTCATCGGCGACGCCCGGGAGTCCCTGGCAACCCTGCCGCCGGAGCTGCGCTTCGACGTCGTCATTCTGGACATCTTCTCCGGCTCCGAGGCGCCCGCCCACATCGCCTGCACGGAGTTCTACCGGGAGGCGGCCGCCCGCCTCACGCCGCGCGGGGTGCTGGTGGTCAACGTCGGCGACGAGCCGGGCCTGACCCTGGTCCACAGCCAGGTGGCCGCGCTCCGCCGGGCCATGGCGGACGTCGCCGCGTTCGCCGAGTCCGGCCTGTTCTCCGGCCGCTACCCCGGCAACATCATCCTTGCCGGCACGCAGGGCCCCTGGCCGGTGCAGTGGACGGCCGCGCTCACCGCCCGCGGGCCGCACCCGGCGAAGGTGCTCACCGGCGTCGAGCTGGACGCGATCGCGGAAGCGTAAGGGGCCTGGGACCGCAGAACCCGGCTGCTCAGCCGAAGGCGATCTTCCGCAACAGCTCCCTCAGCTGGTCCCGCTCGGCGCCGCTGAGTGCGGCCAGGGACGTGTTCTCGGCGTCCCGCACCGCCCCCGCGGCCCGGCCGTACAGGTCCCGGCCGGCGGCGGTGGCCCGGATGACCTTGGACCGCCGGTCCCGCGGGTCGGCGGCGCGTTCCACCAAGCCGCGGGCCTCCAGCGCATCCACCAGCGAGACGATCTGGCTGGGGTCCAGGCGCAGGAAGCCGGAGAGCTCCCGCTGCGAGGGGTCGGTGCCGCTGCAGGCCAGGGCCAGCACGGAGTAGGAACGCACCTTCAGCTCCAGTGGCGCCAGCAGCGCGTTGGCGTGGCCGATGCCCACCGAGCGGGCGCGGGCGGCCAGAAACTCGATCTCGCCGGCCAGCTCGCTGGCCAGCAGGCGGTCCGGAACGGCGGCGGAGCCTTCCCCCTGGTCCGGGTCCGGCGTGAGTGGTGCGGCCACAAATCCTCGCAGTTCTTGGCGGGTGCGCGGGGCGCATGACAGCAGCAACATTACCCGCGGCCCCTGCCGCGGTCCTCCGGCGGCGCGCACAGAGATCGTTGGAAAAATAATGATTGACTTTATCAATTATGTGGGTTGTCATTTATGTAATCCGGGGCCCGCCGGAAAGGCGGTTAGCGGCCGTGCGGGCTCCGAAGGCCGGATAACTTACCCCAAGGAAGTGGACTGTTATGAAGAGACTGACCTTTGCCGCCGTCGGCGTTGCCGCCGCGGTGCTCCTGACGGCCTGCGGCGGAGGATCCCCGTCCGGCACCGGATCCGCGGCGCCTGCCGCAGGGGCGGACGGTCTCCGCAGCATCAGCGTCGGCGTGATTTCGATCGCGCCGTCCGCTGCCGTGCAGATGGGCATCGACGAGGGCATCTTCGCCAAGCACAAGCTCAAGGTCGAGCTGCAGAGCGGGCAGGGCGGCGCGGCGATGCTTCCCGCCGTCTCCACCGGCACCATGAACTTCTCCGTCGGCAACCCGCTGTCCGTTCTCCTGGCCAAGAACAAGGGCCTGGACATGAAGATCGTCACCGGGTACTCCAACTCCCTGGCCACCGGCGAGGACATCAACGGCGTGGTCGCGAAGGCCAATTCCGGCATCACCTCCGCCAAGGACCTCGCCGGGAAAAAGGTCGCCGTCAACACCATCAACGCCCAGGGCGACCTGACCATCAAGGAGGTCGTCTCCCAGCAGGGCGGCGATCCGAACGCGGTACAGTTCCTCGAACTGCCCTTCCAGGACATGGGCGCTCAGCTGGCGCAGGGCAACGTGGACGCCGTCTGGGTCCCGGAGCCGTTCCTGTCCAAGCTGCTGGCGGACGGCAACAAGCTGGTCACCTACAACAACCAGGCCGCGCTGCCCGGGCTCCCCACCATGGTGACGTTCACCAGCGGCAACTACGCCCAGCAGAACCCCGAGGTGGTCAAGGACTTCAAGGCCGCCATGACGGAGACGCTCAGCATGGCCCAGAGCAACCCCGACAAGGTCCGGGCGCTGCTGCCGGCGTTCATGAAGATGCCGGAAAACGTCGCCAAGACCCTGCGCCTGGAGAAGTTCGACGGCGCCGTGGACGAGCCGACGCTGACCAAGCTTGGTGCGCTGATGGCCAAGTACAAGATCGTTCCCTCGGAGCCGGACGTCCCCGGCACCATCCTGAAGTAGGGGCTACTCCCCGGCGTCGCCGGCGGTCTCCTCCGTCGGCACGCCGGGCTCGGCGAACCAGAGCCTGGTCTCGCCATATTTCTTCTCCGCGAACCGTTCCAGCCCCTCGGGCCAGGACGGTTCCGGCGTGCGGGCGGAGCGTTCGACCACGACGACGGCGCCCTCGGCCAGGAGCGGCAGGAGCTTGGCCAGCACGGCGGCCAGGGCGTCCTCCTCGAGCGGGTAGGGCGGGTCCAGGAACACCAGGTCCCAGCGGGTTCCCTCCCCCGCCCGTTCCAGGAACGATTCAACCTTGGAGCGGTGCACCGAGACCACCTTGCGCCGCAACGCGGTGTTGATCAGGTCCGCGTTGCGCTGGCAGACCTCGGAGGCCTTGGCCGCGAACTCCACCAGGTCCACGCCGGCGGCACCACGGCTGGCGCTTTCGACGCCGAGGGAGCCCGAGCCGGCGTAGAGGTCCAGCACGCGGGCGTCGGAGATCACTTCGAACGCGTCCAGCCGGGAGAACAGCGCCTCCTTGACCCGGTCCGTGGTGGGCCGGGTCAGGGAGCCCGGGACCCCGGCCAGGGTGGTGCCGCCGGCCGCGCCGGCGATGATCCGGCTCACGGGCGGCTCTCCTCAGTACTAACCGCGTTCAAGGAACGCCTCCTTCTCGGGGTTCAAATAATCGTCGATGGCGGCGGCCAGCGCCGCGTGGCGGGCCAGCCCCGGGTCCCCGCCGATGATCGCCTGCGCGTCCTGCCGGGCCCGGGCAATGACGTCCTCGTGCTCGAGGACCCGCAGCAGCTTCAGGGTGGACCGGCCGCCGGACTGGGACGCGCCCAGGATGTCACCCTCGCGGCGGAGCTTGAGGTCCTCCTGGGAGAGTTCGAACCCGTCGGTGGTGGACGCCACGGCCTCGAGGCGCCGCCGGCTGGGGTGGCCCGGCTCCAGGGTGGTCACCAGCAGGCAGGTCCCGGGCAGGCCGCCGCGGCCCACCCGGCCGCGGAGCTGGTGCAGCTGGGAGATGCCGAAGCGGTCCGCGTCCAGGATCACCATGAGGGTGGCGTTGTGCACGTCCACGCCCACCTCGATCACGGTGGTGGAGACCAGGAGCTTGGTCCGGTTGGCGGTGAACGCGGCCATGGTGTCGGACTTCAGCCCCGGGTCCTGCCGGCCGTGCAACGGCGACACCGGCACCCCGGCGAGGGCCGGTTCGTCCCGCAGCAGTTCGACGACGCCGGTGACGGACGCTAGCTCCCGGGCGCCGCCGCCGGCCAGGTCCGCGTCGCTGGGTTCGGCCTCGCCGGGGCTGAAGTCGCCGTCGTCGTCATCGCCGATCTTGGGGCAGACGACGTAGACCTGGTGCCCGGCGTCGATCTCCTCGCGGGACCGGGACCAGATCCGCTGCGCCCAGGCCGGGTGTTCGGCCAGTCCCACCACGTGGGTGGAGATCGGGGCGCGGCCCGCCGGCAGCTCGTCCAGCACGGAGGTCTCCAGGTCACCGAAGACAGTCATGGCTACGGTGCGCGGGATGGGTGTGGCGGTCATGACCAGCAGGTGCGGGGGTTTGCTGGCCTTGGAGCGGAGCACGTCGCGTTGTTCGACGCCGAAGCGGTGCTGTTCGTCCACCACGATCAGGCCGAGGTCGTAGAAGGAGACGTTCTCGCTCAGCAGCGCGTGGGTGCCGATCACGATGCCGGCGGTGCCGGAAGCGGCGTCCAGCATCGCCTGCCGGCGGGCGGCGGTGGGCATGGAGCCGGTCAGCAGCGTCACCTGCACCGAGTCGGGGCCGAAGCCGCCCAGCAGCCCGTCGCGCGAGAGCGGGCCCAGGGTCCGCCGGATCGACTCGAAGTGCTGGGCGGCGAGGACCTCGGTGGGGGCCAGCAGCGCGGCCTGGCCGCCGGCGTCCACCACCTGCAGCATGGCGCGCAGGGCCACGATCGTCTTGCCGGAGCCCACCTCGCCCTGCAGCAGCCGGTTCATCGGTGAGTCCGCGGCCAGTTCCGCGGCGAGGGTCTTCCCGACGGCGGCCTGGCCGGCGGTCAGGGTGAACGGCAGCTGCCGGTCGAAGGCGGTCAGCAACCCCTCCGCCACGGGGCGGCGTGCGGTGGCCTCCTCGGCCGCCAGCTGGGAGCGGCGCCTGGCGAGGGCGGACTGCAGCACCAGGGCCTCCTGGTAGCGGAAGCGGTCCCGGGCGCGGCGCCAGTCGGCGTGGACCTCCGGGGCGTGGATCAGCCGGTAGGCCTCGGCGACCGGCAGGAACTTTTCCCGGGCGGAGACGGCGGCGGGCAGCGGGTCCGGCAGCTCGGCCAGGTCCGCGGTCTCCAGCAGCGTGGCGATGACCTTCTGGATGGACCAGCTGGTCAGCTTGGCCGTGGCCGGGTACACCGGGATGGGCATGGCCGCGAGCTTCTCCGGGTCCATGCCCGGCACGTCCGGGTCCTCGTCCAGGAGCTGGAAGTCGGGGTTGGTCAGGCCCAGGCTCCCGCCGTAGCGGGTGATCTTGCCGGAGAAGAGCGCGCGGACACCCGGCTGCAGCTCCGCCCGGGCCCTGAAGCCGTTGAAGAAGCTGACCTTGAGCGTGCCGGGCTGCGCCGTCCCGGCCCGGGGCGCGGAACCGTTCGCGCCCGCCGGGCCGGCGTCGTCGGAGATCACGACGTCGGTGATGGAGCCGCGGCGGGCGCGCATCTGCCGGGTGCTGTTGGAGAGCACCCGGGCGATCAGCGTGACTTCCTCATCGAGCGGGACCTCGCTGATGGGGGTCAGCTCGCCGCGGGTGACGTAGCGGCGCGGGAAGTAGTTCAGCAGGCCGCCGACGGTGGTGATGCCGAGGTGCTTCTCGATGACGGCGGCGGACCGCTTCCCGATCCGGCGGTCCAGGGCGAGGTTCAGCTCAGCGGACATGTCCGTCGGGGTCCGTGCTGCCGGCGGCGCCGGGAACGGCCGCCTCCGCGGGGTCCCGCGGGACGGCGAGGTCGCTGATGCTGGTCTCGGTGGGCTCGCCGAGGGAACGGATGAGCGCGACGGCGGGCGCCGCGTCGGGGACGTGCACGTGGACCCGCCAGCGGTATGCACCCTCGGCGTCGGCGTCCTTGCCCACCTGGCTCATGATCACCGACTCGCCGATCTCGTCCAGCCGCTGCCGCATGGTGGCCGCGTCCAGCGGGGAGAGCGAGATGGTGCACATGACCTCCACGCCCTCGTCCCGCGGCATGTCGGCGTGGATGTGGGGGTCCTGCACGTCGTAGCCGTGCAGTCCGTCCAGCAGGGCCTCCTGGAGCTCCTCCCCCAGCACGGCCGAGCGGAGGCAGTCGAGGACCAGCAGCATGCCCACGCCGCCGGCGTCCACCACCTTGGCGGTGTGCAGTGCCTCGAGTTGATCCTCGGTGCGGACGACGGCGCCCAGCGCGGCCTCGACGGCGGCGTCCAGGGCCAGGCCCAGGGTGTGGTTGCTGTCGTCCCCGCCGTGTTCGGCGTCGACGGCGGCCACGGCGCGGGCGGCGGCCTCCATGACCGAGAGCATGGTTCCGGGAACGGGGTCGCTCAGCGCGGACCAGGCCCGGAGCTGGGCGCGGTTCAGGGCGGCGGCAAGCAACGGGGAGCTCATCCGCGGGTGGCCGGCCAGCGGCTCGGCGACGGCGCAGAGGAAGACGGCAAACAGGGTCCCGGAGTTGCCGCGGGCCTGCTCGATGGCGGCCTGGCCGGCGCGGGCCAGGAGCGCCCCGACGTCGTGCTGGGCCGGGTCCGGGGCGGGCACGGCGAATGGCTGGCCGCCGGCGGGCAGCTGCGGGAGGGCGGAGGTGTCCGTGGCGATGTCCTGCAGCGCGCGGGCGGCGGCACGGACGGTGAGGTAGAGGTTGGTGCCGGTGTCGCCGTCGGCCACCGGGAAGATGTTGATGGCGTTCAGGCGGTCGCTGTGGTTTCCGAGCGTCGTTTCTGCCTTGCCCAACCACCGCTTCATCGCTTGCGCGTTGGCGGCAATCTTAGTCTGCAAAGTGATCCCATCCCACAGTGTCAGCGGGCTTGCCCGCTATGGTCACGGCCGGGCCGTCATTCGTTGCCCGGGCCTTTACCGAGCCTATCGCAGTGAAACCGGGAGGCAGCTGAACGTCGGCGGGAAAGGCCGCCAGCAGCCCGTGGTCCTCCCCGCCGCCCAGGACCCAGTCCAGCGGGTCCGTCCCCAGGAGGGCGGCGGCGTCCTGGAGCGGGGCGGCCAGTTGTTTCAGCGCGGCGGGGTCCAGGTCGAGGACGGCGCCGCTGGCTTCTGCCATCCTGCCGCCGTCGCGGACCAGGCCGTCGGAAATATCCATCAGCGCGGTGGCCCCGGCGTCGCGGGCGGAGGGCCCGGCGGCCAGCGGGGGCCGCGGCCGGCACTGGGTGTCCAGCAGGGCGCGCTGTTCCCGGGTCAGGCGATCCACCGGGACCTCCGATTCGAGCAGGGCGAGGCCGGCTGCGGCGTGCCCGACGGTGCCGGCGAGGGCGAGCGTGTCCCCGGGCCGGGCGCCGGAGCGCAGCACGGGGGCGCGACCGTCGAGGCTGCCGAGGATGGCGACGGAGACGGAGAGTTCGCGTCCGCGGCCGAGGTCCCCGCCGGCGACCGCGCAGCCGCCGGCGCCGAGTCCGCTGATGCCGGCGCTGATGCCGTCCGCGAAGTCCTCCACCCAGCCCACGGTCGTTTCCGGGGGCATGGTCAGGCTGACCACCAGGGAGGTGGCCCGGGCGCCCATGGCGTTGATGTCGCTGAGGTTCTGCGCGGCGGCCTTCCAGCCGACGTCGTAGCCGGTGGTCCGGTAGCCGTTGTTCCACTGCAGCCGGAAGTCCTGGTCCGCCACCTGGGTGTCGATGCTGATCACGGTGCGGCCGTCCGGGGCGGCGACGATCGCGGCGTCGTCCCCGGGGCCCAGCAACAGGACGTTGCCGTCGCCGGCGTTCAGGCGAGGAAAGATCCGTTGCAGCAGCTGCGACTCGGAGAGGTCGGCCACGGTCAGCGGGGTGGTGTTCACGATGTCAGGCACGTTCCTACGCTACCGTCCGGGTCAGACAGTGACGGTCCGGGCGCCCGCTCCGGCCGGGATAGGCTGGATGGATGCAGCAGCACCGCCAGTCCGGATCCCGTCGCCCCCTCCGCTTCCTGGCCACCGCCGCCGCTGCCGGGCTGGCCTTGAGCGCTTGTTCCCCCGCCGTCGACGTCGCCCCCGCCAAGGATGCGGCCAACCCGGCGTGCGCGCCCATGATGGTGGCGCTGCCGGATTCGATCGGCGACGCGAAGCTGCGCAAGACCAACAGCCAGGGCACCGCCGCGTGGGGGGATCCCTCGCTGCTGGTGCTGCGCTGCGGCGTGAACGTCCCCGGCCCCACCACGGACCGCTGCGTGACCGTCAACGGCGTGGACTGGGTCATCAAGGAGGGCGATCCGGTGTGGACTTTGACCACGTTCGGCCGCGAACCCGCCACCGAAATCCTGATGGACCCCAACAAGATCAGCTCCGCCACGGTCCTCGCGGAGCTGGCGAACGCCGCCGGCAAGGTGAGGTCCACCCGCAACTGCGTCGGCCAGCAGGACCTGCAGAACCTGCCCACCGGCAAGTAGCGGCGGGCAGGTTTTGGGTGTGGGCTGTTAGCGCAGGCCGGTCTTGCGGTGCAGGGCCAGGTAGATGAGCTCGTCGATCAGTTCCGCGTAATCCAGCCCGGAGGCCTTCCACATCTGCGGGTACATGCTCTTGGGCGTGAAGCCGGGCAGGGTGTTGATCTCGTTGATGATCAGTTCACCCTCGGGGGTGTAGAAGAAATCCACCCGGCTCAGGCCCTCGGCGCCGACGGCGTCGAACGCCACGGCGGCGAGCTCGCGGACCCGGGCGATGTCCTCTTCCGGCAGGTCCGCCGGGCAGCTCAGCGAGGCGGCGTCGTCCTCGACGTACTTGGCGTTGAAGTCGTAGAAGTCGTGGCCGCCGCCGGCCACCGAGATCTCGCCCGGCATGGAGGTGCGCGGGGCGTCCGTTCCGCGACCTTCGAGCACGGCGCACTCAATCTCGCGGCCCACGATGCCGGCCTCGATCACCAGCTTGGGGTCGTGCCCGCGGGCGGTTTCGATCGCGGCGTCCAGGCCGTCCAGTGAGTCGACCTTGGAGATTCCCATCGACGAGCCCGCGCGGGCGGGCTTGACGAAGACCGGGAAGCCGAGGGCGTCGACGCGCTTGCGGACGCTCTCCGGGTCGGTCAGCCACTGCCGGTCCGTGACGGTGATGTAGGGCCCCACGCGCAGGCCGGCGGACTCGAAGACCACCTTCATGTAGTGCTTGTCCATGCCGACGGCCGAGGCCAGGACCCCGGCGCCCACGTAGCGGGTGTCCGAGAGCTCCAGCAGCCCCTGGATGGTGCCATCCTCGCCGAACGGGCCGTGCAGCAGCGGGAAGACCACGTCCACGGAGCCGAGTTCCTGCGGAACCTGGTTCGGGGCGGCCACGATCAGCTGGTGCTCGCCGCCGATCTCTGCCAGCGTCACGGTCTGCTCCGAGGGCGCCACCTCCGGGAGGGAGGACGCGGAGAGGGACCAGTCCCGGGTGTCCCCGGAGGCCAGGACCCACTGGCCCGTCTTGGCGATGCCGATCGGGATGACCTCGTACTTGGCCTTGTCGATCGCGCCCAGGACGCCGGCAGCGGTGACGCAGCTGACGGCGTGTTCGCTGGAGCGGCCACCGAAGAGCACGGCCACGCGGGGCCGCGCGGAGCCGGTCAGGGCGTCCGAGGTCAGGGCATCAGAGGTCAGGGCTTCAGGGGTCGGGGTGTTGTCCGGCACTGTCAGTAATCGCCTTCGGGTTTCAGGTCCCGGGACAGCAGCAGCGGTCCCAGTTGGTCTACGTGGAGTTTTCCGGCCAGCACGGCGACGACGGCGGCGGTGATGGGCATCTCGACGCCCAGTTTTCCTGCGAGCTCGTGGACGGCCTGGGCGGACTTGATGCCCTCGGCGGTCTGCGTCATCTCCGCGGTGACCTGGTCCAGGGTGAGTCCGGTGCCGAGCAGCCGGCCTGCGGTGTGGTTGCGGGACAGGGCCGAGGAGCAGGTGGCCACCAGGTCGCCCAGCCCGGCGAGCCCGGCCATGGTACGGGCCTCCCCGCCCAGGGCCAGGGTCAGGCGGGAGGTCTCGGCGAGGCCGCGGGTAATGACGGAGGCCTTGGTGTTGTCGCCCATCTGCTTGCCCTCGCAGATGCCGACGGCCAGGGCGATGATGTTCTTGACGATGCCGCCGATTTCGACGCCGACCACGTCCGAGGTGGTGTAGGGCCGGAAGTAGGGTGCGGTGCAGCTGCGGGCCATCCACCCTGCGGGGCCGGATTCGGAGCAGGCAACCACGGACGCCGTGGGTTCCTCCCGGGCGATTTCCATCGCCAGGTTGGGGCCGGAGACGACGGCGACGCGGCCGGCCGGCAGGTCGAGTTCCTCGCGGATGACCTCACTCATCCGGGAATCGGTGTGCAGTTCCAGTCCCTTCATCAGGGATACCACGAGCGCATCGGGCGCGATCAGGTTCTTCCAGTCGCGAAGCTGCGGCCGCAGGGTCTGCGCCGGAACGGCGAGGATCACCAAGTCGGCGCCGTCCAGGACCTCGGCGACGTCGGTGGAGGCGGTGATGCTGTCCGGCAGCAGGATGCCCTTGAGGTACTGCTCGTTGCGGTGTTCGGCGTTGATCTGGTTGACGACGTCGGCCCGGCGGCCCCAGATCCGGATGGTGCGGTCCACGCCGGAGGCCGTGGCCGCGTCGGCGACGACCTTGGCGAAGGTGGTCCCCCAGGAGCCGGCGCCGAGGACGGCGACCCGCCGGGCCGAACCCTCCCAGCTGCGCGCGTGCTCCGCCGTCACGCGGTGCCGCCGTCGTTAGCAGTTCCAGGGGCGCCGCCGTCGGTAGCCGTGGTGGAGGGGCCGGTAGTGGAGGGGCCGGCACCGCCGCGTTCGACGAACCGGCCGTGGGTGCTTTGGTTGTGCGCCGAGGGGTCCCAGCGGACCAGCGGCGGCTGGCCGCCGCGCAGGGTGGCCAGCAGTTCTGTGATGGCGTCCATGATGACCTCTGTGGCCTCGGTCAGCGTGGCGCGGTCCAGCGGCCGGCCCTCGAACGCGCTGAGATCCACGGGATCGCCGACCAGGACGCGGGAGGTCTTGCGCGGGAAGACGTGGAACCGCTTGGCGTAGCGGGGAAACACCTCGTGGGCGCCCCAGTGGGCCATGGGGACCACGGGGATGCCGGACTCGAGGGCCATCCGGGCGGCCCCGGTGTGCCCCTTCATCGGCCAAAGCTCCGGGTCACGGGTGAGCGTGCCCTCGGGGTAGATGATGATGGCGCCGCCCTCGTTGACCACTTCCCGGGCCACCTGGAGGGACTGGTTGGCGCCCGCCGTCGAGCGTTCCACCGGAATCTGCTTGGTGTTGCGGAGCACCGCGCCCACCACCGGAACCTTGAACAGGCTGCCCTTGGCCAGGAAGTGCGGCATGCGCTTCTGGTTGTAGAGCATGTGCCCGATCACCAGCGGATCGATCTCTGTGCAGTGATTGGGCGCTGCGATGAAGCCGCCGGCGGGCAGCTTCTCCAGGCCTTCCCACTTCTTCCGCATCAGCAGGTTCATGATGGGCCGGACGATTCCGGCGACGATCACGAAGGTGGTCTGGCTTGTGGCCGTTTCTTTCATCGGGTCCGCTACCCGGCCGAGGTGATATCGAAATCGGCGCCCAGGCCGGCGAGCTTTTCGGTGAAGCGCTCGTAGCCGCGGTTGATGATGTCGATGCCGGTGACGCGGGAGGTGCCGGTGGCGGCCAGTGCCGCGATCAGGTGGCTGAAGCCGCCGCGCAGGTCGGGAACGTCGATGTCGGTGCCCTTGAGCTGCGTGGGGCCGGAGATGACGGCGGAGTGCAGGAAGTTGCGCTGGCCGAAGCGGCACGGGACGCTGCCCAGGCATTCGCGGTGCACCTGGATGTTGGCGCCCATGCGCACGAGTGCCTCGGTGAAGCCGAAGCGGTTCTCGTAGACGGTTTCGTGCACGATCGAGACGCCCTCGGCCTGGGTGAGCGCGACGATCAGCGGCTGCTGCCAGTCGGTCATGAAGCCGGGGTGGACGTCGGTCTCGAGGACCAGCGGGCTGAGCTTGCCGCCCGGGTGGTAGAAACGGATGCCGTCGTCGCCAATGTCCATGCCGCCGCCCACCTTGCGGTAGGTGTTGAGGAAGGTCATCATGTCCCGCTGGGTGGCCCCCTCGACGAAGATGTCGCCGCGGGTGACGAGGGCGGCGGAGGCCCAGGAGGCGGATTCGTTGCGGTCGGAGAGGGCGCGGTGGTTATAACCACCGAGGTCTTGGACACCCTCGATCCGGATCGTGCGGTCCGTCTGGACGCTGATGATGGCGCCCATCTTCTGCAGCACGGCGATCAGGTCCACGATTTCCGGCTCGGTGGCCGCGCCGGAGAGTTCGGTGATGCCCTCGGCCCGGGTGGCGCTGAGCAGGACCTGCTCGGTGGCGCCGACGGACGGGTAGGGCAGGGCGATCTTGGCACCCTTGAGGCCGTTAGGGGCGGAGATGTGGATGCCGCCCGGGCGCTTCTCGACGACGGCGCCGAACTGGCGGAGCACGTTCAGGTGGTAGTCGATCGGGCGGTCGCCGATCTTGCAGCCGCCCAGGTCCGGGATGAAGGCCTCGCCGATCGCGTGGATCAGCGGCCCGCAGAGCAGGATCGGGATGCGCGAGTCACCGGCGTGGGCGTCGATGGCGGTGTGGGAGGCCGTCTTGGCGTTGGTCGGATCCAGGGTCAGGTCCCCGGTGACCGGGTCCTTGTCCACGGTGACGCCGTGCAGCTGGAGCAGGCTGGTGACAACCTCAACGTCCTTGATCTCCGGGACGTTGCGCAGCACGGACGGCTCGTTGCCGAGCAGGGCGGCCACCATCGCCTTGGGGACAAGATTCTTGGCCCCACGGACGGTGACGCGGCCGGTCAGCGGGACGCCTCCGCGGATTGTCAGAACACTACTCATTTACCAGTTTCCTCACGACTACTCGCCCCCAAATCCTTACAAAGGCTCCCGCTAAGTGTAGGAGGTCGCGTTACCGATCTGAAATACGGCACGGTTCGGCGGCGCCACGTCCCGGCCCGATGGGCAGTTGGCTGACTATCGGCCGTTGCGCCTCAGGGCCTCCCCCAGCACCCGGGCGGCCCGGGGGAACGCCGCCGGGTTTGGGCCGGCATAGTTGAGCCGCAGGAACGGGCCCGAGGCCTCGGCCGGGAACCAGCCGGCACCGTCGGCGATCACCACGCCGCCGGCCTCGCAGTCCCGGACCAGGCGGTCCATTGCGGTTCCGTCCGGGAGCCGGGCCCAGAGGTTCAGTCCCCCGGCCGGGACGTAGGCCACGTGTGCCGCCGGCGCGTACTCGCGGAGGCTGTCCAGCAGCAGGTCACGGCGGGATTTCAACTGGCTCTTGAGGCCGCGCAGGTGCGCCTGCCATCCGGGCTGGGTGACGACGTCGACGGCAGCGGCCTGGAGCAGGCCGCTGACGTACATGGACTCCGCCAACCGGTCGGCGACGATCCGTTCCCGGGCGGATCCGCGGGCGACGACGGCGGCCACCCGGACTGCCGGGGAGAGGCTTTTGGTCAGGGACCGGAGGTAGACCACGTGGCCGGATCCGTCACGGGCGGCGAGCGGCGCAGGGTCCGCGGTGATGCCGAAGTCGTGGGCCCAGTCGTCCTCGATCAGAAAGGCCCCGTGGCGTCGCACCACATCCAGCACCTGGTCGCCGAGGTTCCGTGTCCAGTTCGCGCCGGTGGGGTTGGCGAAGCTCGGTTGGGCGTAAAAGGCGCGGGCGCCGGTTTCCTCGAAGGCGCGGGCGAGCTCCTCGACATCGGGCCCGTCCGGCCCGCTCGGCACCGGGATGACCCGTACGCCGGCGCTGGCGGCGGCCAGGATGGCGCCCCAGTAGGTGGGCGACTCCATGAGCAGCGGCTGGCCGGCGCCCACCAAGGCGCGGAAGAGGGAGCTGAGTCCGCTCTGGGATCCCGGGAGGATCACGACGTCGGCCGCGACGGGCGGCGGCACGTCCGGCAGCGATGATGCGCCGAGTTCCTGCGCGAACCAGGCCTGGAGTTCCGGCAACCCGGCCATAGGCGGGCGGGCGACGGCCGCATCGCTCCGGGCGGCGCGGGTCAGGGCAGCACGCACCATCCGGCCGGGCAGCAACTCCCGGTCCGGGTAGCCGGCGTTGAAGGCGGTGACGTCGTTTGGCACGTCGCGCATGGCGGCGGGATTGGGCCGAAGCGCGCCTGGCGCGGGACCCAGGGCCGCTGACTGCCACCCGTAGTCGGAGGGTCGGACCTGGGCGCGGGGACGGACGAAGGTGCCCACGCCGGGCCGGCTCTCGATCAGCCCCTGTGCGGCCAGGGACCGGAGCGCAGACTGCACCGTGACGGGACTGGCCTGGTATTCGGCCACGAGCGCCCGCGTGGACGGCAGCCGGGCCCCAGGCGCGGCGGCCGACACCCAGGCCCGGAGGCCATCGGCGATCCGTGAACTGCTATTGTCAGACATGAAAGACAATAGTAGCGCTACTGCCGTTATTCCCGCTCCGCTATCGGCCGGGCCGTCCACGGGATACGGATGGGGGCTCCTGGGCGTGGCGGCATTTTCGCTGACCGTCCCGATGACCCGGCTGGCGGTGGGCGGGATGTCCCCGCTGTTCATCGGGGCCGGCCGCGCGGTGGTGGCCGCGGTCCTCGCCATGCTGGTCCTGGCGGCCACAGGCCAGCGGCTCCCCTCGCGGCGGCAGTGGCTCCGCCTTGCCGTCGTTGCCGGGGGAATCGTTCTCGGCTTCCCGCTGCTGACGTCCTTTGCCCTCCACACCGCAGCCGCCAGCCACGGCGCGGTGGTGATCGCGCTGCTGCCGGCCGCGACGGCCGCCGCCGTCGTGATCCGCACCCGTGCCCGGCCGGGGACGCGGTTCTGGGCTGCCACCGCGGCCGGGGCACTGGCCGCGGTCGCATTTGGCCTGCTGCAGTCCGGCGGGATCGATGGACCGCGCTGGGCAGATCTGTTGCTGCTGGGCGCCGTGGCCTCGGCCGCCGTCGGTTACGCGGAGGGCGGGCTGCTGGCCCGTGAACTGGGCTCCTGGCAGACGGTGTCCTGGGCGCTGGTTGCCGCCTTCCCGGTCATGGCGGGCCTCACTGTTCTGTCTGTTGTCGCGCAGCCGATCGACGCCGATCCCGGACAGTGGGCGGCGTTCGGGTATCTGGCCGTGGTCAGCATGTTCCTCGGCTTCTTCGCCTGGTATCGCGGACTGGCGCTGGGCCCGATGGCCAAGGTCAGCCAGATCCAGCTGGTGCAACCGGTGCTGAGCATCGGCTGGGCCGCGCTGCTCCTGGGCGAACCGATGGGCTGGCTGACCGTCGCGGGCGGAATGGCGGTCATTCTGTGCGCGGCCCTTGCTGTCCGGGCGAGGGTGGGGGCGTCGGGATAGGGGACGAACCCGTTCTCGGGGACACGACGGCTCTCGGGGAGCCGACCTGCGGCACCACAGCACCCCATTCTTTACGCTCCCACGGCCCCAATCCTTAAATGTCAGACCCCTCCGATTGAATTAGTTCATGGAAGGCAGTCGGAAGCTTTTCGAGGATTCAGTCGGCGTGTCGGACCCGATGGTGGGAGACGCGGCGGCGATCATCGATGAGCTCCGGGCGCTGGAGGACCGGAAGTCGTCGATCGCGGCCCGGCAGGCGAGGTTGGCCGTGGCGCTGGACCTGGTCCGGTGGCGGGAACAAGCCGCCCTTGGCTTGCGCGCGGACCAGCTCGGCACCGGGGTGGGGGCGGAGGTCGCGTTGGCGCGGCGGGAATCCCCGGCCAAAGGCTCACGGCTCCTGGGTCTGGCCCGGGCGCTGGTGACCGAGATGCCGCGCACCTTAGCCGCCCTCGACACCGGGCGCCTGAACGAATGGCGTGCCACACTGTTGGTCCGTGAAACCGCCTGCCTCGACTCTGCTGACCGGGCCGCCGTGGATGAGGAAATCGCCGCCGACACCGGCACTTTCGACGGCGCCGGAGACCGGGCCATCATCTCCGCCGCCAAGGCCGCCGCCTACCGGCACGACCCGCGCTCCGTCACCCAACGGGCAGCCCACGCCGAAACCGAACGCAGTGTCACTCTCCGCCCTACTCCCCGTCGCCGCAGGAGTCGCCGCCTACGCCGCCCTGACCCGGCACGCCGACACCGCCCGCGCCACAGGAAACCCCCGGACCCGAGGCCAGCTGATGGCGGATGCTTTGGTCGAACGGGTCACCGGCACACCGGGCGGGATCACCGGCATCGAGGTCCAGCTCGTCATGACCGACCGGACCCTCCTCGCCGGCGACAGCGAACCCGCGAGGCTCGCCGGCTACGGTGTCGTCCCGGCCGGGTGGGCCAGGAAACTCGTGGCCGGCAAAGGCGACAACCCTGAGTTCACAACGTGGATCCGCAGGCTCTACACCGCACCCGGCACCGGCGAACTGACCGGCATGGACGCCCGGGCCCGGCTCTTCCCCGCAGGTCTGCGCCGGTTCATCGAAACCCGCGACACCACCTGCCGGACCCCGTACTGCGACGCCCCCATCCGGCACCTCGACCTCATCCTCCCCTGGCACCGGGACGGAGAAACCACAGCAGCCAACGGCGCCGGACTCTGCGAAGCCTGCAACCACACCAAAGAAACCCCCGGCTGGACCTCACGGCCAGTCGGTAGGACAGAGCCCGGCAACAGGGCAGAACCCGGCGCCAGACCGCCCGACCGTCGTCACGCTCTCGAACTGAGGACGCCCAGCGGCCACGTCTATCTCTCTGTCGCACCGCCGATGCCGGGAACCCGCAGCGGCGGGCCCAGGAGGTCGTGTGCGGAGGCTCTCTTAGGCGACCTCCTTCGCTCAAGACCCCGAACTCAAATCCACGGGCGCAACAGACGCCGCGTCCGGATGCCGTCCTAGCAGGTCACCAGCGAGCCCTTTGAACCACACCGCCGCCTTAAACCACACCGCCGCCGGGTAGAAACCCGGCGGCGGTGGAAGCGGCAACCCGCTGCTAGCGACAGAATCAGCCCAGCTTGGCGGGCAGCGTCGTGGGCTTGAATACCGGCCGCGTGGCCTCGTAGGCGGTGATGTCGTCCTCGTGCTGAAGGGTCAGCCCGATGTCGTCCAGACCTTCCAAGAGGCGCCAGCGGGTGTAGTCGTCGATCTCGAACGGAGCAACGACATTGCCGCACTCGACCGTCTTGGACACCAGGTCCACCCGGACCTCGGTGCCCGGAGCGTTCTCCAGCACCTTCCAGATCAATTCGATGTCGTCCTGCGACAGCTCGGCGGCCAGCAGCCCCTGCTTGCCCGAGTTGCCGCGGAAGATGTCGGCGAACCGGGAGGACAGCACTGCCTTGAAGCCGTAGTCCTTGAGCGCCCACACGGCGTGCTCACGCGAAGACCCTGTCCCGAAGTCCGGCCCGGCTACCAGCACCGATCCCGCGGAGAACGGTTCCTGGTTAAGGATGAAGGACGGGTCCTTGCGCCAGGCGGAGAACAGGGCGTCCTCGAAGCCGGTCCGCGTGATCCGCTTGAGGTAGACGGCGGGGATGATCTGGTCCGTGTCGACGTTGCTCTGCCGCAGCGGGACGCCGATGCCGGTGTGGGTGGTGAACTTTTCCATCGTCTCTCCTTAGGCTGCGCTGGAGCGGTGTCCGGCGGACACGGGCTCGGGGTCAAGATCCGACGGCGAACTCAGGGTGCCGCGCACCGCCGTCGCCGCCGCCACAACCGGCGAGACCAGATGGGTGCGGCCGCCCTTGCCCTGCCGGCCTTCAAAGTTGCGGTTCGAGGTGGACGCGCAGCGCTCCCCCACTTCCAGCTGATCGGGGTTCATGCCCAGGCACATCGAGCAGCCGGCGAACCGCCACTCTGCGCCGAAGTCCTTGAAGACCTTGTCCAGCCCCTCCGCCTCGGCTTCCAGCCGGACGCGGGCGGAACCGGGAACCACCAGCATGCGGATGTTGGGGTCCTTGGTGCGCCCGCGGATGATCTCCGCGGCGGCGCGCAGGTCCTCCATCCGGGAGTTGGTGCAGGAGCCCAGGAAGACGGTGTCCACCCGGATGTCCTTCATCGGCGTCCCGGCCTCCAGTCCCATGTACTGAAGGGCGCGTTCCGCGGCGGCCTTGGCGTTCTCGTCGCCGAAATCCGCGGGCGAGGGCACCTTGTCGGACAGCGAGACGCCCTGGCCGGGGTTGGTCCCCCACGTCACGAAGGGCTCCAGCGTGTCGGCGTCGAGGTCCACCTGGGCGTCGAAGACGGCGTCGTCGTCCGTCCGCAGCGTGTTCCAGAACTCAATCGCTGCGTCCCAGTCCGCGCCCTCGGGGGCGTGCGGACGGCCCTGCATGTAGTCGTACGTCGTCTGGTCCGGGGCCACCATGCCGGCGCGGGCCCCGGCCTCGATCGACATGTTGCAGATCGTCATCCGGGCTTCCATGGACAGCGCACGGATCGCCGAGCCGCGGTACTCCAGCACGTAGCCCTGGCCGCCGCCGGTGCCGATCTTCGCGATGACCGCCAGGATGATGTCCTTGGCCGTCACGCCAGGGCGCAACGTGCCCTCGACGTTGATGGCCATGGTCTTGAACGGCTTGAGCGAGAGCGTCTGGGTGGCCATGACGTGCTCCACCTCGGAGGTGCCGATGCCCATCGCGAGCGCACCGAAGGCGCCGTGGGTGGAGGTGTGCGAATCGCCGCAGACCACCGTCATGCCCGGTTGGGTCAGTCCAAGCTGCGGGCCCACCACGTGGACGATTCCCTGTTCGGCGTCGCCCAGGGAGTGCAGGCGCACCCCGAATTCCTTGCAGTTGTTCCGCAGGGTCTCGATCTGCGTGCGGCTGGTCAGGTCGGCGATAGGCTTGTCGATCGCGAGCGTTGGGGTGTTGTGATCCTCGGTGGCGATCGTCAGGTCCGGCCGGCGGAGTTGGCGGCCGGCCAGGCGCAGCCCCTCGAACGCCTGCGGGGAAGTCACCTCGTGCACGAGGTGAAGGTCGATGAAGAGGAGGTCAGGCTGGGCGTTGGCGCCTTCGCCGTCACCCTTGCGCACCACGTGCGCGTCCCAGACTTTCTCGGCCAATGTCTTTCCCACGGCCTGCTCCCTCCACTGCTTTCGCTGCTGCCAGTGCCGCCGGGATCCGCCCGGCGGCGTTGATGTATCCACTGAATCAGCCCGCTGACCGAATAAGCCAGCGCAATGATTTGCATCTCAGATATTGAGACGGCAATATCATTACATGGACAACTCTAGTGGCGTTGGCGTCATCGATAAAGCGGCACACGTACTCGACGCCCTTGAGGCCGGGCCCACCACCCTGGCCCAGCTTGTCGCGGCCACCGGCCTGGCCCGCCCCACGGTGCACCGGCTGGCGCTGGCCCTGGTCCACCACCGGCTTGTCAGCCGCGACATCCAGGGCCGCTTCGTCCTCGGTAGCCGCTTGGTGGAGCTGGCCTCCGCCGCCGGCGAGGACCGGTTGATTGCCTCCGCCGGCCCGGTCCTGATGCAGTTGCGCGACGCCACGGGCGAGAGCGCCCAGATCTTCCGACGCCAGGGCGACTGGCGCGTCTGCGTCGCCTCCGCCGAACGCCCCATCGGCCTGCGCGACACCATCCCGGTCGGGACCCAGCTGTCAATGAAGGCAGGCTCGGCCGCCCAGGTGCTCCTGGCATGGGAGGACCACGACCGCCTGCTCGAAGGCCTGCAGGCCGCGCGCTTTACGCCCACTGTTCTGGCCGGAGTACGACGCCGGGGCTGGGCTCAAAGCCTCGGTGAACGTGAGCCCGGGGTCGCCTCCGTCTCGGCCCCCGTCCGCGGTCCGTCCGGACGCGTCATCGCCGCGGTCTCGATCTCCGGTCCCATCGAGCGCCTGACCCGCCAGCCGGGCCGCCTGCACGCCGAGGTGGTCTGCACCGCCGCCCGCACGCTGACCGAGGCGCTGCGCAAAACCAACGACTGATTCTCCCCGGCGTCGGCGGCCGGCGCTAGGCTGTGCGGATGAACAGCTATGCGGTCTTCCTGCGCGGGGTCAACGTCGGCGGCATCACCATCAAAATGGCCGAACTGAAGGATGCCCTGAAGCAGCGGCCCTTCGGCTCCGTGAAGACACTGCTGGCCAGCGGGAACGTGGTCCTGACCAGCGACCTGCCCGCGGCCGGGGTGAAGGCCGAGTTCGAGGAGTGCCTGCGCGAGGCTTTCGGCTACGACGCCTGGGTGGTGGTACTGCCCGCCGAACGCCTGGCGGAGCTGGTGGCCGCGTGCCCGTATCCGCCGGACGACGCCGGCACGCACAGCTACGTCACGCTGTCCTCCGACGCCGGCGTCCTCGCCGAACTGTACGACGCCGGAACCGCAGTGGACGGCGTGGAGCTGACCCTGCTGGGCTCCGAGGCGGTGGCGTGGCTTGCCCCGGCCGGCGGCACCCTGGACAGCCCGTTCAGCAAGCTCTCCTCGAAGCCGAAGTACAAGTCCTCCACCACCACGCGCAACCTGCGCACCCTGATCAAGGTCCGCGACGCCGCCGCGGACCTGCGGGGAGGGCGCGTCTAGCCGCCAGCCACCTTCAGTGCAGCGTTGAACGCGGTGAGCCGGCTGGCTTCGAGCTCGACGGGCGCCACCACGAGGTCACGGGCGACGGCGTCGGCCGCTGCCTCCAGCCGGCGGCGCGCGGCCCGGGCCCGCGCCCCAGCAGCCATTCCTGCGAGGGTCCGCGCCGCCAGGGCCAGCACCACGCCCAGTAGCGCTCCCCCGGCCACCAGCACCGTGGGCACCGGCCAGCCTTCGACGCGGGGAACCTCCGGAACCGGCAGCTGGAAGTAGCCCAGCGCCGCCAGTACCCCCAGCCAGCCCAGCCCGGCAACCGCAGCCACCAGCCCCAGCCACTGCATGACGTTGAAGAGTCGCCACCACCAGGAGCCCCGCCCCGCGGACAGTTCGGTCCCGGCGATCGCCTGGTCGAGCGCGTCCGGGAGCTGCTCCCGGCCCTCCCGGGCTGCGGCGCGGATGGCCGCCCGCCACGGTCCGGGCGCGCCGTCGGAGGCGGCGTCGGCGAAGTCCCGGACCGCAGCGTCGGTCCGCGCGCGCTCCGGCGCACCGGCGGGGGGCAGCGAGGTCCGGTTCAGCTGCGGCGGTTCCCCGGTCCGGCGCAGGTTCAGCCTGCGCAGGGGGTCCGGCCGGAGCCGGGCGAGCCAACGGGTCACCGGCCAGCCGGTCCGGCGCGTCGCCTCCAGCCGGTAAGAGGCGGCCACCGCGTCCACCACCAGCGGCACGTTGGCGGCCGTGGCCAGTTCCCGGGACAGGCGTTCCCGGCTGCCGGGCCGGACGCCGGCGGCCTCACCCGTCCCGGATTCTTCGGCCAACCGGTGGGCCGCGTGGTCGACGTCGGCCGCCAGCCGCTGGGACAGCGCGCGCCGCTGCATGGCCACCTGGCGGATCGCGGCGCGGACCTTATCCACCCCGGTCCCCACGAGGGCCGAGGCTCCGAGGACCTGCACGGAACCCAGTCCGTCGCGGTGGAGCAGCGACTGGAGGGATTCCAGGACCGGCCGCACGTCGTGTTCCGGCAGCCGGTCCACCTGGTTGAGGACCACCAAAGTCACGGCGGCGTGGGTGGCGAGCGGGGCGAGGAAGTCGTGATGCACCGCCGCGTCGGCGTACTTCTGCGGGTCGAGTACCCAGACCAGGACGTCCACCAGGCCCGTCAGGCGCTCTGCGATGGCCCGGTTTTCGGCGCGGGTGGAGTCAATGTCGGGCAGGTCCAGCAGGATCAGCCCGGTGGAGTCGTCCGCGAAGCCGGGCACGGCCGCGGCAATATGCCGGTGGCGCACGTCCAGCCAGTCCAGAAGCTGCCCACTGCCTTCCGCGCCCCAGATCCCGGCAAGCGGCTCCGACGTCGTGGGGCGGCGGGCCGCCGCCGTCGCGATGGCCGCGCCGGCCACCGCATTGAACAGCGACGACTTTCCGCTGCCGGTGGCCCCGAAGAAGCCCACCACGGTGTGTTCGGCGGAGAGGGAACGCCGCGAGCTGGCACGCTCCAAGACCTGCAGGACCTCGTCCAAGGTCTCGTCCGGCAGCACCCCGGCCGCCAATTGCCGGGCGTCATCGAGTGCTTCCAGCCGTCGGTCCAGCCGGGATGCCTCCCGGGCCGAGGCGTGGCGGTTCATCCGGCCGCCAGCGCGGTCAGGGCGGCGGCCAGCGCCCGCAGGTCCGCGGCCGGGACGACGTCCGGCGCCGCGGCCTCGAGGCGGTCCAGGAATCGCTGCCGCTCGTCGTCGAGGAGGCGCAGGCAGCGTTCCTGCAGGTCGGTGCGGGCGGTCCTGGCCAGCCGGCGCACGGCGTCCTCGCCGAAGACCGCTTCCAGGACGCGCTGGCCGATCACGGCCGTCCCGCCGGCGACGCCGATCTCCAGGCCGGTGAGGCCGGCGGTCATGGAGAAGACGACGATCATCAGCGCCGCACCGAGGCCGTTGATTCCGAAGGACAGCCAGCGTGCCTGGGTGCGTTTGCCTTGTCCCTCGGTCCGGATCAGCTCCATCAGGCTTCCCTGCCACGCCCGGATCTCGGCCGCGACGGCGTCCGCGAAGCCCGGCGAGGTGCCGGACAGGTCGTCGGTCCCCAGCAGGCGGCGGCCGGCCGGGTCGGAACGCCAACGCCGGTCCGTCTCCTCGGCGGCGTTGGCCGCCTCGTCGAGGATCACCGCTTGCAGGCCGGTCTCGATGGCCGTTTCGACGCGGACCGCCGGGGCCGGTTCGCCCCGGAAGAACGCGCCGACCCGGTCCCGCATCCGGCCGATGTTCTGTTCCATGACGCGGAAGAACTCCCCGGTGCCGACGAAGTCCTGCCACCGGGCGAGCACCTCTCCCCGCAGCAGGGCACCGTCGCGGGTGGCGGCCTGGATGCGGCCGGCGGCATCCCCGTAGGCGTTCGTGGCGTCCAACTCCAGCTGCCGGGCTGCTTCCTGCTGCGCCGCGACGGCGTCCGCAGCGGCGGTGAACCTGGCGGCGAGGCCCCTGATGGCGCCGTTGAGGGTCCGCCGGGCGATTGCGGACCTGCCGGCGGCGTCCGCCGCGATTCCGCGCAGCCAGGCGAGCAGCGGCGCCACCGTGGCCGGCGGCAGCATGCCCTCCCGGTCCAGGGGCACCTCCGGGACGATGAACAGCCGCGCCGAGCCCAGGCCCTGGCGCTCGAGCATCGTCCGCAGGTCGGCGGCCACCTCGTCCTCGGCCGCCGGCGGTACGCGGTCCAGCACCACGGCCACGGTGATGTCGCGGGCGGCGGCGTCCAGCAACAGACGCCAGGGCACGGCGTCGGCGTAGCGGTTGGCCGTGGTCACGAAGATCCAGAGATCCGCCGCGGCGAGCAGCTGTCCGGCGAGCTGGCGGTTCTCGTCAGAGACGGAGTCGACGTCGGGGGCATCCAGGAGCGCGACGCCGGCCGGGACCGCCGCGTCGCCGGCGAGGACCAGAGAGGTCACCGCGGCAGTCTCCCCGCCGACGGCGGGGACCGACGCGGCCTGCTCCGGGGGCGGCCCGGCGAGGACGGTGCCGCGGATCCTGCCGAGCGTGGGCAGCACCCGCTGGTCCTCGAACCAGCCGGCGTCGGCCGGGTGGTGCAGGAGGATGGGCTGGCGGGTGGTGGGTCGGATCGCTCCGGCACGGGTGACAGGGTGGCCCATCAGGGCGTTGACCAGCGTGGACTTCCCGGCGCCGGTGGACCCGCCGACGACGGCGAGTAAGGGTGCGTCGAGGCTGCGGTAGCGGGGCAGGATGTAGTCGTCCAGTTGGGCGGCGGCGTTGCGGAGGTCGCGGCGGGGGTCCTCCACCCCAGGGAGGTCCAGCGGCAGGACCACGGCGGCCAGCTCGCGGCGGGCGTCCTCCAGCAGCTCTACCGCGTTCATCTGGCGTGCGGCGGCCCGGCCTGCGCGGGCGGGAATGGTGCTCTCGTGGTCGCTCACAGCTTCATCATGGCAGGTCGACGGTCCGCGGGGCGGCCGGGCAGCGGCATTCAGGGCATAAAAAATCCCCCGGAGACCGTGGTCTCCGGGGGAAATTTGTGACCCCAGCGGGATTCGAACCCGCGTTACCGCCGTGAGAGGGCGGCGTACTAGGCCGCTATACGATGGGGCCTTGCACTTTTCCAGCTCGAAGATTGTTTCATACCTTCAGCCGTTCTCCAAATCGGCTGAACCGATTCAGATGCTCCGATTTTCCGCGGAATTCCGCGGATTTTCAGAGCTGGGATACCAGGACTCGAACCTAGAATGACGGTACCAGAAACCGTAGTGTTGCCAATTACACCATATCCCATTGTGACTTTCGGACCGGTTCCGCAGGACTAAACCCGCGCTCCCGGCGCCTCAGCACGAGTAATTACTTTACCCGAGACTTTTGTCCGGCACAAATCGGCCCGAAGACCCTGCCGGTACGCCTCCGAAGGCGCCCCTGGCGGCCGACGACTCCGGTCAATCTGCGAAAACCCTTGCCAATCCGGCGCCGGTAAGTTTACTCTCGGTAAGTTACCAACGAGTAACCCAACCCTTCCCCCAATCGAAAAGCAGCATCCCCACGGCCGGAGACGGCTGTTAGCTGCATCACACTGGCGGGGCCGGCAGCGCAGCCGTTGCCGGCTGGATCGTCGAGAGGAACAAGTTGTGCCACAGAGTCGTGTCGCCATCGCTCCGCCCCGTAACCGGGCCCAACAAATCGCCATCGCCGTCCTGGCGCTGCTGCTGATCGCCCTGCTGGGCTTCTACACCCTGGTCACGGGCAAGATCACCGACGGGTCCGCCCGTCTCAACGACGGCGCGGGCCAGGCCGCCGCCGGGGCACAGCAGCTCAAGGACGGTGCGGGGAAGCTCGCCGACGGCGCGGGCCAGGCCGACACCGGCTCTGGCAAGCTCTCGGACGGCGCGGAGAAGATCCACCAGGGCATCGCCGGCAAGCTCGCCCCCGGCGCGGATCAGCTGCAGCAGGGCGCGACCCAGCTCTCCGAGGGGGCGGTCAAGATCCAGACGGATGTGGACAATAAGCTCGCCCCCGGCGTCTACCAGGTGGACGACGGCGCCCAGAAGCTGGCGGCGGGTGCTGTCCAGCTCTCCGCCGCGCTGACCCCCACGGCCGCCGGCAACGCGGACAACAACCTGGCCGACGGCGCTACCCAGCTCAACGCCGGAGCCGGCCAGCTGGCCGCGGGCACGG
The DNA here is from genome assembly GCF_040686595.1 of Arthrobacter sp. NPDC080082. NCBI lineage: Bacteria > Bacillati > Actinomycetota > Actinomycetes > Micrococcales > Micrococcaceae > Arthrobacter > Arthrobacter sp. NPDC080082. The sequence continues at coordinate 105,929 of NZ_JBFBKQ010000002.1, read as the reverse complement.
GCCAACTGGCCGCCGGCACGGACCAGCTCGCCGCCGGCACCGACCAGCTCAAGGGCTACCGGGGCGCCAACAACAACCCCGAGGCCGGAACCGGAACGGCTGCCCTGGCCCAGGCGCTGGAGCAGCTGAATGCCGCCGCCAGTGATCCGGTCCAGGGCCTGGTGCCGCTGTCCGTGGTCAGGGACAAGATCACCAAGATCTTGGACGGCGCCCACCGCCTGGACGCGGGCGCCTCGCAACTGCAGGCCGGGGCCGGCCAGCTCCGCAGCGGCGCCGCCCAGTTGAACACCGGCGCCGGGCAGCTCCACGCCGGAACCGGGAAGCTCACCGCCGGCTTCGCTACCCTGGCGGCCAAGCTCAACAGCCAGGACCCGAACAACCCCGGCGTCGTCCTGGGCACCCGACTGCTGGCGGACGGCACCTCGAAAATCCGGGTGGGCATGGACGGCGTACCCGGCGATCCGGAGCACCCGGGCCTGCTGAAGGCCACGGCCAAGATGACCGACGGCAGCTCCCGGCTCGCGGACGGAACCCTGGCACTGAACACGGGCATCAAGGGCGATCCCGCGGACCCGGCAAACCCGGGCCTGCTGAATGGATCCACCGCACTGGCCACCGGCGCCTCCGACCTTCACACCGGCAACAGTAAGCTCGCAGCGGGGTCCACACAGCTCGCCACCGGCGCCGACAAGCTGGCCGACGGCAACGCGCAGATCGCCGCCGGAACCGGCACGCTCTTCTCCAGCGCCTCTGCGGTGTCGCCGTCGAGCATGATCAAGAACGACGTGGCCGTGGCCCTGGGATTGGTGACTCTGCTGGCGCTCGGCGCCGTCGGCGCCTACCTGGCGCTGCGGAACCGGCGGATCGCCCAGGCTCCGGCTTAACGGAAGGCTCCTGCCTAACCGCGCAGGCGAAACGTCAGGCGAATCAGCTCAGGCGAGCAGGTCCAGCAGCGAGGAGACCTCGCGTCCGGTGAACTCCGGCGCGGGGTCTCCTCCGCGGTTAAGCCACACGCCCAGCAGTCCGGCCGCCGTCGCGCCGTCCGCGTCGAGCAGCCGGTTGTCGCCGACATAGAGCGTCTCGCCCGGGCCGGTACCAAGCAGGCGCACACCCTCGAGGTAGATGGCGGGGTCCGGCTTCGGGACGCCCACGGTGTCCGTGCCGACCAGCACGCCGATCCGCTCCAGCCCGGCGGCGTCGAGCTTCACACGCTGGTAGTCGTGGACGTTGTTGCTCACGGCACCGTACGGGATCCCCGCGGCGTCCAGGGCGTTCAGCAGCGGAACCACGTCGTCGAAGGCGCGGATGTAGCTGTGCTGCAGGCTAGCGTAGGAGCTGACCCAGTGATGGGCCTGCTCCCCCTCGGCGAGCTCGACGCCGAAGTGCCCCAGTGCGGCGCGGCCGCGGAGCAGGCGCTGCTCGTTGAACGTCAGCTCGCCGGCCAGGTAGCGGTCGTAGTAGTGCGTGGTTTCCTTCGTGAAGATGCGGCCAAACTTCTCCCAGGAGGCCTCATCCAGGCCCGGGAGCAGATGCTCGCTGACGCCGCGCAGGGCCGCCGTCATGGCGAACTCCAGGTCCACCAGCGTGTCGTCGATATCGAAGAGCACCCCGGTGACGGCGGTGAGACCGGGCGCCAGCACGTCGGCCGCCCGGTCCCCGCCCCGCGTGGCGGCATCCATCATCAGCCGCGGAAGGCGCGCAGGCGGGCCAGGGACGAGTCCCGGCCCAGGATGACCATGGACTCGAACAGCGGCGGGGAGATCCGGCGGCCGGATATGGCCGTGCGGACCGGGCCGAACGCCAGCCGGGGCTTGACGCCGAGGCCCTCGACCAGCGACTCCTTCAGGGCGGCCTGGATGCTCTCCGCGGTCCAGTCCTGCAGCGGTTCCAGCGAGGCCAGGGCGGCGTCGAGGACCTCGGTGAGGTTCTCCGGGAGTCCCTTGCGGGCGTCGTCGGCCACGTCCACCGCGTCGTCGGCCTTGAAGAGGAAGGCGAGCATCTCGGGCGCTTCGCCGAGGAGCGAGATGCGCTCCTGGATCAGCGGCGCAGCCTCGGCGAGGATCTCTTCTTCGCGCGCGGTAAGCGTCTCCCCCACCAGGCCGGCGGCCTGCAGGTACGGGACCAGCCGGCCGCGGAAGTCCTCGGCGTCGAGCATGCGGATGTGCGTGCCGTTGATGGCCTCGGCCTTCTTGAGGTCGAAGCGGGCCGGGTTGGCCAGCACGTCGTGGACGTCGAAGTTCTCGATCAACTGCTCCACGGTGAAGATGTCCTCGTCCGCGGAGAGGCTCCAGCCCAGCAGCGAGAGGTAGTTAAGCAGGCCCTCGGGGATGAAGCCGCGGTCGCGCAGCAGAAAGAGGTTGGACTGCGGATCGCGCTTGGAGAGCTTCTTGTTGCCCTCGCCCATGACGTAGGGCAGGTGGCCGAACTCGGGCAGGTAGCTGGCGACGCCGATCTCCATCAGCGCCCGGAACAGCACCACCTGGCGGGGCGTGGAGGAGAGCAGGTCCTCGCCGCGGAGGACGTGGGTGATGCCCATCAGCGCGTCGTCCACCGGGTTGACCAGGGTGTAGAGCGGCGAACCGTCGGCGCGGACGATCACGTAGTCCGGGATGCTGCCGGCCTTGAAGGTGATCTCGCCGCGGACCATGTCGGTGAAGGTGACATCCTCGTCGGGCATCCGCATCCGCAACACCGGCTGCCGGCCCTCGGCCTGGAACGCGGCGAGCTGTTCCTCGGAGAGGTTCCGGTCGAAGTTGTCGTAGCCAAGCTTCGGGTCGCGGCCGGCGGCGCGGTGGCGTGCCTCGACTTCCTCCGGGGAGGAGTAGCACTCGTAGGCGTAGCCGCCTGCGACGAGCTTGGCCACCACGTCCTTGTAGAGGTCCAGGCGCTGCGACTGGCGGTAGGGTTCGTGCGGGCCGCCCACCTCGACGCCCTCTTCCCAGCTGATGCCGAGCCACTTCAGCGCCTCCAGCAGCTGCTGGTAGCTCTCCTCCGAGTCGCGCGCCGCGTCCGTGTCCTCGATCCGGAAGACGAACGTGCCCTTGGTGTGCTTCGCGTGGGCCCAGTTGAACAGGGCGGTGCGGATCAGGCCGACGTGCGGGGTTCCGGTGGGCGAGGGGCAGAACCGGACCCGGACCGGGGTGTCCGCGGTGACTTCGCGGGAGGCTTCACGGTTCGGGTCCGTGGTGGCAGAGCTGGAGACGGCGTCGGGCGCGGTGGGAGTAGTCATAGTGGTACCAACTTTACCGCGTGCCCGGTACCCGTTCCCGCTGTGAAAACGGACAGCCGCACCGTGGCTCCACGGTGCGGCTGTCCGAAATCGGCGCGGTTTCCTACCGGCGGACGATCGGGTTGGAGAGGCGTCCGATGCCCTCGATCTCCACCTCGTAGCGGTCCCCGGCCTGGACGAGGCCGACGCCGGCCGGGGTGCCGGTCATGATGACGTCGCCGGGCAGCAGGGTGAAGGCGTGCGAGACGATCGAGACCAGCTCGCGGACACCGCGGATCATCTGGTTGGTGTTGCCGTCCTGGCGCAGTTCGCCGTTCAGGCGGCCCTGGATCTGCAGGTCCTCGGTGTCCAGTTCGGTTTCGATCCAGGGGCCCAGCGGGGCGGAGGTGTCGAAGCCCTTGGCACGGGCCCACTGCAGGTCGGTCTTCTGGACGTCCCGGGCGGTGAGGTCGTTGCCGCAGGTGTAGCCGAAGACGACGTCGTCCACACGCTCCTCGGGGACGTCCTTGCAGATCCGGCCGATCACGACGCACAGTTCGGCCTCGAAGGAGATCTCCTCGGAGAACTCGGGCAGGACCACGGGGTCGTTCGGGCCCACCACGGAGGTGTTGGGCTTGAGGAACAGCAGCGGCTGGGCGGGCACCTCGTTGCCGAGTTCGTGGGCGTGCTCCACGAAGTTGCGGCCGACGCCGACGACCTTGCTGCGCGGGATGATCGGCGCGAGCAGGCGGACGTCCTCCAGCTGGTGCTTCACGGAGGTCCGTTCGACGCCGTTGAAGAAGGGGTCGCCGTGGATGACAGTGATGACCTCACTGCCGGGCTCGCCTTCGACGATGCCGTAAAGGGGATCAGAATCAACTACAAACCGGGCGATACGCATGCGCCCTAGCCTACCGTCCGCGCAGGTAGTCCAGCTGCGCGGCGACGGACAGTTCGGCGGCGGGCCGGACGGAGGGGTCGACGGCGGCGTAGACCGCGTCGGCCACCTCCACGACGCCGGCGTCCCCGCCGAGTTCGGCCAGGGCGGACCGGATCTGGGAGAGCCGGTCCTGGCGGTGGTCGCGGTAGGCCCGGACGATCGTGTCCAGCGCGGGGAGGATGGGCCCGTGGGCCGGCAGGACCGTCGCCGGGCCGATCCGCTCCAGCCGGTCGAGCGAGTCGAGATAGTCCCCCAGCCGCCCGTCGGGGTAGTCCAGCACCGTGGTCCCGACGCCAAGGACGGTGTCGCCGGTGAGGACAGAACCGTGCTCGCCGTCGCCGGGGAGATGGAAGCAGACGGAGTCGGAGGTGTGGCCCGGCGTCGCCAGCACCCGGATCTCGACGCCGGCGGCGTGCAGCACCTCACCGTCGGCCAGCGGTTCGGCGCCGTGGCAGTGCGCGGGGTCGGCGGCCCGCACGGGGGCACCGGTCAGCTCCGCGAACCGGGCGGCCGCGGCCGTGTGGTCGGCGTGGCGGTGGGTGATCAGGATCAGTTCCACCGTCCCGGCCCGGCCGAGCGCGGCCAGGTGCTCCTCATCCAGCGGGCCCGGGTCCACCACCACGACGGCGGAGGCCCCCGGGGCCGAGAGCACGTACGAGTTGGTCCCGTGCAGGCTCATCGGCCCCGGGTTGGGCGCCAGATGGAAGGCGGTCAGGTCGGTACTCCGGACCGGGGCCCGGACGTCGTCATGGATCACAGTCCCATCTTCCCACCGCGCCCGCCCGGAGGGCAGGGCCGGAGTGCTTACGCCAGGCGGGTCAGCCAGCCGTGGGTGTCCTCGACCGTGCCGGTCTGAATGCCGAGCAGCTGTTCGCGGATGGCCATAGTGGTCTCGCCGGCCTTGGCGTCCTCGGAGCCGATGAACTCGGTGGCGTCCTTGAGCACGCCGATCGGGGTGATCACGGCGGCGGTGCCGCAAGCGAAGACCTCGGCGATCTCACCGGAGGCCACGCCGTCGCGCCACTCGTCCAGGGTGATCTTCCGTTCGGTGACCTCACGGCCCATGTCGCGGCCCACCTGGATCACCGAGGAGCGGGTGACGCCCTCGAGGATGGTGCCGGAGAGCGCCGGGGTGACCAGGGAGCCGTCCTTCATCACGAAGAAGACGTTCATGCCGCCGAGCTCCTCGACGGCGTTGTCGTTGAACTGGTCCAGGAAGAGCACCTGCTTGCAGCCGTTGGCCTCGGCCTCCTGCTGGGCGATCAGCGACGCGGCGTAGTTGCCGCCGCACTTGGCGGCACCGGTGCCGCCGCGGCCGGCGCGGGCGTATTCGCGGGAGATCCAGATGGAAACCGGCTTGAGCTCGCCGCCGAAGTAGTTGCCGGCCGGGGAGGCGATCACGCGGAAGGAGACCTCGCGGGCCGCCCGGACGCCCAGGAACGCCTCGGTGGCGATCATGAACGGCCGCAGGTACAGGGCCTCGCCGTCGCCGGAGGGAACCCAGTCACGGTCGACGGAGACCAGTTCGCGGATGGCGGCGAGGAAGTATTCCTCGGGCAGTTCCGGCAGTGCGAGCCGGCGGGCGGACTTGTTCAGCCGGGCGGCGTTGGCCTCGGGCCGGAACGTCCAGACGGAGCCGTCCGCGTGGCGGTAGGCCTTCAGGCCCTCGAAGATTTCCTGGCCGTAGTGCAGGACCGCGGCGGAGGGGTCCAGCATGATCGGACCGTAGGGTTCGATCCGGGCGTCGTGCCAGCCGCCTTTGCCCTCGGCGTCGACGCTATAGTCGACGATCGCGGTGTGGTCGGTGAAGTAGTCGCCGAATCCCGGGTTCGCCAGGATGGCTGCGCGCTCTTCCGCGGACTTCGGGGTCGCCGAGAGCCGCTGCGCGAATTCGACGCCATGGGCAGTCTGGGTCATGGTTCCTCCATGGTCGGCTGCCTGGCGGTGTGAACGTGGTTCATCCTCGGACCACGGCAGCAAATTGGTGAGTCGAAACTAGCTTACGCCCGGGCGTCAGAGGGCGGCCGCGATGGCGTCGCCGATCGCCGCCGTGCTGCGGAAGCTCCCGTCGCGGGCCTCGACGTCGGCGGTCACGGCCGCCTCGATCCGCCGCGCTGCCGCGCCGTAACCGAGGTGGTCCAGCAGCAGGGCGGCGGAGAGGATCGCGGCGCTCGGGTCGGCCTTCTGCTGGCCGGCGATGTCCGGGGCGGAGCCGTGGACGGGTTCGAACATCGACGGCGCGGTGCGGTCCATGTTGATGTTGCCGGACGCGGCCAGGCCGATGCCGCCGGTGATGGCCGCGGCGAGGTCGGTGAGGATGTCGCCGAAGAGGTTGTCGGTGACGATCACGTCGAAGCGGGCAGGGTCCGTGACCATGAAGATGGTGGCGGCGTCCACGTGCAGGTAATCGTGGCTGACCTCGGGGAACTCCTGGGCGACGGCCTCCACGGTGCGCTTCCAGAGGTGGCCGGCGTAGACCAGCACGTTGTGCTTGTGCACCAGGGTCAGCTTCTTGCGCGGGCGCTCGTTGGCGCGGCGGAAGGCGTCCCGTACCACGCGCTCGACGCCGTGGGCGGTGTTCAGCGAGACCTCGGTGGCGACCTCATGCGGGGTGCCGCTGCGCAGGGTGCCGCCGTTGCCGACGTACGGACCCTCGGTGCCCTCGCGGACCACGATGAAGTCAACCTCGCCGGGGTTGGCCAGCGGGCTGCCGACGCCGGCGTACAGCTTGGAGGGGCGCAGGTTCACGTAGTGGTCCAGGCTGAAGCGGAGCTTGAGCAGCAGTTCGCGCTCGATGATGCCGGACGGGATCCGGGTGTCCCCGGGAGCGGCGCCGACGGCGCCGAAGAGGATGGCGTCGCGGCCGCGCAGGTCCGCCAGGGTCTCTTCGGGCAGGGTCTCCCCCGTGGCCAGCCAGTGCGCGGCACCGAGGTCGTAGTGGGTCTGCTGCAGCACGATGCCCTCGGCCGAGGCGGCCTTCTCGAGCACCTTGAGGGCTTCGGCTACGACCTCGGGGCCGATGCCGTCGCCGGGGATAACGGCCAGGTCGATCGTGGATTCGCTCATACCTTCAGGGTAGTGACGGCATCCGCATGCTGGGCAATCCGTCTCAAAATACGAACACCCCCGGCGGCGTGCCGGGGGTGTTCGCGGAGTTCGGGCCCGTGGCTCAGGCCTCCGCGGGCTCCTCGTACTTCGGGAAGACCGGAGCCGGCGCGGGCAGGGCGGTACCGGCCTCGATCGGCGTGGCCAGCGCGGCGAAGCTGCGGGCCTCCCCCTCGGGCTGGCCCAGGCTGTCCAGGATGGCGCCGGCCCCCGTCGGCATCACCGGCTGCGCCAGGATGGCGACGTTGCGCAGCACCTCGAGGGTGACGTAGAGGACCGTGTTCATCCGTTCGACGTCGGTCTTCCGCAGCACCCACGGAGCCTGCTCGGCGAAGTAGGCGTTGGTGTCGCCCAGGACATTCCAGATGGCCTCCAGCGCGCGGCTGAATTCCTGCTTCTCGAACGCGGCCCGGGCGGTCGCCAGCAGGGCCCCGGCCTGCCCCAGCAGGGCGGAGTCCTCGGCGCTGAAGGCGGCCGGGACGGGGACCTTGCCCTCGCAGTTCTTGGCGACCATGGACAGGGACCGCTGGGCCAGGTTGCCGAAATTGTTGGCCAGGTCCGCGTTCATCCGGCCCACGATCGCCTCGTGGTTGTAGTTCCCGTCCGCCCCGAAGGGGACTTCCCGCAGGAAGAAGTACCGGACCTGGTCCAGGCCGTACTGAGCGACGAAGTCCGCCGGCGCCACCACGTTGCCGAGCGACTTGGACATCTTGACGCCGTTGTTGTGCAGGAAGCCGTGAATCATGATGCGCTTGGGCAGCTCCAACCCGGCGGACATCAGGAAGGCTGGCCAGTAGATGGCGTGGAACCGGGAGATGTCCTTGCCGATCACGTGCACGTCGGCCGGCCAGTACTTCTTAAAGGATTCGGAGTCGAGGTCCGGGTAGCCGACGCCGGTGAGGTAGTTGGTGAGCGCGTCCACCCACACGTACATGACGTGCCCGTCGCTGCCCGGGACGGGGACGCCCCAGTCGAAGGTGGTCCGGCTGATGGAGAGGTCCTCCAGGCCGCGCTTGACGAAGCTGATGACCTCGTTGAACCGGGACTGCGGCGCCCCGAACTCGGGGTGTGCCTCGTACAGGGCCAGCAGCTTGTCCTGGTAGGCCGAGAGCCGGAAGAAGTAGCTCTCCTCGGCGGTCCAGGTGACCGGCGTGTCCGTCTCCCGCGAGTAGCGGAGGCCGTCATCCTTGACCACGGTCTCGTCTTCGCCGTAGTAGGCCTCGTCGCGGACCGAATACCAGCCCTCATAGTTGGACAGGTAAATGTCCCCGTTCGCTTCCATCTTCTTCCAGATGGCCTGCGACGCGGCGTAGTGGTCGGCGTCCGTGGTCCGGATGAAGCGGTCGTAGGAAATGCCGAGGGCCGCATGGGCGGCCTGGTAGATCTCCGCGTTCCGGTCGACCAGTTCCTTGGGCGAAATGCCTTCCTTCTCGGCAGCCTGGGCGATCTTCATCCCGTGCTCGTCGGTCCCGGTAAGGAAGAAGACGTCGTAGCCGTCCAGCCGCTTGAACCGTGCCATCGCATCGGTGGCGATGTATTCGTAGGCGTGGCCGATGTGCGGCACGCCGTTCGGGTAGGTGATGGCGGTGGTGATGTAGAACGGGGGCTTTTCGGAAGGCGTCACGGGTTAAACCTAAATCAGTTCGGTGAGGGTATCGCTCTGGCGGACAAGTTCGTGGTCATGTGAAGCGACCAGCACGGCGATGCCGTCCGAGGTGGTGTCCTTGAGGATGCTGATGATGCGGTTGGCCGAGGCCCGGTCCAGGCTGGCGGTCGGTTCGTCCACCACGAGCACGCGCGTGCCCAGGATCAGCGCACGGGCAATCGCCACGCGCTGGCGTTCACCGCCGGAGAGCTGGGCGGGGCGGTGGCGCATGCGCCGGCCCAGGCCCACCAGGTCCAGGAGGTCCTTGGCCATGTCGCGGCGCTGTTCGACCTCTCCGTCGGGGACGGCCGGCAGCAGGACGTTTTCCAGCGCGCTCATGCCGTCGATCAGGGCGCCGCCCTGGTCCACGTAGCCGATCAGCGCGCGGCGGCGGTCGGCGATCTCGTCGTCGCCCATGGTCTCCAGCGAGTCGCCTTCCCAGAAGACCCGGCCCGACGTCGGCAGGGTCAGGCCCGCGCCGACGGTGAGGATGCTGGTCTTGCCGGAGCCGGAGCGGCCGGCGACGCAGTGCATCTCGCCGGCGTGCAGGGTCATGTTGAAGTCGTCCACGACGTTGACCGCTTCGGCGCCGTTCTTGCCGCCGCCGTAGTGGATGGTGATGTTGCTCAGCTCCAGCGGCGTGGCGTGGTCCGTCGGCCGCACGATCGTGTTGGCGCGGGTCTTCTGCGCCGCCGCACGGCGGGTGCTGGTGGTCATCCGGTCGTGTGCTTCCCGGTCAAGGTTCAGCTCGTTGGTCATTGGACTACTTTCGTTGCAATCGGGATCCAGCAGAGGACCGCGACCAGGCCGGCGACGGCGGCCCAGAGTGCGGCGTAGGGGGCGAGGATGAGGCCCACGCCCAGGGCACCGAGGACGCCCAGGGGCAGGGCGATGGTTCCCACCATGGCATTTTCGAAGAAGCGGACCTGGCCCAGCATGTCCGGGTTCCAGCCCATCGCCTGCAGCGTGCCCAGGTACTGGCGCTTGGCGGCGAGCTCGAACCGGCCGGTGACCATGGTCAGCAGCAGGCCCACGGCAACCCCGGAGATGCCCAGGATGATGCTGGGCAGGGCGATGCTGGCGGCGGCCACGCCGCTGAGGGCGCTGGCGCCGGCGGCGCGCGGGATGTCGATCAGCAGGGCGGCGAGGCCGCCCACCGCGGCGCCGAAGACGCCGACGGCGATCGCCAGGGAGCCGGTGTTGAACTTGTTAGTGCTCAGCTGCCGGCTGGCGAAGGTCAGCGGGGAGTCGACCGGGATGAGCCGCTCGTCATGCTGGGGTTCCTGGTCGATCACCTCGCGGTGGCGCAGCTGCTGGGCGGCGAAGAAGGCCGCGGCGCAGTAGAGCACCAGGACCGAGGCGGAGACGATCGCGGTGGCGGGGTTCCAGCTGACCAGGCTCAGGATGATCCCGGCGGCGGCCAGCGCCGCGGCGCCGACTCCGAACTCGGCCAGCACCCAGGTGCGGATCCGGCGCTGGGTCCAGCCCATGGCGCGCAGGGTTCCGGCCTCGCGGCGGCGCTTGCGGACGTAGCTGACGGTGGAGGCGCCGGTCAGCAGGGCGGCCCCGCAGAGGGTCAGGAACAGCAGGGTGAGGTTGGTGCCCGAGAGCGAGCCGGTCACGGCGTCGGCCGCGTTCTGCCGCACCCACGACTGGGTGACGGTGCCCAGCGGGGATTCCTTGCCGGCGTCGTCCTTGGAGTAACCGGGCACGAAGATACTGGCGTCCTCGCGGGCGGAGCCTGCCACCACGGTGGCCTCCAGGCCCATGTCCCGGATCTGGTTGGCGAGCTTCTCGACCTCGGGCTGCGCCTGCTTCCAGGTGCCGTCGACCTGGGCGCGGACCCGCACGGCGTCGATGACGGAGGCGTTCTTATCGTAGCCGCGGGCGGCGGCCAGGCCGTAGTAGTCGGTGATGGCGCCGGCGGACTGGCTCACCAGGCCCGTGGCGCTGAGCGAGGGCTTCAGGGCGGTGGGGGTGGTGTCCTTGCCGGAGCCGTCCTTGGTCAGGGTCATCGGCGTCGGGTCGTAGCCGCCCAGCGGGAGGCGGTTGACGTCGCCGGCGGCCTCCTGGACCTTGGCCGGATCAAAGGTGCCGTAGACCATGGGCAGCGGCGTCGCCGGCTTCTTGCCCGTCTGCAGGTTCTCCCGGTAGGAGCGCTCGTCCACCGGGGTGCGCTGGGTCTGGTCGACGGCGGCACCGTTGGCGCCCTTCTCGGGGAGCCGGTTCACGGTGACCCATTCACCGGGGACGGCGGACTTTTCGACGGCGCCGTTGCCGGCGGTCTGGCCGTCCTTGTACTTGGGCGCGGTGGCGAAGTCGGTGCTCCAGATGGCGGGGTTGTAGAGGCCCTGGCCGAAGCCGCCGGTGTCCCCCATCAGCGAGCTGAGGTCCTTGGAGCCGGGCCAGGCCAGGTCGAACGGGGCCTTCGAGACGAACGGCAGGTAGTCCTTGTCCAGCGACCGGGTCACGGTGCCGACGTCCTTGGTGACGTTGCCGGCGTTGTCGATTTCCTCGATCTTGACCGAGTACTTCAGGTCCAGGGAGGTGCCGGAGCGGACGATCAGCGGGATGGCCTGCGAGTCGGCGGTGAGCTGGCCGGCGTTCTTGGCCTGCTGGTACTGGGTCATCAGGGGCGCCCAGTACTTGAGCTTCACGCCCAGGAAGTCGGGGCCTTCCTTGAGCTGGTCCATGGTGATGCCGCTGGTGAAGAGGCTCTCGAAGTGGCGGCCGATCGCGCCGGCGTCGCGGGCGTCGGCGGGCGGGGCCTTCTCCAGGGGTGCCAGGAAGTCGCCGGCACCACCCAGCAGGGCGCGTTCGGCGACGGGGTCGACGGCGACAACGGACTCGGTGACCTGCGGCGCCAGGGGCAGCGCCACGGAGAGGTTGAAGAGGGTGTGTTCGGAGCCGCCGGCCGGGGCCGGGAACTTGATGCCGGTCTCCCCCGCCGGGCCCGCGATCCGGACGTTCTTGCCGCCGGCGACCTGTTCCTCGACCAGTTTGCCCTTGCCGAGGGTGCCCTCGGCGGTGGTCTTGAACAGCGTCTGTTCGCTGGAGCCGTTGGAGCTGACGGCGCTGGCGGTCAGGCGGTACTTCTTGGGGGTGTCGCTCAAGACGGACTGCGCGGCGGGCCACTTGGAGGGGTCCGTGGCGGTGGGGTCACCGGCGGTGCCGGCGAGGCCGGCGTTGTAGCCCAGGTAGTCGGTGGCGTCGAGGCGGGGTGCCTCCAGGTTCTGCGAGACGCGCGAGACCAGGCTGATCGGCGCGGCGACGGAGGTGCCGGAGAGCTTCCGGATGGCGTCGAGCTGGTCGAAGCCGATGCCGCCCTGGCCGGTGGCGATGTCCGGCTGCATCAGCGCTCCGGACGAGCTGGGCTTGGCCTGGACCAGGATGTCGTAGAGGCCGCGCGAGTTCTGGTCGACGGTGCGGTTGAGCGCCGCCTGGGACTGTCCCTGCACGAGGACGGACAGGCACATGGCGACGATCAAAATGGACGCGGTCAGCAAAAGCACTCTGCTTCTGATGAACCTTTGGACGGCGTTCATTGGGCTCCTGAAAGCTGGATTGCGTGCACACGCCGCTGTTCGTGTCCGCGGGTTCTCGGCGCGGATGAGAAGGCTTCCCCTGCCGGGCGTGCAAAAGTAAAGGCCGGTCTGCCGGCCACATCCTGGAATCGGACGTAGCTATTGTACGCAGACCGGCCGGTGGTTCCCGGACGCCTGCGGCGGACGCGCCGCCGCAGGCAAACCGGTAAGGGTGCTTAGTCCTCGAGGTCCACTTCGCGCACCATCTCGGCGCCGATGCCGGCCTTGATGGCGTCGAGGACCTGCTGGGGCACGGAGCTGTCGATGGTCAGCAGGGCGAGCACCTGGCCGCCCTCGGCCTGCCGGGCCACCTGCATGCCGGCGATGTTGATGTTGTTCATGCCGAGGATGTGGCCGATGGTGCCGATCACGCCGGGGCGGTCCGAGTAGGCGACCACCACGAGGTGCTCGCTGATCGGGATTTCGACCTCGAAGCCGTTGATGCCGACCAGCTTCTCGATCTGCTTGGGTCCGGTCAGGGTGCCGGCCACGGAGATCTGGCTGCCGTCGCTGAGCGCCCCGCGCAGGGTCAGGACGTTGCGGTAGGACTCGGTGTCCGGGGTGGTGATCAACCGGACGTTGATGCCGCGCTGCTCGGCGATCACCGGGGCGTTGACGTAGGAGACCTGCTCGGTGACGACGTCGGCGAAGATGCCCTTGAGCGCGGCGAGTTCGAGGACCTTGACGTCCAGTTCGGAGATCTCGCCGGCGACCTCCACGTCGAACTGGGTCAGCGACGCGTGGGTCATGGCGGTGAAGATCCGGCCGAGCTTCTCGATCAGCGGGATGCCGGGGCGCACGTCGGGGGCGATCACGCCGCCGGCGACGTTCACGGCATCCGGGACCAGCTCGCCGGCCAGGGCCTGGCGGACGGACTTGGCCACCGAGACGCCGGCCTTCTCCTGGGCCTCGTCGGTGGAGGCGCCCAGGTGCGGGGTGACCACCACGTTGTCGAGCTTGAAGAACGGCAGGTCGGTGCTTGGCTCCTTGACGAATACGTCGACGCCGGCGCCGGCGATCTCGCCGGACTCCAGCGCGGTGTAAAGGGCTTCCTCGTCCACCAGGCCGCCGCGGGCGACGTTGACGACGTACGCGGTGGGCTTCATCTTCCGGAACGCGTCGGCGCCGAGCATGCCGACGGTCTCCGGGGTCTTGGGCATGTGGATGGTGATGAAGTCGGACTGGGCCAGCAGCTCGTCCAGGGTCACCAGCTGCACGCCGAGCTGGGCGGCCCGGGCGGAGGTGATGTAGGGGTCGTAGGCGAGGATCTTGGTGTCGAAGCCCTTCAGCCGGGCCGCGACCAGGGCGCCGATGCGGCCGAGGCCTATGATGCCGATCTTCTTCTCGAACAGTTCGGTACCTGTGTACTTGGAGCGCTTCCACTCGCCGTTCTTGAGCGCCGCGGAGGCCTGCGGGATGTGGCGGGCCAGGCTCAGGATGTGGCCGACGGTCAGTTCCGCGGCGGAGACGATGTTTGACGTCGGGGCGTTGACCACCATGACGCCGGCCTGGGTGGCGGCCTTAATGTCCACGTTGTCGAGTCCGACGCCGGCGCGGGCGATGACCTTGAGGTTCTTTGCCGCGGCGATGGCCTCGGCGTCGACCTGGGTGGCCGAGCGGATCAGGATCGCGTCCACGTCGGCGATCGCCGAGAGCAGCTGGGAACGGTCGGCGCCGTCGGTCTGGCGGATCTCGAAGTCCGGGCCGAGGGCCTCGACTGTGGCGGGCGAAAGTTCCTCGGCGAGGAGTACGACAGGTTTGGTGCTTGTCACCGGTGACCTCTTTAGCTCTCTTGTATTCAGGTGGGGATTTTGGTGAATCGATGGTGCGGGTAAACAGATGGTGCAGGTAAACACAGGGAAAGCCGGACCCCCGTTGCGGGTGTCCGGCTCCCCCTGCCGGTCAGTTCCCTAGCGGGCGACTGATCCTTCGGTGTAGTCGTCTTCGTTCTTGATCCAGGAGAAGAGCTTGCGCAGTTCCCGGCCGGTGGCCTCGATCGGGTGGTCCTCACCCTTCTTGCGAAGTTCCTTGAACTCCGGTGCGCCGGCGTCCTGGTCATCGATGAACCGCTTGGCGAAGGTGCCGTCCTGGATGTCCTTGAGGACGGCCTTCATGTTCTCCTTCACCTCGGGAGTGATGACCCGCGGGCCGGAGACGTAGTCGCCGTACTCGGCGGTGTCGGAGACGCTCCAGCGCTGCTTGGCGATGCCGCCCTCGACCATCAGGTCGACGATCAGCTTGAGCTCGTGCAGCACCTCGAAGTAGGCGACCTCGGGCTTGTAGCCGGCCTCGGTCAGGGTCTCGAAGCCGTACATGATCAGCTGCGAGGCGCCGCCGCAGAGGACCGCCTGCTCGCCGAAGAGGTCGGTTTCGGTCTCTTCGGTGAAGGTGGTCTCGATGACGCCTGCGCGGGTGCCGCCGATGGCCTTGGCGTAGGACAGGGCCAGTTCCTTGGCCTTGCCGGACGGGTTCTGCTCGACGGCGATCAGGTCCGGCACGCCGCGGCCGGCCTCGAATTCGCGGCGGACGATGTGGCCCGGGCCCTTCGGGGCGACCAGGGCGACGTCGACATCGGCCGGCGGCTGGATGTAGCCGTAGCGGATGTTGAAGCCGTGGCCAAAGAACAGGGCGTCACCGGCCTGCAGGTTCGGGGCGATGTCCTCGGCGTAGACGTGGCGCTGGACCTGGTCCGGGGTAAGGACCATGATCAGGTCGGCCTCTGCGACGGCGTCGGCGACGTTGAGGACGCGCAGGCCCTCCGCCTCGGCCTTGGCGCGGGACTTCGAACCTTCCTTGAGTCCGACGCGGACGTCAACACCGGAATCGCGCAGGCTGAGGGCGTGGGCGTGGCCCTGGGATCCGTAACCGATCACGGCGACGGTGCGGCCCTGGATGATCGACAGGTCGGCGTCGTCGTCGTAAAACATTTCAGTCACTGGGGTGTCTCCTTATTAATGGATTCGTGGGGTGTTGTCTGTGAATTCGTGTGGCGCTGTGCTGCAGGTGCGGCGCGGCCTACGCGGAGCGCAGGGCCCGGTCGCTCATCGAGCGGGACCCGCGGCCGACGGCCAGGGTGCCGGACTGCACGATTTCGCGGATGCCAAAGGGCTCCAGCACCGAGAGCAATGCCGTGAGCTTGTCGGGGTGGCCGGTGGCCTCGATGACGACCGACTCTGTGGAGACGTCGACCACCGATGCGCGGAAGAGGTCGGCTGCCTGGGTTACCTGCAGCCGGGTTGCGGCGTCCGCCCGTACCTTGACCAGGATGTGGTCGCGCTGTACGGAAGATTCTGGGGTGAGCTCGACGATCTTGATCACGTTGACCAGCTTATTCAGCTGCTTGGTGACCTGTTCGATCAGCTCGCCGTCGGCGTCGACGACGACGGTCATCCGGGAGATGCCGGCGACCTCGGTCGGGCCGACGGCCAGGGAGTTGATGTTGAAGGCGCGCCGGGCGAAGAGGCTGGCCACGCGGGTCAGCACGCCGGGCTTGTCCTCGACCAGGACGGAGAGTGTGTGGCGGGTCATGGTCAGTCCTCTTCTTCCCAGTCCGGGGTCATGTTCCGGGCAACCTGGATCTGGTCGTTGCTCACTCCGGCGGGCACCATCGGCCAGACCATGGAGTTGGGGCTGACGACGAAGTCGATCACCACGGGACGGTCGTTGATTTCCAGGGCCTTCTGGATGGTCGCGTCGATGTCCTCGTCGCGTTCGCAGCGCAGGGCCGCGCAGCCGTAGGCGTCGGCGAGCTTGACGAAGTCCGGGATGCGGACGGTGTCGTGGCCGGTGTTGAGATCCGTGTTGGAGTAACGGCCCTCGTAGAACAGGGTCTGCCACTGGCGGACCATGCCCAGGGAGGAGTTGTTGATGACGGCGACCTTGATGGGGATGTTGTTGATCGCGCAGGTGGCCAGTTCCTGGTTGGTCATCTGGAAGCAGCCGTCGCCGTCGATCGCCCAGACCACGCGGTCCGGGTTGCCCACCTTGGCGCCCATCGCCGCGGGCACGGCGTAGCCCATGGTGCCGGCGCCGCCGGAGTTCAGCCAGGCGTGCGGGCGCTCGTACTTGATGAACTGCGAGGCCCACATCTGGTGCTGGCCCACGCCGGCCACGTAGACGCCTTCGGGGCCGGTCAGGGCACCGATCCGCTCGATGACCCGCTGCGGAGCGGTCAGGCCGTCCTCGGGTTCGGTCCAGCCGAGCGGGTAGGTCTCCTTGAGGTTGTTCAGGAAGGCCCACCAGTTGGCCAGGTCCGGGGTGCCGGAGGCCTCGAACTGCAGACGCAGGGCTTCGCTCAGTTCGGGGATGATCTCCTTGACCGAACCTACGATCGGCACGTCCGCGGTGCGGTTCTTGGAGATTTCAGCGGGGTCGATGTCCGCGTGGATCACCTTCGCGTTGGGAGCGAACGAGGAGAGGATGCCGGTGACCCGGTCATCGAACCGGGCGCCGAGGGTGATCAGCAGGTCCGACTGCTGCAGGGCGGTAACGGCCGAGACCGTGCCGTGCATGCCGGGCATGCCGACGTGCTGCGGGTGGGAGTCGGGGAAAACGCCGCGGGCCATCAGGGTGGTGACCACGGGGGCGCCGGAGAGCTCGGCCAATTCCCGCAGCTCCGCGGAGGCGTGGGCCTTGACCACACCGCCGCCGACGTACAGGACCGGCTTCTTGGCGGCCGCGATCAGGCGCGCCGCCTCCCGGACCTGCTTACTGTGGCCGCGGAGCACCGGGCGGTAGCCGGGCAGGTCGATCTTCGGCGGCCAGGAGAAGGTCATCTCGGACTGCTGGGCGTCCTTGGCCACGTCCACCAGGACCGGGCCGGGGCGGCCGGTCGAGGCGAGGTGGAACGCCTCCGCCATCACGTGCGGGATGTCGTTGGCGTCGGTGACCAGGAACGAGTGCTTGGTGATCGGCATGGTGATGCCGACAATGTCGGCTTCCTGGAAGGCATCGGTGCCGATGACTCCGCTGGAGACCTGGCCGGTGATGGCCACCATCGGCACGGAGTCCATGTGGGCATCCATGATGGCGGTAACGAGGTTGGTGGCACCGGGGCCGGAGGTGGCGATGCAGACGCCCACCCGTCCGGTAACCATGGCATAGCCTTGCGCGGCGTGGCCGGCTCCCTGTTCGTGACGGACCAGGACGTGATTCATCCTGGAGGCCATCAAGGGGTCATAGGTGGGCAGGATCGCGCCACCGGGCAAACCGAAAATGTCCTCGACGCCGAGTTCTTCGAGTGCGCGGACGATTGCTTGCGAGCCGGTCATCACCGTCGGGGGTACGACGTTGTTCGGCCCAAGGACGGGAGAGGCAGCAGCATGCTCGACGACGGCGGTGTCGGCCGGTCGTTCGACGCGTTCCGGAGCTTTGTGCGCTCCAGCGGACTTCGTAGCCATCAGCGAGGGGCTGATCGGCGATCCTTTGCTCATCGGACTCTTCCTTAGGTGGATCTTCGGGTGGATCTACAGTGATCGTGTGGTGCTGGCGGTACGGGTGGAGCGGAAATAAAAAAACCCCTCAGCCTGCCGGCTCTTCGAGGGGTTTGCGCGTGACGGTTCGTTACCAGTGGAGGCTATGAGGCCACGCGCTTGGTAAGGACGACGGATACACCTGCAGCAATGCCGGCGGTAACGATTGCGGTCATGCGTTCAGTTTTCCCTCTGAGCGAGACGGGTGTCAACGAGGCCGCCGCCTGTCTCACTATTTGGACACCATTGTCCACCTGCTGAACGTGCTACTCCCCCTCCGCGACCCGATCGCGATAGGCGGAAGGGCTTAATAAGGGGGATTCCGAGGGCCCCTGGGGTTCCGGCGCCCAGCGCCGGAACCCCAAGGTAGGAATCACCCGCAGTAGGCGCCGGTGGAGGCGCTGTGGACGAGCTTGGCGTACTTGGCGAGCACGCCCTTGGTGTAGCGGGCCGGGAGCGGCTGCCAGCCTTCCTTGCGGGCTTCCAGCTCGGCGGGGTCGACCAGCAGGTCGAAGGAGCGGGCGGCGATGTCGACGCGGATCCGGTCGCCGTCCTTGACGAAGGCGATCGGGCCGCCGTCGACCGCTTCGGGCGCCACGTGGCCGATACAGAGGCCGGTGGTGCCGCCGGAGAAGCGTCCGTCGGTCAGCAGCAGGACGTCCTTGCCGAGGCCGGCGCCCTTGATGGCGCCGGTGATGGCGAGCATCTCGCGCATGCCCGGGCCGCCCTTGGGGCCCTCGTAGCGGATGACGACGACGTCGCCGGCCTTGATCTCACCCTTGTCCAGCGCGTCCAGGGCGCCCTGCTCGCGTTCGAAGACGCGGGCGGTGCCCTCGAAGACGTCGGCGTCGAAGCCGGCGCTCTTGACGACGGCGCCTTCCGGGGCCATCGAGCCGTGCAGGATGGTGATGCCGCCGGTCTTGTGGATCGGGTTGTCCAGGGCGCGGAGGATCTTGCCGTCGACGTCCGGCGGGTTGATAGCGTCCAGGTTCTCCGCGACGGTCTTGCCGGTCACGGTGAGGCAGTCCCCGTGCAGGAGGCCGGCGTCGAGCAGCGCCTTCATGATCACGGGCACGCCGCCGATCCTGTCGACGTCGGTCATGACGTAGCGGCCGAAGGGCTTGAGGTCGCCCAGGTGGGGGATCTTGTCGCCGATGCGGTTGAAGTCGTCCAGGGTCAGCTCGACCTCGGCCTCGCGGGCGATCGCGAGCAGGTGCAGGACCGCGTTGGTGGAACCGCCGAAGGCCATGGTGACGGCGATGGCGTTCTCGAAGGCCTTCTTGGTCATGATGTCGCGGGCCGTGATGCCGAGGCGGAGCAGGTTCACCACGGCCTCGCCGGACTTGCGCGCGAAGTCGTCGCGGCGGCGGTCGGCCGAGGGCGGGGCGGCGGAACCGGGGAGGGACATGCCCAGGGCCTCGCCGATGCAGGCCATGGTGTTGGCGGTGTACATGCCGCCGCAGGCACCTTCGCCCGGGCAGATGGCCTTTTCGATGCGCGTCAGGTCCTCCATGCTCATCTTGCCGGCGGCGCAGGCGCCCACGGCTTCGAAGGCATCGATGAGGGTGACTTCCTTTTCCGAGCCGTCCTCGAGCTTGACCCAGCCGGGCATGATCGAGCCGGCGTAGAGGAAGACGCTGGCGAGGTCCAGGCGGGCCGCCGCCATCAGCATGCCGGGGAGGGACTTGTCGCAACCGGCCAGCAGTACGGAGCCGTCGATCCGCTCGGCCTGCATGACGGTCTCGACGGAGTCGGCGATGACTTCGCGGGAGACCAGGGAGAAGTGCATGCCCTCGTGGCCCATGGAGATGCCGTCCGAGACGGAAATGGTGCCAAACTGCATCGGGAAGCCGCCGCCGGCGTGGACGCCTTCCTTGGCGCCCTGGGCCAGCCGGTTCAGGGAGAGGTTGCAGGGGGTGATTTCGTTCCACGAGCTGGCGACGCCCACCTGCGGCTTGGCGAAGTCGTCGTCGCCCATGCCGACGGCGCGGAACATGCCGCGGGCGGGGGCTGCGTGGATGCCATCGGTGACGACGCGGCTGCGGGGCTTGATGTCCGGGGTGGCAACTGCTGCTGCTTCGGTGTCCTGGCTCATGGCTCAAAGTCTATGGGTCCGGCGAGGATGCCAACGAGCCGCCCGGCCGGATTAAGCGGCAATTCCGGAATATTTCCGCCCACACAGCGGACTCGCGTCCTAGACTACGGAAGCCGCCGCGTGGCCCGCGGGTTTTCCGTGATCTCCGCCACGCAGTTCCGGCGCCAACGCCACCGCCCGCGCCTCGGCCTGCAACAGGGCGATCACTTCCTGGATGGTGGTGCGTGCCGCGGCCTCGGGGCGGGCCAGCACCACGATGCTGCGGCTCGCCTTCACGCCCCGGAGGGGGCGCAGCACGAAGCCGCGGCCCTGGTTCTTCAGGGCCGTGTAGCGCGGCAGCAGGCTGAGCCCGTGCCCGGCACTGACCAGGGCCTCGAGGACGCGCAAATCCGGGTAGAGCTGGGCCCGCAGCGCCGGGGAGTCTGCCTGCATCTCGATCTGGCGCAGCACGGTATCGAAGGGGAAGCCGTCCGGCACGCCCATCCACGGGCAGCCGATGACGTCCTGGGCACTGAGGCTGGCCTTGGCCGCGAGCGGATGCCCCGCGGGAACCGCAACGTCCAGCGGCTCGTCGAGGAGCGGGACCACCTCCAGGCCCTGCCGGGCGAAGACCTCGGGGCCGTCCACGCTGTGCGCGAGGACGACGTCGTAGTCGGCGGCCAGGGCGGCGAAGCCGGCGACGCCGGGGTCCTCGAAATGGGCCTCGAAGCGCAGCCCGTCGATCTCGCGGACCCGATGCAGCAGGCCGGGCAGGAACATTTCCGCGGCGCTGGGGAAGAACGCCGCGCTCACCCGTGTCTGCCAGCCGCGGCGGTAGGTGTCGATGGTGGCCTCGGCCCGGGCCATGGCGGTAGACACTTCGGCCGCGGCGCCGGCCATCGCCAGGCCGGCCTCGGTCAGGCGGACGCCCCGCCCGGACTTCTCGACCAGCACCACCCCGAGTTCCTCCTGCAGCGTTTTCAGCTGCTGGGAGACGGCAGACGGGGTGACCTGCATGGCCTCCGCGGTGGCCCCGACGGTGCCGCGGTCCGCCAGTTCGCGGAGGATCCGCAGCCTCTTGAAGTCCATGAGCCGAGGCTACACGGGCCGTCCGGGCGTTGCTGGACACCCGCGAGGGCCGGACGTAACGTCAAGCACACGGCAACCCTGCCGCCCGACCCGAAGGATCCGGCCATGGATTGGATTATCTGGCTCATTGTCATCGTGCTGATCGTCGCGGTGGTGTGGACGCTCCTGAACCGCAACAGCCGACGGACCGGCGGCACCCAGGCTTCCGGCACCCAGGCTTCCGGCACCCAGGCCTCCGGAACACCGGCCACCGGCAGCACACCGCGGTCCGCCGAGCGGGAGCCCGTTGCTCCGGCAGCCGCGGCGCCTGTCCCCGTACCCGCACCGGCCCCCGAGCCTGCGCCGGCCGCCGAGCCCGCACCGTCCGCCGCACCGGCCGCCGCACCGGCCGCCGCCTCGGAACCCACCGCCGCACCTGAGCCCGCTACCCAGACAGCCCCTGCTGAGGCTACCCCCGCGGAAGCCCAGGCCGCGCCGGTGCACCACCCGGAGTACACCGGACCGCACGCGCCCACTCTCCCGGGGGCGGAGTCCGCGGCGGCCGAGGCCGCAGAGGCTGAGACCTTGCAGGCGGCGGCATCCTCCGCCGCGGTCGAGGGCTCGGCCAGCCACTCCGCTCCCCCGGCCCAGGAGCAGGTGCACGAATCGGCGACCGAACCCGCTCACGAACCGGCGCCTGCTCCCAGCCACGAGCCGATGCCGGAACCGGAGCCCGCCGGTCACCTCGCCGCCGAGCAGCCCTACGGCGTCGGCTCGGCCGCACCTGCGGCCGACGGCAGCGGCCCTGCCGACTTCACCGTCAAGGGTGACGCGGAAACCATGACGTACTACGAGGAGACCAGCCAGGGCTACGAGGAGACCCGGGCCGGGGTGTGGTTTGAGTCGGCCGCGCACGCCGAGGCCGCCGGGTTCCGCCCGCCCCGCCGCGTCAGGCTCTGACCCTCCCGCAGTGTGGCTCACTTCACACTCCGTAATGCGGGCCCGCCGCCCCTCCCGGCATCCTTTCAAGGGCGGGCAGGCGGGCCCCGGAGGCCCGAAAATCCGCGGAATTGCGGGGTTGCCGCCCGTCCTCCCGGCCGCCCGGACCACCTTCTTGCCCCCGATTTCGCACTCCGGCAAATCTCGTGTAGAGTTTCATGTCGTTGCGGAGAACACCGCGGGAAATAAACAGCCCGGGGGGGGAACGAAAACAACAGCTGCACCTCTAGCTCAACTGGCAGAGCAATTGACTCTTAATCAATGGGTTCCGGGTTCGAGTCCCGGGGGGTGCACCACAGAAGAAGCCGCTCCAACACCGATGAAAGTCGGAGTTGGAGCGGCTTTTTTGTGTCTGCGCGGGTTTCGGGCGGCAAGGTGGATTACCCAAAGGCAGGGAGCCGCTGCGGCGAGGGGGTTCCGGTCAGCGCAGCCGGAGGCGGCGGGCGCGAAGTCCCAGGGCTGCTGATGCCGAGACCAGGACGCCGCCGCCGGCCAGCAGAGCGGCCCCAAGCCCCATGGTGCCCCGCTCCCCCGGTTCCGGCGCGTCCGTGGCGCCTCCGGCCGTCGGATCGGCCGCCGGGAGGGTAGGGGCGGCGGGCTGCGGCGGAACGGAAGCGGAGGGCGCCCGGGACGGGGACGCGGGGCCCGAGGGTGTGGTCGGCGCCGTGGTTGTCGCCGGCGCATTGGAGGCGGCCGGGGCGGGCCGGTCCGCCGGGGAAACCGGTGCCGGGGCCACCGGAGCGGGAACGGCCGGGGCGGGTGCCGGTGCAACGGGGGCAGCGGTGGGGGCAGGCGCCGGGCTGGAGGTGGCCGTGGGTCGCGGACTGGACGGCGCCGTCGGCTGGCAGGGACCGAGGGGCAGGACGATCACTGGCGCGCAGGTTTCGGCCCCCGCCGGGGCCGCAGAGATCGTGAGGGCCAGGACCGTGGCGGCCAGCGTCGCGGCAACTGCCCGCGGAGAGGGGCGGCGCACACAGCGGTGATCGGTCATGGGAGCTCCGGCGCGGACTCAGCCGCGGACGCGAATCGCCGGGTGGAAAAGCAGGGGCAGGGCCAACTGGACGGGGTCTGCGCCCACGGGCTCGTCGAGCAGCTCGTTGATCGAGGTCTGCCCTTCCAGCTCCGGCGGGTGCGACGTGTCCATGGCACACAACCCTATGCGAGGTGGGCCGGCGTCTCGGGGCGTGACACGCAGTTCGCGCCTTGCTCCCGGGGCCGGACGGAACCGTCCGACGCCGGCCAGCCGGAAAGGACCGGCTAGGAGAGGGTGCCTGCGTCCGCCGACACCTTGGGTGCCGGAGCGTCGACAATGTCCTTCGCGTCCTCGGTGGAGGAGATGCGGTTTGCGAGTTCACGCACCACGGCCTGCAGCTCGTGGCGAAGGGTGTCCGGGTCGATGGACGCGGCGGCGAGCACGGAGCGTTCCATGTCCGCGGCGGCGACGACGGCCTCCCGGCCACGGTCGGTCAGCGTCACCACGTGGCTGCGGCGGTCGGAGACGCTGCGCTCACGTGAGATGTGGCCGTGCGCCTCGAGGCGGCTGAGGGTCTTGCCCATCGTCTGTGCCTGGACACGCACCAGCTGCGCCAGCTGCGCCTGGGTCATGGGGCCATGGACGGAGAGCACTTCCATCGCGATGACCCCCGCGTGGGTAAGGCCGATTGCTCCCAGCTTTTCATTCCAGGAGTGTTCAACCAGGCGTGCTGCCGTGGACAAAAGGCGGCCAGTGGGCCAGCGATCCAAATCGGGCATAGTAAGTAGTATACCGAATCCCTGATTCGTCGTCGGTTCAGGCGCTCACTAAGCTGGGGTTCCGTCCGTCACATCCGCTCCCCGGAGCGTCCCAGAACAGGAGCCCACCGTGGCAGAACGACTCGTTCCCGGCGACACCGCGCCCGATTTCAGCCTCCAGGATTCCACCGGCCGCACCGTGGGCCTCAAGGACTTCAAGGGCCGCAGCACCGTTGTCTACTTCTACCCGGCGGCCGCGACCCCGGGCTGCACCAAGCAGGCCTGCGATTTCAGGGACTCCCTCGCCTCGCTCTCCGCCGCCGGCTACGAGGTCGTCGGCATCTCCCCCGACCCCGTCGCCAAACTCGCCACGTTCGCCGAGGACGAGGGCCTGACCTTTCCGCTGCTGTCCGATCCGGACCACAAGGTCGCGGAGGCGTACGCCGCCTGGGGCGAGAAGAAAAACTACGGCAAGACCTACGACGGGCTGATCCGCTCCACCGTGGTGGTGGGACCGGACGGCAAGGTGGCCCTGGCCCAGTACAACGTCCGCGCCACGGGCCACGTGGCCAAACTGCGGCGGGACCTCAAGCTCGATCTGTAGAATGGTCCCTGGCGTCCGACGCCGGGTCCCCCGGGATCCGCCGACGACGGCGCCGCGCGCGAGTGGTGAAATTGGCAGACACGCAGGATTTAGGTTCCTGTGCCTTCGGGCGTGGGGGTTCAAGTCCCCCCTTGCGCACCTCGGAAAACCCCGGTCTCTGGCCGGGGTTTTCCTGTTTTAAAAAAATTTCTGCAATCCCACCCATCCCCCCGGCCCCATCGCCCGAATCTTCAGTGAGACACCAACCAAGGGTCGGTGCCCGCCAGTCGAACAACAGCAGCACCGGAAAAACCCTCCGTTGCACGCATTACCTCGGCACAACTAAGGAGATTCACAATGCAGACCATCAAGCGCACCACGCTCGCCGTTTCCGGCATCGCCGCCGTCGCCATGCTGAGCCTGACCGCCTGCGGCGGCTCCACCACCGGCTCCTCCAGTTCGTCGGCCCCGGCTGCGGCCCCGTCCGCGTCGAGCATGGCAGCCTCCCCCTCCATGAGCGCATCGCCGTCGATGAGCGCTTCCGCCGGCGCCATGGACCCGGCCGCCGACCTGGTCGGCTCCGGCTGCGCGGCCTACGCCGCCCAGGTCCCCAGCGGTGCGGGCTCCGTGTCCGGCATGGCCCTGGACCCGGTAGCCACCGCAGCCTCCAACAACCCGATCCTCACCACGCTGACCGCCGCCGTCTCCGGCAAGCTCAACCCCAAGGTCAACCTGGTGGACACCCTGAACGGCAGCGAGTTCACCGTCTTCGCCCCGACCGATGACGCCTTCAAGAAGATCGACGCTGCCACGATCGACAAGCTCAAGACGGACGACGCCCTGCTGAGCAAGATCCTGACCTACCACGTTGTTCCCGGCAAGATCTCCCCCGACCAGATCGTGGGCACCCACAAGACGGTTGAGGGCGGCTCGGTCACCGTGACCGGCAGCAAGGATTCCCTGATGGTCGACGGCGCCAACGTCGTCTGCGGTGGCGTCAAGACCGCCAACGCCACCGTGTACATGGTCGACTCCGTACTGATGCCGAAGTAACCACCACCAACCTCCCCTTCCGGGTCCGGCTTGACTCCCCGGACCCGACCGGAGAAAACGGAGGCCCGCACCATCGGTGCGGGCCTTCGCCGTGCCTGGGCCGTCCATCACCCCGGGCCGGGGCCGCGCCGGAGTCTGCGCGGGAGTTTGCGGCACGGCACCGTCCACTAGAATGGGGCTCACTCCGCAGCCGGCGGCCCCATCGTTTCCCGAGGTGATTCTTCAGTGCCCAGCAGGACCGCGCCCATCAGAGGACCGCGCAGGATGCGCCGCCTCATCGCAGGCCTGGGCGCGCTGCTGCTCCTGGCCCCCGTTGCGGCCTGCACCGGCGCGCCCGGGCCGGTCCCGACGTCGTCGGTCGGCGCCGGTACCGGACCCACCGAAACGTTCACCTTCGGCACCGCGTCCCGCCCGCTGGGGCTGGACCCGGCGCTGGTCTCCGACGTCGACTCCTACCGCATCACCCGGCAGATCCTCGAGGGCCTGGTGGGCGTTGACCAAAACAGCGGCAAGCCCACGCCGCTGCTGGCCACCGAGTGGAAGACCAGCGACGACGGCCGCACCTATACCTTTAAGCTCCGCGACGGCGTGACCTTCCAGGACGGCACCGCCTTCGACGGTCCCGCGGTGTGCACGAACTTCAACCGCTGGTTCAACTTCTCCGAGGCGCTGCGGAAACAGGCCCCGGGGACCTCATTCAAAGGCGTCTTCAAGGCCAACGCGGACCAGGCCTCGCTGTCCATCTACAAGGGCTGCACCCCGCTCGCGGGCGGCAACGTCGAGATCGACCTGACCCAGCCCTTCACCGGCTTCCTACAGGCGCTGACCCTGCCCGCCTTCGCCATGTCCTCGCCGAAGGCCCTCGCGGCGCAGTCCGCGGACGTGCTGAACCAGACCCGGGACGGCCAGCCGGTCTCCGCCTACGCGCTCAAGCCGGTGGGAACCGGCCCGTACGTCTTCACGTCCTGGGACAACGACACCGTCACGCTCTCCAGCAACAAGAACTACTGGGGTGACAGGGGCCAGATCGCCACGATCAACTTCGTCACCTACGACCACCCGCAGACCCGGATGCAGGCACTGCTGGACGGCAAGATCGACGCCTACGACTCCGTCACCGTGGGTAACTTCGATCAGCTGGTCAAGCGCGGCAAGCAGATCATCCAGCGCGACCCGTTCTCCGTCATGTACCTGGGCATGAACCAGGACATCCCGGCCCTGCAGGACCTCAAGGTGCGCCAGGCGATCGAGATGGCCCTGGACAAGGACACCCTGATCCGGAAGTTCTTTATCGACAACACGTCCTCGGCCTCCCAGTTCGTGCCGCCGAAGCTGAGCGGTTTCAACAACAACGCCCCGTCGCTGGGCCACGACCCGGCCAAGGCCAAGGAGCTGCTGGCCCAGTCCACGTACAAGGGCGAGGAGCTGAAGTTCTACTACCCGCTGAACGTCACCCGGCCGTACCTGCCGACGCCAGAGAAGGTCTACGCCGAGATCAGCCGCGAACTGATCGCCGTCGGACTGAATATCAAGCCCGTCCCGGTGGACTGGTCCGACGGCTACCTGCAAAAGGTCACCTCCCCCGGGGACCACGCCCTTCACCTGCTCGGCTGGAACGGTTCCTACGCGGACCCGGACAACTTCGTCGGCCCGCTCTTCGGCGAGAAGAACGGCGAGTTCGGCTACCAGGACCCGCAGGTGTTCTCGAAGATCGCCCGGGCCCGCGGCCTGCCGGACGGCAAAGACCGCACCGAGCAGTACCAGACCATCAACGCGCAGATCGCCGCGTCGGTCCCTGCCGTGCCGATCGCCTTCCCGATCTCGGCGCTGGCGCTCTCCGACCGGGTGGTGAAGTACCCGGCGTCGCCGGTGCTCAACGAAGTTTTCACGAAGGTGGTCCTCAAGTCTTGACGTGCCGGGCCAATTTCAGTTAGTGGGCCGTGCGGGGATATTCTGTGACAGCCAGAGCCGCTGCTACCGGAGACTGATGTGACTTTCATTTCCAAGACCCAACACGCCGACGTCGTCCTGATTGGCGGCGGCATCATGAGCGCCACGCTCGGTGCCTTCCTCAAGCAGCTCGAGCCGAACTGGACCATCTCGCTGTTCGAGCGGCTGGACCGCCCGGGCCTGGAAAGCTCCGATCCCTGGAACAATGCCGGTACCGGCCACGCCGCCCTCTGCGAACTGAACTACTCCCCCGCGGCCAAAGACGGCTCGGTGGATCCGTCCAAGGCGCTGCACATCAACGAGCAGTTCCAGCTCTCCCGCCAGTTCTGGTCCCACCTGGTCACCAACTCCCTGATCGGCTCCCCCAAGGGCTTCATCAACACCGTCCCGCACATGAGCTTCGTGGTGGGCGAAGAGAACACCAAGTTCCTGCGGACCCGTTACGAGGCGCTCAAGCCGAACCCGCTGTTCCGCTCCATGGAGTACTCCGAGGACCAGGCGCAGATCGCCAAGTGGGCGCCGCTGATCATCAAGGGCCGCGACCCCAAGCAGCGCGTAGCCGCGACCCGCGCCGCGGAAGGCACCGACGTCGACTTCGGCGCCCTGACGCGCGAGCTCACCGGCTACCTGGGCAACAACGGCGTGGAGATCAACTACGGCCACGACGTCACCGGCATCAGCCGCGCGGCCGACGGCGGCTGGGACCTGTCCCTGAAGCACCCACGCTCCGGTGAGCGCGGGTCCATCCACGCCAAGTTCGTCTTCGTCGGCGCCGGCGGCGGCGCCCTGCACCTGCTGCAGGCTTCCGGCATCCCGGAGAGCAAGGGCTACGGCGGTTTCCCCGTCTCCGGACAGTTCTTCCGCTGCACCGACGAGTCCCTGGCCGCCCAGCACAGCGCCAAGGTCTACGGCCAGGCCTCCGTGGGCGCCCCGCCGATGTCCGTGCCGCACCTGGACACCCGCTACGTCAACGGCAAGCGCTCCCTGCTCTTCGGCCCGTATGCCGGCTTCTCCACCAACTTCCTGAAGAACGGCTCCTACCTGGACCTGCCGCTGTCCATCCGCCCCTCCAACATCATCCCGATGCTGGCCGTGGCCAAGGACAACATGGACCTCACGGCCTACCTGGTCAAGGAAGTCGCCAAGCGCCACGGCGCCAAGGTTGAGGCCCTGCGCGAGTACTACCCCGAGGCCAAGGACGGCGACTGGGAGCTCATCACCGCCGGCCAGCGCGTGCAGATCATCAAGAAGGACCCGAAGAAGGGCGGCGTGCTGCAGTTCGGCACCGAGGTCATCGCGGGCCGCGACGGCAGCATCGGCGCCCTGCTGGGTGCCTCCCCGGGTGCTTCCACCGCCGTGCCGATCATGATCGAACTGCTGCAGAAGGCCTTCCCGAAGGACTTCAAGGGCTGGCAGGGCAAGCTCAAGGAGATGATGCCGGGCTACGGCGTCAAGCTCAACGAGAACCCGGAGCTCGCCGCGCAGCTCGAGGCCGACACGGCCAAGGTCCTGCAGCTGGAAACGGTCCCGGCCTCCCGCTGAAACTCTGCCGGGTTGCGGCACGTTTAGTCCCTTGAGGCGTTCCGTCGGGTACGGCGTCCGTAGACCCCAGGAGTTCATGAATGTTCCGGCTGGCCAGGCTCTCGCTCGGAAACCGGGCGCTGATCGCGCTGATCACCGTCTTTGCCTCGGTCTTTGGGGTGAT
This sequence comes from Arthrobacter sp. NPDC080082, assembly GCF_040686595.1. NCBI lineage: Bacteria > Bacillati > Actinomycetota > Actinomycetes > Micrococcales > Micrococcaceae > Arthrobacter > Arthrobacter sp. NPDC080082. The sequence continues at coordinate 76,813 of NZ_JBFBKQ010000002.1, read as the reverse complement.
CACCATGACCTCGCTGAAGCAGGAGCTCATCCCCTCGATCGAGTTCCCGCAGATCACGGTGATCACCTCGATGCCGGGCGCCTCGCCCGAGGTCGTGGACAAGCAGGTGAGCGGTCCGCTGGAGACCGCCCTGCGCGGCGTCGAGGGCCTGGAATCGACGTCGTCCACCTCGCGCAACGGCGTCTCGCAGATCACCCTGGCGTTCACCTACGGCTCCAACCTGGACCGTGCCCGGAACCAGATCGACCGTGCCATCTCCAACGCCAAGCAGGCGCTGCCCAAGGACGTCCAGCCGCAGGCGATCGCCGGCAGCATCAGTGACTTCCCGATCGTGTACCTGGCGGTCTCCTCGGACAAGCCGCTCAGTGAGCTCAACACCGACCTCGCCCGGCTAAGCGTGCCCCGGCTGCAGAAGATCGACGGCGTCCGCGGCGCCGAGGTCACCGGCGGCGCCACCGAGCACATCCAGATCCAGCCCAAGCCCGAGGCGATGGCGGCCGCCGGCACCTCCATCCAGGCGATCAGCGACGCCCTGAAGAACAACGGCAGCCTGGTCCCGGCCGGCAGCATCCAGGACCAGGGCAAGACCCTCTCCCTGCAGATTGGCAGCCCGGTGGACTCCGTGGACGCCATCAAGGCCCTGCCGCTGGGCGGGGCGCGCAACGCCGCCACGATCGGCAGCGTCGCCGACGTCTCGATCACCGAGGACGCCCGCACCTCCATCACCCGCACCAACGGCAAGGAGACCCTGGCGGTCTCCGTCACCAAGAAGCCCGAAGGCGACACCGTGGGCATCTCACACGCGGTCAAGGACGCCATCCCGCAGCTCGAGGCGGAACTGGGGTCCAACGCAAAGTTCACCCCTGTCTTCGACCAGGCGCCGTTCATCGAGAAGTCCATCAAGGACCTCACCACCGAGGGCCTGCTGGGCCTGGGCTTCGCCGTCGGCATCATCCTCTTGTTCCTGCTCTCGGTCCGCTCCACCCTGGTCACGGCCGTCTCGATTCCGCTCTCGCTCCTGATCACGTTCATCGGGCTGAAGGCCACCGGCTACTCGCTGAACATCCTGACCCTGGGCGCGCTGACCATCGCGATCGGCCGCGTGGTGGACGACTCGATCGTGGTGATCGAGAACATCAAGCGGCACCTCAGCTACGGCGAGGCGAAGATCACCGCGATCCTCACCTCGATCCGCGAGGTGGCCGGTGCGATCACGGCCTCGACCCTGACGACTGTGGCTGTGTTCCTGCCGATCGCGTTCGTGGCGGGCCTGGCCGGGGAGCTGTTCCGGCCCTTCGCGCTGACCGTCACGATTGCGCTGATCTCCTCGCTGTTGGTTTCCCTGACGATCGTGCCTGTGCTGGCCTACTGGTTCCTGCGCAACCCCCGAGCCAGGGACACAACAGAACCCTCCGACGCCGTCGGGGACACTGACGCCGCCGAAGCGGCCGCGAAGGCGCACGACGCCGAGCGGCGCAGCCTGCTGCAGCGCGGCTACCTGCCGGTGCTCACCAAGACCCAGCGCCACCCCGTCATCACGCTCATCGCCTCCGTCCTGGTCCTGGGCGGCACCGTTGCGATGACCCCGCTGCTGGCCACCGACCTGCTGGGCAACTCCGGCGAGAACAGCCTGACGGTGCGCCAGGCGCTGCCCGCCGGCACCAGCCTGGAGCAGGGCAACGCGGCCGCCGTCAAGGTCGAGGACGTGCTCCGCGGCATCGACGGGATCAAGAACATCCAGGTCACCACGGGCAACGCCCAGACCGGGTTCTCCGCCCTGCAGTCCACCGGCGCCGCCAACTCCACCTTCACCGTGGTCACTGACGACAAGGCGGACCAGAAGAAGTTGCAGGACACCGTTCGCACCCGGCTGGCCGCAATTTCCGACGCCGGCAAGATCACCGTCGGCTCCCAGCAGGGCGGCTTCGGGACGACGTCGACCGTGGACATCACGCTCAAGGCCGCCGGTTCGGCCGACCTGCAGGCCGCCAGCGACACGATGGTCAAGGCCATGGACGGCGTCCCCGGCTCCTCGGAGGTCAGCACCAACCTCGCCGCCAGCCAGCCCGTGGTCCAGGTCAAGGTGGACCGCGCCAAGGCCACCGCGGCCGGCCTGAACGAACAGCAGGTCGGCGCCGTCCTCGCCTCCACCATCAGCCCGATCCCGGCCGGCACGGTCCGGATCGGCACCAACGACTACCCGGTCCGGATCGGCGAGGGAACGAAGTTCAGCAGCATCGGCGCGGTCCGCGACCTGCAGCTGCCGACCGCGCGCGGACCCGTGCCGCTGTCCTCCATCGCCTCCGTGGAGCAGGCCGACGTGCCGGTCTCCATCACCGCCAGCAACGGGCAGCGGACCGCGCGCGTCTCCGTGACCCCCTCCGGCGGGAACCTCGGGGCCGTCAGCACCGAGGTGCAGGCCCGGCTGAAGACGGTCCAGCTGCCGCCGGGCGTCACCGCGGAAATCGGCGGCGCCACGACCCAGCAGGCCGAGTCCTTCGGACAGCTGGGCCTGGCCCTGCTGGCGGCGATCGCGATCGTGTACGTGATCATGGTGGCCACCTTCAAGTCGCTGGTGCAGCCGCTGATCCTCCTGGTGTCGATCCCGTTCGCGGCGACCGGTGCCATTGCCCTGCTGCTGATCACCAAGGTCCCGCTGGGCCTGCCGTCACTGATCGGCATGCTGATGCTGGTGGGCATCGTGGTCACCAACGCGATCGTGCTGATCGACCTGATTAACCAGTACCGTCAGCCACGCAACGGCGAACCCGGCATGAACGTCGCCGATGCCATCACCCACGGCGCCCGACAGCGTCTGCGCCCCATCCTGATGACGGCCCTGGCCACGGTCTTCGCCCTGACCCCGATGGCCCTCGGCCTGACCGGCGGCGGCGGGTTCATCTCCCAGCCGCTCGCCGTCGTCGTGATCGGCGGCCTGATCTCCTCCACCGCCCTGACCCTGATCCTGGTCCCCGTGCTGTACCGGCTGGTCGAGGGCCGGCGGGAGCGGAAGGCCCTGGAGCGCGTCGGGGGTGCCCCGGCGCGGGGACGCCACGCCCGGCCCGCGGATCCCGCTGGCCGGAACGGGGACGTTGCAGAGGATGCAACCGCGACTGCCGATGACCCGGACGAGGCCCCGGCGTTCCGCAACTAGTCAGGTGCGGGCGCCGTATCCCAACTAGCTCGCAGTTGTTGTCGTTCTGACCGCCCAAAACGACAACAACTGCGAGCTAGTTGGGTGACGGGAACATCGGGCTGTGGATAACCTCCGGCGCACGGCCCGATGTTGCCAGCATGGGGGGATGAAGATTCCGCGGCCGCTGCCGGATTCCATCGGCAGGGCACCCTTTACGTTCCGCGAGGCTCTCGACGCCGGCGTCAGCTACCGCCGGCTGCGACACCCGGGGCTCTCCTCGCCGGGCCGCGGAATCCGCATCCCCGCTGGCGACGAAGGGGCGAGGGAACTCGGGCGGACGGTCAGGCCCTACACCCTCATCACCGAATTTACAGCCGCATCGCATGCCACGGCTTTTCGGCTCTGGGATTTGCCGGGGTTCCTGCCCGGTGCGGACCGGCCGGGCATCCATCTGTCGCGGCCCGACACGATGGCCATCCCCCGGCGCGCCGGCGTCGTCGGCCACGTAGGACAGTTCTTCCCGGACGAGATCACTAGCTTGGACGGGCTGATCCTCACCACACGGGTCCGCACCTGGCTGGACGTGTCCCGGCTAATGGGCATCGATGAGCTCACCGTTGTCGCTGATCATTTGCTCCGCATCCCAAGGGCGGAGCTTGAAGGACGCAGCGCCCCGCACGCCACTCCCCAGCAGTTGGCAGACATGCTCGATAGGCACAAAGGCAGCCCCGGTATCCGCAAGGCCCGCATCGCACTGCAGCAGGCACGGATTGGCGCGGACTCCGCACCCGAGACCCGGCTGCGCCTCGCCTTGACGAGGGCCGGTCTCCCCGAGCCGCAACTGAACCCGAGTGTGCCGCTCCGTTCCGGCGTCGTCCGCCAACCCGACCTGGCCTATCCGGAATTTTGGGTGGCCGTGGAGTACGAAGGAGACGGACATTCCGAGTCCGGGCAGATCGTGCGGGACATCGCCCGGGAGGAGGACTTCACGAGGGCAGGCTGGTCTCTTGTCCGCCTCTCCAAGCGCCATATGACTACCGACGCCCGCTCCGCCGTGTCCAAGGTCTGCGCCGCCCTCCGGGACCGCGGTTGGATCGGCCGTTGACCATTGAGACGGACTAACTCGCAGTTGTTGTCGTTCTGGAGCCTCAAAACGACAACAACTGCGAGTTACTTGGGTTGGGCGTTCCGCAACTAGTCAGGTGCGGGCGTTGGCGGGGCCGACGGTTGCTTCCGGAGCCGGGTCCGAGAACGCCAGGCGGGGCACCAGGGCCAGGGCTGCCGCCGCGGCCAGGCCGGTGACGCCGCAGATCGCCCAGACCAGCAGGTAGCCGGCCAACGGGGCCGCGGTCTGCCCCGCGTCGGCACCTCCGACCCCGGCGTCGGCCGCGGCGTGGCTGAGCAGGGCGATGCCGAACACCGCCGAGGCGAAGGCTCCGCCGATGGTCTTGGTGGTGTTAGTCAGCCCGGTGGCCATGGCGGTCCGGTTCAACGGGGCCGCAGCCGCCGCGGCCGAGGGCAGCGCGGCCACCAGCGCGCCGGAGCCGACGCCGGCGATGGCCATGTTCACGAGCGTCTCGGCCAGGCTGGAGTGCAGCGGCAGGAACAGCAGGTAGCCGATGCCCACCAGCGCCGCGGCCCCCACGAGGGTTAGGCGCGGGGTCAGCCGCCGGGTCACCAGCGGATACAGCAGGGCCCCGGCGAGCAGCGCCAGCACGTACACCCCGATGATGATCGAGACCTGGCCGGAGCGCAGCCCCAGCCCGTAACCGTAGGTGCCAGGATCGGTTCGGGCGAAGGTGGACAGCGGGGCCTGGGCGCCGAGCACCGAGACGCCGAAGAGTCCGGCCGTGAGCTGTACTGGCCACATCGCCGGGGATCGGAGCATCCGGATGTCCACCAGCGGGTCCTCTTTGCGCAGCTCCACCTGCACGAACGGGACAAACACGGCGACGCCGGCGGCCAGCACCGCCCACACCCACCAGGCACCGGGACCGTTCAGCCGGATCAGGGTCAGGCCGGAGGTGACGAGCAGCAGGCCGACGGCGAGCAACGCCAGGCCCTGGGTGTCCACCCGGCCCGCGGCGCGCCCGGCGGACTCCGGGACCCCGAAGCGGATCACGAACCAGCAGGCGGTGACGGCGAGCGCCGGCACGGTCAGCACCAGCGGCAGCTGACCGGCCAACGCCTCGGCGAGCGCCCCGGAGGCGAGGGCCCCGGCGATCACGCCGAACTCCAGCGCCCCCACCAGGACGCCGGCCGCCCGGCGGGTGAGGGCGGCGCCGTCGGGCCGTCCGTGCACCAGGCTGAAGACGAGGGCGATCTCCAGCGGCAGCCAGACCACATAGAACCCCTGCAGAGACCAGGCGGCGAGGAAGGTCCAGAAGTCCGGCGCGAACGCCACCGCCCAGGACGCGGCGGCGGTGAGCGCGGTGGAAACCAGCAGGATCCGCCGGTGCCCGTAGAGGTCGCCCAGCTTCGCCAGCACCGGGACGGCGAGGGCGCTCACGGTCAGCTGCGCCGCCTCGAACCAGTTGACGTCCGCGTCGTGGATGCCCAGGTGGCGGGCGATGTCCGTGAGGATGGGCGTGTAGTACCCCTGCAGGATGCCGCTGGTGAGTTCCACCAGGCAGAGGAACGCGATGATCCGGCGCATGCGGGCCTTCCGTACGGGCTGGACCCGGGGCGGCCAGCGGATTGATTGCATCCTAGGTGCAGGCACGGCCGGCGGCGGCGAAGGTCCGGGAATACCTGCGCGTGGCGGCTGTTATACCGGTCGATAGATGCAAATGCATGTAAATCGGTTACACTGAGAGCAGGACCCCGGAAGCCTCCGGAACGGAAAGGATCATCATGCAGATCGGCGTATTCAGCGTCAGCGACATCACCACCGACCCCACCACGGGCCGGACCCCCACCGAGCACGAGCGCATCAAGGCTTCGGTGGCGATCGCCAAGAAGGTCGAGGAGATCGGCATGGATGTCTATGCCATCGGCGAGCACCACAACCGGCCGTTCTTCTCCTCCTCCCCCACCACCACGCTGGCCTACATCGCCGCTCAGACGGAGCGGATCATCCTCTCCACCGCCACCACCCTGATCACCACGAACGACCCGGTGAAGATCGCCGAGGACTTCGCGATGCTCCAGCACCTGGCCGACGGCCGCGTGGACCTGGTGCTGGGCCGCGGCAACACGGCCCCGGTCTACCCCTGGTTCGGCAAAAACATCCAGGACGGCATCGAACTCGCGATCGAGAACTACTCCCTCCTGCGCAAGCTCTGGGACGAGGACACGGTCAACTGGTCCGGCAAGCACCGCACCCCGCTGCAGAACTTCACCTCCACGCCGCGCCCGCTCGACGGCGTCGCCCCCTTCGTCTGGCACGGCTCCATCCGCACCCCGCAGATCGCCGAGGTCGCCGCGTACTACGGTGACGGCTTCTTCGCCAACAACATCTTCTGGCCCAAGGAGCACTACCAGCAGCTGATCGGCCTGTACCGGGAACGCTACGAGCACTACGGCCACGGCGCGGCGGACCAAGCGATCGTGGGCCTCGGCGGCCAGTTCTTCATGCGGAAGAATTCCCAGGACGCGGTCAAGGAGTTCCGCCCCTACTTCGACAACGCCCCGGTTTACGGCCATGGCCCCTCGCTGGAGGACTTCACCTCGCAGACCCCGCTGACGGTCGGCAGCCCGCAGGAAGTCATCGAGAAGACCCTGACGTTCCGCGAGTACTTCGGCGACTACCAGCGCCAGCTCTTCCTGATCGACCACGCCGGCCTGCCGCTGAAGACCGTCCTGGAGCAGCTGGACCTGTTCGGTGAGGAGGTGCTGCCGGTGCTGCGCAAGGAATATGCAGAGAAGACCCCGGCCCACGTCCCGGCGCCGCCCACCCACGCCGGCCGCGTCGCCGCGCAGCTGGCGGCCCACCAGGCCGCCCCGCAGGAGGCATGATGGCCGCGGGGGCGCCCGGCTCGGGGACCGGCACCGGCACAGCTACCGGCACCTCCCCGGCGCCGACAGTCCGGCTGGCGGCCCAGGCCTGGGAGTCGCTGTTCCGGGCGCAGGTAGCCGTCATGCGGCGCCTGCAGGGCGGCCCGGCGTTCCGCGACCTGGCCGTCAATGAGTACGACGTGCTGTTCACCCTCTCGGGCTGCCCCACGGGCTGGCTGCGGCAGAACGAACTGAACGACCACGTGCTGCTGAGCCAGTCCAGCCTGAGCCGCCTGGTGGAGCGGCTGGAGAAGCGGGGGCTGGTGGAACGGCGGCCGGCCCCCGACGACGGCCGCGGCGTCCTGGTCCGGCTCACCGACGCCGGCCGGGACCTGCAGAAGCAGATCGGCCGCGAGCACGTGCGGGACATTGCCGCCCTGGTGGGCCCGGCCCTGACCGCCGAGGAGCAACAGGAGCTGCTGCGGCTGACGGACAAGCTGCGGGCCTCGGTGCAGGCCCGAACCTAGCGGATGGTCACCAGCGCCGCCGGGTCCTCCTCGGGCAGGTCCCCGGCCACCGTGGCGGTGACCTTGAGTTCCCTCAGGGACAGGCTGCCGCCGACGGTGGAGAGGAAGGCCGTGTCCGAGGAGTCCCGGCCGGCGGTGATCCGCAGCATGCTCTCCCGCGGCGCCAGGCCGGTCGGGTCGATCACGTGCCACGCGCCGTCGACGTGGGCCTCCGCGACGGCGTGGAAGTCCATGGGGCTCAGCCCGGGGGCGTAGACCGCCGCAAGCCGGGCCGGGACGTTCTTGGAGCGCAGCAGGGCAATGGCCAGGTGGGCGAAGTCGCGGCAGACGCCGCGCCGGTGCAGCAGGGTCTCGACGGCGCCGTCGGTGCCGCGCGAGGAGCCGCTGACGTAGCGCAGCTCGTTGAAGACCCAGTCGCGGACGGCGTGCAGCAGTTCCGGACCCTGCAGGCCGCCGAACTCGGCGTAGGCCGTCGGCAGCAGCCGGTCCGATTCGGCGTAGCGGCTGGGCCGCACGTAGCGGATCAGTTCCATCAGCCCCGGCTCCTCGGGGTCCGCGGCGCCGGTGACGGTGGCGTTGTACTCCACCAGCACCTCGGTGGGCTCGGCGAACTCCATGTAGTGGAGCCGCCCGCCGTGGTGGTCGGCGAGCTCGGTCAGGGGAACCTCGACGCCGTCGGCGGTAACGGAGAGTTCCTCGTCAAAGCCGGTATAGCCGGGGTTGCGCGCCACAGCCACGGCCATGGCGACCTTGGTGCCGGCCACGGTCTTGAAGGCCATGCGGGCGGACACGATGCGTTCCATAATTCTCCGGGGGTGCGGGCGGGGCGCGTGCGCCTGCCGCCGGGGGTTCCCTGGCTGCCGTGGGGCCGGCGCGGCAGGGCTACTGTGTGATCCTCAGCGACATTAGCATCCGCTGGACATTGGCGAACTCGGACCCCTCGTTGACGTAGGCGTCGGCCTGGGCCAGCGTGTCGAACGCTTTGGCCGGGGCCACCCGCTGGTCCGGGGCGAAGGCCGTGAGCTCGCCCAGGTCGCCGAAGGAGATGTCGCCCTTGCCCTCGGGCCCTCGGACCACGTTCTGCAGGGCGCAGGCCTTGCCCCCGGTACCGCCGACGATGTTGGTGATGCCGTAGGAGCCGAAATACTTGTAGCCCTGGATCACGCGGTAGACCACGTGCGGATCGATCATCCCGCCGCCGGAAGAGTGCGGCAGGTCCACCGGCACGCTGCTGACCACGATGTAGGACTTGGCTGCGTCGGGGGCGCAGGAGGCCGGCGTCCGCGGCGGCAGTCCCGTCTGCAGGGTGGCGAGGTAGCGGCCGGCGGCGTCCTTGACCTCGACCTTGACCGCGCCGGGGAGGCTGCCCTGGGCCGGGGTCTGCGACTGGGCGATCCACTCCTGCGGCAGCTCGAAGCTGACCGACTTGGCCGGATCGGTGTAGGTCTTCCAGGCCGCCGCCGTGGCGCCGGCAGACGCCGTGGCCGTCGACGTTGAGCCCGGTGACGCGGGTCCCGGCGAGCCGGAGCCCGACGGCGTTGCGCCGCCGGAGGGTTGCGACGTCGCCGTCCCGCCGGCGTCGGCCGTCCACTGCGGTGCCGAGGGGCCGGCGGAGCACCCCGCGAGCGCGCCGGTGCCCAGCACCAGCGCCGCGACTAGCCCCACAGGCAGCCCAACCTGTCCACCGGTCCGCAGCCTCATCCGCATCATGCTGCCAGCGTAGTGCGGTCCCGGCACCGCTCAGAGCTTCCGGAGCAGCGTTTCGTAGAATCGGACGCCGCGGTCCAGGGCCTCGAGGGAGATCTTCTCGTCGACGGCGTGGATGGAGGCCCGGTCCGCCCGGTCCATGGCGAACGGCGCGAACCGGTACACCGCGTCGCAGATGCCGGTGAAGCGGCTGGAGTCGGTGCCGCCCATCATGATGTACGGGGTGACGATCGCCCCAGGGTAGGCCGTGCCGATGCACTCCGTCAGCAGCTCCCACGCCGGGCCGTGGGTCGCGGAAACCGGGGAGGGTTCGTTGCCCTCCACCACCCGCAGCTCCACCTTCGGGTCGCGGATGATCCGGCGGAGGCGCTCCACCGTGCCCGCCACGGTCTCGCCGACGGCCACGCGGATGTTGGCGTTGGCGGCGGCGGTGGCGGCCAGGACGTTGGCGCCGGCGCTGCCGCGCAGCGTGGTGATGGCGACGGTGGTCCGGGTCATGGCGTTGGTCTCGCCGCCGAGCCGGCCGAACAGCCAGGTCAGGGGCGTGCGCAGGCGCTCCACGTGGGCGAACGCCAGCCGCAGCGGGAGGGGCGCGTGCGGGCCGAAGCGGCGCAGCATCTCGGCGGTGACGTCCGGCAGGTGCTGCGGGAACGGGTGGTTCTCGATCCGGGTGATGGCCCGGGCCAGCCGGGCGGTGGCGCCCATCCGGGGCGGCGTGGAGGCGTGGCCGCCGGGATCCCGGGTGAGCAGTTCGACGTCCAGGATCCCCTTTTCGGCCACCCCGACGACGGCGGCCGGGCGGGTAACGCCCGGGAAGGCGCCACCGGCGACGGCGCCGCCCTCGTCCAGCACCAGTGCGGGCCGGACACCCCGTTCGGCCAGCAGCGCCGCGGCGGCGGCGGCGCTGTCCCCGGCGGTTTCCTCGTTGTCGCCGAAGGAGAAGTAGACGTCCCGGGCGGGCGCGAACCCCTCGGCCAGCAGCGCCTCCGCGGCGGAAAGGATCACCGCCAGCTGCCCCTTGTCGTCCAGGGTGCCGCGGCCCCAGAGATGCGTGCCGTCGTTGTGGCCGGAAAACGGCGGGTGGGTCCAGGCCGCCTCGTCCCCGGCGGGAACGACGTCGTAGTGGGCCATCAGCACCGCCGGCCCCTCCAGTCCGCCGGCCGTACCGGTTGTGGCGGGGGCCGTGTTGTCGGTGGGGCTGCTGGTGCGGGGGACGCCGGCCCAGCGGAACAGCAGGGCGCGGCCGTTGACCCGTTCCACGTCCATGGCCGCGTACACCCCCGGGAACAGCCCGGGCAGCGCGGCCAGGAACGCCTCGAATTCGGCCTCGTCGGTCCCGCCCGGGCTACGGGAGGAGACGGTCCGGTAGCTGACCAGCGTGGCGAGGGCATCCGCGACGGCGGCTGTGTCGGTGCTGTGCATGCGCGCCAGTCTAGGCACGGCCGGCCCCGGACGGCCGGAGGCGTCACCGCGCGGGGGGACCGCGGCGCAAACAGGGTTAGGCTGGAGGGATGTCGGAACAGGATCTTGAGGGTACGGATAAGGACGTCCAGTCGGATGCGGCTGCCGGGACGGAGGCCGACACCGGGGACGACGTCCTGCAGATGTCCGCGCTCGACATCGCCGACTGGCGGCTCCGGACCTTCGACCTCTACGCCACCGTCCGGAAAATCGCCGCGGACAGCCCCGCCGAGGCGCACGCCTACTGGCGCCACACCCGCGACCGGATGTTCGTTACCCACCCCGCCTCGCCCCTGACCCGGGCCGCGAAGGCCGAATTCTCCGGCCTTAAGACCGCCGACTACGACCCGATCTACCGCTTCCACGTCCCGATCACCCCGGAAGGGGCGGGACGTGAGATGAACGTCGAGACCGGCACCGACGGCGTCGTCCGCTTTGTCCGCCTCGGCACATTCGACCTGCCCGAGATCGGCCAGCTGGCCGTCTGGAAGCACCAGGGCTACGGCGGCGGTATCTTCGTGCCGTTCCGCGACGCCACCGCGGGACAGCCCGGGGGCAGCTACGGGGCCGGACGCTACCTGATCGACACGATCAAGGGCGCGTTCCACGGGGTGACCGGATCCGGTCCGGACGCCAGCTTCGTCCTGGACTTCAACTTCGCGTACAACCCGTCCTGCGCCTACAACGAGGCCTGGGCCTGCCCGCTGCCGGGCCCGTCCAACCGGCTGGCGGTCGAACTGCCCGCCGGGGAGCTCTACTAGCCGGATGGAACCCCAACTCCAGGCCGACCCGCCCGGGGCCCCCGCTCCCCCGGTCACCCGCGCGCCCCGGCGCCGCGGGCTGCTGCGGTACCCGGTGGTGCGGCAGCTGCTGCGGTTCACCGGCGTCGGCGTGGTGTGCACGGTGACGTCGCTGGCGCTCTTCGCGCTGCTGCGGCCGTGGATCGGACCGCAGCCGGCCAACGCCGCGGCGCTGATCCTGACCTCCCTGATGAACACGGCACTGAACCGGCGGCTGACGTTCAAGATCACGGACACCCACCGGATGCGCCGCGACCACCTCAACGGCCTGATCGTGATCCTGGTGGCGTTGCTCATCACCGGCGGCAGCCTGGGCATCCTGCACTGGGTCAAGCCGGACGCCACCGTGGCCGAGGAGCTCTGGACCACCACGCTCTCCGGCTTCCTCGCCACCGCCGTGCGGTTCACCATGCTGCGGCACTGGATCTTCCGGCGGGCCCGGCACCGCTAAGGCCCTTCGCCAATATAGCCCGGCGTTACGCCCCGAGGGACCGCACGCTGCCGACCGCCCCGCGGACCGCGGCGGCCGCCTGGTCTAGCTCGGCGGCGGTGATGCCGGCGTCGAAACTGAACCGGACCGCCGTCTGCGCCACCGCTGCGGGGATCCCCATCGCCACCAGCACCGGGGAGGGCTCATCGGACCCGGCGGCGCAGGCCGAGCCGCTGGAACACACCACGCCCCGGCGCTCCAGCTCCAGCAGCACCGACTCGCCGCTGGTGCCGGGGAAGCAGAACGACGCCACGGAGGGCAGCCGTTCGGCCGGGTGCCCGGTCAAGACCGCACCCGGCACGTTGGCGAGGACCGCGGCGATGAACCCGTCCCGCAGCGCCGCCACCCGGGCGGCACGCCCGGCCTGGTCCTGGGCCGCGAGCGTCAGCGCCGTCGCCAGCGCCACCGCGGCGGCCACGTTTCCGGTCCCGGAGCGGCGGCCGCGTTCCTGGCCGCCACCGTGGACCAGCGGCTCCAGCCGGGTCCGGCCGCGCACCACCAGGGCACCGCAGCCCTTGGGCGCGCCGAGCTTGTGCCCGGACACCGATAGCGCGGCCACGCCCAGCGCCGCCGCGTCGAGCGGCAGCCAGCCGGCGGCCTGCACCGCGTCGGTGTGCAGCGGGACGCCCGCGTCGGCGGCCACGCCGGCCAGCCGGGCCACGGGCTGGACGGTTCCCACCTCGTTGTTGGCGTACATGACGCTGGCGACGGCGGTCTCCGGGCGCAGCGCCGCGGCGAAGGCATCCTCCGTGACCTGTCCGTAGCGGTCCACCGGGATCACGTCCACCGCGAAGCCGTGCACGCGTTCGAGGTAGCGGGCGGATTCGGTCACGGCGGGATGTTCGACGGCGCTGATGGCAACCCTGTCCAGCCGGGGATCCGTAGCACGGCGGGTTAGCGCGATGCCCTTGACCGCCAGGTTGTCCGCCTCCGTGCCGCCCGAGGTGAACACGATTTCCCCGGGGCGGCAGCCCAGGACCCGTGCCACGGCCGCCCGGGCGTCCGCGAGGGCCGCCGCGGCCGCCTCCCCCAGCGAGTGGTGGCTGGAGGGGTTGCCGAACTCCCCGCTCAGGTGGGGCCAGATGGCCGCCAGCACCTCCCGGCGGACCGGGGTCGTGGCGGCCGCGTCGAGGAAGATCACGGCGTCCCCTGGGCTCCCGGGTCGGGCTGCGGAGTGGTGCCGGAGCCGGCGTCGGTGTCCAGGTCAGTGTTCGGATCGGTGCCCGGTTCAAAGTCCAGTTCAATATCCAGCCCCAGGTCCAGGGCGGCGACGCTGTGGGTGAGGGCACCGATGGAGATCACGTCCACGCCCGTTGCGGCGATCGCGGCGACGGTGCCCAGATTGACGTTGCCGCTGGCCTCCACCCGGGCGCGCCCGGCCACCAGGTCGACGCCGTCGGCCAGCTCCATCAGGGAGAAGTTGTCCAGCATGATGGTATCCACCCCGGCGGCGAGTACCGGCTCGATCTGCTCCATGGTGTCCACCTCCACCTCGAAGTGGGTGGTGTGGCCCAGCCGGGCCCTGGCCTCCCGCAGCACGGTGGTCAGCCTGGCCGGGTCTCCCCCGGTGAGCACGGCCAGGTGGTTGTCCTTGGCCAGGACGGCGTCCGAGAGTCCCGCCCGGTGGTTGCTGCCGCCCCCGCACCGCACGGCGTAGCGTTCCAGGACGCGCAGTCCCGGCGTGGTCTTGCGGGTGTCGGTGATGCGGGCCCGGGTGCCGGCCACGAGGGCGACGTACTCGGCGGTTTTGGTGGCAATCGCACTCATCCGCTGCACCAGGTTCAGGGCCACCCGTTCGGCCAGCAGCACGCCGCGGGCGTCACCGGTGACCCTGGCCAGGGGCGTGCCCGCGTCGAAGCGCTCCCCGTCCGCCAGCAGCAGGCTCACGACGGCGTCCGCGTCGGCGAGTTTCATGGCCGCCGCGAAGACCTGGCCGCCGCTGAAGACCCCGGGCACGCGGGCGGCCAGCACCGCCGTCGCGCGGGTCCCGGCGGGGATGAGCGTCTGGGAGGTGATGTCCCCGTAAGGGGCGTCCTCCGCGAGCGCGGCGCACAGGACGGCGTCGACGGCGGCGGCCGGCAGGGTCCCGGCCACGGCTGCGGGAGCGACGGCGGGGCTCGCGGCCGGGCGGGTGCTGCGGGCGGCCGGGGCGGGTGCTGTCATGACGTGATCCTTTGCTTGGAACGGGTGGCGTGCCGCGGGCCGTGGGCGGGCTGCGGGAGGTGGAGGGACCGGGGCTCCGGGGTGCGCGGGACGGCCGCCGCGGCCTCCGGGTCCGCCCGGAAGTGTGCGCCCACCGAGCCGGTGCGGCGCCGGGCCGCCTCGACGAGGAGGGTGGCGGCCAGCAGCAGGTTGCGGTCCTCGTGGCCGGCCCGGTCCGCGCTCTCCGACACGGTCTCCGGGCGGAGGTCGGACGCCCAGGCGGTGAGCCGGGCCGCCGCGGCGTCCAGCCCGGCGCCCGTACGCGAGACCCCGGCGGCCCGGGTCATGAGCCGGCCCAGGGCACCCCGGGAAAACGCCCCGGGCCAAGTCTCTATACAACCCTCGGGAAAAGCCGGTGTGGTGCCTCCCGATTCCGCGTCGCGCGACAGCGCTGCGGAAGCGTGCGTCAAGGCGAGGCCGCCCGCGGCCGTGGGCCCACACGATCCGGGTTCCCTGACCGAGCTTGCGAGGTTAGGGCGATCGTGGGGAGCACGCGGAGCAGTGCTGTGGTGCGACTGCTCAGCTCCGAGGAAGTCCTCCACGGCCCGGCGCCCGAACACCAGCCCCTCCAGCAGGGAGTTGCTGGCCAGGCGGTTGGCCCCGTGCACCCCGGTGCAGGCGACCTCCCCGGCGGCGTAGAGCCCGGGGACGGTGGTGCGCCCGGCGAGGTTGGTGGCGACGCCGCCCATCCAGTAGTGCGCCGCCGGCGAGACGGGCACGGTCTCTTCCGTCCAGTCGTAGCCGGCAGCGCGCGTGCCCGCACTGATGGTGGGGAACCTTCGTGCCAGGTAGCCGGCGCCGCGGGCGGCCTCGATCCCGCGCGCGTCGAGGTGGACGGCGGTTCCGGCGTCGGCGCCGGTGGCGGCGAGGTGCAGGGCGATGCTGCGGGAGACGACGTCGCGCGGTGCCAGTTCGGCGTCGGGGTGGTAGTCCGGCAGGAAGCGGCGGCCGGCGGCGTCGCGGAGCACGGCGCCCTCGCCGCGTACGGCCTCGGAGACCAGCAGGGCGGGCGGTCCGTCGGGGGTGTCGGCGGTGGCCAGGGTGGTGGGGTGGAACTGGTAGAACTCCAGGTCCCGCACGGCGGCACCGGCGCGCCAGGCCAGGGCCAGCCCGTCGGCGGTGGCGACCCGCGGGTTGGTGGTGCGGGAGAACATCCGGCCCGCCCCGCCGGTGGCCAGGAGCACGGCGTCGGCGTCCAGGCGGTGCCGCCGCCCGCCGGCGAGGTAGGCGACGCCGGTCACCGCCCCGGCGTCCTGGCCGCCGGCATCAGGGCCGTTGAGCAGCGCGGTGGCGAAGGCCCCGGTGAGGACCCGCAGCCGGCCACGGGCTGCCTGTTCCAGCACGGCGGCACCGAGGGCGCTGGAGATCCGGGCGCCCGTGGCGTCACCGCCGGCGTGCAGGATCCGGGCGGCGGAGTGGGCCGCCTCGAGGCCCAGCGCGGGGCCGCCGGTGGCCGCGGCGTCGAATTCCACGCCGAAGCGGCGCAGCCCCGCGATGTCCCGGACCGCCTCGGTGCAAAGCACCCGGACGGCCTCGGGGTCGCTCAGTCCGGCACCGGCGGCGAGGGTGTCGGCGATGTGGGCGGAGACCGAGTCCCCGGTGGACGCTTCCCCGGGGCCCAGGACGGCGGAGATCCCGCCCTGGGCGTAGCCGGTATTGCCGTCCCCGAGCGTCCCCTTGGTCAGCAGCACCGCCTCGACGCCGGGTGCCTCGGCCGCGAGCAGCGCGGCGTACAGCCCGGCGATGCCGCTGCCGATAATGACCAGGCGCCTGGTCACGGCCGCGCCCCCAGCATGCGTTCCAGTGCCACCCGGGCCGGGGCCGCGACATCATCGTCCACGGTGATGCGGTTGACCACCTCGCCGCGGACCAGGGCCTCGAGCACCCAGGCCAGGTATCCGGGGTGGATGCGGTACATCGTGGAGCAGGGGCAGATCACCGGGTCCAGGCAGAAGATCGTGTGCTGCGGGTACTCCGCGGCCAGCCGGTTGACCAGGTTAATCTCGGTGCCGACGGCGAAGACCGTGGGCTCGATGGCGGCCGCGATGGCCTTGCGGATGAAGTCGGTGGAGCCGGCGGCATCCGCGGCGTCGACCACCGGCATCGGGCACTCCGGGTGCACGATCACCTGAACGTTCGGGTACTCGGCCCGCGCCTTCTCGATCTGCGCGACGGTGAAGCGCTTGTGCACGGAACAGAAGCCGTGCCAGAGGATCACGCGGGAGTCCTGCAGCGTCTGCTCGTCGTTGCCGCCGAGGTCCTTGCGCGGATTCCACATCGGCATCTGCTCCAGCGGCACGCCCATGGCCTTGGCGGTGTTGCGGCCCAGGTGCTGGTCGGGGAAGAACAGCACCCGCTGGCCGCGCTCGAACGCCCATTCCAGTACCGTGGCGGCGTTCGAGGAGGTGCAGACGATGCCGCCGTGCTCGCCGCAGAAGCCCTTGAGTGCGGCCGAGGAGTTCATGTAGGTGACCGGGATGACGGGGACCCGGCCGCCGGCGTCCGGTTCAGTGCCGAAGAGTTCCTCCAGCTGCTCCCAGCACTCGGTGACCGAGTCGATGTCCGCCATGTCCGCCATCGAGCAGCCCGCGGCGAGATTGGGCAGGATCACGGCCTGGTCCGGGGCGGAGAGGATGTCCGCGGTTTCGGCCATGAAGTGCACGCCGCAGAAGACGATTGCCTCCGCCTCGGGCCGGGTCAGCGCCGCGTTGGCCAGCTGGAAGGAGTCGCCCACGAAATCGGCGTATTCGACCACCTCGTCACGCTGGTAGAAGTGGCCCAGGATCACGGCCCGGTCCCCCAGCGTGGCCTTGGCGGCGCGGATCCGGGCGTCGAGTTCGGCGTCGGTGGCCCGCTTGTACTCCTCCGGCAGCTGCCCCTGCCGCGGGGTCGACGGCGGGGCCACATCGGCTGCCGAGGCGCCCGGACCGTACGCCGGGACGCCGGCCAGCGCCTCGGCCAGGTCGAAGTCCCAGGGACCGCTGGCCAGCGCCGGACTGCAGGTGGACCCCGCGGCCGCACTAGATGTTGCCTGTTCCCGGGTGATCAGCTGGATTGCCGTGTTGACGCTGCTCATGGTGTGCTCCTGTGGTCGGGATCGAGGCCGGGGCGGCCGGTGTAACGGTAGAGGCGGGGCGGGCGGTGTTTGCCGCCCTGGAGGTATTCGTCGGTTTCTTCGATTTCCGGGGCCGCCTTGATCTGGCGGCGGAAATTCGCGGGGTCCAGTTCGCGGTCCAGGACGGCCTCGTAGACCTCGCGCAACTGGGCGAGGGTGAAGTACTCGCCCAGGAAGTGGTAGGCGATGGGGCCGTATTCGAGCTTGTTGCGCAGCCGCCACAGTGCGTAGTCGACGATCGCGTTGTGGTCGAAGGCCAGCTGGCCGGGCCGGTCCGCCCGTACCCAGCGGACGTTCTCCGACTCGTCGGCGAGCGCCGCCTCGGTGGGGCGCACCAGCGCCCAGTAGACGATAGAGACCACGCGCTGGGTGGGTGAGCGGTGCAGGCCGCCGAAGGCGTAGAGCTGTTCGAGGTAGCTGGGCGCCAGACCGGTGGTCTCGCGCAAGTTCCGGGACGCGGCGTCCTGCAGGGATTCGTCGTGGCTGAGCGGGCCGCCCGGGAGCGCCCACAGGCCCTTGTACGGTTCGCGGATCCGCCGCACCAGCGGGATCCAGAGGGTGGGCCGGCCCGAGGACTCGCTTGGCCGGAGGGCGAAGATCACCGTGGAAATGGCCAATGACGGCGGCGCGAGGCGGCGCTCGCTGACATTTGCCGGTGAGGTGTACATGGTGCTCTGCCCCCGCGGTTCGGGGTCCGGGGCCGGTGGCGGGCGCCGGCCGGACGGCTCCGGCCCGACTGCCGGAGTAGTTATAGTCAGATTGACTAGAACTGATTCTACGCCGACGCCGGCGGGGCACCAAATGGTGACGGGGCGCTACTGCGGGCGGGCCGCGGACTCCAGCAGCGGCAGCGTCCTGCCCTCGAAGTGGGTGTTGAGCACGATCACCGACGAGGAGCGCAGCACGGTCCGCGTGGCGATCATGGCATCCAGGACCCGCTGCAGGTCCGGGTTGGAGCGGGCGGCGATCCGGGCCATCAGGTCCGAACTGCCGGAGACGGTGTGGATCTCGATCAGTTCCGGGATCTGCGCCAGCGCCTCCACGACGGCGTCGTGGCCCAGGTCCTGGTTGATGGTCAGCGAACAGAACGCCACCACGGGGTAGCCGAACCGGGCGGGGTCCGGCTGCGGCACCCAGGAGCCGATCACGCCGGACTCCTGCATGCGATCCAGCCGGGACTGCACGGTCGCCCGGGCGACCTTCAGCACGCGGGAGGCCTCCAGCACCGAGGAGCGCGGGGAATCGGTGAAGAATCGAACAATTTTGGCATCGAGCGCGTCGACGGTCATGGCGGATTCCTCGATTTCGGGCGAAGCAGAAGTACAAACAGCAGAATAACGGCCGGTTTTGAAAGCAAACTGCCACCATAATCTCACGCCAGTGGTTCTTCGGCGCCGCGGCCGGGCGGTAAATTCAAATGGTCCCAAAAGGACATCCCACCACGCAGAGAAGGTCCGCCAGATGACAACGAAGTCCGCCGCGACGGAACCCGGCCGCGAGCTCGGCCACACCATGCTGCCCCGGCAGCTGACCATGATGGGCCTCGGCAGCGCGATCGGCGCCGGCCTGTTCCTGGGCTCCGGGGCGGGCGTCCAGGCCGCCGGCCCCGCCGTCCTGCTCTCCTACCTGGTCGCCGGGACGCTGATCATCATCGTGATGTGGGCCCTTGGCGAGATGGCCGCGGCAAACCCCGTCAGCGGGGCGTTCTCCGTCTACGCCCAGCGCGCCCTCGGCAACACCGCCGGCGCCACCGTCGGCTGGCTCTGGTGGCTGCAGCTGGTGGTGGTGATTGCCGCGGAGGCCCTCGGCGCGGCGGGCCTGCTCTTCACCGTCTGGCCGGTGCTGCCTGTCTGGGCCCTGTCGCTGATCTTCATGGCGGTGTTCACCGCCATCAACCTCGCCGGCGTGAAGAACTTCGGCGAGTTCGAGTTCTGGTTCGCCATCCTCAAGGTCGCCGCGATCGTCATCTTCCTGATCATCGGTGCCGCCCTGATCCTCGGGTTGCTGCCGGACGTGCCGGGGCCTGGGCTGTCGGTTATCACCGCCGACTTCGCGCCCGCGGGCCTGGGCGGCATCGCCACGGCCCTGTTCGTGGTGATCTTTGCCTTCGGCGGCACCGAGATCGTCAGCGTCGCCGCCGCCGAGACCAAGGATCCGGAGCGCAGCGTGCGCCACGCGATCCGGACCGTGGTCTGGCGCATTCTGGTCTTTTACATCGGCTCGGTCTTCGTGATCGCCGCGGTCCTGCCCTCGACGTCGGAGGCGCTGAAGTCCCCCTTCGCCGGGGTCCTGGACGCCGCCCGGATTCCCGGGGCGGGCGCCGCGATCACCCTGGTGGCCGTCGTCGCCCTCCTGTCGGCGCTGAACGCAAACCTCTACGGCGCGTCCCGGATGGCCTTCTCGCTCTCCCAGCGCGGGGAGGCGCCGCGGGTGCTGTCCCGGCTGAACGCCGCCCGCGTCCCGGTGGTGGCGGTGGCGGTCTCGGTGGCCTTCGGCTTCATCGCCGCCGTTCTGGAGCTGCTCTTCCCGGACCG
Source organism: Arthrobacter sp. NPDC080082 (assembly GCF_040686595.1). Lineage (NCBI taxonomy): Bacteria > Bacillati > Actinomycetota > Actinomycetes > Micrococcales > Micrococcaceae > Arthrobacter > Arthrobacter sp. NPDC080082. The sequence continues at coordinate 56,905 of NZ_JBFBKQ010000002.1, read as the reverse complement.
GATCCTGCCGGCACTGTTCCAGCTGGTGGGATCGACCTGCCTGGTGGTCTGGGGCTCGGCCCTGGTCTCCCAGCTGGTGCTGCGCCGGCGGGCCGACCGGGCCGGGACGGTGCTGCCGCTGCGGATGAAGGGGTTCCCGGCGCTGACCATCGTCGGCCTGGTGCTGCTGGCGCTGATCTTCGCCGTCGGCTTCAGCAGCCCGGAGAGCAGCAAGCAGCTGGTCAGCACGTTGATCCTGGTGGCCGCCATCGCCGCGGCCTGCTGGGCCGGGGCCCGGTTCGGAAGGACCCGCCGGACAGACGGCTGACCTGACCGGGGCGCAGCTATACAAGCTGCTACCCATGGAGACGTAGATGCCAGCAGCTTTTGGCAGATTGGCCAGCGTGTTATGGGCTGATTGCTCAACGCCTGGCCCGTGACTAGGGTCACAGCTATGGATACACTCCCGCTTGCGGTGTCCGGCGACGACGCCGCGCCGCTCACCCCCGACCAGCTGCGCGAGCTGTACACGCTGATGGCGGCCGTCCGGCACCTGGACACCTCCGCCATCGCATGGCAGCGCCAGGGCATCATTCCCGGCTACGCGCCCGAACTTGGGCAGGAGGCGGCCCAGGTGGGCAGCGCCTACGCCGTGGACACCAGCCGCGACTTCGTCTTCCCCACCTACCGTGAGATGGGCGTTGCCCGGACCATGGGCGTGGACATGGTGGGCTACATGTCCACCCACAAGGCCACCTGGCACGGCGGCCTCTACAACCCGCTGGAATCCCGGCTAGCCCCGATCCAGGCCGTCGTGGCCGGCTCTGTGCTGCACGCCGTCGGCTGGGCCCACGGTCAGACGCTGGAGAAAGCCGACGGCGTGGCCATGACCTACTTCGGCGACGGCGCCTCCTCCCAGGGCGACGTGCACGAGGCGCTGAACTTCGCCGCCGTCATGAAGTCTCCCGTGGTCTTCTTCGTGCAGAACAACGGCTGGGCCATCTCCGTGCCCACCGAACGCCAGGTTGCCGGCGGCTCCGTCGCCGCCCGGGCGGCCGGCTACGGCATGCCGGCGCTGCAGGTGGACGGTAACGACGTCGTCGCCGTCGCTGAGGCGACCCGCCGCGCCTTCGCCCACGCCCGCGCCGGGCACGGCCCGGTGCTGATCGAAGCCATGACCTACCGGCGCGGACCGCACTCGACCTCGGACGATCCGGGACGCTACCGCTCGCTCGATGAGGAGCGCGACGGCGCCGGCGCGGACCCGCTGGAGCGACTGAAGCAGCGGTTGCTGGCCGAGGGGATCGCCGACGAGGCGTTCTTCGCGGAGGCCCTCGCCGCCGCCAGGGCCGAGGAGGAAGCCATCCGCACCGGCATCCAGGCGCTCGGGTCCCGGCCCGGTGCGGAAATGTTTGACCTGGTCTTCCAGGAACCCACCCCGGCCCTGCAGGCGCAGGCGGCCAACTGGCGCGAGGAGTCCGAACATGTCTAGCCCGACCTTGGAAAGCGGCACCGCCACCACCGCGGCCGCCACGGTCACGATGTCCATGCAGCAGGCCCTGAACCGGGCGCTGGACGAGGTGCTGGCCGAGAACCCGAAGGCGGTGATCTTCGGCGAGGACTGCGGCCGGCTGGGCGGGGTCTTCCGGATCACCGACGGGCTGCAGGCCAGGCACGGCGCGCAGCGGGTCTTCGACACCCCTTTGGCCGAGTCGGGCATCCTCGGGATGTCGGTGGGCCTGGCCATGGCCGGCTTCCACCCCATCCCCGAGGTCCAGTTCGACGGCTTCGCCTACCCGGCAATCAACCAGATCGTCTGCCAGATCGCCCGGATGAACTACCGCAGCCGCGGCACGCTGCCGATGCCGATCACCCTCCGCGTGCCCAGCTTCGGCGGCATCCGCGCACCCGAACACCACGGCGAGAGCCTGGAGGCGCTTTTCGCCCACGTGCCCGGGCTCAAGGTGGTCTCGCCGTCGAACCCCCACGAGGCCTACCACCTGCTCAAGCACGCCGCCACCCGGCCCGACCCGGTGATCTTCATGGAACCGAAGTCCCGCTACTGGCAGAAGGGCGAGGTGGATACCGCCAATCCCGGCTCGCCGGAGGGCGCCAAGGTGATGCGCGAGGGCCGGCACCTGACCCTGGTGGCCTGGGGCGCGATGGTGGCCCGCTGCCTGCAGGTGGCCGAGCTCGCCGCCGAGGACGGGATCGAGATCGAGGTCCTGGACCTGCGCTGGCTCAAGCCGATCGACGCCGCCGCGCTGGCCGCCTCGGTGGGCAAGACGCGCCGCGCCGTCGTGGTGCACGAGGCGCCGCTGACCTCCGGCCTGGGCGCCGAGGTGGCCCAGCTGATCACGCAGGCCTGCTTCGACACCCTCAAGGCGCCGGTGGAGCGCGTCACCGGCTTCGACGTCCCCTACCCGTCCGGGGACCTGGAGGACGAATACATCCCGAACATTGACCGGATCCTCTTCGGCATCCAGCGAGTATTGGAGTACAAACGTGGCTGAACTTTCCTTCCCCCTGCCGGACCTGGGCGAGGGCCTGATCGAGGCGACGGTGCTGGAATGGCTCGTCGCCCCCGGCGACCAGGTGGAACGCAACCAGCCCCTGGTGGAGGTTGAAACCACCAAGTCCGCGGTCGAATTGCCCAGCCCCCAGGCGGGTAAGGTAGTGCGTATTCACGGCGGACCGGGTGAGAAGATCAACGTTGGCGAGCCGCTGATCGTGTTCGAGGTGCCGGATGACACCGCCGGCATCGTGGGCACGGTCCCGAAGGAAGAGGCACCGAAGCGCCGGGTCCGCCTGAGCGCCGTACTTGATGAGGACTGAGGCCATGAGCGGCAGGCACACCGGGGAACAGCACCAGCACACGGTCGAGGGCACCGACCCCCAGCTGTACGTCAACGTGGTCGACCCGCAGGACGACGCCGGCCTCCGCCCTGTGCTGCTGCTGCACGGCTTCTCCTCCTCCTCCAAGCTGAACTGGGAGGACACGGGCTGGATCACCGCCCTCACGCAGGCCGGCCGCCGCGTGATCGCCGTCGACCTTCCCGGCCACGGCCGCAGCGGCGCACCGGAGGACCGGGATTCCTACTCCCCCAGCCGGATCCGCGCCGACCTGCTCCAGATCGCGTTCGACGCCGGCGCGCGGCCCCTGCGCGACGGCGACCCGGCGTCCGGCCTGGACGTGATCGGCTACTCGCTGGGGTCCCGGCTGGCCTGGGAATTCGGCGCCACCCAGCACGAGCTGGTGCACCGCCTGGTCCTGGGCGGCCCCAACGTGGCGGACCCCCTGGCCGCGTTCGACCTGCCCGCCGCGCAGCGTTACCTGGCGGACGGAACCCCGATCGCCGACGACTCCACCGCGGGGCTGCTGAAGATGGCCCAGCTGCTGCCGAGCAACAACATCTTCGCGCTGCTGTCCCTGATCGAGGCGATCAAGGACGAACCCTTCGATCCGGCCGAGGCGGTCCCGCCGATGCCGATGCTGCTGGTGGCCGGTGAGAAGGACGAGCGGGCGGCATCCATGCCCGAACTGGCCGCGCTGGGCAGCAAGGCCGGGGCCCTGGTGGAGCAGCTGGTCCTGCCGGGCCGCAACCACACCAACGCCGTGACCAGCCGGGCCTTCAAGCAGGGGGCCATCGAGTTCCTCGGCGTCTAGGACCTGGCCCCGCTCAGTAGTCGGTCCCGGGGTCGGGCTTGCCCTCCATCTGGAAGCACGCCGACGAGGAGAGTGTGTAGAGCGCGTTCCGCTGCGGGTTGAACTCGATCGAATGCCGGAACCCCTCCCGGCTGACGATCACGAGTTCGGGGATCCCGTTGACGCTGGTCTTTTCCTCCACTGTCCAGCCTTCCTTGCCGGACCACGCGGCCTTGATCTGCTGCAGCAGCCCGGCGCCGTCCGCCTCCGGGGTGAGGACCAGATCCATCGTTCCCGGCCAGTAGTAGCTGTTGGCGTCACATTCGAAAAGGGCGCGGGAGGTCTCCGTCTGGGTCGTCGTCGCGATCTCCGCGGGGGGGACGACCGCCATCAGTTCCTGCTGCTGGCTGCGGGTTGACTGCTTCGCGGTGGTGAGGTCCATGCTGGGGCTCCCTGGATCGGCGGCGGGTGCACAGGCGGCCAGGATGGCAGCCAGGCAGGTAAGGGTCACGGCGGTGGACAGCCGGCGGGCGACCATGGCGGGGCTCATCGCCGGCCGCCGAAAATGAGTTTGGCGACGTCCTCGCGGGCCGCCCGGTTCCGCGCGTCCTGGGCGTTGGCAATCAGGCTGTGGTTGTCGATCTTGGCCATCGGATCCGTGGTGATCTTCACCGGGCCGAGGACGATGTTCCGCGCCGGGTCATCGTAGATGTGCTTGGTGAAGGCCGGATCGGCCAGCGGGTACTTATCCCCCACCAGGCCGAGGCCCTGGGCGGTGGCCAGCGCGTCGAAATCGTAGGCGAAGTGATCATAGGCGGTGCCGGGATCGGCCTTCCATCCCTCCGGCATCCAGGCTCCGGACAACGAAATCTGCCGGTCGTAGTGGGTACCGTACATTTCGGAGGATGCCACGGCGGCCTCGCCCCAGCTGTGGGACACCGCGACGGTGCGGGCGCCGGAGGGGTTCTGGTCCGCCAGGCCCGACTCAAAGGCGGCCAGTTTCCGTCCGGCCGCCTCGCCGAAGGCCTTGTCCGCCGACTGCCGGAAGGTCCCGTCCTGCGGGAACTCGCTGTTCTTGTAGACGAAGGCCGCCGTCCGGCCGGTGGGATCGGACTGCTGCAGGTACGCGGCCATCTTCTGGGCGCTGCCGGCGTAGAAGTCGCCAGCCGTCGCGAACGTGCCGGGCACATAGGTCAGGACCGTTGTGGTGCTGCTGTCATAGTCGCCGATCATCTGAATGAGGTTACCTTTCGCCGGGTCGTACGCCGCCAGGCGGATGTTCCCCTTGACCGTGTTCCTCAGGTATTGAGCCTCCTCCGTCGAACCCCTTCCCTCCCGCTCCAGCTCCGCCAGGCGCGTGCCGGCGGCGACGCGGTTCGCCTCGATCCTGGTGTCGACCGGCAGGCCGTCCGTGTTGCCGGCCGCGTAGGGGTAGAGCCGGAGGAAGTCGGCCCGGCCGGCCGCGTCCAGGCCGGCCCACCACCTTCCGACCTGGTGCGGCGTGAGTGCGGAGAGCGCAGCGGGCGTGAGCAGCACCGACGGCGGCGCGCCGGCCGGGGCGGTTGACGGCGGGCCGGCCGAAGGGGCGGCCCCGCCGGAGGGAGCCGGGGCCCCGGCTGCGGCACTGGCGCTCTCCTGCTGGTCGGCGTGGGCGGTGAGTTCGCGCTGCATCTGCTCCAGCCCCGCCACCGCCCGGGCCAGGGACTGCGCGTGGACGCGGTCCCATTCCGACCGGAAGGCCCCGGCGTCGTGCCCCTGCCAGTAGGCGGACCCGGCGATCTCCGCGCCAAGGCGGCGCTGCAGGGCACCCAGGCTGCCCGCCCCGCTGCCTGCGCGCGCGGCCAGGCTGCGCAGCTGTGCCACGTCCGCGCCATAAAGGGTCCCGGCCACTCAATCCCCCATTAGTCCACACATTGCATACGCGTCGGGCCGCGTCCGGCAGCCCACCGCGTCAGCCTACCGGGATTTTTCCATTTGATGGATGGATAGTGCTCCCCATCGATCCGGCGCGGCAGCCGCCGTCGTGCGCCCGGGGGCCGGGAACAGCGGCGCGGGGCCACGCGCTACCCCTCCGGTGGTACCGGATGAGCGCACGTGACCCCGCACGGTGTGCTGCCTGCCGGCAGCCGCGCCTAGTGGTGGCTGCTGACGCCCAGCGGGCGTCCCTTGGTTTCCTTGGCCAGCACGACGCCGACGGCGGAGATGACGCAGAGGATCATGATGTAGATACCGATCGAGCCGGTCCACTTGGTGCCCTGCAGCAGTGCCTCGGCGATGGTGGCCGCAAAGGCGCCGCCCAGGATCGCGCCGAAGGCGTAGCCGATGGAGATGCCCGAGTAGCGGACGTTGGCCGGGAACATTTCGGCGTACATCGCGGACATCGGACCGTAGGACAGGCCCAGGCCCACGGTGAGGACGAACAGGGCGATGCCGTAAAGCATGATGTCCTTGGTGTCGATCAGCGCGAACATCGGGATCATCCAGGCGAACACGATCGCGTAGCCGATCAGGAAGGTCTTGACCCGGCCGATCTTGTCCGAGAGCCAGCCGCCGACCAGGGTGAAGATAGCCAGCCGAAGGACGCCAGCGTGGTGGCCAGCAGGATCTGCGGGGTGGGCATCTTCAGTGTCTTGGTGGCGTAGGAGATGAAGAAGGCGATCAGCAGGTAGCCGGCGGCGTTGTTGCCGATGAAGATCAGCGTCGAGTAGAGGACGGCCTTCTTGTGCTTGCGGACCAGCTCGCCCAGCGGCGCCTTGCTTTCCTCCTTGCGCTCCTGCATCTCCTTGAAGACCGGGCTTTCGGCCACGGCACGGCGGATCAGGTAGCCGACGACGATCAGCACGATGGAGAGCAGGAACGGCACCCGCCAGCCCCAGCTGGCGAAGTCTTCCTTGGACATGCCGGTGTTGAGGAAGTAGAGCAGGCCGGTGGCGAGGATCATGCCGACCGGGACACCGATCTGCGGGTAGGCGCCGAAGAGTCCGCGACGGCCGGCCGGGGCGTGCTCGACGGCCATCAGGGCCGCGCCGCCCCATTCGCCGCCGGCGGAGAAGCCCTGGATGACGCGCAGCAGGATCAGCAGGACCGGGGCCCAGAAACCGATCTGTGCGTAGGTGGGCAGCACGCCGATCAGGGCGGTGGCTGCGCCCATCATCACCAGGGTGAAGACGAGCATGGCCTTGCGGCCGAGACGGTCGCCGAGGTGGCCGGCGATGATCGCGCCGAGGGGACGGAACAGGAAGCTGATGCCGATCAACGCGAACGAGAGGATCTGGGCCAGGCCCGGGTTGGAGGCGTTGAGCGGGGCGAGGAAGAGCGGGGACAGCAGCGTTGCTGTGAGTTGGGCGAAGATGAAGAAGTCGTACCACTCGATGGTGGTACCGACCAGCGTCCCGGCGAGGACCTTGCGTTCCTCATGTTTAGTGCTGGGGCCCGCCGCTGAATCGACGGTTGAAGTTGCGGTCATTGGAACTCCGTTGCTGGGGCAGAGGTACTGCCAGTGGGTGCTAAGTGTTGCTGTGCCTACCGATTTACTGATCGAACGGTCAGTTAGTATCGTGAGCCTACTACAAAAGTTGTGATAAGGCACACATTTTCGGTTGATGACGAGCCGATGTCGGTTCGGTGTGCTGTTCTATATTTGAACTTGCTGTTCATATATGGAACACTGCTGTGACACGCTACTGCACTGTGACCCCGCGCACAAGGGGCGCCCGTCCCGGCACGCCGTTACGGTCCCCTGCCGCCGTCGCGTCGCAGGAGCGGGCCGTGCGAACTTAGGAGCCGTGCAAATTTAGGATGGGCACATGACCCCCAACGCCGGCGTCCAGGCGCCCCCGTCCCAGACCCTCTCCCGCGGCATCCGCGCGCTGGAGATCCTCGCGGACGCCCCGGAACCCATGACCATCGCGGAACTGGCCGTTGCCATGGGAGTCCACCGCTCGGTGGCCTACCGGATCCTGCGGACCCTTGAGGACCACTCCCTGCTGGTCCGCGACGACGCCGGACGGGTCCAGCCCGGGCCGGGGCTGGCCGTCCTGGCGCGCGGGGTGTCCCGCAACCTGCAGACGGCGGCCCTGCCGGAACTGACCCAGCTGGCCAACTCCCTGGCCATGAGTGCCTTCCTGGCGGTCTGGGACCGGGATGACTGCGTCACGCTGGTCACCGTCGATCCGCGCCACGCCGGCCCCGCCGTCGTCCAGCACCCGGGATCGCGGCACCCGATCAACGCCGGCGCCCCCGGGATCGCCATCCAGTCCGCCTACACGGAGGACGAATGGCGTGCCCTGGCACCGGCAGTGCCGTACCGGGCCGAGGCCGCCACGGCCCGCCGGCTTGGCTACGCCGCCAGCCACGACGAGGTCATCCCGGGCGTCTCGTCCCTGGCCGTCCCGGTGCGCGTGCCCGGCGGGCGGCCGGCGGCCCTGGCCGTGGTGTACCTCAGGGCCGCCCAGGATCCCGCCGAGGTGGCCGCGGCCCTCGCCGCCGGCGCCGCCCGGATCGAGGCCCAGCTGGGCTGAGCCCCTAGGGCCGCCGGCGAAGGACGACGGCGGCGGCTGCTCCCAGCAGGAACAGGGCACCGGCCGCGCAGACAGGCACGATGAACGCCGTGGAGTAGCCGGCGGTCTGCGCCAGCTGGCCGGCCACGGAGGAGCCGATGGCCGTGCCGGCGACAATCCCGCTGGCCAGCGCGGTCATGACGGTCCCAAGCCGTCCCGCCGGCGCCACCAGGCCGCCGATGCCGAAGACTGTGACCATCAGCGGTCCCACCGGCAGGCCGAGGACCAGCAGCACCGCGATCATCGGCGGCAAGGAATCGGGCAGCAAGAGCAGCGGCGCGAGGGCCGTCATCAGGCCCGCGCAGGCAAGCCACCGGGCGCGGAGCCCGATCCGCCGCGGCCAGTACGCCACGGACAGGGCGGCCGCGGCGGAGCTCAGGCCCATCACCGCGTAGAGCAGGCCGGCCAGTTCGGAGCCGGCGAACCCGGCGGAGAACGAACTCAGCGACGTCTGGGTGGCGCCGAAGAAGGTCCCCATGCAGACCATGGCCAGAACGGGCACTGCAATCGCGACGGCGGCCCGGAGCCGGGCGGCGGTGGAGGACGGCGCCGCGGCGGCGGGGATCCCGGGCTCCTGCGTCCGGCGGGTGCGGGGCACGGCGAGGTGCGTGGGGTGGACGGCGAAGGCGGGCACCAGGGCCAGGGTCAGGACCGCGGCGATGGCCAGGGGCAGCCACGGGCTGAGCAGGCTGGCGATGAGGCCCACGAGCGCGGGGCCAAGCACGAAGGTGATCTCGTCGGCGGTGCTCTCGTAGGACAGTGCCGTGTCGAGGTCCCCGGGCCGGCCGGAGGTCAGGGCCATCCAGCGGACCCGGGCGAGCGGTCCCACCTGCGGGCAGCTGGCGCCGGCGATCAGGGCGGCGGCCAGGACCGGCGCGGCGGCGGCGAGGTCACGGGCGTCGGGCACCAGGTAGGCGGCGAGGATCAGGGCGGTCACGGCGGCGGCGTTCAGCAGGGCGGCGACGATCAGGACGCGCCGCTGGCCAAGACGGTCCGCGAGCGCGCCGAAGACGGGGGCGCCGGCCGCGGACCCGATCCCGACGGCGCCTGCCGCGGCACCGCCGACGGCGTAAGAGCCGGTGACCGCGGTGACGAGGGTGAGCGCCCCGACGGTGAGCATCGCCAGGGGCAGGCGGGCGGCAAGACCCAGGGGGATGAAGCCGCGCCCGGCGAGAACGGGGAGCCGGGCGAACCGGCCGCCTCGCTCCTGCTTCTGGGCCGGGGCGGAGACATCCGGGGACGCGTGAGGCGTCGATGAGGCTGAGGGGTTCATGGTTTCCGGGTTCGCTAAGAGGTGCGCATCGTCCCCCCTCCCGATGCGCGCGACCCGGTGACCGTCCCAGTATATCGGGCGGCACGTGCCGTGGCCTCCCCCGGGACGGCGTTCGAAGGGCAACTCCCGGCCGGACCTAGGCGGGCACCTCGTCGGAGATGTGCAGGGTCGATCCGTTCCGGCCCTTCACAACCTGCAGCTGGGTGGTGATCCGCTGCTTCATCTCGGCGACGTGGCTGACAAGGCCCACCACCCGGCCGCCGTCCCGGAGACCCTCGAGGGCATCCATGACCTGTTCCAGGGACTGCTCGTCCAGGCTGCCGAAGCCCTCGTCCACGAAGAGCGTCTCGATGTCCACGCCGCCGGATTCCATCTGCACCACGTCGGCCAGTCCGAGGGCGAGCGACAGCGACGCCATGAAGGATTCGCCGCCGGAGAGGGTGGCGGTATCCCGCCGCTGGCCAGTCCAGAGGTCCACGACTTCCAGACCGAGGCCGGACTTCTGCCCGCGGGAGGCCTTCGCGTCGGTGTGCTGGAGCGTGTACCGGCCGTCGCTCATGCCGATCAGCCGCTCGGAGGCCGCGTCGGCCACCTGCTCCAGCCGGGCGGCCAGAACGTAGCTGTTCAGGCTCATGCGGTAGCTGTTGTCGCCGCCGCCTCGGGCAGCCTCGGCCACAGCGGTCAGCAGCGCCGCCCGCTCCCGCGGTTCCCGGCCGGCTTCGGCCAGTTCGCTGTAGCGGGAACGGAGACCGGCCAGGGTCCGTGCCGAGGAGGCGGCCAGGCCGGCGGACACCCCGGCTTCCCGGGCCGCGTCCAGCGCCGCGACGGACTCGGACCTGAGCTGTTCGAGGGCACCGGCGGGGACCGGTCCCTGGTCGGCGAGTTCCGCGGCGGCCAGGACCAGGTCCTCCCCCGCGAACAGTTCCTCGAGGCGCGCGGTTTCGTCCCGTCCGGCACGGACCGCGGCTTCCAGGTTGGCGGCTTCGCGGGCGGACAGCAGCATCTCCCGTGCGGCGTTGGCGGAGTCGAAGCCGGCGGCGGGCAGGGCCTGCTCCAGCCGCTCCCGGGCCTCCGCTGTCCGGGCTTGTGCCTGCGCCAGGCTGACGGCGGCCGCGTCGGCGTCTTCGAGGAGGGCAACGGCCGAGTCCACGGCGGCGATGCGGCCGGCCAGTCCGGGGTGCCCGCTTCGGAGGCCCAGCAGGGTGGCGTCGAGCTCGGCGGCCTGGGTGTCCACCTCGACCACGGCGGCACGGGTCCGGGCCAGCTCGGCGGCGGAATCCTCCCCCGCGTCCTCGAGGGCGGAGATCTCCTCGTCCAGCCCCTCGCAGCGGTTCCGGGCGGCTTCGAGGTCTGCGGCAGCCTTCGTGGCCTCCGCGGCCCGTTCCCGGGCGCGCCCGGCATCGCTCAGCGCGTCCTCGAGGGCCGCGTCCCCGCCCTGGGCGGCGAGGACGGCCAGGTGTTGGCGGGCGTCGGCGAGTTCGCGGTCGAGGTCCTCGAGCACCGCTTCGGCCGCCTCGGCGGCGGCCTGGGCTGCCTGCTCGGCGTCGGCTATGGTCAGCGCGGAGGCCGCCAGCGGTGCCGGCGCGGGGTGGTCGGGGCTGCCGCAGACAGCGCAGGGCTCCCCCGGGTGCAGCTGTGCGGCCAGTTCGGCGGCGGCGTTGGCCAGGCGCTCCTCGCGGAGGTCCAGCCAGGCCTGGCGGCGGTCCTGGTGGGTGTCGCGGGCCACGCGGCGCCGCTCGGCCAGCCTGTCGCAGTCCTCCGCGGCCGCGGCGTGCCGCTTCACGACGGCCACGAGTTCGTCGGCCGCGTCGGCTTCCTTGACCCGAAGCTGGAGGTCGGCCGCCGCCTCTTCGAGCGGGGCCAGGGCATGCCGGAGCCCGAGGGCGTCCGCCCGGAGCGCTTCCAGCCGCGCCGCGGTGGCCGTGCCGGTGTCGGTGAGCCGTTCGACGTCCCGGTGCAGGCCCGCGGAGCGCGTGCGCAGGGCGGCGAGCCGTTCTTCGTCCGGCATCCGTTCGGCCAGGACGGCCCGGAGGCTGCGCAGTCGGGTGACGCCGGAGCGGAGCGCGGCGGGGTCGGGCCCGCCCTGGTGCGGGGCCAGGTCGGGCAGCGCCGCCAGTTCGGGATCGGTGGCAGCTGCGGCGTGCAGGACGGTGGCCGCAGCCTGGGCAGCTTCCCCGGCACGGTCCTCGGCGGCGGTGGCGCCGTCGAGGGTGTCGAGGTGTCCGCCCAGGACTTCCGCCTTACGGTGCCGGGCAAGCCGCTCTTCGGCGGTGCGCAAGTCCGGGGCAGCCGCCTCGGCCAGCTCCCGCCGCTGCCGGGCGGCCGTGAGGCGGGCCTGGCGGGCGGCCCGGGCCGCGAGAGATTCCGCACGGGCGGACAGGTCGGCGGCGGCGGCGTCGGCGTCCCGGGCGGCGGCGCGGCGGGCAGCGCCGGCCGCTTCCGCCTCGCGGCCGTACCAGTCCAGCAGCGCGGCGGGGTCGTCCTGCGAAACGTCTTCCGAACCGCCGTCGGGGTCGATCCCCAGCCCGGCGGCTTCGGTGCCGGCCCGGGCGACGAGCAGCGCCAGCTCGCCGTTGAGGGTCTCTACCTCGGCCCGGGCGGCTGCCGCCTTCCGGCCGAGCTCCTGTTCGACGGCCTCAAACCGCTGGGTCCCGAACAGGCTCTGCAGGAGGGCCAGGCGGTCCGCGGCCTTGGACCGCAGGAACGCGGCGAAGTCCCCCTGCGGAAGCATGACCACCCGGGTGAACTGGTCCCGGTCCATGCCCAAGAGGGCCGTGATCTCGGCCCCGGCCTCGTCGTTGCGGCCCGACTTTTCCACCCAGGTGCCGTCCACCCGCTCCCGGAGCAGGGTGTTCGCCTTTTGCTCGGTGAAGCCGTTCTTGCCCCGGGCGCTGGGCTTGTTCCAGGCCGGGGTGCGGGAGACCTCGAAGTGCCGCCCCTTGGCCGAGAATTCGCAGGTGACCCGCGGTTCGGCTCCCGCCTCGGCGTGGTCGCTTCGGAGCCGCTTGCCCTCCTGCCGGGCCCCGGGAACGGAGCCGTAGAGGGCGAAGCAGATGGCGTCGAGGACGCTGGTTTTACCGGCACCGGTGGCACCGTTGAGCAGGAACAGACCATGGGCGCTGAGCCGGTCGAAGTCGATTTCTTCCGTGCCGGCGAAGGGGCCGAACGCGGAGATTTCCAGGCGGTGGATCCTCATCGGGATACCCCTTCCAGCCGGACCGCTTCGAGTGCCTCGGCAAGGACGGCCGCCTCGGCCTCGGCCGCGCTCCGGCCGCGGACGTGTTCCAGGAAGCCGCAGCAGACGGAGAGGTCGTCGACGGCGGAGGCGAGCCGGCTGCTGTAGCTGGTCTTGGGCGCGTCCTTGGCACCCTCGGGGTCGAAGCCGAGCACGAGGGTATCCGGGAAGCGGGCGCGCAGCCGTTCCATGGCCTGGGCGGGGCGTTGGGCGTCCGTCAGCGTCACCTGGCAGTACGCCGCCTCGGCCCACACCAGCCCGTCGTCGGCGAGCAGCTCCTCGAGCGTCCCGCGGAGCACCGCCAGTTCTCGCGGGGCTTCCCAGTGCACCTCCGTGACGCTGTCCACACCATCGGCCGTGATGTCCACCAGCCAGCCGCCCTTGCGGTGACGGGCCTCGGAGAAGGAGTAGGCCAGGGGCGATCCGGAGTAGCGGACCGCCGGGGACAGTTCCTGCCGGCCGTGCAGGTGGCCGAGTGCCACGTAGGAGAACCCGTCGAACAGATCCAGCGGCACCGCACCGACGCCGCCGATGCTCAGGTCGCGCTCACTGTCGGAGCTGATCCCGCCGCTGGCGAAGGTGTGGGCCAGCACAACGGAGTGGACCGTGCGCCCGGCGGACCGGGCGGCGAGGTCGGCGCGGACCAGGGTCGTGGCGGCACGGGTGACCTCGAAGTGGCTGGCCGTGTCCACGCCGAGGGCGCCGGCGACCAGCCGGGGTTCCAGCCAGGGGATGCCGTAGATCGCAAGCTGCGGGCCGGCGTCGTCGCCGTTGAGGGGCAGCAGCAGGGGCGTGGCGAGGTCGTCGAGCCTGGTCCGCAGGTGCACGCCGCCGCGTTCCAGCAGCCGGGAAGCGAAGCCGAGCCGGATGGCGGAGTCGTGGTTGCCGCTGGTCAGCACCACCGCGGCGCCGGCGTCGGTCAGCCGCACCAGGGCGTCGTCCAGGAGACCGACGACGTCGACGCCGGGCAGCGCACGGTCGTATACGTCGCCCGCGATGAGGACGACGTCGACCTTTTCGTCGCGGACGAAGGCGACCAGCTGGTCGACAAAGGACCGCTGCGCTTCAAGCATTCCGACGCCGTGGAACGACCGGCCCAGATGCCAGTCCGAGGTGTGCAATAACCGCATATAACTACGCTAACGGCTGGCACTGACACTCAAGCGCAGGCCCGGCGTCGAGGCCATGTATCGGTGTGTGAGAACGCTTACGGGGTGCGCTTGTCGAAGAAGTCGCGGGCCTCGTCGGCGAGGGCAGGGGCAGCCTTCGCCGGGGCTGTGGGTGCGGTCTCCACGACGTCGACGTCGCTACCCTCGGCTTCCGGATCGGCGGCATCCACGCCCGCTACCTGCCGATCCTCAACCTCCGGGTCCACGATGTTTGGGTCCCCGGCCACGGCAGTGGAATCGGCGGCCACGGCGTCGGGGGCGACGACGGCAGCCTGGGAGAATCCGCGGAAGACCAGGCCGGCAACGGCCGCGCCCACCAGCGGGGCCACCCAGAAGAGCCAGAGCTGGCCCAGGGCATCCGGGCTGCTAAAGATCGCGGAGGCGGTGGCACGGGCCGGGTTGAAGGGGGTGTTGCCGATGCTTTGTCCCAGCTGCAGCAGGCCGGCGTAGCTCAAGCCCACGGCGTAGGGCGCAGCGGTGCGGGCGGGGTTGCGGCCGGCGCTGGTGCCGAGGAAGACCGCCACCAGCAGGGCCGCGCCGAGCACCTCCACCAGGAGGACGCCGGGCATCGGGGCCTGGATGATCGAGCGTGAGTCGAAGCCGGCGGCAACCGTGTCGAAGGCGCTTTGGGTGCCGTTGAGCTTGGGCAACGTGCGCAGCACGCCGAAGAGGGCCAGGGCACCGAGCAGGGCACCCACCAACTGCGCCGCCACGTACGCGGCACCCTCAACCAGCCGGGTCCGGCCGGCAATTATGTGGCCCACCGTGACGGCGGGGTTGAAGTGGCCGCCACTGAGGTACCCGAAGGCAAGCATGGCGGCGGTAAGGCCCAGGCCGGCGGCCAGCGGGGCCGGAAGCGGGTTGTACTGCGGCACCGCGAACATCGGGACGCCGAGTCCGATCACGACCGCCAGCAGCGTCCCCAGGCCCTCGGCGGACAACCGGGCCAGCAGCCCGGGCCGTCCGACGGCGGGCTGAACAGCAGCCGGTGCCTGGTCGGAGGGCGGAACGGCGGCGGGCCGGGCATCGGGCGCGGGGTGTGTCATCTCGTGGGGTTTCCTTCGCTTCGGGTCGGGTGCCGCCAGCAGTCTTCCAGCGAAGTCTGGACGTTCGCTGGATCCGGGCCGCACGACCGGCCTCGTTCGACGGCCACGGCAAACGCGGCAACCGCGTCAGGCCCGTGGGTCCGGGACGGTAAATTTGAAACCATGAACGAGCAGCCCCCGGTCCCGTCGCACGAATCCCGCATCCACGGCTGCCTGCTGGGCGGTGCCCTCGGTGACGCGCTGGGCGCCTCCGGCGGCAGCGCCGCCGGAACGGACGGAACCGGCGTCCTCTCCGGCCGCACCCGGATGACCCTCTATACGGTGGACGGCCTGCTGGAGGCACTGGAGTGGGCCAATTCGGGGATGGCAGCGGACGCGAACGCCTGCCTCTGGTTGGCCTACCTGCGCTGGCTGGGCACCCAGGGGGTGTCGCTGCCGGAGGCGGCCCCGTTCCAGCCGCCGCGTTGGATTGACGGTCACGGCCTGCCGCGGGAGTCCCGCTCCCCCGACCCGGATTCCGTCGCCGCCCTGGTCACCGGCGAGATGGGGACGGTGCAGCGGCCGCTGAACCCGGACTCACGCGGCGGCGGCGCCCTGCTCCGCTCGGCGCCTTTCGGCCTAGTGCCCCACCTGGACGCCGCTGCCGTCTACAAGCTCAGCGCTGACGCGGCGGCACTCACGCACGGGCACCCCTCCGCCCGGCAGAGCGCCGGGGTCCTGAGCCTCACCATCCGGGCCCTGGCCCTGGGCGCGGGCCTGGCGGAGGCCGCCGGCGAGGCGGTCACCCATCTGGCAGGGGCCCCGCTCCCCCGCGGCGAGGACGCCGACACCGGCGTGCTGGAAACGCTCACCGCGGTACTCCGGGCACCGGAAATCTATGCCGCCTCCGCCGGCGGCGCGGACGCCGCGGGCCTCCTCGCCGTCGCACTGTCGGCGGTTTTGAAGACGGAGCCGGACGCCACGCACGACGGCAACGACCCGGAGACGGGCCGGACCCACTTCCGGGCGGCCGTCACCGCGGCGGCTGAGCGGGCGGACGATGCCGCCGGCGCGGCCGCCCTCGCCGGTTACCTCCTGGGCGCCCACTACGGAGCGGCGGCCCTCCCGGCGGACTGGCTGGCGGAACTGGAAGCCCCGGAACCGGAGGCCGTGGCACTGGTGAAGGGCATGGCCGAGCGGCTGGCGGCGGTTACCGGCGCCTGAACGAGACGTTGTTGCAGGCCTCGCAGACGTCGGCCGGGATGAGTCCCCGGCGCTGTAGCAGGCCGAAGATGGCGCAGCCCAGGCAGAAGCCGGCCAACGCCTCGAGCGAGGCCGCCACGATCAGCAGGCCCAGGAGGACCCAGGCGGCGGGCGCCACGCCCGTGGCGAAGAGAATGGCCGCCGTCGTCGAGAGGGCGGCGCCGATGCCCTGGGCGAAGCGCTTGGGCGGCCCAGGGACCAGCCGCTTCCGGCCAAGCGCCGGCGTGAGCACCTTGACCGAGAGGATGCCGAAGGGCGAGATCCGCGGCCCGAAGAGCACCCGCAGCCAGAAGCCGACGGCGATGACGGCCAGGCCCCAGCCGGAGCCCGTGAGCAGGGTCGCCACGGACAGCAGCACCACGAGCGCCGCCGTGATGCGGGCGGAGTATTCGTTCACCGGATTGGGGAAGGCGAAGACCCTGCCCCAATCCACTCCGCCGCGGGCGGGCGGCACGGTGACGAGGTTGGCCTGAGCAGTGTCGAAGCTGACCGGGCCCCGGGAGGCCGGGCGGGCAGGTGAAGAGATCAGTTTGCTCATCATTTAAAGCTAAAAGCCCCGGGCGCGGGGCCGAAATGAATGTTGCGTCATGTGAAGCCGGCCGAAACCGTCGGCCTCAGACCGCCCGGGCCGCGGGGGCGGAGTGGCCGCCCACCATCTGCAGGAATTCACCCTCTGACAGGACCTCGATGCGCTGCCCGCGCTGATGCAGCTCCAGCACGCGCCGGGCCTTGCCCGTCAGCCGGCCGGAACGCAGGTCCGCCGCGACGAAGCCGTCGCCCACCACCAGGACCGTGGTCCGCCCGGTCACCCGGCTCTCCGGCGCTGCGCCCAGCTCGGCCGAGCGCACCTTGGCCTCCTGCCTAGGGATGGCCAGTTCGCCGGTGAAGACCACCGTCTGGCCGAAGAGCGGGTGCCCCGGTTCGGCCAGCGGGTTGGGCGGCGGGTTTTCACCCTCCTCCGGCCAACCGGCGCGGTACGGGCGGATCACCGCCGGGCCCTGTCCGGCGGCGAGCGCCTCCAGCGCCGACTGGCTGGCCTTGGACAGCGGGTCGCGCCGCGGGTCGAAGGCCGGCTGACGGGACACGGTGATCCCCAGTGACAGGTAGAGTTCGGCGATGCTGGCGGCGCCGTTGCGGGCCGCGATATCGATCAGGATCCCGGCGCAGGCACGGGCATCCTCGGCTGCGTCGTGGTGGTTGACCAGCGGCACGCCCGCCTCTTCCGCCGCGTAGGGCAGGGAGTTGGAGACCAGCGAATAGCAGCGGCGGGAGAGCATCACGGTGCAGACGTAGTCGTAGGCCGGCCCCGGCAGGCCGGAGACCTCGAGGCCGGACCGGATGACGCCCAGGTCGAAGGCCGCGTTGTGGGCGGCCAGGATGTCCTCGCCGATGAATGCGCCGATCTCCGGGAAGAGCTCACCGAAGCGGGGCCGGCCGGCGACGTGCTCGGGCCGGATGCCGTGGATGCGCACGTTGTGGTGGTCGAAGATGTCGTGGCCGGCGGGAGGACGCATCAGCCAGGACGCCTCCTCCACCACGACGCCGTTGCGGACCTTGCTCAGGCCGACCGAGCATGCGGAGCCCCGGAACCCGTTCGCCGTCTCGAAGTCGATCGCCGTAAAGTCCAAAGCCACGCCCCATACTTTACCGCCGGAACCGGCAGGCCCTTCTCCAGTACGCTTGGAGGGTGAACCCAAATACCCTGCACGACCTCGCCGTGTCCACCCTCGGCGGCGCCGGCCCGGTCCAGCCGCACATGGCCTCGTTCCTGCCCGATTGGCTCAACCCCCAAGTCTTCCTGGCCGATCCCGCCCTGGCCCCCTGGGTCGTCCTGCTGGTCTGCGGCATCATCTTCGCCGAGACCGGCCTGCTGGTCGGTTTCTTCCTGCCGGGTGATTCCATGCTGTTCACCGCGGGCCTGCTGGTCGCCACGGGCACCATCCAGTTCAACATCTGGGCGTTCGCCGCCCTGATCGTGGTCTCCGCGATCATCGGCAACCAGGCCGGCTACCTGATCGGCTCCAAGGCCGGCCCCGCGATCTTCAACAAGCCCGACTCCAAGCTCTTCAAGCGCGAGAACGTCGAGAGCGCCCACGCGTTCTTCGAGAAGCACGGCGGCAAAGCCCTGATCCTGGCCCGCTTCGTCCCGATTATCCGCACCTTCGTGCCGGTGATCGTAGGCGTCGCGCAGATGAGCAAGCGCAAGTTCTTCCTCTACAACGTCATCGGCGCGGCGCTGTGGGGCGGCGGCGTGACGCTGCTGGGCTACCTGCTGGGCGACACCGTGCCGTGGGTCCGCGACAACCTGGACATCATCTTCATCGTGATCGTCCTGGTCTCCGTGGTGCCGATCGCCATTGAGGTCATCCGCGGCATGATCGCCAAGCGCCAGGCCGCGAAGTACGGCACCGACGTCGTCGATGAATTCATCGAGGAACACGAGCCCGAAGAAGAGCGCAAGACGCCCTGACCCCCGCCGCGGCCTGAACCGTCACAACGCACAAAGGATGGCGTCCCACCGAGGTGGGGCGCCATCCTTTTTTGCAGTGCTAAACGCGGTTACCGTCCGGCCAGTGCCTCCACGATCGCCGGCAGCAGCGCGCGGAAGGCGTGCCCGCGGTGGCTGATGGCGTTCTTCTCCTCCGGGCTGAGCTCGGCGCAGCTGCGGTCCAGCCCGCTCGGCTGCAGCACCGGATCGTAGCCGAAGCCGCCGGCGCCGCGCGGCTCGCGCAGCAGGGTGCCCTCCAGCTGGCCGTACTCCACTACCTCACGTCCCTCCCCCGCCGCCGACGCGGGAACGGCCAGCGCGGCGGCGCAGACGAACGCGGCGCCGCGGAAGCCGTCCGGGACGTCGGAGAGCTGGTTCAGCAGCAGTTCGAGGTTCGCGGCGTCGTCGCCGTGCCGGCCGGCCCAGCGGGCGGAGAAGATCCCCGGCGCCCCGCCGAGCACGTCCACGGCCAGGCCGGAGTCGTCCGCAATCGACACCAGCCCGGTGGCCTCCGCCACGGCGCGGGCCTTCAGCAGCGAGTTCTCGGCGAAAGTCACGCCGGATTCGACGACGTCGGGAGCCCCCACGGCGCCGGCGTCCACCACCTGCGTGTCCACGTCCAGGCCCGGGATCTGCCCCCGGAGCAGCTCCCGGAGCTCCCGGAGCTTACCCTGGTTGTGGGTGGCGAGAACGAGGACAGGTGCGGCTGCCTCGCCGCTCACGGGGCCTCGGCCAGGGTCTCGCGCTGGATCGCGGCGAGCTGTTCGGTGCCCAGCAGGGCCAGGTCCAGCAGCTTGTTCAGCTCGTCCCGGTCGAACGGGGCGCCCTCGGCGGTGCCCTGGACCTCGACGAACTTGCCGGAGCCGGTCACCACCACGTTCATGTCGGTCTCGGCGCGGACGTCCTCGACGTAGGGCAGATCCAGCATCGGAATGCCGTCGATGATGCCCACCGAGACGGCGGCGATGGTGTCAGTCAGCGGCTCGGCGTTGCGGGCGATCAGCTTGTTCTCCCGGGCGTAGCGGATCGCCTCGGCGAGGGCGACGTAGGCGCCGGTGATCGCCGCGGTGCGGGTACCGCCGTCGGCCTGGAGCACGTCGCAGTCCAGCACGATGGTGTTCTCGCCCAGGGCCTTGGTGTCGATGATGGAGCGGAGGGAGCGGCCGATCAGGCGGGAGATCTCGTGGGTGCGGCCGCCGATCTTGCCCTTGACGGATTCGCGGGCGGAGCGGGTGTTCGTGGCCCGGGGCAGCATGGCGTACTCGGCGGTGACCCAGCCGCGGCCCTCGCCTTTGAGCCAGCGGGGCACGCCCTCGGTCAGCGAGGCGGTGCACAGCACCCGGGTGTTGCCGAATTCGATCAGCGCGGAGCCTTCGGCCTGGTTGGACCAGCCGCGGGTGATGCTGATGGGGCGGAGCTGGTCCGGGGTCCGGCCGTCGGCGCGGAGAACGGGGGCAGTGGGAGCTTCGGAAGTCATGCCCCCTAGCTTATCGACAGCCGGGCGGCCCGGTCAGACGGTGTAGTGCACCCCGGCGACGGCGACGGCGACGTGCGGTCCGAAGACCTCCTTCGCCTCCGCCATCACGGTCGTGTGCGAGGTCCAGACCGGGATGTGCGTGAGCAGCAGCCGGCGGGCGCCGGCGGCGACGGCGGCCTCGCCGGCGCGCCTGCCGGTCAGGTGCACGTCCTTGATGCCGTCGTCGCGGCCCTCCTCGAAGGCCGCCTCGCAGAGGAACAGGTCCGCGTCCCGTGCGGCATCCTCAAGCCCGGTGCAGGAGTCGGTGTCACCGGAGTAGCTGAGCACCCGGGTCACCGGGTTGCCGTCCTTGTCCGGCTCGGTGACCTCCACACGCAGGGCGTAGGCCTCCTCGACGGGGTGGTTAACCGCGTACGGGGTGATGGTAAAGGGCCCCATCGTCACCGGGCTCCGTTCGGCCCAGTTGCTGAAGTCGAATTCCTCGTGCATCCCCGGGTCGAGGTCCAGCCCGTAGGCCGTGGCCATCCGGTCCGCCGTCGCGGCCGGCCCCCAGACGGGGATCCGCCCGCGGCCCCAACCGCCCGGCTTCCAGCGCACCGCCACGTGCAGGCCGCAGAGGTCCATGCAGTGGTCCGGGTGGAGGTGGGTGAGGAAGATGCCGTCGATGTCCTCGAGGTCGGTGTAACGCTGGATCGCTCCGAGCGCCCCGCTGCCGAGGTCCAGCACCACCTTCCAGCGCCGCTCGCCGTCGTCGGCGGTCAGCAGGTAGCACGACGCCGGCGAGCCGGGGCCGGGGAACGAGCCGGTGCACCCGACGATGGTGAGCTTCACAGGCCGCTGGTCCGCGGCGGGGAGATCTGCGCGGCGGAGGAGACGAAGTTGGAGATCCGGGGCCGGCCGACGGCGGCCTGGGCGGCGGCGATCATCTCCGGGGTGATGCGGGCCAGGCTGCCGGTGGGGTACTGCGCCGCGACGTGGTCCACGTGCCGGACGCTGAGCACCTCCGGGCCCAGGAAGCGGCGCGCCAGGTGTTCGAACTGCGCGGCGTCCCCGGTGGCGATGAAGTTGTGTTCCGGGGCGGTGCTGCCGGCGCGTTCCAGCCCGCGGGAGGCCAGGGCCCGGTAGACGTCCTTGGCGGTTTCCTCGGCGCTGGAGACGAGCGTGACGTCCTCGCCCATGACGAAGGAGATCACGCCGGTCAGCAGCGGGTAGTGCGTACAGCCGAGCACCACGGTGTCCACCTTGGCGGCGATCAGCGGGGCGAGGTATTCGCGGGCCACGGCCAGCAGCTCGGGGCCGGTGGTGATGCCGGCCTCGACGTAGGGCACGAAGGCCGGGCACGCCGCGGAGGTGATCTGCAGGTCCGGCGCCGCGGCGAAGGTGTCCTCGTAGGCGCGGGAGCCGACCGTAGCGGAGGTGCCGATGACGCCGACGCGGCCGGTGCGGGTGGCGGAGACGGCCCGGCGGACCGCGGGCTGGATGACCTCGATGACGGGGATGCCGTAGCGGGCGGTGTAGCGTTCGCGGGCGTCGCGGAGCACGGCGGCGGAGGCGGAGTTGCAGGCGATGGTCAGGAGCTTGACCCCGGAGTCGACCAGTTCGTCCATGACGCCAAGGGCGTTGGCGCGGACCTCGGCGATCGGCAACGGGCCGTAGGGGCCGTGCGCGGTGTCGCCGACGTACAGGATGGACTCGTTGGGCAGCTGGTCGATGATGGAGCGTGCCACCGTGAGGCCGCCGACGCCGGAGTCGAAAACGCCGATGGGGCGTTCGGCCAGTGCCGAGGTCTCGGGGTCCGTGCTCGATGCTGAAGTCATGGTTCTACGAGAATAGGGCTTCGCCCCGGGCGGGACCATGACATTGTGTCGAGCAACTCGTGTGCAATGGATCACACGGCGGCGGCGGAACGGCGGGCGGTGCCGCGGTTCAACGCCAGGTGGCCGCCGAGGAATCCCGCGGCCGCGGCCACCGCATTACCGGCCAGGCCCAGCCGGACCCCGGCCGCGTGCCGGCCGCGCAGCCGGGCGATCAGCGAGCCCAGGAAGAGAAAGGTTGCGGCGTCGGTGCCGAGGGCGTGGACGGCGCCGATCCGGTGCTCCTCCCCCTCCGTCTCGGACCAGTCCGCGGCACCGGCAAACGCCGTCGGAACCGCCGCCGCGAGGCCCGCAGCGGTCAGCACCGTGGCCGCAGGCCGGGAGGCAGGACCGCCGGTTATATCCAGGATCGCGGCGCTGAGCCAGCAACCCAGGGTGACGTCGGTGAGCATCGGGTGGACCGAGTGGCCGAGGGTTCCGCTGTGCAGCGGGGTGCGCCGCGCCCAGTCGATGACCGGCCCGTAGATCGCCTCCTGCGCGGCGCCGATCCGGCCGGCAGCGGCACTGCGGCCCAGGGCCCCGGTGAGGCGCTCCGGGAGGGAAAACTCGTCGCGGGAAAGTCCGTCCACGGCGGATCACGCTACGCCGCTGGCTGGGGGGTGTACAGGGCCGGGCGGCCTAGGCCTCGAGGGACGCCAGCATCGCCTGGATGAGGGATTCCTGCAGCCAGGTGGTGAAGTTGTAGACCAGGGCCAGATAGCTTTCGACGTCTTCGGCCTGGGACCAGTCCTGCATCCGGTGCACGTGTTCGGCGTCGGCGTCGTCGCGGATGTCGAGGCGCTCGGCGAGGACCAGGCGGACGTCGTTGAGCGCGGTGGACCAGTGCCGGGCGTCGGCGGGGGTCAGCACCAGTTCCTCCTTGTCGAGGCCCAGCGAGGCGGCCTTCAGGGCGCCGATCTTGCTCTCCCGCAGCGAGCGCTCCGTGTACCGGCGGAACTCCAGGGAGGCCTCGGCGTCGTTCTTGGAGACGTTGGGCAGCAGCCGGCGCAGGGCGCGGTCGGAGGGTTCACGCGCCTCCGTGTCCAACCCCACGAGGGCCGCGAGTGGATCCTCATTGGCGCGTTCGTGCGGCTCCAGCATGGAGATGACGTCGTCGAAGAGGCTGCGCAGCAGGTCGCGCTCGGCCGGTTCGAGGTAGCCGGTGATGCCCTTGAGGCCGTATTTGAATGCCTTAGCCACGTTTTCCCTTGCCCTTGCCCGATCCGTTGCCGGGGCCGCCGCTGGCCTTCTCCACGGTGGCCCAGAGGCCGTAGCCGTGCATGGCCACCGCGTGCTGTTCGACCTGTTCCTTGCTGCCGTGCGCCACGATGGAGCGGCCCTTCTTGTGGACCTCCAGCATGAGCTTGGTCGCCTTGGCCTCGGAGTAGCCGAAGTAGCTGCGGAAAACGTAGCTGACGTAGCTCATCAGGTTCACGGGATCGTTCCAGATCACGAGGTTCCAGGGGATGTCCGGGGCCGTCAGGACGTCGGTGGACGTCGCCGTTCCGGTGTGGGTGCCGGCCTCGGTATCGGGGCCAAGCGCAACGCTGAGGGTCATTGGTCCATTCTATGGCGATGAAGATGGCCTCCGCCCCGGGTCGAGTCCGCGGAGCGCGACGAGGGAGCCGGTGGGTGGGCCCCCGACGGCGAGGG